>CALHWY010000014.1 GCA_938040055.1 uncultured Endomicrobiia bacterium
TCGTCCCTATGTTTACGTGCGGCTTGCTCCTGTCAAACTTTTCTTTTGCCATTTTATTCCTCCGGTTTTTATCCTTTTATTTTAATCCCTCAAGCCTTCGGCGCAGTTTTTTCCAGTATTTTGTCAGCTATCTGTTTCGGAACTTCTTCATAATGTGAAGGTTCCATGCTGTAGTTTCCCCTGCCCTGCGTTAACGAGCGCAGGGATGTTGAGTAACCGAACATTTCTGCAAGAGGAACATTAACCCTGATATGCTGTACTTTATTTTTGGAATCCATGCTTGAAATTTTTCCGCGCCTTGAATTCAGGTCTCCGATAACGTCTCCCATATATTCCTCGGGAACGACTACTTCCGTCTTCATTATAGGTTCAAGGATTACGGGATTAGCTTTTTTGCACGCTTCTTTAAAAGCCATGGAACCGGCTATCTTAAACGCCATTTCAGAAGAGTCGACTTCATGAAACGAACCGTCAATAAGTTCTACTTTTACATCGACTACGGGATAGCCCGCCAGAGTGCCCGAAGTCATAGCTTCTTTAATCCCTTTATCAACGGCGGGTATATATTCTCTCGGGATAACTCCTCCGACGATTTTATTTACGAATTCGTATCCCTTGCCGGGTTCCTGGGGTTCAACGGTAAGAATAACATGTCCGTACTGTCCGCGGCCCCCGGTTTGTCTGACATATTTTGATTCGGCTTCCTGTTTTTTCTTTATAGTTTCCCTGTAAGCGACCTGAGGCCTTCCCACATTCGCCTGAACATTGAACTCTCTTTTCATTCTGTCTACGATAATTTCAAGATGAAGTTCGCCCATGCCGGCGATAATAGTCTGGTTCGTTTCTTCATTTGTTCTGACCCTGAAAGTAGGATCTTCTTCGGCAAGCCTGCTTAAAGCCACTCCGAGCTTTTCTTCGTCGGCTTTCGATTTAGGCTCAACGGCGACGTCAATAACAGGCTCGGGAAAATCCATGGATTCGAGAATAATAGGTTTTGTTTCATCGCAGAGAGTGTCGCCCGTGCCGGTGTTTTTGAGTCCCACCGCGGCGGCTATATCGCCCGCCCTGACTTCTTTAACCTCTTCTCTGTTATTGGAATGCATGCGCACTATGCGTGAAATTCTTTCTTTGCCGTTTTTTACAGAATTATATACATAGGAACCGCTTTCAAGAGTTCCCGAATAGACTCTGAAATACGTAAGTTTTCCGATATACGGATCCGCCTGTATCTTAAAAGCCAAAGCGCTGAAAGGGGCATTGTCGTCCACCGGTCTTTCGGCCGGCTCGCCGGTATTGGGATCCACCCCGTCAAAAGCTTTTCTGTCAAGAGGAGAAGGAAGATAGTCGCAAACTGCGTCCAGCATAGGCTGTACGCCTTTATTTTTGAAAGATGTTCCGCAAAATACGGGAATCAGCTTTATCTGCAAAGTGGCATTTCTTATGGCTTTTTTTATCTGCTCTACGGTCGACTCTTTGCCTTCCATGAAATTATTCATAACCTCATCGCTGTAATCCGCGATAAGTTCAATCATGCGGGATCTCATTTCTTCGGCTTTGGCTTTATATTCTTCGGGAATTTCAACCAAATCGAATTTTGCGCCCAGTTCTTCTCCATGCCATATATACGCTTTCATCTGGACGATATCAACAACTCCCTGAAATGAAGCTTCCGCCCCTATCGGAATTTGCAAAGGAAGAGGAGTTGCCCCTAATTTTTCCCTGATATCGTCAACAACCATAAAGTAGTCGGCCCCGATCTTATCCATTTTATTTGAGAAGACTATTCTAGGAACATCATATTTGTCAGCCTGTCTCCAGACAGTTTCAGACTGCGGCTCAACCCCGTTGCCCGAGTCAAAAACCACTACAGCGCCGTCCAAAACCCTCATGGATCTTTCAACTTCGGACGTAAAGTCAACGTGTCCGGGAGTGTCGATAATATTAAACTGCATATCCTGCCATCTGCAGTATGTGGCGGCGGACTGAATGGTTATGCCTCTTTCTCTTTCCTGTTCCATCCAATCCATAGTCGCCGCGCCTTCGTGGACTTCTCCTATTTTGTGCGTTCTTCCTGTGTAGTAAAGAATTCTTTCTGTGGTCGTTGTTTTTCCAGCGTCTATATGCGCTGCAATTCCAAAATTTCTGATCTTATGTAACGGAAATTCTCTAGCCATTGTTTAAACCTTTTAAATTATTTTTTTATTCCGAATTTCTATATTCGCTTCTTAATCTTTCCCGGCAATTCCAGAAAGAATTTAGATTAAAAACAAGCTTCCTTTTCTATTGCCGACGCCCAAAAAACATTTTACCATCTGTAATGGGCAAAAGCTTTATTGGCTTCCGCCATTCTGTGCGTATCCTCTCTTTTTTTCATCGCGGCTCCTTCTTTTTTGCTGCCGTCAATGATTTCCTGGGCAAGCTTTTCGCACATAGGCTTTCCTGTCTTGCTTCTTGAAATTTCTATCAGCCAGTTAAACGCAAGAGTTGTAGATCTGACAGCGGGAACTTCCATGGGAACCTGATACGTCGCCCCTCCTACTCTGCGCGGCCTTACTTCAAGGAGAGGACGGATATTTTCGATTGCCCTGTTGAACACGGCGACCGGATCTTCGCCCGTTTTTTCCTGTATTATATCAAAAGAATCGTATATTATTGATTCCGCTATGCTTTTTTTTCCTTCAAAGTTAAGTTTGTTGATAAATCTTGCTATCAGAACGGAGCCGTATTTCGAATCTCCGTTAGGCAAGCCTCTTTTTTCTCTTGGTTTTAACGCTTTGCGTGGCATTTTCTACCTCTTTTTCCTATTGTTTATTTTGCGGCTGCTGCTTTAGCTTTTTTTGCGCCGTATTTGCTTCTCGACTGTTTGCGCCCGTCAACTCCGGTCGCGTCAAGAGTGCCCCTGACTATATGATAACGCACGCCCGGCAAATCCTTCACACGGCCGCCGCGGATAAGAACAAGCGAATGTTCCTGGAGATTATGTCCGACTCCCGGAATATACGAAGAAACTTCATATTGCGAAGTAAGCCTTACTCTGGCGACTTTTCTCAAAGCGGAGTTAGGCTTTTTGGGCGTCGTAGTATAAACTCTCGTGCATACACCTCTTCTCTGGGGGCAGTTTTTTAATGCAGGAGATTTCGTTTTTCTGATAACGTCTTTTCTTCCGTGTGCAATCAACTGGTTAATCGTTGGCATTGTTTTTGTTCCTCTAATAAATTTATTTATCTTTACCCGTAACTATCGGCTTAAGGCCGGTTCCCGCGGGTATCAAATGCCCTATAGACACATTTTCTTTCAATCCTCTCAGACTGTCAATCTGGCCGGATACGGCAGCTTCGGTCAGAATTCTGGTGGTTTCCTGAAAGGACGCAGCAGAAATAAATGAGTCTGAAGACAATGACGCTTTTGTTATGCCTAAAAGAATAGGCTGCGCAACCGGCGCTTTTCCGCCTTTCGACTTCACTTCCCTTCTATCCATCTCATATTTATATCTTGAAACGATTTCACCGTTAAGGAATCTGCTGTCCCCGGAATCCGTTATTCTTACATTGGACAACATCTGTCTTACGATGATTTCGATATGTTTATCGTTTATCGTAACGCCTTGCAGCCTGTAAACCTGCTGAATCTCATTGACGAGATATTCCTGCACTTCTTTCGGGCCTTTGACTTTAAGAATATCGTGAGGATTTACGGCTCCGTCCGAAAGAGCCTCGCCTTCTCTCACCCTGTCTCCTTCATAAACGACAAGATGCCTTCCGGCCGGGACAAGATAATCCTTTTTCATTTTAGTCTCGGGATTTTCAACTTCGACTTTCACGCTGCCTTTTGCGGTGGGCCCGCCCAGATGAACTGTCCCGTCAATCTCCGAAACTACGGCGGAGTTTCTGGGCTTGCGGCCTTCAAATAATTCGGCGACTCTCGGCAAACCTCCGGTAATATCCCTTGACTTTGAAACTTCCTGAGGTATTTTAGCGAGAATATCGCCGACTTTTATCTTATCGCCGTCATGGGCGACAAGAGTGGTTTCGGCCGGAAGCGGATATTCCGCAACGGTTTTGCCGTCTTTTTTTATAACTATTCTCGGACTTTTTCTGTCCGAAGGATGCTCTATGATGACTCTTTCGATCTGCCCGGTAATTTTCGATTTTTCTTTTTGCAAAGTGACGCCGTCTTTCACGTCTATAAACTGAACGGTGCCGTCAAACTCGGAAATGATCGGTTTAGAGTGGGGATCCCATTTCGCTATAAGAACATGTTTTTTCATTCCGGTGGAAGGATCCGTTTTTATCTCGACTTTCTGCCCGTCCTGAATTTTGATGACGGCTCCGTAAGGAATTTGGTAAACCTGTCTGCGGTGCACGGGAAATTCCGTATACGCAAGTTCGGTGTTTCTGCTCAAAACTATAGTTTCGCCGTCTCTGTTTTTTATCGTTTTCAAATTATAATAATCCGCGGTTCCGTTATTTTCCGCATATATTTCGGAGCGCTGGACAACACGGCTTGCGGCTCCTCCTATGTGGAACGTGCGGAGCGTAAGCTGGGTGCCCGGTTCGCCGATCGACTGCGCCGCGATAATGCCTACGGCTTCGCCTACTTCAACCATTTTTCCGGTCGCGGGGTTTACTCCGTAGCATTTCGCGCAAACGCCGCGTTCCGACTCGCAGGTCAAAACGCTTCTGATGCCTATTTTGTCAATGCCGGCCTCAACAAGCTTTTGCGCTTTTTCCGGAGTAATGAGCTCGCCTCTTTTAACGATAAGTTCGTCATGAACGATATCCACGACATTGTCGAGAGCAATCCTTCCGACTACGCGCTCGTCTATTTTTTCAACGACTTCGTCTCCGCTCTGGAGAGTGCCGATAAATACCCCGTTTACGGTCTTGCAGTCCGCCTCTCTGACAACGACATCATGAGCCACGTCTACAAGCCTTCTCGTAAGATATCCGGCGTCCGCCGTCTTGAGAGCGGTGTCCGCCAAACCTTTACGGCCTCCGTGGGTGGAAATAAAGTATTCAAGAACCGTCAGTCCTTCCCTGAAATTTGAAATAATGGGCGTTTCTATGATTTCGCCGACTCCGCCCGTAAGTTTTTTCTGGGGCTTTGCCATAAGTCCGCGCATTCCGGCCAGCTGTCTTACCTGCTGTCTTGAACCTCTCGCTCCGGAATCCGCCATCATAAATATTGAATTAAACCTGTTTTGTCCTTTTTGAAGAGGCTCGCTCTCTTCTTTTCTCATTTCGTCAAACATTATATCCGCAACTTCATCCGTCACTCTTGTCCAGATGTCAATGATTTTATTATAACGTTCGGATTCCGTTATAAGTCCGAGCTTAGCCTGTTTTTCTATTTCTTTAATGCTGGCTTTAGCTCCTTTGACCATCTTTTCTTTTTTCGGAGGAATTTTCATTTCGTCTATGGAAATCGATACTCCAGCCAGAGTCGCGTATTTGTAACCCATTTTCTTTATTTCATCCAAAAGAACGACCGTTCTGTATTGCCCGAGCTCTTTATAACATCTGTCAACAAGCGCACCGAGCTCTTTTTTCGTCATGCTTTTGTTCTGGTATCCCAAAGCATAAGAACCGTCTTCGTTTTTGGGAAGATTTTCATTAAAAATCACCCTGCCGACGGTAGTATAATTCATCACTTCTTTTCCGTCTTCATCTTTATAGTTTTTCCATTTTGCCGAGTCGGGTTGTTCCGCGTCTTTAAGTTTTTCATCTCTTATATTGGTCAGCCCGACGACTTTGATTTTGGCGTGTATATCAACTTTTTTCGTCTGGTATGCGCTTATAACTTCGTCGACCGAGGAAAATATTTTACCCTCTCCCTGAACTCCGGGCTTTTCTTTAGTTAAAAAACAGCTTCCAAGAACCATATCCTGGGAAGGCACCGCAATAGGTTTGCCCGACGCAGGAGAAAGGATATTTCTTGTAGCCATCATAAGAACTTTCGCTTCAAGCTGCGCTTCCACCGATATAGGAAGATGAACGGCCATCTGGTCTCCGTCAAAGTCCGCATTGAAAGCGGCGCAGGTTAAAGGATGCAGCTGTATCGATTTTCCTTCCACCAAAACAGGTTCAAAAGCCTGAATGCCGAGTCTGTGAAGCGTAGGTGCCCTGTTGAGAAGAACAGGATGGTTCTTTGTAACTTTTTCCAGTATGTTCCATACTTTGGCGTCGCCTCTTTCAAGCATTCTTCTCGCCGATTTAAGCGTTGCATTTTCCTGTTTAATCAATTCTTTTATAATAAAAGGCTTGAAGAGCTCCAAAGCCATTTCTTTGGGAAGACCGCACTGGTGGAGTTTCAGGTTAGGCCCCACCACGATAACGCTTCTTCCCGAATAATCCACTCTTTTTCCAAGAAGATTCTGTCTGAAACGCCCCTGTTTGCCTTTCAGTGTGTCCGAAAGAGATTTCAGCGGACGGTTTCCGGCTCCTGTAACCGGTCTGGTTCTGGAGTCATTGTCTATAAGAGCGTCAACGGCTTCCTGCAAAAGCCTCTTTTCATTATTTATCATAACAGCCGGAGCTTTTAACTGCTCTATATGGCGAAGCCTGTTATTCCTGTTGATAATTCTTCTGTACAAATCGTTAAGATCGGAAGTCGCGAATCTTCCTCCGTCCAAAGCCACAAGAGGCCTCAAATCGGGCGGAATAACCGGAAGAGTGGTAAGGATCATCCATTCGGGCCTGGTTTCGGAATTTAAAAAACCTTCCACGACTCTGAGCTTCCTGATCAGTCTTGCTCTTTCCGCGTCGGATTTTGTCTTTTTTATTTCGGCGTGAATGTTTTTAGCCTCTTCTTCCAGATTAATCTCTTCAAGCAGCTTTCTTACTGCCGCCGCGCCTATATCTACTTTAAGATTGTCGCCAAAACCGTTGTGAATATTTTTAATATCGCTTTCTTCAAGCAAAACAAAATTCTCGGGTTTGGCAAAGTTTCTCATAAACGGAATGTCGTTTCTTGAAATTTCGATTCTGAGATGCCCCTCGTATTTTTTGAGCATTTCGGGATTTTTTCTAAGCTCATTGAACTTTGTGTCTTTTTCTATGTCAAAAAATTCTATTCTTATTTTTTTATCGGGTTCGGAAATCGAAACGGTTTCGCCTTTCTCAAAATTATCCGACAAAATCTTTTTTATCTCGCCGCGCTGCGAAGAGTCAAGATCGCCGTAAAAATATACGCAATGGGATTTGAAATAGCATTTATAATAAGTGTCGCCTTTTTCTATATTAGCCGCTATTTTTTTAGCAGCTTCATCCGCCGACATTCCGAAATGATCCGACTGATGCTTTACCAGAGATTTGAGCTGCTTCAAAGCTTTATTCTGCCCTTCTTCCAGCACCACTTCTTCTGAAACTATACCGTCAAAAATATTTTTAAACTCTTCTTTTACAACCGGGCTGCTGATGCCGTATTTAAAAAGATCGAATTCTTCTTCCTTTAACAGCATTCCCTTTTCAACGAAAGAACACACTTCAGCACGGTCTTTAAGATTGTCGGTTACCACATATTTGGTATAATAAATGACTTTTTCCAGATCGGAAATCTTCATGTTCAAAAGAATGCCGATTCTTGACGGAGGCTTTCTCAAAAACCACAAATGGGCCACCGGCACGGCCAAATCGATATGGCCGAAGCGTTCTCTTCTTACTTTCGATTCCGTGACTTCAACTCCGCATCTGTCGCAAACCGTGCCTTTATGCTTTATGTATTTGTATTTTCCGCAATGGCATTCCCAGTCTTTCGTAGGCCCGAAAATTCTGTCGCAAAACAATCCGTCTCTCTCGGGTTTAAAAGTTCTGTAGTTAATGGTTTCGGGCTTTTTAACCTCTCCGAAAGACCATGCTTTTATCTGATCCGGACTAGCGACGGTAACCTTAACCGCATCAAAATTCGAATAGTTAAGATTTCCAGCTTTTTTCTTTTGGTTTTGAAAATTTATTTTAGTCATTTCTTAATTGCACCCTTAGTTTTTTCTTGTTTTTCCTTAGAGGCGGCCTCGTCCAAAAGCTCCACGTTCAGACCGAGCGCTTTCAGTTCGCTTACCAGAACCTTAAACGATTCCGGCACGCCGGGCTCCGATATCGACTCGCCCCTTATAATGGAGTCATACATCTTAACCCTGCCATCGACATCGTCGGATTTAACAGTTAAAAACTCCTGTAAAATATGCGCCGCGCCGTATCCTTCCACAGCCCAAACTTCCATTTCTCCGAATCTCTGTCCGCCAAATTGGGCTTTTCCTCCCAAAGGCTGGCGGGTGATAAGAGAATAAGGGCCGGTGGATCTTGCGTGCATTTTATCTTCAACCAAATGATTAAGTTTTAATACGTACATTACTCCTACGGTCACTTTTTCCATAAAAGGCTCGCCCGTTCTTCCGTCATAAAGAGTAATTTTGCAGTCATTTGTGGGAAGCGCCTCTTTAGCATACTTCGAAAGAGCCTCTTCAAGCTCTTTGCCTTTTAAACCTCTTGCAGACAGCTCTTTCTTTTTATTGTTCAATATCTGTTCTTTCGCTTTTTCCACGTATTCTTTAATCTCTTCTTCGCTTGCGCCGTCAAAAACCGGAGTGATCATCTGAGTGTCAAGCGTCTTGCCGGCCCATCCCAGCATAACTTCAAGCAGCTGCCCCACATTCATACGCGAAGGAATTGCGAGAGGCGAAAGCACAAGATCCACAGGCGTTCCGTCAGGAAGCCTGGGCATATCTTCAACCGGAAGAATTCTTGCCACTATGCCCTTATTGCCATGCCTTCCGGCAAGTTTGTCTCCGACCTGCACTTTTGTCTTTGAGGCTATATATACTTTTACTATTTTATTTACCGAAACGGGAAGTTCGTCTCCCTTTTTAAATCTTTCCTTTTCATTCTCATAATGCTCTTTAAGCATTTCTTCTTTTTTCTTGTAGACGGCCTCTATCTTTGCGGCTTCGGACTTGTTTGCTTTTGCAATAAGCTCCTTTTTGTCTTTGCGGAGTTTGTTTTTAGCGGTATCATAAACGTCGCGCATCTCTTCCTGCTTTTTCTTCTTTTCTTTCTCCGTAAGTTTTTCAAGCCTTACAAAAGTTCTTACAGCAATAACTTTCCCGGATATTCCGGGCGGAACTCTTAAAGAAGCGTCTTGGACGTCCTCGGCTTTTTTCCCGAATAAAACCCTGAGAAGCCTTTCTTCCGGAGTAGTCTGCTGCTCGCCTTTGGGAGCGGTTTTTCCCACCAAAATGTCGCCTCTTTGAACCATCGATCCGACTTTAATGACTCCGTCTTCGTCAAGATTCAGAAGATCTTCCGAACCGACATTCGGGATATCCTTCGTTATTTCTTCAGGACGCCCTTTAGTCTCTCTTGCTTCGGTCTGGAATTCTCTTATATGAACGGATGTGAATTTATCGTCCTGAATAAGTTTTTCCGACAAAAGCATCGCGTCTTCAAAATTATATCCGTCCCAAGGCATAAATGCCAGAAGGAGATTTTGTCCCAACGCCAGCTGCCCGTTCTTTGTCGCAGGACCGTCTGCTATTATCTGGCCTTTTTTTACCGTATCTCCGAGATTAACCAAAGGCTTCTGGTTAATGCATGTATCCTGGTTTGAACGCGCATATTTTCTTAAATTATACACTTCGATTCCGCCGCCGTTTTTCGAATAAACCAATATCTCATCCGATGAAACGGAAACGACTTCGCCATCCGATTTTGCGACAACCACAACGCCGGAATCCCTTGCGACCTTTTCTTCTATCCCCGTAGAAACCAAAGGAATTTCGGTCACCAGCAAAGGAACGCCCTGACGCTGCATATTACAGCCCATCAAAGCTCTGTTAGCGTCATCATGCTCCAAGAACGGTATCAATGCCGCGGAAACCGATATCACCTGCATTGGAGAGATGTCCATGTAATCGACTTTCGCTGGAGGCTGGAATAAAAAATCGTCCCATTTGCGTCCCTGCACCGAATCGGAAAGAATTTTTCCTTTATTGTCCACGGGCGTATTTGCCTGCGCGACAAAAAACTCGTCTTCCTTGTCGGCCGTAAGATATTCAATTTTATCCGTTGCAATGCCGTTTTCAACTTTCTTATAAGGAGTTTCAATTAAACCGTAAGGATTAACCCTTGCAAAGGTAGACAGGGAAGTTATCAAACCTATATTCGGACCTTCGGGAGTTTCGATAGGGCAAACGCGTCCGTAATGCGTATGATGAACGTCTCTGACCTCAAACCCCGCTCTCTTTCTGTTCAAGCCTCCCGGCCCCAAGGCCGAAAGCCTTCTTTTATGCGTCAGCTCGGCAAGAGGATTGATCTGATCCATAAACTGGGAAAGCTGCGAAGTGCCGAAAAATTTTCTTATCTGCGCGACAAACTGGGTAATATTGGTAAGCGATCTCGGCGTGACATTGGCCTTGTCCTGATTATTCATATGCTCTTTCACAAGCCTTGCCATCTGGACAAGCCCGATTCTTATCTGGTTTTCCAAAAGTTCTCCGACCGACCTTACGCGCCTGTTACCCAGATGATCGATGTCGTCAAGCCCTATTTTTATAGTCTGCTTTCCTTCTAAAAATTCCGTCTCGCCGTTGTAAAGCATTAAAAGATATTTTAAAGTCGCGACGACGTCTTCCCTTGTAAGCGTTCTTTTGTTTTCCGCCGGAATATTAAGTTTGAAATTTTTTGCGTAATATTCAAAAATGGGAGCTAGTTTCTTTAAAATTTTATATCTTCCGACCGTAGTCAGATCGTATCTTCTTACCGATTTGAAAAGGAGTTCCTCAAGAAAACCCTGCGCTCTTTCCTGCATTATGAATTCCTGGGTTTTGAGAACTCTGTATATGTGGTTAACGGCTTCTTTTTGGCTTTTTATCGTATCTTTTTTTAAAGTTAAAAGGATGGTGGAATCTTTAAAAACATTTGCGCAAGCAAAACCTTTCGCCTGAAGTTTTTTAACAAGCTCTTCTTTAAGCTCTTTTCCCGCGTCCGCAATAATTTCGCCGGTGGCCTTATCGTAAATGTCGTCGGAAAGATATTCGTTGGCAAGGCTTGAAGAAGGAGCGTCAAGCTGCACTTCTTTGGATTCCCTGAAAAGACTGAGTATTTCTTCATCGGTTTCAAAACCCAAAGCTCTTAAAAAAGTCGTCGCGAATATTTTTCTTTTGCGGTCTATCCTTACGAATAATATACCGTTTTGGTCAAATTCAAACTCTACCCACGCCCCTCTGTAAGGGATCATTCTGGCGAAATATAAAGGCTTGCCCAAAACCGTAACCCTTTTGTCTTCATCTTCTTCAAATATAACCCCGGGAGAACGGTGAATCTGGCTGACGACAACGCGCTCTGCGCCGTTTATGATAAATGTAGCCGTATTTGTCATTAAAGGAACATCGCCGAAATAGACTTCCTGCTCGGAAAGCTCTTTTTCTTTCCCGTCTTCTTTTTTGTGCATAAGTCTTAATTTGACTTTTAACGGCAAAGCATAAGTGGCGTCTCTGGCAATGGATTCTTCAACCGAGTATTTTGGTTCGCCAAAAGAATAAGAAACATATTCGAGAACCAAACTCCCGTCGGAGTTGGTTAAAGGGAATATGTCTTTAAAAGCACCTTCAAGCCCCTGAAATTTTCTCTTTTCAGGAGCAATGTCTTTCTGCAAAAACTCCGCGAATGAATCCTTCTGCATCTTTAAAAGAAGCGGCGGATCTATAGGCGCGCTGATCTGTCCAAAGTTTACTTTATTCATTGTATTTAAACCTGTTATAAATTATTGTATACAAATGACAAATAAATATTTATTATACATAATAAATATTATTTGTCAACTGCTATATAAACTGACGCGCTAAGCGCATCATCCCCGGAAGTGAACAATCAAACCGGGGATATATGGTTTCCTGTATATTTTCAGGTTTACTTAAGCTCAACTGTTGCACCCGCTTCAGCAAGCTTTTTCTTCATTTCTTCCGCTTCAGCCTTAGCAACATTTTCCTTTACAGTTTTAGGTGCGCCGTCAACCAAGTCTTTAGCTTCTTTCAAGCCAAGACCGGTAATCTCTCTTACTACTTTAATTACATTGATTTTATTTGCTCCGGAACTTGCAAGCACTACATTGAATTCGGTTTTTTCTTCAGCTGCCGCCGCGCCCGCGCCTGCCGCAGGAGCCGCCGCAACCGCGACCGGAGCCGCTGCCGACACGCCGAATTTTTCTTCCAAAGCTTTTACCAACTCGGAAAGCTCGATTACGGACATTCCAGAGATTGCTTCAATCAACTGATCTTTTGATAATTCTGCCATTTTATTATCCTCCGTTAACGTTTCCAACGTTTTTATTATTTTATTTTTTTACTGCAGTTTATAAACTTTTAAGCTGACTGTTTTTTGCCGATCGCGTCAAGCACCGTCACAAGACCTCTTATGTTTGCGGCAAGCACATTTACGAATCCGGTTATCGGCGAATTCATGCTGCCAAGCATTTTTGCGATAAGAACATCTTTTGAAGGAAGAGACGAAAGCTGTTCCACTACGGCGGAACTGACGAACTTTCCTTCCATAAAACCGGCTTTCACTTTCAGGTTGGCGTGGGATTTCGCAAAATCCACTACAGCCTTTGCGGGAGATGCTATGTCGTCATTTTCTATTACCAAAGCCGTAGGCCCTGCGAAATTGTCGCCTGCTTCGATCCCCGCTTCTTTTAGAGCTATTTTGCTGAGAGTGTTTTTCACTACGGCATACTCGCTGTTAAGAGGACGCAGCTTTGAGCGGAGTTCCGAAATTTCTTCCACAGTAAGGCCGTGGTATTCCGTAAGTATCATGCCTTTCATAGACTTAAATTTTTCGGTTAAAATTTTTACCGCTTGTTGATTTTTTAAATTCGGCATCTTTTTGCTCCTATATGCTCTTGTTTCTTTTTAATTCGACAAAATAAAAAAACTTCTCCCTGAGAGAGAGAAGCAATAAATAAACGCCAGTTATTATTTTCCCGTCTCGGCAAGATGGTTTACGGCTTTCCGTTTAACTCTTATGCAGAGTCTTGCTGTCTCAGACTTATTAAAACTTCATATAACAAACAAAAAAAAGAACCAAAGTGATGAAATTATACATCAAACAAAAAAAAATGTCAAGTGCCTGCTTATTCTTTTTTTATCGGGAGATAATATTGTATCAAGATTAAAATTTTTTGTCAAACCGCAAATATTAACGCAGCCGCGCCCGGGCGTTATATCCCGAAGCGCGGCGCTTATTTCATTTTCAATTTTTTTTAAAAGCTATTTATTTCTATCCGTGTCGGTTTTTTTACAGCAATAATAACAGCCGTCGCTTTCCGGATATATCTCTCGCGCCGCTTCCAACGCTTTTTCTTCGGAGAAAAACACGCCTAAAAGCCGCGCATTTTTTTCCAAAGGCGAAGTTCATATTCGCAAAATAAGAAAAATGTCCGAAAAAAATGAATTTATATTTTTTACGGCAATCATAGAAGGAGAGAGAGCAAAGAGTGTTTCTTATTTATAAATTTTTCGCCTTTTTCGGACTTTGATTTCGCAGCGTTTCCCGCCTTAGAAGAATTTTTTCCGGAAAGCATTTTAGACAATATTTCCGTAGGCAGAGCTGCAGCCGAAAAGAATTTTTCAAGAACGGCAGTTTTTTTCGACAATGTCCATGCCGCCGTAAAGATATGCCAAACGAAAACATCCCGATAATATTTATCTACAATAAAAAAGCACTAAAAAGTTTTCAGCTTTTTTAAATATTTGCATTTTGTTTGTTCTGCTTTATATTTCATAAGTCAACAGCCTATCCGAAATATCAATGTCAAAACTGCGTAACAGCGCGAATTTTTTCATATTTTTAACATCTGAAGATTATTTATATATTTAATCCTATACGACTACAAAAAATATTGATTCATTATCTTATAATCCTGTTTTTTAGCCGATTACATTAGAAAAGCAATAGAGGGTAAAAGATTTTAAGATATCAAGATATATAAATAAAGAGCTTTCATAATCCATTTAAATTTTAAAGTCATTAAAAACAAACTCCAACTTATTAACCCCTAATTCTTCTAAAGTCATATTTTTTGTTTTATTACCGGCTTGCCTAAGTTTTTAGGTTTATCAAGCTTAATTATTGCCTTTAAAGTAGTAGCTTCACTTTCTTCCTTAGATTTATCATTTTTTTTATTTGCTGGAAAATTTAGCTATCATTTTCTTGAAATTAATTTCACGCCAAAAATCACTGTCTTCAACGCTTCTAATAATAATTGTACTTTTAATTCTTATTTTCCTTATGAACCATGCGTTTGCTTTTTCCTGAATTTTTTATATACTGCTCTGCCCGCAAAAAGACCTGCTATAGCCAAAGCGCCAACACCGGCACTAGAAACCATAATTCCAGCAACCATGCCTCCGCCGACAACAGAGCCGACCGTCGCAAGACCGGAGGTAACCGAAATCATTCCGGCTCCGGTACCCAATGCGGTTATGCCTATTTTTGCGGCTGTCACGCCAATGGCTGTTCCGGTAATTCCGCCTGCGCCCATAGCAATATTTTCCACTTTTTCTTCTTCCATAAAACCTCCTGTTATTATTTTCCTGCCGGCTGCATTCTACAACCTTTTTAAATATTTTTTTACTCTTAGACAAAGCAGATAAAAAGCGTTTAATATTTTTTGCGGTTGATTATGTCAAGAATCAACCGCATTATATATAATGCGGTTTACGGCGATTTTATGACGACATTTTTATTTTTTGGCAAAGACAAAGAAAAAAAAACGAGAAAGGATAAATGCATTTTAAATCCCGGCGATTCGCGCAGAGTCGCAGTTTTTCCGTATCGTAATACATTTTTTTCCGGCAAAGGCGATAAAGAATTTTATAAATAAAAAAAACAGGATATGTGTTTAACATATCCTGCTTTTCAATATTTAATCCGGCAGCGACCTACTCTTCCGGGACCCTGCGGTCCAAGTACCATCGGCCCTGATGGGCTTAACTTCCGTGTTCGGAATGAGAACGGGTGTGACACCATCGGAATAACCACCGGAAATAATTTAAAAAAGAACAAATCAAAAACTTAAAAGGTAAAAGCGTTTACGAAAAACAATATTTCCAAAATCATATAAAGATTAGAAAATGTGACCAAGCCGGACGGGCAATTAGTAATGGTTAGCTAAATACATTGCTGTACGTACACTTCCATCCTATCAAACTCATAGTCTATGAGTGCCCTTCAGGGAAACCTTATCTTGAGGTGAGTTTCACACTTATATGCTTTCAGTGTTTATCTCGTCCGTACTTGGCTACTCGGCAATGCTCCTGGCGGAACAACCGAAACACCAGAGGTACGTTCATTCCGGTCCTCTCGTACTAAGAACGAGTCCTCTCAAGTTTCCTGCGCCCACGGTAGATAGAGACCGTACTGTCTCACGACGTACTGAACCCAGCTCACGTACCCCTTTAATTGGCGAACAGCCAAAC
>CALHWY010000015.1 GCA_938040055.1 uncultured Endomicrobiia bacterium
TTCTTCTGCCAATGAAAGCATTCGCTCCAGTTCTTCCTTATTGTCAAAATATTTCACCGTCTCATCAAGCTGCGAAGCCTTCAACTCTTTAATATTTCCGTAATCTGCTCTTTCAGCA
Source organism: uncultured Endomicrobiia bacterium (assembly GCA_938040055.1). Taxonomy (GTDB): domain Bacteria; phylum Elusimicrobiota; class Endomicrobiia; order Endomicrobiales; family Endomicrobiaceae; genus Endomicrobium_B. Next base: position 119 of record CALHWY010000015.1, read on the forward strand.
GCAGAAATCTTGTCAGAAGGACGCATCATTGAATACGCTGAAGCACAATCACCGAAAAGCATTCCTTTTGCAGTATTCTGAGCAGACAGTATCAGCGAAGCATATCTGAAACCATTCTTGCTTTCAAGATATTCTTTCTTCAGATTCTCCAAAGCTTTTGCGTATTCGCTTTCTGAGCGGCTTTCCTTGGATTTCGCTATTCTGTATTTTATCAATGACGGAGCGATAATAATAAGGTCTGAAAGAGAACCAAAGAGACTGCCGACTCCGTTTATATTCCTTACAGACTCGACTCTCTCCGCCATACTAGCCATCTTGTTTTCCAGATTTTCAACGTTTCTTCTGCTTGAAGAATTCGCAGCCGAAGCATTTGAAATATCCTTGTATTCGGGTTTGTCCTGAATGAAAGGAACCATTCCTTCAGCATTATAGATCTCCATTGCGATCTTAGATCTTTCGGCTATGGAAAGATTTTCCGTAATATTATTATTTATGAAATTATCAACCACGGAAGAATTATTCTGATATAGTGTTCCGAGGTTAACGGCATCGCTCAATGAATTGCCGCCGGCTTTGCTGAGGCTTATTATGCCGTTTTGCGCAAGTTCATTTATCGTAGAGAGCGCAGAATCAAAAGTTATCTCGCCGGTATTCGTATTACCGAGCAAAGCGTTTAGGGAATTCATATTATAAGACGCTATGCCGATCTGACTACGACTTCCGTCCGTATTGTAACCCATAAGGTTTAACGCATATCCTGCCGCGACGGAACCTTCCGGAGTGAAACCTACGCCGTTATAATAACCTTTAGCCTGCATGTTTGCCAGCAACGGATCCGCATTTACGCCCATTTTTGCGGCAATCTCTCTAAACTCTGCAGTAGTTCTTACCGAAGGTCTTATATTATTGCTCATTCCCACCTGCGCACCGCTCTGCATTATCTGACGCTGTTCAGCTGTTTGAGTGTTCAGTATCTTTTCATTGAACAGTCTGCCGTATTCCGCTGCTTTCATGTTCCTTATTCCCGCCGCCGTGAGATTATCAGCTTTTTCGGCGTAGGAAGCTATAGAAAGTTTATCTGATGTCAGGAATACTTTTATATTTTTGAGAGCACCGGTCACAGGATCAGTCGCTTTTGCCCAGCTTTCGGTCATATATCTGTTACCGAGCACTCTTCCGACGAACTGTGCTACCGCGGATTCGTAGCTTAAGTGAGGATTGACGGCAATAAGGTTTATACCCTTAATATTCTTGGCAGCTTTAAAGTCAGCGCCTCTTCCCATAATCTCAGTAACACCCAAATGGAATCTTGCTCCGCTGTCAACATACTTAGCCGCCTGGGCAACGGTTGTACTTGCTCCGTATTCTCTTCCGTTGGCTTTGAAATACTCATAAACTCCGAGAGACTCCATATAGTTCTTCATCGCATTGAGAGTAGCCTGGTCTTTCACGCCCATTATGAGCATTCTTTCGCCTTCAACTATAGTCTGTATTCCTTTATTGAATGAACCTACAATGCTTTCGGCAGGATCAAGAACTTCAAGCTTTATCATGTCATTGGCGCCTTTCTTTATAAGAGAAGTAGTTCCGTTCACCTGAGGCAGCTCGGTTCCGCCTGTCTGTTTTATCGTCATGCTTTCTATTTCTTTTCCGCCGAGCATAGTTCTGATCGCATTGCGCGCCGCAAGAGAATAAGTACCGGTAAGACCGGCTATTCCGCGGCTGTCAGCTACAGCTTCAAGTACCATCGCGGAAGAAGATTCTTTTGGAGCGAATCTTGAGATCTTTCCGCTGTTCCAGCCGAACTGCTTCGCTTCAATCCACTGTTTCAAACCCGCATCCGGCATAAGATCCATATTCTTACCGCCGTGCAGAAGCATTATCTTGCCGTTGACATTATTGTAATTTACGCCTTCAACCCATGTCAGTTCTGAAGTGATGAAGTTCTTAAGGATATAGTCAATAGAGTATCCGTCATTTTTGCCTTGCTGGTTCTTGATATTCATGAACTCCTGGGCAAATCTGCTGTAATTACCGTTTTTGGCCATTGTATAAACTACACGCTGTATATAATCGGTTATGCGCATTTTACCCGAAGGAGTCGTTATTTCAATATTCTGATTCAGCAGCACCTGCATTCTTATGTTCATAGCCTGCTGTATCTGAAGCTTTCCTATACTATTGAGTTTGCTTACATCAAAATTATCAAGCCTTTTAATAAGCTGTTTAGCCATTTTACTGTTGCCTGCTGTACCGAGCATATCCCTAAGGTCTTTGATTCCTGATTCAAGATGCTGTCTCACATAGTCCTGTCCTTCTTTTGTGAGCTCGCCGTCTTTCATGTATGACTCTAAGGTCTTAACGGTCTGGTCGGCCTCCGCGACGTATCTCTTGATATTTGCGCTTATGTCAATTATCTCTTTGGATACCTTATCAATGAATTCCGCTTTTTTGGACATTACTTCTTCATATCCTCCGTAAGGAGATATCATAGATCTTGTCGAGTAAACCATCATATCGACTTCGTCAGCCATTATAACTCCCACTTTACCGCCTCTGATAACATTTGTATTAGCTGACTTATCGGCCGCGTACATTGAAGCGTAATTTCCGTAAGTGGTAAAGAATATAGAGTCCTTGTCTGCTTTTACTGCCGACTTGTCTGATTTTTCGTTAAGAAGTCTGTATTTATAAAGATTTCCGTACGATTTAGACGCATTCTTATAAAGGTTAGCTATATTGATATCCGTATCGGCAAGAACAAATGACATCTTTCCTTCGTGAGCGTTAAGCATCTGCAGAACCGGCAGCAATACGGTAACTATATAGGTCTTACCTTCACCGGTACCAAGCATCGCTATTTTGCTTATTTCAGCGAAAGAAAGATTCTTTCCTTCGTAAGCCTTCATCAGAACATCATTGAATTTCTTGTTTACAGCATCCGTCTGTGCTACTGAAGCAAGTCTGTTAATTAGAGCATACTCAATGAAAGCATTGAGTTTGGAAAGTTCAAAAACATTCTTCATTCTTTCCGCCGTAAGAGTTCCGTTTCCGAGTTCATTTACTAGTAAGCTGAGTTCAAGCCTTGTCGCAAGATAACTGTCACGCAGGAAGGCATCCTGCTCTTTGGCGTTCATGGAGTTGAACAATGCGTTCTTTTTCAGTCCTGCGTTTTCAGCGGCAGTAATGAAATCAGACATTCTTGATCTGAAATCGCTTGTAATGTTCCCTTCAGCCGCCTGCTTTGAATAGAATTCATAAGCTGACTGCATATCTTTTGCGTCTGCGCGTTTTTGCAGCGCTTCAAGAATGGCTCTTTGCGTATTTAGATCCATTCTCGATATAGCGTCATTAAGAAAGCACTGATAAATTTCCCCTGCTTTATCCTTCGATATAGCCTTACTGGGTGGACTACTTTTTTTAATCCTTTCTTCATATTTTGAAGTGAGGCTGTCCATTTCCTCTTTTGAAGTAATCGACTGCACTCCTTCAAATATGTCGCCTCTTACTGATTCATAGAAATTCTGTATCTTGTTTTCTATTTTTTCTATCACTCTGCCCAGAATCGAGGTCAGTTCTTTTCCCGCCATACTCTGCGGATTTATAACATCGAGAGCAGATTGCAACGAAGAACGCAGTTCCGTGGCCACAGCTTCGTTCTTTTCGGCAATAACAGCGAGCTTTTCAGCAAATCTCGTAAATTCGCACAGATTGCCGCATTTCATTGCAGAATCTTTCAAACTGTAGATAGTTACTTCTTCACCGAGCAGTTTGAAAGTATTCTTTCCGGACTGTGTCATGAATTTGCCGTCAGCATTTATTCTGGCTGTATTATAGTTGCGCATGAATATATCGGCGCATTCCGCTTTAAGCATATCTTTGACCGTCTGATTATTTGTAAGCTGCCTCTTGAATCCTAAGCCAAGGTCAATAGTTTCTTTGGCATAAAGCCCTTCAAGCATCCTTATGCCTGAAATATTGTCTTTAACTTCATAGACTTCCCTTATCCGATTTCTGATAAGTTCCGCGATACTTGTAGTAAATTCGTCTCTCAAAGTATTCGGTATCAATATTTCCCCGTTAAGAAACTTACGGGCAGCATCAAGACTTGTCGCTTTTCCTATAGTTAAGTCGTGCCTCAACATATAGTATTTCATGTTCCTTTCCTGCATTCTTGAAGGAACAAACAACATTGAAGCATTGCCAAGAAAGAATTCAAAATAACCTGTCTCTTCGCCGTATTTCTTATCAAGTCCGAGTCCTTCATCCAGGCTCTTTCCGAGATGTCCGAAAGCTTTGCCTACAAGTTCGAACTGTTTTATGGTGAGAGCGGTGCCTATCCCGGTAGATTCAAGCAATCTTGCAATAGTCATATTCCCGCTAGTGAATATATTAAATACACTTCCGCTTTCAGCCCATTTTGCAGTAAATTTATTAAGTCCTCTGCTTATAAAATTATTTCCGCCGAACATCGCCGTTCCGGGCATCGCCATTTCAAAGAAAGGCGAAACGATAAAGCCCATTCCGAAGCCGCCTCTTACAGCATCCCATGCGGCTTTGCCGTCGCCGTTATCAAGGCCTGTAAAGAAAGTATTTATATAACCGTTCTTAACAGTATCCAGGAAACTGCCGTCAAGATTTCCTTGTATGGCCGCAAACACTGTATTGTAAAGAGGCGCACCCAATGCATTAAATTTGGCAAGATGCACGCCGGACTGAAGTGTTCCCATAAGTGTTTCAAAAGGGCTGCCTGTGATCCTTCCGAAAGCTCCGCCGATATTCTGGTTAACCCACAAGCCTGTAAATGCCGGCGCTATTATACTCAGTGTCCCGCCGACAAGAGCTCCTCCGACGAATATCGCCTGCAGATTATCATAGGTCAAACCTTCAAAAACGCCGACCCCCCGCACTATATTACTTGAGATCGTCATTGCGGAATATAAAGCGGTCATCGCGAGACCGCTCTGAACAGCATTTGAAGCGTGATATGTGAATTTCTGATAAGCCGACATTTTATTATAGTTTGTAAGGTATTGACCCTTAAGAGTTTGAATATTCTTTCTAGCCTGTATCTTATCGTCTCTGAACTGGCTTCTCAGCTGTTTATTCACCTCTTTCTTTGCTTGTTTTATCTCAGGCTGAGTCTTTCCTGCAGCGGCTGAAGATGCCTGTCTGGCTGCCTGTATCCTGTTGACATTGCCTGTCAAAGAGTTGTAGCTGAGCGCGGCAGCCATCACGATATCAAACACTCCTGAAGCATGTTTTCCGTTAGAGAAATTATAATTCGCGCTTTCCATTGAACGATAGATCAACGTTCCGGTTATGGCTTTAGATAATACAAAGCCCGCTTTTGACAAACCTTTTGAAACTCTGAAAGCCGTGCTTGCGCCGCCAAGGCCAAATCCCACCAAAGCCCCGGCGCCTCCGCCTACAGACGCAGCATGCTTCCAGTCAATGTTGCCGTTCCTTACAGCCTGAACTGCAATATCTGAAGCAAAACCTATCGCATATCCTATCGCAATATTTTTTGCGCCTCTTATAGCAGATGCTCTAAATATAGTTGAAGAGAACTGTGCGAAAACATTATTGACAGCAAGCTCAATTCCGCCTTTAGTGAACAGTGCCTGAACACCCGTGCCGAAGGATCTTCCAACATTTGCTATTGAACTTGCTCCGAATATAGTTGTTACCGCCATAACAGCAGCAATACCAAGATTCAGGAAGCCTTCAGCCGTCTTGCCTTTCTGGAAACATCTTACAGCGGCAAATACGGATTTACCCACCGCATAACTGCCGACCGCGGCCGCAATGATTCCCCCCATTGCGGCAAATCCTACCGCAAGAGATGAACCTCCGCTGAATGGAGTAAGTATTACTGACGCTACAAAAACTGCCGCAGCGGCAATACTTGCCACTGACAGAGCCGTTACTACTTTCTGTACCGTCTTATTGTCCGTCTGAGCGTTCACATGGTAAAGATCACTGTAGATCTGTGCTGCCTGTTTATCTCTCACATCACTGTAAGCCGTTCTTTCTCCGCTTAGCCATTCATAAAGATTGCTGGCAATACCCTGAAGCGTGAGATAATTGTAGCCTATATAATCTACCAACTTCACTGCTCCGGAAACGGTTTCAGTAAACTTCTGCCAGTTTGTCGCGCCTATAGCTTCATAGCTTCCGTCCGAATTGAATTTAGTTCCGTACTTGGCTATAGTGCCGTCGTTAAGAACAGACCCAACTCCGAGAATCGATCCTTCGGCATATATAGCAGAATTGAGTCCCGCTTTTGAAAGTGAGTTGCTGTCGCAGTTATATATTATTCCGCTTGCACGAATTCCGTCTTTATCGCTTGATTTGACGTTCCCGTAAAAATACGCATTGGCTTTATCACTCTGACGTGAAACTGAAGAGCCTCCGGTGGAAGCGCTGCTTTCAGGAAAATAAGCGTTTCTGATTATAACAGCACCTTTTATTGATCCGCTGAACAATCCGTTATTTGATGTGATATTAACTGCCGCGCCTGCCAGGAAGCAGATATCTGTCGAGGCATTGCCCGCAGACTTGCTCCAGCCGTCGCCGTCTTCGTTCATGTCGATGTAGAGGTTTTTGGCCAGCACTATCTGGTTCAACGAATTGCCGGTCATAACAAGCTCGCCTTTATTAAAAGTCTGACCGCTAATGGTTAGCGCTTTCGTATTGCTTATTGTTATGCCTTTACCGAGCGCAGCGAGATCCGTATCTCCGGAAGCTATTATCTTGTCTAGTATAGCGTTTTGTTCAGACTTGGAGAGGTTATACCATTTTTCTCCGCCATAATGTTCATATGAAAGTTTCTTAAAATACTGGGGATCATACGCATTAAGTCTCTTATGCATAAGCGAAGACAATGATATCTCTTCGCCTTTTTTGAAGATCTCACTTCCTTCAGTTGATCCGTCATCGAACTGGAATGGAGTTCTTGCGATATTAGCTTTTGAACCTTTAAGTCCGAGAACTATTGTCGCGGCAGTGTCTTTGGTCGCATTAAGGTGCAGAAAATATCTTCCTTGCTCAAATGAAGCTTTTAATATAAGGTTCGCATCCTCGTTTATAGTGGCACTGTACAATTCTCCGCCTTTAGTTCTATCCATCGTATATCCAGCAGAAACTTCTATTCCACAGGTACCGATTGAACCGATTATGTCCGCAGCCGCATAAGGATTTCCGTACATCATCGTTCCGGATAGGCTTATGCCATCATGTATGACTATATTGTCCACATGGTCGCCAAGACTTGCATCAATAGCATTACGTATATGTTTTTTGATGGCTGTTTCACCACCTTCATATGCATAAGCAAAACCCTGTGAACTTGCCCATGAAGCGCCGTTGTATGACATACTGCCAATCTTTATTTTTACGTTTACCCCTTCAGCCACAATTACGCTTGACCCTGCGAGAGCGGTAGTTCCGTTGACCATAATCAAAGCGTCTCCGGTCGTTCTGTTAACAGTAATCTTGCTGCCCGCGCCGCCGGCCTTTACATAATCTGCTGTTTCAGTAATCACAGCAATGGTCTGGCTTATTGGTTTTGAAGCTTCTCCGCCGTTTGCCTGCTTATCGCCCGTAGCTTTTTTCTGAGGTACCGAATCCGAGCTGCCAAGGAGATAAATATTGGCAAGGTTAATGTCTTTATCAACTTTCCATTCAGAATTAAGTTTATATTCCCAAGCCACCTGCCTCGTTGAGCCGTCTTCAGGGTTGGTATAGCTGTTGAGCACTCCATTGATCCGATATCCGCTTCCGTTAGCGCCCGCCACTGTGCAGCCCGAAGCGCTTGTAATGCTGTTTTCAGAAACTACATACAGATTGTTATCCGCTCCCTGAACGGTATTGAATGTAATGGTATTGAAATAATTACCGGCAGGCAGGCCGAGATCCGAGAGCGTTTCCGGATTCGCATGATCGGTAGTGCGTATAGTATTATTTACATCAACAGTCCAATCTGCATGAAAGCCCGGCAGTAAAGTGCCGTCCGCATCATGCCGGGTCCATCCGACCGCTTGTTTTTCAAAACCAAATCCGGCGATAGACTGGTCAGCATATACCTTTTTGCATCCCATCTTGGACAATATTGCGTCAGAGATCGTCCTTTCTTTGCTTGCAAGAAGTAAAGCATAATCTGCCTTTTGCTTATCTTCATTTGCCTTTCTAAGAGCGTTTATGAGCTGTACAGGTTTGTTGAATGTTCTGGCACTGTCGCTTATTCTCTGTATATCAATGGCATTATAAGTTTTTGAAGCCTCTTCAAGAACTCTTGGGTATTTATTTGAATCTATGCCTTCAGCAACCATGCCTATAAATCTGTTATATATTATTGTCTTCTCGGCATTCATTTCTTCGTATTCATTTCCAAGCATGAGTTTCGTCATTAATACGGCCGAGTCATTGCCTCCCAGTGCAAAGAACAATTCGGCGGCAAGAGCTTTATCACTGAATTCTCCATCATTAATGCCGAATGCGCCGAATATTCTGTCATTGCCGTCTTTGTCAACACCGTATTTGGCGTATATAGAACGAACTTCACCACAGTCTATCTCGCCTGTCTCTTCATTGACTGCGCCTCTGATCTTTTTAGCAAAATCCCCATTGCGTTCTTGTACTTCTTTTCCTAAAGCAGCCTTTTGTCCTTCTATTTCTTTCTTGAAATACTCAACCGCTTTAAGATTGCCTGCCGCAGCCGCCTTGTCTTGCTCGGCCTGCAGTTTATTTACTGAATCAACATATACACAGACATCATCATATTCGTCAACATTGAATGTGCTTTCAAACCATGCGCTCAGCTGTATATCTGTTGCTGTCCTGCTCATTTGAGTCCATTCTGACCATCCGCTTGTATCGGCACCGAACGCTGAACCTATGCCACCTATAAGGTCGTCAATAAAAACGCCTTTAATGATATCGTAAAATACAATATCCGCTGCAAGGTCTTTTACTATCACATTGCCGATCATATCGGTAAAGATCACTTTTGAAAGATCCTTGCCAAGATCGCCGAAGAATTGACCCACGGTCTTCTTATCGGTGACCATATCGTAAACTCCGCCTATACAGTCAATACATGCTGTGTTCCAGACGAGATCAACACAGATCGTGTTCCAGACGAGATCAACACAGATCGTGTTCCATATGAGATCCACATAACATGTATCCCATACAAAATCTTTGACCGCGGTTGCCACGGAGGGAACAACACCGGCAACAGAATCCCAGGCTTTTTGATACCATGCTCTCGGATGTTCAGGAGGAGCAATAGCCGTACCGTCAGCGTTCATTGCATATGTCTTTTTACCCATTTCAAAAGCGGCGTCAGAACTGTAAGTCTGTCCTATAACGTTTCCGTCACTGCCGATCTTAACCGTCCTGCTGCCGCCCTTCCACTGACCGCCCTTTACGTCTACACCCTTTATGTTATCTTCAACAGTTATCTTTTTTCCGGCAAGCTGCTGAGTGAAGGAAACATTCTGATACATCGTCTTTTCAAGAATAGGTTTGCCTTCAGCATCTCTCGCAATAACTTTGTAATCCGTACCGGCAGCGTTGCTGAGCTTATAGTCATATCTTACAATACTGCCCTTATTGAATTTTGCGTTATTGATACCTGCAACGGTCTGTCCGATTATATCCATCAATGTATAATGAGATGAAACTCCGGATTTATTATATTCAGTATATGTTTTTATGTTAGCAGGAGTTCCGACAGCAACCGTTTTCGCGAAAGTACCGTCAGAGATAAATACAGGATTGCCCTTCTCATCCAAAGCATCTATACGCAGAACTCCTTCTTTTATCTCCTGACCAAAGAATTTTGAACCCTGGTTGAATTTTGAACCCAAAGCAAAAACATTACTCTGTGAGAATATGTTATCAAAGCTACCGGCGTTAGCAAAACTGAAGTTTCCTGTAATGCGCCATCCGTCAGGATTTGAAGGATCCCCGACCTCGACTGCCGTACCGTTGAAAGGAACATTCCTGCCGTTCCATTTCTTACTTTGCTTTTCAGTAGGAGCCTGCTGTTTTCCGTCGGCTTTGCCGGACTGTTTCTTTACCAAAATATTATCTGCAGTTCCGTTTATCGAGAGCAAATTCATTGAGTTGTGGAATATATCAACCGTTCCGCCTTCAACTACGGCAGTTCCGCCGTCCACCATTTTAACGGTCTGTTCGAACATAGCATTAAACCTGCCCTTAGCATTAACTGTGGCAGTCACCTTATTTAGTTTAGAGGTAGCACCGCCTATCATTGTTGTAATGTTAGAACCTTCAAGGACAGGGCTCCTGCCGACTCCGTAATGCGTAAGAATACCATTACCTAGAGTAATCTGCTGCCCTTTCTTATAGGAAAGCATGACCGTATTATTACCGGTTCCCTTATTGATCCAGCCTTCAAATAAAGTACCCTGCACTGAATCTATATCTTGAGCGGCATACAAAGCCAGCCCAGTTCTATTGTCACATTTTAAACCGAGCTTTGTGCCTTTTCCAAGATTAGCTCCAAAACCTAAAATACTATTTGTAAGGCTGGAGTCTCCTACCGATAAAACAACCTCTTTATCTTTATTAGCATCAAGGTTCATAATATTGTTGAAAAGCCGGAATGAATTTGCAGGAAGTTCTCCTTTAAAGATGCCTGGGAAGCTAAGGGAATTTATTCCATTAGGGTCAATATCTATACCTATGTCTTGTAAATTGCTTATCATTATTTTTTTAACGTCAACACCTTCGGCAATCGAATAGGAAGCATTTTTGTCGCCTACCCACTGCCCTTTATTGTTCATCCTATATTCGCTCTTAAGGTCTAACGGTATTCCGCCACACAAAATTCTTGAACCGGCAAGCGCTACAGCACCTTCTCCAAACACGGCAAGCTTTCCTTTCCTTATTGAAAGAATGCCTTTTGAAACACTTAATGCCTTATCGGTTTCAATAATAACAGCATTTGTCTTTACCTCAGACAGAGAATTATCGACTGCAGGCTTTTCTCCTGCAACTCCTGAAGACGCGCTTTCTCTGAGAGGTCTCTTGTTTAAAACAAACTTATTGCCGTCTATTTTGACTTCTCCTTCAAGATACGTACTTCCATCTTCGGAAATAAATTTGGCGTCCTGTAAGGTACCTCTTGTTTCATAAACAATATTTTTCTTTTTGCCACCTTCAGTCACTTGCTCAATGTTCTTATGGACATAAGTTCCGGAAATACTTAAAGCTCCATTCTTTAGCGTGAGATCGCCGTCGCTATTTTGAATCCATTCAACTTCAACTCTCTCGGCACTTACAATATAATCGGCATCAGGAGCGGTTGCTACGCTGCCACCTGATTTTCCTGGCAGCAGCACCGGCAAAATAGGTTCCCGAGCTGCATATGAATTTTTCGCGTAGATCAGGGTTTCAGTGCAGTCAGCGGTAAGCTCCCTTGTGCGTATGTAAATACTCGCTGTTCCTTCATCCACCTTATATCCCAATTCCTCGGTTCCGGCGTTAAAAAAAGTTACTTTATTAATCTCCTCAGTATGGATTAAAGTAGTTCGTCTATTTCTGTCAAAAGTTTTCGTTGTCTTAATCACTGAATTATTAGCAGAATTGGGATTTCCTATGAAATCTGCCGTAGCTTTCATAATATCGCTTGGATCAACTAAGGTCACATTTGTCGTTTTGATGTCTGTACTCTCTTCTTTATCGCCATTCGTTTTCCTGCTTACATTTCGGAAAAAAGTTACATTGCCTTCGGAGAGTGTATATTTGCTTATATTGCTTCTCTTCGCTTTATCTGTAAACGCAACAGCTTCTGCCGTTCTGATAACATTATTTTTTTGATCTCTTACAACAATGCTGCCTCTTGTTTTCTCAGTAACGGCCCAGTTATTTCTCCAGTCAGCATCATTCCCAAGCGGTGCACTTATTATAATAGTGTACCCTGTGGCCTGGTCCGCTGTTTTTTTGACCAATACCGCATTATTTTGGCTATCAAAACTGATTGTATGCACTTTTTCAAGATCTATATAATTTGGCGCTACTTTGCTGAAAGAATCGTACAAAGCATCCTGCTCCCGCATTTTCAATCCGCTCGCACTTGCATTTTTCAGAATTTGCGCGTATTTAGCTATTAATGATTCTCCCCCGCCTTTACCTTTTTTCTGCACAACTTTTCCTGCAGGGTCAAATGCGTCTCTAAGATCATTTCTTGTACCGTTGATTAATCTTGCGCCGTTCTCAGCAAATACAATTTCAGTTTCTTCAAAAGCGGTAGGAATACCGCCCTTAAATTCAGATGTATACGCAGTGCGGTTTTCATTCTTACTCAATCCCCACTCGGTTACTCTTTCAGCCTCTCCCAATACAACTCCGCTTGTTCTCAAATTAAGACCGCCGGCGGTCGTGTATATGTGTTCGCCTTCCGCGGCTTTTACATCATAAACTATGGCATTAACCGCTTTCGCGTCCGCAGAGAAAGACTCCGTCAAAATTTTCCGGCCGCCCTCTTTCTCCGCTATGTCAAAATAAATATTATCCCCGTACGCTTTATTAAACGTGTAGTCCATAGCAATCTGCGCGGGGGTTCCCGACGCAATATTACCGGGCGTATATCCGATAACTTTTCCCGTATAAACATTCTCTCCGTTTTTATCCTTTAATGTGTCCGCGATAAGCAAATTATTAGCTTTGAGATAGTCAAAACCCGCGCCCGGATTTTGAGCATACGCGACTCTGATATTTCTTTCATCTGCGCCTTCTCTAAGCGTTATAACCCTGAGTTCTCCCGCATTTGAGAGAGAACGCTGCACCACTTCTTTGCCGCTTACCGTAATACCCTGGCTTATCAGCGCTGAAGTATTATTTAAATCTTTTATTCCGTCGCTTACATATCCGTACAGCTTTACGGATAAATTAGCCAAAGCGTCGGAAACCGGTTTGCCGTTTTCGGCTATGGCGCCCATCAACTTGCCCGCCTGCGCATAAGCCGCTTCCGACGGCGCGCTTTTTGCTATTTTGTCATATGCCGACTCCATCTTCTTGCCGACGGCATTATTGACTTTTATCTGCACGACTTCTATTCTGGGAGATATCATATCCGCGTAAGCAATTTTCGACAAAGATTCCGCCTGCGTATCCTTGCCGTGAACTTCCGCTATCCTAGCGTGAACGGCATCCGCCGCAGTCTCTAAATTCTTTATTGACGCCGTATATATTTTCAGGGCTTCTTTCGCCGCTTTCTCTTTAAACCGGGAAACGACCGGCATTGCCCCCAAAATACTGCCGTCTCCGGCAAGCCCGGCGTAAAGTTTCCCAGACATTTCGGCTGCGGATACCGCTTTATCCTGCTGAATTACAACAGCGTTTATTCTGGCATGCTTTTCAAGACCGGCCGCGACGCTGTCCGCTTTCCCGGCAAAAACGGCTCCCTCAAGCCCTTTGTCTATAATTTTATCCGCTCCGGCAATATCGCCTATGCTCCTATGGAATTTTGCCGCAGCGTCATATACCGCGCCTTTTTCAGCATTTGCGCCGACATAAATATTTTCCGCAACAAATCCCGCGGCATAATCTTTCTCGGCTCTGAAAGCTTTAGCATCCGCTACCTGTATTTTTATATTATGGCGTACGGCGGTATTTTTATTAATAATCTCTTTGGCTGCTTTATTTCCGCCGTAAACGCGCACGCTTTCAGCCAAAGCTTTGCCTGTGCCCGCATAAAATTTTTCCGCATTTTCAAGCTTTTTCCGAGCTGATATCCGTTGCGACGCATCTCCTTTGAGATGCGAATTTACGGTATTGTCTTTATGCCAGCCGAGATTGACCTCTGCGGCCGCATTAATAATTGATTTTTTGCCTACATCAACCATCTGCGAAAAACTTGCCCCGCCTTTATAAGCTTTTTTCATATTGCCCGCGGTGCTTGACAAGCCGTCCAATACTTTCGAGCCTGTTCGGACAAATTTTCCGAGCAGTGTTGACACTTTGGGCTTTGCCGGTTCAGAGGCCGCGCTGCCGCTAATCTGCGCCCCGGATTTCCTTGCCGCTTCCGTTTTCTTCTGATAGATCGCGTCATTAAGAGCCCTTTTCCCGTCTTCTGTAGTAATGTTATAACTCTTTTTATCAAATATGACCTTTTCCACTGTTTTTCCGTCAGCACTTACAATATGTTTCATGCCGTTTGCATGAAAAGAAGCATTGTAAACCTCTGTTTTCTTGATCATTTTTCCGTCTAGATCCGTGGCAATCACATTATATTCTCCGGATTTAGCGAGCTTATAGTAAACTTTCATGCTGCTCCCCGCAGCCCATTTTCTGCCATCCCCTGCTTTATCGGACATAGCGCCTTTTAAAATATGCTGCGAATAAACAGCCGTAAATCCGCTTCTATCCAGTTCCCCGTACAGCTCACCCATTCTCACGGTTGCCAAACTGCCGTCGGCAACAAATATGCGCCGTCCGTTTTTATCTATATCCGCTATAAGCACTATGCCGCTTGTAATTTTGCCCAGCCCTAATACGTCGCTGCCGGTTGTAAACCTGTTGCCTTTTGAGAAAAGGTTCTCTCTGGTAAATATCTGCTCAAAAGCACCTGCTCCGCTGAAATCCACACCGGAAACGGTCATAGCCCCGTTTACTATCCACGCGTCGGGATTTCTCGGATCTTTGCCGACAGCGACGGTTTTGCCGTAAAAATCGACTTTTTCATTTCCGGATTTCCCTCCGGAAGACGCTGCCGCCGGATTATACACTTGCACGTCCGAGACGTTAAATTCCGCTTTGACAATATTAAAAGACTTATCCGTTAAAAGAACCTCAGCTTTTACCATGCTGGCGGTTCCTTTATTGTGGACGAATTTCAGAGCCGGATTTTCTCCGAAATCCGCCGTAAAGAGACTTTGGTCGTTAACCGAAAAAGTCAGCGTGCCTTTCGGGAAAAGCACCTCTTTCGCGCCTGCAAGCATTACAATATCTTCGTAATGCGTAAACTGCGGTTTCTGCCCGTACGCATTAAGCAGCCCGTTGCTCAAAGTAATTTGCTGCCCGCTTCTAAAACTCAAATTAAATTCATTGCTTCTGCTTCCGTCAGCATTTATCATCGCGTATCCGGCCGGCAAACTTCCCTTCACGCTAAAGTTCTCTCTTGCGAAAATGCCCGTTCTGCCTTCACTGTCCAGCTTTATCTTTACCGCCGTTCTTTCCGGTATCGCAAAAACCCCCTGATCCAAACCTTTTCCTTTCGCGGTCGAAACAGTCGCGTCTATATAACGATCTCCCAGCGAAGTTTCAAGAATTTCGCTTATAGAGGACGGAATATTGCCGAATTTGGCCTCGCCCAGTAAAAGCGCGTTTTTCAAATCGGCCGCGCCGATATCCTGATATCCCATGTCACGCAAGGCTTTCCGCATCGCGCCCGCCGCTTTTTCGCCGTCGTACATGAAAGAAGCGTCCGCGCCGGCCGCCGTCCACTGCCCTTCAGCCGACATCACATATTCGCCGGACAAAATCTTAACCGCTCCCGCTGCGCTTTGCACAACGGAACCCGTCGTCGCCGTCGCTCCGCGGCCTACAACCACTATATTGCCGTCCCTGAGCGATACGCTCCCTCCAACGGCTTTTACTCTGCCGTCCGATTCCATTACTATTTTCGTCTTTGTGTCCGCCGCGTCAGGCGCGGGGCTTTGCCCGGGCGCTTTGCTTGAGCCTGCCGCAGTCTCTATTATAAAAGTTTCCCCGCCGAGATTTACTTTGCCGTTAAGCGACAAACTGCCATTATTATTTATGTCAAATCTCGCATTTTCAAGCCTTCCCACCGCTTGGCGTTTTATGCCGTTTTCATCCGTATAGCCGTTGGTATAGGAGCCTTCGACTTTATTGCTTCCGGATGTGATTTTATAACCGCCTTTTTCGTTGATTTTATACGTAAACTTCACGTCCGAGATATTTTTAACGCCGTTTATTTCGCTACCCGCTTTGATAAACTTGCCGCCTTCCGTTATCTTCCCTTCTTCGTCAATCCTTGCCCATTCCCTATTGGCGCCGGCAAGAAGGCTCTTCCACTCCCGCCCGGATTCGGCCATTGCCAACACGTCTTTCATCGTTTTGTCTTCAAGATTCGTGTATATCTCTTTTACCGTTGCATTGCCTTCGCCGATAACTGTCGCAATATTTCTTACCGTATTTTCTCCCTGCTCTATGCTGTAATCGCCTTTCTCATCGTATTTAAAGTTTACTTTGAGTATCTGCCCCGTTAAAGAGCCGTCTTTTGTCAAAACGGTTCTTGTCACCGAAGAGCTGTAATCGTCCGAAGCGCTCCATTTCCCGGCGCCTCTTGTCACAGTCTGGGTAGCGACAGTGCCGTCGGACAGTTCAACCGTCCTTGTGCCTTTTGTCGCTTCCGGTATGTCTATCTTCCACTCGCCGTTTCTGTCAACGGTAACGCTGACTTCGGTGTCTATGCGGGTTCTGACTTTTTCATTCTCTTTTACAAAAACCGCGCTGCCGTTGGTCTTTTTGTCTTCATCGGCGCCGCCGATTATCGTTCTCTTGCCAGTAAGTTCGTCGATATTTACCTGCGCACTTACCAAAACTTTCCCTTCTTCCGTTTCCAGCCAGCGCTGTTCAACGCCTATGTTTCCCACATAATCCGCTTTGTATTGCTCTTTTGTTATATCACGCGCATTCGCTACCTCGCGCGTAACCGTATTTCCTTTGCCGTAATCCGTTCTTTCTATGCCGGCTGACACCGGCCCGTTTATAAGGTCTATAATGCCGTTTTCATTTACGATGCCGCTTGCTATTACCGTTTTTACCGCCTTCTTGCCTTCCGGAGACATTATTTGCTGCGTGCGGGTAACGACCGCGGAAGCGCCTTTTTGGAAAAAGTTTTTCTCCCCGAAAAGTTTGGATTTTTCGTCCGCCATTCCTATTTCGGTTAACAGCGAGCCGTCTTGCATTAAGCTCCGTCTGCCTAATTGTTTTGTCACGGTATTATAACTGAACTGCTCCCTGCCTAATTCAAGGCGCTGCGAAACCGCGTGGCGCGGGTTTTTACCGGCGGCTTCGTTTATAAGAGAAGCATAAGCCTTCTGCGCATTGGAGGATCTGGCCGAATCAAAACCTTCCGGTACTATTCCAATGCCGTACCCGTCCAAACCTGCCTGTATCCCGACGCCGGGCCGTATTGCCGCTTGATCCGGTTTCGAGTCCGCATTAGCGCTTTTGCCGGGCGCAGCCGGACGCGCCGCGTCCATAGCCGGTTTCGCAAGCACGGATTTATCCCCGCCGAGAGAGACGGCATTTATCTGCATTCCCCCGGGAACGTTAAATATGCTCATACCGAGTACGGGATTGCCGTCCTTGTCAAAATCAACGGCATAATTTCCTGAAACCGGCATACCCTCATACAAAACTTCAGGTATTAAGGTTTCGCCGCCTATGACTCTGGCAAGCGTTCCGCTTTGCATCATTGAAGAAGCCGTCGCGGCACTCTTATCGCTTACAGAATATACTTCGGCGGATTTTATGGAATAATTTCGGCGGCTTCCGTAAAGATTTAGCGAAATAATTTTATCGTCTCCGGGATTTAAGCCGAATAATGCGTCAGTATCGGAGCGTCCCTGAGCCGACGAAGCGTCGGCTTTTATAACAACGGAACCGTCTTGCCCGTTCTGAAATTTAGTATATAAAGCGCCTGAGGAAGATATGAACTTATTAAAATCAGGCTGCGCGAATACCGCTCTGGCAAAACCGCTTTCTCCGTATTTAAGAGCCATTGCGGCCGCGATAAGCATATCCTTATTGCTGACCTTGCTATTAAAATAAGCATTGGATGCATTTCCGCCGTCTTTCCAAAAAAGACTAAGAGCTTTATCTCCATTGCCCCTTGTCACAGAGCCTTTCTCGCTGCCGTCCGCATTAAACACTTGCACCGAGTTTTTTTCTAAAGTCAGGCTGGAGCCATTAGGAGATGTAAATTTTTCTCCCGGCATTGGATTATCATGAATTCCATATTCATCTGCTATACTTTGCGCATCGGGGCCAAACCTTTTCCAGGCTTCCATACTCAATTGTTCAATAACGCCCATTATCTTAGCGGAAATATTTTCAAATACATCCAGCAAAGGCTTCATAAAACTTTCAAGCCCGGGTATCAGTTGAGACAGCCCTTTAAACGCATTGAAATGCGGAACATTATCTTTTTCGGCAAGGTCGCCTATTCCTGCGGGACTGCCTCCGGCAAGCTTCCCTAATGCGCTTATAAAACTATTTTCCGAAGACGCAAGCTTGCCTGCGAACGAGGCGAAAGCTTTGTTGCTTAATTTGACATCCATCTCAAAATCTTTCGCGCTTACTATTTGTCCGTCCGTATCCACTTTTGTGCCGGAAGTCCAGGTCATTGCCGCCGAAGAGCCGTCATGAACAAAAGAAAGTCCTTTTGTTTTTGTATCGGCTATTACGCTGCCCGTTTCGTCAAAATATTTTGTTCTGCCATTGCTAAAGCCTATGCTTGTTTCCGTAGGTTTTACGTCATTTTGCTTATCTCCGCCGCGCATTGAGGTTATGTTGAAAGAATTTGAAGTGCTTTGCGCCAGTATATTGCCGTTCGCGTCTCTCCAAGTGGTTTCGGAGCGGTTAAATCCCAAGCCCATCCCGTTCCCGTCTCTATTGCCCGTATTGATATTTATGCCATAAGAAGTCGTGCGGCTTTTTCCGTCAAATTCCCATCTTCCGCTGTCTTCATTATATCTCCCCGCCAAACCGTTTTTGTAATTAAACCCTATGCCTCCGCCGTTGCCATTACCGGATTGATATTTAACTCCCACATTAAAACCGAATTCTTTTCTTACCGCGCTATATGAAAAGCCGACTGAAAATTTTGCTTCACCTTTTCCAAAAGATACTCCGGCTGAAATCTCCTGATATCTGAAATTATATTCCGTTTCTATATTTACGGCCCCACCGGCAAAATGAACGCCTGCATTAACGCTCCATCCGTCCCTGAATAAACCGTCAGGGTCTTTTTCCCAATATCTTACTCCGGACGTTCCTCCTATCCAACCGAAATAACTTGCTCCGGCCTGGGCCTCAAATCTTGTGCCGTAATAATCATCATGCTGATACATCAGTTTTGTGCCGAATTGTTTTGCATCGCCAATCTCAACGCCCGCCTGAAAAGTTTTTCCCGTTTTACTGTTATATCCCCATGCCGCGCCTATAAACTGATTGCCAATAGCTATATGAGGGCCTACTTTAAAACCGAAACCGCCGTCCTGCCAGCCAATGGAAACAAGCCCGGGAACAATAGGTATTGAAAAATTATCAAGAAGACTGCCAAAGAGTTTACCTATGAAACTTTTATTTAATTTTTTCGACGCTCTTTGTAATTCTTTGCCGATTTTTTTAAAAGTTCTTTTTACCGATTTAACCGCTTTTTTAACCGCTTTGGATACCGTTTTTGCCACAGTTTTAACAACGCCGCCAATAGCTTTTCCTATAGCTTTAAAAGGTTTTGTTATAGTTTTTAACGGATTCCCTTTAGCCCCTTTAATATTTTTTAAATCAAACTGATTTATCTTCTGCCCGCGTTCTGACACCCCTTTTGAATCCGTCAGCACTTTCATTCTTCCTTTATCGTCCAAAACGTCCGTATAACTGTCCAGCGCTTCTTCATTAAACAGCTTCTTGAACTCTTGCGCTTCATAAGTCTGCGCCTGCCCGTTATTTCTTTGCGGATCTATCAAATCAAGCGTGCCATCTTCGTTCTTTGTTATTGTTACAAAATGGTTCTTGTTCACCCAGACTACGGCTTTTTCCCCGGCTCCCAAGCCGTTCACAAACTCGTCCAGCCCGACTCCATACCCTTGGGCGTTTACTCCGTTTCGCGCCAATACAGCCTGCTGCGCGGCCAGGCTTGTATGTAACTGTCCGTCTTTTATGCTGTTTCTGTCGAAATTTCCTGTCGCTATCTCTATGCTCAATGCCTGTAAGGCCAATACTCCTTCTTTTACCGTTCCGCCAAGCCAATTGTACAGCGCTTCCGACGCGCAGTTTAATATCTTTAATCCCTGCGATATCTTTTCGCTCAGTACTCCCATCGCTTTCTCAAATGTCGTTCCTTCCTTTCTTCCGTGCGCTATGTCATAAGCGTCAGATTCTTCTTTCGTTTTGCCGAGAAGCTTTATCACTTCTTTCTCGCTCATCCTGCTTTGCTCGGCAAGCTTTTTAACCAGTTCCGGGGCTAGTCCGTCATATTTATCTTCTTCCTCTTTTCCTTTTGCTTTTATTTTTTCGTCTTTTTTCTTTATTTCTTTATTCTCTTCTTCATACGCGCCTTCTTTTCTTTCCCTTTCTTTCTTTATCTTTTCTTCTTTGTATTGATATTCCTTATACGCATCCTCTTTTACACGGCCGGTTTTCGCGTCTTTTTCTATCTTCTCTTCTTTGTAGTTTTTCCCTTCGCCTTCGTCTTCCGGCGCAGGCAATTTCCGAACTTGCCTATGCCTTTCAGACGAGAACTTTCCTGCTTTTACAAATCTTTTCGAAAGTTTATTTTTTACTTCCGTTACCTTATTCTTTAACATCTCTTTCGGCTGACCAAGAAAACCTTTCTTGCCGTAAAGCTTTTGCAATGCGTTAAAAGGCATTTTCTTTTTTTCTTTGTAACTTTGCCCAACCTTTTTATCTTTTCTTGCCCTGAGCTCTCTTTCTTTGTTTTTTAATGCTTCGAATACCTTGCCAATCCAGCCTCTGCCTTGACCGTCTTTGCTCATCTTCACTTCTTTATATGATTTGTTTACATACTTATCTTCTTTTGACCTATACTCCGAGGAAATGCTGTTTTGCTCTTGCTGCAGCTTTTCTTTTACCGCATTGGATATTTTTCTTAATGCCCCTCCAAAGCTCCGGCTTGGGCTTTTTACTTCTTTATATGATTTGCCTGTATATTTATCTTCTCTTGCTCTGAAATCTCCTATTTTTTTTGTTTCTTCTTTCAGCCGGTTTTCCTGCGCTTTTTTCAAAGCTTTAATTATTCCCCTGAAAAGTCTTCCGCCTCTACTCTCTTCTCTTATCTTTACTTCTTTATATGCTTTGTTTACATAATTGTCTTCTTGTATTCTCCGCTCTCCGCCTTTCATTTGCAGCTGCCCGAACAGTCTTCTAAACAGACTCCCTTTACCTTTTGCCGATATCGGTTTCTCTTTCAGTTCTTCTCTCTTTATTTGCCCGTTATGGCTGAACGGTATTTTTATAAAACTCCCGGGCTGATTTTTTATTACTACGGGTCTATGTCTCCGGATATCGGGATCCACTTTCCCTAAAAAATAAAACGGCTTTTTCCCAGGTTTATTCTTTATTTGATTTGCTTTCCCGCCGGGATTAAAGCCTGATTTCGACAGTTTCCACCAATCCTGTCTAAACTTAAGACCTTCCTGTTTGTTTTTTGAATTGTTAAATGCAGGTTTGCCTATTATCGCAGCCAGCGCTCCCTTTACTTCTCCCATTTCCCGCGCGTTTAACAATTCTCCCTGCTGCGCTACGCCTTTTGAGTCCGTCAGCACTTTCATTCCGCCTTTATCGTCCAAAACATCCGTATAGCTGTCCAGCGCTTCTTCATTAAACAGTTTTTTAAACTCTTGCGCTTCATATGTCAGCGCTTGGCCGTTATTTCTCTGCGGATCTATCAAATCAAGCGTGCCGTCTTCATTTTTAAGCACCGTCACAAAATGATTCTTATTTACCCAGACTACGGCTTTTTCCCCGGCTCCCAAGCCGTTCACAAACTCGTCCAGCCCGACTCCATACCCTTGGGCGTTTACTCCGTTTCGCGCCAATACAGCCTGCTGCGCGGCCAGGCTTGTATGTAACTGTCCGTCTTTTATGCTGTTTCTGTCGAAATTTCCTGTCGCTATCTCTATGCTCAATGCCTGTAAGGCCAATACTCCTTCTTTTACCGTTCCGCCAAGCCAATTGTACAGCGCTTCCGACGCGCAGTTTAATATCTTTAATCCCTGCGATATCTTTTCGCTCAGTACTCCCATCGCTTTCTCAAATGTCGTTCCTTCCTTTCTTCCGTGCGCTATGTCATAAGCGTCAGATTCTTCTTTCGTTTTGCCGAGAAGCTTTATCACTTCTTTCTCGCTCATCCTGCTTTGCTCGGCAAGCTTTTTAACCAGTTCCGGGGCTAGTCCGTCATATTTATCTTCTTCCTCTTTTCCTTTTGCTTTTATTTTTTCGTCTTTTTTCTTTATTTCTTTATTCTCTTCTTCATACGCGCCTTCTTTTCTTTCCCTTTCTTTCTTTATCTTTTCTTCTTTGTATTGATATTCCTTATACGCATCCTCTTTTACACGGCCGGTTTTCGCGTCTTTTTCTATCTTCTCTTCTTTGTAGTTTTTCCCTTCGCCTTCGTCTTCCGGCGCAGGCAATTTCCGAACTTGCCTATGCCTTTCAGACGAGAACTTTCCTGCTTTTACAAATCTTTTCGAAAGTTTATTTTTTACTTCCGTTACCTTATTCTTTAACATCTCTTTCGGCTGACCAAGAAAACCTTTCTTGCCGTAAAGCTTTTGCAATGCGTTAAAAGGCATTTTCTTTTTTTCTTTGTAACTTTGCCCAACCTTTTTATCTTTTCTTGCCCTGAGCTCTCTTTCTTTGTTTTTTAATGCTTCGAATACCTTGCCAATCCAGCCTCTGCCTTGACCGTCTTTGCTCATCTTCACTTCTTTATATGATTTGTTTACATACTTATCTTCTTTTGACCTATACTCCGAGGAAATGCTGTTTTGCTCTTGCTGCAGCTTTTCTTTTACCGCATTGGATATTTTTCTTAATGCCCCTCCAAAGCTCCGGCTTGGGCTTTTTACTTCTTTATATGATTTGCCTGTATATTTATCTTCTCTTGCTCTGAAATCTCCTATTTTTTTTGTTTCTTCTTTCAGCCGGTTTTCCTGCGCTTTTTTCAAAGCTTTAATTATTCCCCTGAAAAGTCTTCCGCCTCTACTCTCTTCTCTTATCTTTACTTCTTTATATGCTTTGTTTACATAATTGTCTTCTTTTGCTCTTGACGAAAAGATACTCAGTTTACCTATCGGTCCTTGGCCTATTTCATACGGTTTTCCGAAAATAAGGAACGGTTTTTTATTAAAAAACATAGGTTTTTCTCCGGTTATATGAGGCCTTGATAATATAACCGGTTTGTTTCTTTGCGACTGGGGCGCGAGTCCATATGCCGCCTGAACTCCCGCTTTTCCGCCTGATCTTGATCTCTCAAGCAAATGCAGCGAAATATTTAAGCCTCCAGGCTTATTTTTCCCCGCCATGCTGCCGGATGACGGTCTTCCTATTATCACGGCTATAGCGCCTGTAATACTCCATAATTCGCCGCAGCTTATCTGCAGGCCTTTTTGCGCAACGCTTTTTGAATCCGTCATAACCTTCATCTGCCCGCCGACGGCATAACCGTCAGTTCTTTTGCCGTTAAACAGTTTCTTAAACTCTTGCGCTTCATATGTGATCGTCTGTCCGTTATTTCTGTTCGGATCCGCCAAATATATTTTGCCGGCTTCATTTTTTGTTACCGTTATAAAATGGTTTCCGTTTACCCAGACCGTCGCTTTCTCTCCGGACGAAAGCCCTGCGATAAAATCGTCCACCCCTATGGAGTACCCCTGCGCGTTTACTCCGTTTTGCGCCAATACAGCCTGCTGCGCGGCCATGCTTGTATATAACTGTCCGTTTTTTATGCTGTTTCTATTGAAATTTCCCGACGCTATCTCAACGCTAAGCGCCTGCAACGCAAGCAGCCCTTCCCGTACGATGCCTCCCGTCCAGTTATGCAATGACTCCGACGCGCAGTTTAATATGCTTACTCCGCGGTTAAGCTCATCTTTAAGCACCGACATAGCATTGTCAAATGTCGTTCCTTCCTTTATTCCGTGCGCCCTGTCATAGGCGTCCGACTTTTCTTTTGTTCTATTAAGAGTTGCTATTACCTCTTCTTCGCTTAAACCTGTGTCCGCCGCCAGCTTGACGATTATTTCCCGATGGAGCCCGAAATTCTTTTCGCTTTCCTGCACAAAAGCGCCGGGTCCGGATTCAGCTTCTTTCACAGCCTCTTCTTTTACCGGCTGCGAAACTGCCCGGAGCGACCGCTCGCTTTGTCTTTGCGCAGCCGCCCTGTCCCTGTACTCTTCCGCTACCGTGGCTTTAAAGTCGCCGCCTTTAACTCCGCCGGCTTCAAAAAACTGGTCAACTCTGCATTGCAAATCCTGTATTTTAACTTTATCTTTATCGACTTTACCGTTTTTATCGAATGACGCTATCACATTTCCCTCTTCGTCAATAGTGCCCAGGGGTTTGTCGGATCCTTTTGTTTTTTCAATAATATTGCCGAATGTATTTACGGTAATATCCTGTCTGCTCATTTCCATTCGCAGCGATTCATCAAGCCTGCTTGTTCCCAATGAAACCTGGCGGTTTACGGTTTCCGGAGTCATATTGGACACCACCGCGTTCGCGGAGTCAACGCGCTTGATCTGCTTATTTCTCAAATCGTCTTCGGTAGACGCAAAAATCATTCCCGGCTGTATGATATTGACCATAAAGCATGACAATACCAAAAGCGATACGGCCTTTAAAAACCGGCCTCGCCTCCAATATGTCCGGAAATAATCCAAGACTTTATTTTTGATTCGCATTGTAACCTCCGTACTTCTTTCATTTTTTAAATTTTTGTTTTGTCCGTCTTCCAAACCTTTTGCAAATAAAAAAACAGAAACCCCGGCATATGGATTCTTATGCCGGGACTCTCGTTTTCTTAAATATATTAAAGCGCTGTACTATATTATCCTCATATTCTTTTTTTCTTACTATGCTTATTATTAATAATAAAACCATTAAGATAAAAACGCCGCCGCCTTTACCGTCCGGTATTTTATAATTGCGGTAAAGGCTGTACAGCTTTGCGCAAAGAACAAAAAAAGCGACGGCAATATCGCCTTTAACATCTTCTTTTATTTTTCTTGGCTCTTTCAATATTTCATGTTTGATGACCAGAGCTTTATCGTCCGCGGTATTGTTTTTTTCGTCTTCGGCGTCTTTATTTAAAGTTTTTTCGGCCAAACGCCCGTCTAAAAGCCTTAACGCTTCAAAACTTACTTTATTTGAAATAAGTATCAGCGAACTTCCGCACTTTTTAAACACTTCCGAAACGGCATTCTGCGTAACCGCGGCCATTACCATAACAAAACTGTATTTACTGATCTCTACGCTTCCCGGTATGAAACCGTTGACGGACATGCAAGCAAATACAAAAAAAGCCGCAAGCTTCTTTTTAAACGAATAAAGACGCTTATGACTTTTTAAAAATGGTAAAAGCCGTTTTATAAACATACTCGGAGCCTTTTCAATTGTATGTCCAACCGCTTCTTTATCAGCATTATATTTTTTTCTTATGTAAAAATTTAATATTGTATGTAAAAAAAATGTGAATTATATTTTATTAATTTCTTCAAAAAACCTTGGCTTTTATCTAATTTTTATTTGCCGAAGGCGCAGTACTGACGCTCCCGAGAAAGAAGCGACGTTTCAAAGGTATGAACGCAATTCTATTCCGATTTACGTTCCCGGAACCGGAATGAAGCGGCATTATCAAGAATGGAACCTTCAACAGGGATTGTTTATTTCAACTCACGTTCCCGCAAAGGGAGCGGCCGTTGCCGGATTATACTTCGGAGCCTGAGTATTAAATTTCAATTCACGCTCCCGGGGAAAAAAAGCGCGGAGCATATTTTACATATGCTCCGCCGGAAATTTTTGCGTTAACCGGAATATTTTATCGGATATGATTTAAAAGCCCCAGAGGCGGGCGGCATAAAGCGGACATCGAGCTTTTATTGCGCAAAAGAAAAGCTTTCCTATTTTCAAAACGGCAAATTATTTTTTTGAATATCATTATCCGGCACAACTCATCTCAGCCGTTTTTCATTTCGCTTATCTGCGTCTGCGAACCTTTGTAAAAACCCCAGTGGGTAAAACCTATTTTTTTCAATTTGTCCAGCTGGCTTGAAAGATTCTTCTGTCTGTCAAAAACCGAAACGACCGGAAATTTGTTTCTCAGTCGCTCGCAATAAGCAAGGACTTCCGGATAATCATCATCTTTTGACGAGTACATAAGCGCCGCTTTTTGTGCCGCTTTGATATTTTTTGCCTTATCTCCGGAAAAAAAAGCGTCGATTATCCTTTCAAAACCCAGAGAGAAACCGCAGGCCGAAACGTTCTGTCCGGAAAAAAGCCCTATCATATTATTATAACGGCCGCCGCCGCCAAAAGATATGCTGCCGTTTATTTCATTGACTTCATAGATAGTCCCGGTATAATAATCCATGCCGCGCACAAGCAGAGGATCAAACCTTATGTTAATATCCCCGAAAAGACTCTTGACCGAAGAGATAATAAAGGAAAGATTTTTACAGGATTTCGCATAAATCTCGTCGGGATCTTTCATGCCGGAGGCGATATCGATATTTTCCGAGCCGTTTTTTAAAGATTCGAATTTATTTTTGATGCCAACGAGAACCGGCTCGTCGAATTTTTTTTCTCTCAGTTCTTCTATGATTTCTTCCGGAGTTTTCTTATCCAGCTTGTCCAAAGCTATCAGAAAATCCCTGTATCGCTCTTCGCCTTCAACGCCGCAGTCGGCGCCTATTTTTTTAAGTATCTGCCTGTCGTTTATCCTGACTTCAAAATTCTTTATTTTCAGCTCGCGCAAAGTTTTGCAAGTAACGTAAATCAATTCAATCTCACAGTTGGGCGAAGGGTCGCCGATTATATCTATATCGCATTGGGTAAACTGTCTGTAGCGGGATTTTTGCGGTCTTTCGGCTCTCCAGACATTTCCTATCTGGAAAACTTTAAACGGTTTAGGCAAATTATCCTTATAATGCGCGTAATAACGGGCGAGAGGAACGGTAAGATCGTAGCGCAGTCCGAAGTCGGCCAGCACGTTTTCTTCACTACCGCCTTTTTTAAGAACTTCCTCAAGTTCTTTCCCGCGCTTAAGTATTTTAAAAATCAGTTTTTCATTTTCCCCGCCTTTTTTTCCGGTAAGATTCTCAATTTTTTCAAGGCTCGGAGTCTCGATGGAATTAAATCCGTATTTTTTATAGTTTGAAATTATTATATCCGCCGCATTATCTCTTATTTCGGCGGCCGCAGGGTCTATATCGCGAGTTCCGGTTGCGGGTAAAAAATTTTCTTTTGCCATTTTCCCTAGCCTCTGTTTGCAGTGTATTCGTTAAAAAAGATTCTTTTTCAGATTGCCTTTCATTTCTTCTTCAGTCAGATCTTTCATTTTTCTTTTATTTTTGTCCAGACTTATCACGCCGATGGAAATGATAAACTGGAAAGCGTCTTCCAAGGAATAATCCGTGTATTTTATGTCCTTCTCCTTAAACATCAACAAAAAACCCGTGGTAGGATTGGGAGTAGTCGGCATAAAAGCGCATATATACTGTTCGCCGTCTATTTCCTGTTCTCCGGTAAGGAAAGCCACCGAATAACCGCCTTTGTTCGGGAAAGGAATGAGAATGACTTTTTTAAACCCTGAATTCTTTTCCTTTCCGAAAACAAAACGCACAAACTGCTTAGCAGCCGAATGAACGGTGCCCAGCAGAGGAACTTTTTCGATAAATTTTTCCAGCCAGTTTAAAATAGTTTTCCCGAAAACCCTGTTGGTGACAAAGCCGAGAAAGCATATGCTTGCCACGGCGACCAGGAAACTTATAAGTTTTTGCAGCCTGAACACCCACACCCTGTCAGGCATAAACCAGTCAAGAATGGGGATAAGATAAGGAGCGGCGAAATTGCTTATCCAGTTAAAAAGAACGGTGACTATAAAAAAGGTAAGCCATAAAGGAATGATGACGATCAAACCGGTTACCAGGTATTTTTTAAAAAGCACTTCAAGCTGCGATCGTAAAGTTTTTTTCTCTTGAAGCGCCGCTTTGGAGAGCCCCTTGGATTTTCTCTTATTTCCCATAAACAAAAGCCTTTCCCGCTTTTAAAAGTTTGTTCACTTTAGCCTGGGTGTCGGACTCCGCATAAACTCTTACGACCGGCTCGGTGCCGGAAAGCCTGAAGCCGATCCAGGTATTGGCGTCAAGAATGAATTTATGTCCGTCAATGCCGATATTTTTTTGTATTTTCATTCCCGCAAAGCTCACGGGCGTTTTTTCTTTAAGAGTCTTTCTAAAAGCTTCCATTGTTTCAAGCGGAAGATGGAAATTAAGTCTCGCGGTCAAAACTTCTCCGGTCATCTTTTTGATGTCTTTAAGCATAGCCGTAACGGATTTTTTGTTCATCGCAACGGCCTCGGCCATTAAAAGACATGCCAGTATTCCATCTTTTTCCGGAATATGTCCTCTTATAGTAAGACCTCCGGATTCCTCTCCCCCTATAATAAATTCTTGCGGATTTTTTACCATAATATCGCCTATATATTTGAAACCCACCGGAGTCTCCATAACTTCCGCGCCTATTTTTGCGGCAAGTCTGTCAATCATATGGCTTGTCATCACGCTTCTGGCGGCTATGCCTTTCCAGCCTCTTGTCTTATTTAAATGATACAAAAGCACGGGAATGACCTGGTTGGGAGTGATAAAGTCTCCGTTGGAATCTATAATGCCGAACCTGTCTGCGTCTCCGTCAGTGGCGACTCCCAGCTTATAAGATTCTTTTTTAACCATTTGGAAAAGTTCGCCTATATTGCGCTCATTGGGCTCGGGCGCTCCGTTGCGGGCGAACATCGTATCCCTGTTTTTGTTAATCGTCTTATGCTTTATCCCCGCCTCGTCAAGCAAAGCGTC
Source organism: uncultured Endomicrobiia bacterium (assembly GCA_938040055.1). GTDB lineage: Bacteria > Elusimicrobiota > Endomicrobiia > Endomicrobiales > Endomicrobiaceae > Endomicrobium_B. The sequence continues at coordinate 28,996 of CALHWY010000015.1, forward strand.
AAGATAATCTCTGCCGGTGCCGTGCAAAACATCGGCGGCGACTTTCAGCCCGGCTTTTTTAAGAGCTTTAAAGTTAACGAGCTGTTTTATTCTTTTCATATAAGCATTGCGCGGATCATGATTTTCTATAATTTTATTCTTTAAACCTTGCTCAAGCGGCATTGTTTTTACGTCTTTTATATTTATGGATGCGCAGTACTTCTCTATTTTTTTCGTAGTCTCGGGAAGAGCGGGCCCGCCCCAGGAAGGAGAATATTTTATGCCGTTGTATTTATACGGATTATGGCTGGCCGTAAAATTGATTCCCCCGGCAAGTTTTGAGTTAATAATGTCAAAAGCTATGACCGGAGTCGGAGTGTCTCTTTTGCAAAGCAAAGCTTTTATTCCGTTGCCGGCTAAAACTTCAGCCGAAGCTTTAGCGAAATCTTCCGACATAAATCTTGTGTCATATCCTATTACCACCGAAGCCTTTTTATTCTCTTCTTTAATAAGCTTAGCCACAGCCTGGGTAACTATCCTTACATTATCATAAGTAAATTCCTCGGCGATAATACCCCGCCAGCCAGACGTTCCGAATTTAATCATAAAACTTTTCCCCTATAAATAATTTAAATACACCGACTGTTTTAAACTTTAACCCTCCGGCCGCGACGGCGTGCAAAAACCGGACGCCGCGGCATACGATATTGCCGGCATTGCATCCGAACTCCGAATATCCGTCTGCCGGAAAATGCGATCCGGCGGCAAGGCGCGTATAAGCCGGACGAAAATGACGATATGCGTTTCTATTCCTGCCACTGCTTGATTTTTTCCGTATACATCTCGACGAAACCGGACGCGGTCGATTTGTCTCTCGCCTCCGCCCAGATATGGAAAAAAGCTTCGTCCGGATCAGGCACCAAAAGCACCCATCCGTTATTAAAATATATTTTTACTCCGTCTATAAGCTCGGCTTTTTTGCCTTTTGCGTCTTCAATTGCCTTGCGCATCGCCTGCCCTTTTTTATCCCAGGAACAGGGCACCGCTTTATGCAAAACTTCAAAAGAAGGAATTTCCCTGCTTATTCTGCTTAGAGAGAGATTTTCTTCCGAAAGCATTTCTATAACTTTCCCTATAGCGTACATAGCGTCAAAAGCGTTCTGGAACTCCGGAAAAATAAAGCCTCCCATACAGTCGCCTATAAAAGTTACGTCTTTGTCATTGGCCGCATTCATGATATTTCTGGGGCTGGTAGCCGTTCTTTTTACTCTGATGCCGAATTTTGAGGCAAGCTCTTCTATGACGGAAGACGCGTTGACGGGCACAGCTATTACAACGTCTTTATGCGTTTTCATTACCAGATAAGCCACGATAAGCATGGCGAGATCGTCCGGAAGTATTTTACCCTTTTCATCCACGAGAAAAAGTTTTTCGGCTCCGGTGTCTATCAAGAAACCCGCATTCGATTTTAATGTCGTCACAATGTCCGAAAGCTGTCCGAGCGCGTTGGAGAACTCCTCCTGCGATTTGGTGATTTTAGAGGAATTCGTAAAAGCGTTAAGCGCCACAACGTCGATATTGAGTTCTCCCAGTATGGCGGGAAAAATCATTGAAGCGGAAGAATAAGCATAGTCTATGACTATTTTTTGTTTTGAATTTTTTATTTTGTCTTTTTTTATCGTATTGAGATATCCCGTTTTATAATATTCGACGGCTCTGGGAGGCACGGTTATTTCCCCGACATCGTCCATATTTGCGCGTTTAAAGTCTTCCCTGAAAAAAAGCTGCTCTATGGCTTTTTCCTGATTGAGAGAGATATCGCTTCCTTTGGAATTGAAAAACTTTATGTCGACCAGACGCGGATCATAAGGAGACTGCCTTATGTGAATGCCGCCCGCCTCGCCTTCATTTCCTATCTCATATCTTACCACGGGAATCGGAGAGCTTCTGAGATCGCCCACTTTAACCCCGGCCGACAACAGTCCGGATATTATCCCCCTTTTTATCATCCTTGTGGCGCGGTGGTCGTCTCTTGAAGTCAGTATATACGCCCCGTTTCCGACATAAGCCCCGTAAGCGGAACCTATTTTAGCGGCAAACTCGGGGGTAATTTCTATATTCCCGAGCCCCGTTATGCCGTAAGCGTTAAACAAAGCCTTATTCCATTTTTCGCCCCAGACGAGACTGCTTGAAAGTATGGCTCCCGCCTCCACTATCTTATGCGGCCATATTCTAAGATTTGTCCTTATTATCGCGTCCGCTCCTATGCGGCATTCGTCGGCTATAATAGTGCCCACCTGAACAACGGCCCGGTCGCCTATTTTCGTAGAGTTTCCTATGACATCCTCTTTAAGCCTTGCCTCTGTTCCGACGGAAACATTTTCCCAAAGAATCGAACCGAGAACCTCGGCTCCGGCGCCTATTCTTACATTGGAGCCTATAACCGAGCGGGATATTCTGGCCCCGTCCTCTACGACGACATTGTCCCCGAGAAGCACCTGCCCGTCGACTTCAACGTTCTCGCCTATAACCGCATTTTTGCCGGCGAGAATTTCTTTTCCCCCGACATTTATTTTCTTGCCTGCAAGATTTATCTTTACTTTGCCGTCAAGTATATCGTACTGCGCCAGCCTGTATTCATCGTGATTTCCTATGTCTTTCCAGTACCCCTCCGCTATGTATCCGAACAAACCTTTTCCTTCCCTTAAAAGCAGAGGATAGAGATCTTTTGAAAAATCGAAAGATTTATCTTCCGGAATATAATTAAACACTTCGGGTTCAAGTATATATATGCCGGTATTTATGGTGTCGGAAAAAACTTCGCCCCAGGAAGGTTTTTCGAGAAATCTTTCCACTTTGCCGTCTTTGTCGGTGATAACAACGCCGAACTGCAAAGGATTGCTTACTCTGGTAAGCACCATTGTGGCGACGGCTTTTTTCTTTTTATGGTATTCTATCGCTTTCGAGAGATCAAAATCCGTCAGAACGTCTCCCGATATAACTATGAAAGTGTCATTTATGTTTTTTTGCGCGTATTTAACGCTACCGGCCGTGCCGAGGTCGGATTCGGGGCGAAGATACTTTATATTTACGCCGAAACTTTCCCCGTCTTTAAAATAATCCGTTATTATTTCCGGCTGGTAATACAGCATCATCGTCATGTCTTTGAAATTATGCTGTTTGAGAAGATCTATGATGTGACAAAGCATCGGTTTGTTAGCCATCGGCGCCATAGGTTTGGGGATGCTGCATGTGATAGGTCTTAATCTTGTGCCAAATCCGCCTGCCATAATAACAGCCTGCATAACGCACCTCTCTTTTGCAAATTTTTTTAATTTTGTGGAAATTTTAAAATTTACTGAATTATAAGGCGATTTTACTAAATTTAACCTTTAAAATCAAAAATGCCGCCTATTTTTTTTCAGTAGCGCCCATTGTTGTTTTGACACATTCTTTATTTTAAAATATAATCAACTCTATATGCCGCGCAACGGGAGATATCAATGAAAAAAAATAATATATTCGCGAAGATTTTTTTCTTGTTTTTTGCAGTAGCGCTTCCTTTATTCATACTTGTCTGCGGAAAAATTCTCCAAAAAATGGCCGAAGATCTTCCTTCCATAAGCCAGCTCGAAAATTATACGCCGAATCTTTCGACGAAGATTTATGACAAAGACAACAATCTGATAGCGGAACTTTTCACGGAAAGAAGAATGCTTGTGCCGATAAATGAAATTCCGGCGGATTTGCAGAATGCTTTTATAGCTATAGAGGACAGAAATTTCTTTTATCACTGGGGAGTTTACACAAAAGGCATTCTCCGCGCGCTGGCAAAAGCGGCCCTGAAAAGAAGAGTAAGAGAAGGCGGTTCCACCATAACCCAGCAGCTTGCAAAAACCATATTTTTAACGCCGGAAAGAACCGTAAAACGAAAAATAAAAGAAGTTCTGCTCACGATTCAGCTTGAAAAAGACTACTCAAAAGACGAAATTTTGCAGTTTTACATCAACCAGATATATTTCGGCAGCGGAGCTTACGGAGCGCAGGCGGCGGCCAGAATATATTTCAATAAAAATGTTGAAGAGCTCAATCTTGCGGAATGCGCCACCCTCGCCGCCATGCCGAAAGCGCCGAATTATTACAATCCTTTCAAAAATGCCCAAGCTTCCGAAACAAGAAGAAATCTTGTTCTCGCTAAGATGAGACGGCAGGGCTATATAACTCCGCAACAGGAAAAGGAAGCACTTGCCCAGCCTCTTCCGGTCAAAGAAGACAAACCCAAAGAACAGACCGGTCATTATTTCGTGGAATTTTTAAGGATAATGCTTGAACCTAAATACGGCACTAATGTTTTATTCAAAAGCGGACTTTCCATTTACACGACTTTAGACATGCAGGCTCAGACGGCGGCGGAAAAAGCGCTTGAAAGCGAACTTGAAAAATTCGACGAGCAGAAAATAAAAAGTTTTGAAAAAGAGGGAAAAGAGCCCGTAAAAGTGCAGGGAGCGCTTATAGCTATCGATATAAAAACCGGCGCTATAAGAGCAATGGTAGGCGGAAGAAATTTTAAAGAATCGCAGTTTAACAGGGCAATCCAGGCGAAACGGCAGCCGGGTTCCGCCTTTAAGCCTTTTGTTTACCTTGCCGCCGTTGAAGCCGGACTTACCGCAGCGACGCTTCTTGAGGATGAACCTTTGGTGTTTGTTTACAGCGGAGCGGACTGGGAGCTTGTTTCAAGAGATATAAAAACTCTTGAAGATATAGCGGAACAAATACCCGAAGAAGATTTGGTAGACGTGCAAAAGGTATGGACTCCGGTAAATTACGGAGGGAAATACAGAGGTCCGGTATCGCTGAGAACGGCACTGGCTTTATCAATAAATACATGCGCCATACAGACTATAATGCAGATTACCCCGAAAAAAGTCATCCAGGCTGTCAGAAATCTGGGAATAACCACGCCTATGTCGAACTCGTTCGCTTTGGCTCTCGGCTCAAGCGACGTAACCTTACAGGAAATGGTCTCCGCTTATTCGACCTTTGCTTCTGGCGGCGTAAAAACGACTCCGTACGTTATCACAAAAATTACGGACAAAGACGGAAGAATACTTGAGCAAAATCTTCCCAAACAGGAAGAAGTGCTGTCTTCGCAAATATGTTTTGTTATGACGAACATGCTTAAATCGGTGGTTGAAAGAGGCAGCGGCTGGCATGCGAGATATCTCAACAGACCGTGCGCGGGAAAAACCGGAACGACAAATGAAGGAAGCGATGTTTGGTTTGTGGGATACACGCCGCAGCTCGCAGCCGGAGTATGGATCGGTTATGACGACCGCTCGATTTCTCTGGGTGACAAAGTGACAGGCGGAAATCTTGCCTGCCCGATATGGACGAAATTTATGAAAGAGGCGCTTGCGGGAAAACCCATAGTGGAATTCAGCCAGCCCGACAATATAGACTGGGCTCTCATAGACCCGCAGACAGGACTTCTGGCGCTAAGCAAAACCCCCGGAGCCTATCTGGAAGCATTTATAAAAGGCACCGCCCCCAAACAATATTCCGACCAGTTCATTCCCGATTCGCAAAGATTGGATCTTACGATAGAGGAAGAGGGATTTTAGTTTTTTCCCTGATTTCGTATCCGGTAACGCCCGAATGTATGTTATAGCTTACATAAAGCTCCGTCCCTTTAAAAAAACCGCCGGGACATTTGGAACGCAGTTTTAGCTCTTCGCCGTAGCTTTGTATGCTCATAAGAGTAAAATATTTATTTGCTTTCAAATCCACAGACAGAGCCGGACTGCCGGACCCTTCTTCAACGACGGCAAATCCGCCGCGCAGTTCAAAATATTCTCTCTCCGCTTTAACTATGGCGCCGGCGACAAAGCCGGCTTCCGAAAACATTTCGATTCTCAATCTTTTAAGATAAACAAAAAACGCCGAAGCCGTAAAAAGGAAAAAAAACGAAACGATTACAGCGATTTGTTTTTTATTTGATATTCTCATTTTTCCGCCGCCGAAATTAAAGAAGAAAACAAAATCCCAAAGGAATCCGTTTTAAACGCCGGCTATTTTTTCTCGGTGCCGAACATTTCTCAAAACCGGCCCTTTGCATAACAAATACTCCCGGAACAAAAAAAGCTTTTTTGCAACAAAGTCCCGTCGGGACAAAATTATTTTGCGACAAAGCCGCTTTGGAACAAAGTTCTTTTGGAGCAAGATTCCTTTAAGGCAAAACGCCTTCGGGGCAAAGTTCCTTCCGGAGAAAGCTTTTTTTGCAATAAAGTCCCCCAAAGACGAAGTTTCTTTTCGACAAAGCTCTTTAGAAGCGAAGAGCATTTCAACAAAGCGTTTTAGCGCAGATCCCAAATAATGTTTTTCCGGTCATCTCCGGGCACCCGGCGCCGTATATTAAAATTCCAAAAGCGCAGACTTTTTATTATTTAAAATAATCAAAAAGCTGTTTAAAATTCAAGTTATTCTTATCCACCACCGCATACTTGTCATACAAAGCCTGTTTGGATTTCATCAAATTTTCGGACCTTATTCCATACTCAAGAGCCATGGAAGCTTCAATATAAGCGCAAAGTTTATCGCACGAAGCCGTAAGCGTGCCGTCAACCGCATTATACTGGTCATAATTATATTCGGCCGCGTTTTTTACTTGTTTTACTTCGCCGTTTTCCATTATCTTATCCGAAAACTCATTTTGGACAAAATATATCATCTCTCTGTGCCAGTTGTCCGGAATCAAAGGGAGAATTCTTTCCTCAATCTGTTTTTCTTCATAAACTTTGATTATGTCCCCGAGTCCTGATATGGACGATTTGACAGGCCTTATTATATCTTTTGTAAGAATTTCCGGGAGATCGTGAAACAGCGCCGAATAAAAATTATTATATGTACGCGGCTTGCACGCGCCCAGTTCATTTGAGAAAATATAATTAAAAATGGCCACCGTAAGCATATGTCCCAAAACCGTTGTTTTAGGTATTCTGAAAGCCTGCGCCCATCTCTGCTGGAACCGCAGCTGCCCGCAAAGATCAAGGAAACCGTAATATTTTTTGTTTATCATAAGTTTTCTTATTCCGGACAAATCGTCAAAAGTAGCTATGCTTTCGTCTATTTCCTGCTTTGTCCTTTCAATGCCGTATATCATGGCGTTCCACGGATAAATTATGCCGAATTCCCATTTTGTAGAAAGACTGTGCGCGGAACTCAATACCCTTTTTTCATGTGCGGCATACCCGGGATTTGAAAAATATTCGCAGAAACGTTCTTTAATGCCGTGCCGCAAAGCGTCCAGGTCTTTTTCAAGATTTTCCATTACCCATTTATTAAGCTCTTTTTCTTTTTTAGACATCAGCTCGTGAAAAACTTCGGGTTTGAGGTCCGTCAGCATTATTCTCTGGAAAAACTCGAAAATGCCTCCCTCGATAAGCTTTATCCAGTCTATTTTTTTTCCTTCTTCCTCTTCGAATTTCGCGACTATATAAGCTATTATCATCTTGTGCGCCTGTTTATCAAGCTCAAAAAAATCAAAAGGCCTTATGTGGTCGTTCCACCTTAAAATGTTTGCCGCTGAAAAAATTCTTAAAATCAAATCTTTTGTTATCATACAAGCTCCGTTTTATATTTATTACCGTTTTGCTTTATTTCGCCTAGCTTATTTACTTCATTAAAATAACAATCCCGGATTTATCTTGCGGCGCAGGCTCCTTACGCAAAGCGCCTTTTACGGGATTTACCGCCGCAGGCGGCGCCGCGGGAAAAATGTGAAAATTCGCCGGCCGAAGCAAACCGCTGCGGAAAAAATTTTAATGTACATAAAAAAACAAAATGCCGCAAAAACCGGCCGGCATTTTAAGAATATATTAACCGGCTTAACAATATGCTTACAATGCTAAAAACAATTGCTCCCCAAAAAGCTTTGCCGTAACTTTTAATTTTAAATCCTTTTACCAGTTTTGAAACCATATAAAATAAAAAACCGTTTATGAACAATGTCAACAGCCCTAAAGTCAAAATATTGAAAGGCAGAGTCAAAAAAATTATTACCGGTTTTATGAAAGCGTTGACCATTCCTATTATAAGAGCCGAAACGGTCAGGGACCCCAAACCTTTGATCTCTATTCCTTCAAAAAGTTTTGACACGGTTATTAAAGCAAGGGAATTAATTGCAATCATTATTATCAAAGCCGCCATTGAGAATTCCTCCTCTTGTTAAAATATATTACGTAACATAAAAACTTTTCGGATTATACGCGGATTTTGCGCCGCAAATCATTTATTTTTTTCGTCCATACTGCCCGCTCTTGCCGATTTTACCGCTAAAAAGCTCAAAACCGCGCTCACCGCGCTGTAACATAAAGCGCCGAAAAAAGCATCCCAAAATCCCCCGATTCTGAAACCTTTTATAAGCTCTGACGCCAGATAAAACATAAAAGCATTGATAAAAAGAGTAAACAATCCGAGCGTAAGAATATTTATCGGCAGAGTAAGAAGCATAAGAACCGGTTTAAGCACCGCGTTGAGCAGGCTTATTACTATAACCGTCGCGAATAAAACGCCCCAGGACGGTATATTGATGCCCGGAATAATATTTACCACGACCAGCAATGCGGCGGCATTGATCATAAATCTCAAAAACATTTTTTCTCCCGGGCATCAAGTTTATTCCAGTTAAAATAAACGAATATCTTTCCGAAATTTTTATTATCCACGTCAAGGCGCGAATATTTCTTTCTTATTTCTTTACTGTTAAAAAATCTCAGAACTTTTTCTTTCAGCCGGCCGGAACCTTTGCCGGGAATAATCTCTATATAGTCAAGCTTCTTTTTCCAGGCCTCGTCAAGTATGCCCTTAAGCCCGCTTTCTATCAGCGCGCCTTTATTGTAAACGGGGTGCAAATCCAATTTCGCAAAAGACATATCATTTTTCCGTATAGAGCCTGCGTTTTTTCCCAGGCAGTTTCTCCAATGCGTATCTCAGCATTGTTCCGGGCATATTTTTATGATTTTTATCAAGAAAACCGTATAGCGCGTCGGCATTTCTTTTTCCGGTTTCGCGCAGCATCCAGCCGACGGCTTTGCGCATAAGATCATGTTGATGATGCAGGAAAAATTCCGAAAAAGCAAAAATCTCTTTAAAGCTTGACCGTTTTATAAAATAAAAACTAGATAAAACGGCCATTCTTTCACGCCAGAGACATTTCGATTGCGCCATTTTCCGCAATCCGTCCGTTTTGCCGGCATACCGATGCTCTCCTGAAATATACGGTGCTGAAATGTCGACGAGATTCCAGTTGTTTACCATTGCAATATTTCTTAAATATATCCCGGCTATTTTTTCTTTTCTCCGGCGCTTGTCCTTTTTCGCATATATTTCGCTTTCAAAACAGAAAGAGCCGCATATCCTGCTTCATAAAATTTATTTTTTAAAAGTTTTCCGTTTCTTCAAGAGATATTTCTTTATAATATTTTCCGGATGTCTTTCTTTGCTGCGGGACAGTCAGCCCTAAAAAAAACGTCTCCTTGTCCGCATCCGCCTTTATAAGCCCCGAAAAACCGGGCGAGGCTTTCCGGCCCTGGCTTTATTTTTTAAAAGCATAAGATCTTTTAATACATTTTCCTCTCTTATTTTCTCCGGTTTTCGCATTTTCACAATTCCGTTTTTTCGATTTTTCAAAAAGCTTTTCCTGCTTACTTATGACAAAGCGCGCGTTTAAACCCATATAAATTCAAATGTCATTGTTTATTGCGGTTATTTTACATCTTCCCTCACAATGCGGTCTTTTTCTCTTGCAAATCCCGGCCTTTAAGCGTAAATAAAATTTAAAATCCTGTCCGGCGCTTTTGCCCGCACCCGGAACGCTCCCCGGCTTCCGCCGGTTTTATCACATACTGACATATTTTTTCATCAGAAGCGTTAATACAAAATATATTATTGCCGTAAAAAAGAACAATCCGGCAAAAGTTATCTTTAAAATTCCGCTTTTTTGCAAAAGCAAAAACAGCAGCGTGTAAAAAATGCCGAAAATTACGGAGTAGACGGCTAAGTTTAAATACATAAACGCTCCTTGCAGGTAAAACTTTCTTTTCCGGCGGAAGCCGGTTTTATTTGCCGTACAAATACGAGCACAACCGAAAAAGACGCCTGAATGCGGCAGGCTTTGTTTATATCCCGGATTTTAACGCATTTTTCCAAAAAATATTTTACCGGATAAATTTCAGAACATATGCGGCATTTAATATTTTTTCTCTTTTACAGGGTATGCGAAAAACTTTTTACGGAAAAAATCATTAATACCGTTTGTAAAAAAACGATTCAAAATCCGTTATTTGTTCTTCTTCCGGCATTCAAATTATTTAATTTTACTAAATTTACGTACAAAAAAACATTTAGTATTGATATTTGTTTTTTAAAATGAGATAATGCCGCAATTGTTATGAAGAAAGCAATGTTGTTTTTATCATTAACTATATTTTATTGTCCCTTGGCTTTTGCCCAGAGCAATGCGGATTTTAACGGCAGAAAAGTGCGCGAAATTAAAATCGAAACCGCAAGAATTTCTCCGGGAATCGTCAGAAAGAAGTTTTCCGTAAAGGAAGGCGACATTTTTTTTGGAGACAATTACGATACGGCGAGACAGGCGCTTCATGATATGAGGGTTTTTAAATCGATCGATTTTAAAGTTTTGCCGAATGACGACGAAACCGTTTCCATAGAAATCAACGCCAATGACGGATATTATATTTTCCCCATTGTTTTCGGCACAGGCGGAAGCAAAAGCACTATCGCCGCGTCAATAGTTGAGGCGAATTTGTTCAAATCCGGCGAAATGCTGTTTCTGTTCGGCGTTTACAGCAGCGACGGTTTTATGACTATGGCCGGGCTTGGCGTAGAAAACAACTTTTTCAATATACAGTTTAGCGGCATGAATTTTAAAGAATTCGTTTATAAAAACGGCTCTTACAACGCATCCGGCATGTTCACTTCCGAACCCGACCAAAGTCAGACGGGAAAGCCTGAACGCGAATATAGAGTCAAAGACAAATCTTTCAGATTTGCCTGGAGCAGATCTTTCAATGAAAGGGCTAGCGTGACCGCGGGTTTCAGCATGTCGGATATATCTTATTCCGGAGCTGTCATCCCTTCCGATAAAGGCAGGCATAATAAGATGGTGCTGGGACTGAAAAGCTATAAAGGCATAAAACCCGGCGGCGGAGGGGCAAGCTTCGGCGCTATTTTCGGCATAGGGCTCTCCGACGTAGCCGATAAACTGGCGGATCTTCCAAAAAGAAAACCGGGATATTTTGCCGGAATACAATATGAAAACGGCGGAAATTATACCGGCTCAGACTTTGATATATCAAAAATAAATCTTAAACTTGCGGGGAAAATGGAGTTTAGAAAAAGACATATTCTTTTTCTTGATATCGCCGCCGCAAAAGATTTTAACGCTCCTTTTTACGACAGCATAAAATCCGTGGATGTGTTAAGCGGCAAAGGCATATATTCAAGAGAATTCAGGGGAAACGAAGCCGCGGGAGCGGGCATATCTTTCATATGGCATCCCGTCAAAAGTAAAACCGGAGTATTGTCGCTAGCTCCTTTTATCGAACACGCGGCGATTTGGAAAGACGGTTCGCTTAAAAGCCACGGCGGAGCGGGAGCAAGCATTTCATATCAAATCTGGCGCGTGCCTTTCCCTCTGGGAATAAACTACACGCAAAATTTAACCGACGGAAGCCGCGACATATCTCTTTTGTTCGGCGGATGGTTTTAATATTGAGGCCGGCATATTATTACGGCCCGCACTTTTTCAATTCTGTAACATAAAACGGCTTTCACCGCCGTCATGCCGGCAATATCTTAATAAGTTTTTGCATCTTTTTTGTTATCGGTATAAAGTAATAAATTTTTTCTTCCGGCGCAAACGATTGAGGCGCCCGCGACCGCGGGCGCCTCAATTTAATAATACATTAAAAGCATAAGTTTTCCGACTTTCCTTCTTTAAACGCGTAAAAAAGACTTCTGTTTATCTTTTAAATATCCAGATCCAGTCCGAATTTTCAACGACAAAAACCATAAGGACGGCACGGCTTAAGAAACGAGCCTTTGCCCTGCGGCTCTACTTGCGCATAAAAACTTATTATCTAACTTTGATTTCATCAGGCAAAAGTCTTCAGTTCGGGGCTTTTGGCGGTCAGCGATTCAATAAATATCAAGACTCCGTATATCATAAGATAAAGCCCCGTTAAAATCACTATTAATCCCGCCCAGAAGAAGGGAAAAAATATTATTAAAAACGATATCATTATACCCAAAAGCCCGTTAAGCATGGGCATCCACCATTTATCAACGGCAGTTTTTCTTAAAATAAAAGAAGAGGAAAATTTTGCTATTCCCCCGAAAACCATCCAGAAAGCGATTATATAAGGAACGGCGATTATCGAAGTTCCTATATTGTTAAGAAGAAAAAAACCTATGAAGATATCCAAAATACCCTGTATTAAAACCCATCCGGGACTTAAAAGAATTTCTTTTTCCGAAAAGAAAGAAATCAAACAAAAAACGCCCGTTACAACAAAACCCCCGCCAAGCATTAAAGCCATTGCCGTAAGAGATAATTCGGGGATAGCCAGAGTAAGCACTCCCAAAACAAACATTATGCCGCCCATAATGCAAAGCATAATTTTTGTCAATTTTAATTCTTCCATATATCCTCCTTTTACCGGATAAGGAAATTATACTTAATTATTATTTTTTATTAAATAACGGCCGGAAAATGAAAGTTGGCGATAAAAAAAACTGTTGAAAATCTTTTAAGATATGAAAAGCGGATATTTCCCGCTTTATGTATTAAGGCCGTTTTATGTCCGGACGGTTATATCGCCGAAAACCGAATTTCACAAATCCGTCTTTTACAGTCAGTCAGGCATAAAAAACGCGGCACTGTAAAAATTTTTTTCTTTTAATAGTCGCAAAGCCGGCAAAAATAAAAACTTGTTTTGGGAATACGTATAATTGCCGTTCCGGACTTCGGTTTTAATTATTGCCGGCTGTAAACCCTGTTTCCCCGCCGGAAAACCAAAAGATACTTAAAAATTCGCCTTTGCGAATGCCCTCTATCGTTAAAGAAACTTTTAGACTGTCGGAAAAAACAAAAAAAGCCCGGGTGCAAGCAAATCTCCGGTTCTTAAACTTTGCCTTCAAAGATATATAACCGCTACTATTGCGTCAGCTTCCTGAGCTTAAACTTCCAATAACGATATTGAAACAATACCGGCAACAATGCTATAATCATATTTCTTAAAATTGATATGCAGCCGCGCCTTGCATACGCGCAGATTTAAGCGGCTTTTGATTTTGCCGGGGAGCAAATATATGAGATTCCGGCAATATTACATGAACGCACGCATATGCCGGGCAGATAAAAGTTTTTTATAAATTCATATTTTTATATTGTTTTGGTTTTGCCGCTTGAGTTTATCATATAAATAAATTGGAGAGGTGGCCGAGCTGGTTTAAGGCGGCAGTCTCGAAAACTGCTATACGGGAAACCGTATCGGGGGTTCGAATCCCCCCTTCTCCGTTCAGAATTTCACAACAGCGTCGGAGATTTTGAGAATTGAAACTTATTTCTCTTAATAGTCTCTTAGACGCTGTTTTTTTATTACGGAAGAAGGGCATATCTAAGGAGCCTATATGCCTAGTTTTACAAAATTGTTTTACAGAGTAAAAATGTTTTTTGCAAAAAAAGAAAAAACAATAAAGGACTTTGTGCCGGAGTATCTTAAGTGGTATCGAGTAACATACCGAAGCGGCTCTTATCAAAACGTTGAACTTATATTGAGGATTTTTTTAAAATACTTAAAGACTTGTAAAAATATATACGGAGAGCCTGTAATGTTTTTAAATGAGATTACAGAGCTACATATTGAGCATTATAAAATTTATAAGCAAAAAGTAAATCCAAAAATAAATGCAATAACACTTAACAACAATATAAGTGCCATTAAGGTTATGTTCCGCAAGGCTTGCGCTTGGGGATATATTGCAAAGAGCCCCGCAGAAAATATTTTGCAACTTAAAACAATTAAAGCACAGCCGCGCGCATTAACCAACGAGGAAGTTAAAAGAGCAATTCAAACGGCCGCAAGCGCAGAATATCTTGGGGCCTGCCACGCGATGATAGTGATTGCTTACTATACCGGATTTCGCTTTGGCGAGATTTATAATTTGCAATGGCAGGATATTGATTTTGAGAAAAAATTAATCTCTGTAAATCCAAAAAAAGATTTTATACCAAAAAACGGAGTTGCTCTTACAATCCCACTTAGTGCACACCTGGAAAAGTTTCTGTTATTGTTGCCGCGCTGGGAGCACACCTATATAGTTGCAAATTCTACGGGTAAAAGGTTTACATCGCAAACTGTAAGAGCAAAATTGCGCAAGGTTTTTGATGAGGCGGGCTTACCCGATGTATCGTTGCATAAGCTACGCCATACGTTTGCATCTCATTTAGCCTGGCAGGCTGTGCCGATGGATAACATAAAAGATTTACTTGGGCACAGTTCTACGGCAATAACAAATCGATATCGGCATATAGCGCCTAGCTACTTAGCTGGGAGTATTAACTTGCTGCCGGATTTGTTGCAAAAAAAAGAAACCGCCGATTGATTCAATCGGCGGCTAAAAGCTATTTACTTTTTAATTTTTCCAGACGGCGAGCCCAGTAAGCCGCCTGATTTTCCATTATCTTCTTTTTGTTTTTTTTATAATATTTTTGCCAATACTCTCTGTATTTTTCTTTGTTATCCGCTCGCCTTTTCCGTTCACGTTCGTTTATTTCTTCTCGGTGCGCGGCGTAATATTTTGCCGCGTATTCGGCGTTTTTTTGTTTTTTTGTTTTTTCCGCCATATAGTCTCCGTTTTTAGTATTTACTATTATAGTATGTTTTGGGGCGGCTATTCACCGCCCATGAATTTCAAAGATAATACATATCTTCCCGGAAGTCTTCAACGAATTCTTTCCAGCCTCTATACGAGCCCAAAAACTTATCGCCGCACCGGGACTGGAGCCAATTTCCCCGGAATAACCCATCGCCAAAATATATTTCTTTTTTTTCTACATCCACCATTAAACCACATTTATAATTATAATTCCAATGATTTTCTAACAACTTTTTTATTGCGGTATCGGTTATCGTATATCCCGCAGTTGCTACAACTTCTTTTATTTTTTCAATCTTTTCTATTTTTTTCATTTTACTCTCCTCTTGATTTTTTTTTCAAGAGGTGCTATACTTTTTTTGCAAGTGAGGTATAGCACCTCTTTTGTTTCAGCCGCTAAGCGTTTGCGCGCTTGGCGGTTTTCTTTTTACGCTTTTTGTTGTTTTTAGTTTTAATCGCGTAAAAAGTTAAAACTACTTTTTGCAGTTTGAGGCTCATCTTTTTCCTCCTCCCCCGCGGCCTGCAAGCGCCGCCAACTCCAAATTTTTTTATTTCAAAGAACTTTTCTTTTCTGCTAATAGTATATACCATTACAATAATTTTGTCAAGCAATATTTTTTCATTTTGCAAATATTTCACAAATAACAAAAGCTCCGACGATAAATCGGAGCTTTTGTTTTCGTATTCTGCTTTTAATTCTGTCGAGTTCGACGGAATTAACTATATAATTGTAATCAATACTCTATCTTCTCCCCTGAGCGCCTCTGCAACAACATCAGTTATTCTCGTCTCAAAATCCCTTGATTGCATAAGAGTTCCAAGGGCTGAGTTTACGCCGACGAGAGGGCAGCCCTGCGTATCCTTTACCGTGTTACCGGCGTGTATCCGGATATCAGTTCTATTGGGCACGTTTTTTATGTCGACGAGATTACGTTTAAAATGTGGGCTGTAGATAATGCCGCATTCGTAGATCCCGCCGGGGATTGCCGTGCCTGGCTGTTTTCCGTCGGAACGTGCCGGAAGTTCCAAGGTATCGCAAAAATATTTTCCGTCGACGAATAACCGTCCGACGGAATATTTTTCTTTTTTTGCAAATCGAAATAAGGTTAAAAACATCTTAAAACCGCCACGTTAATTTTATAAACTTCCCAACCACAAATTCTTTTGATACCGGTAGGTAGAGCTTGTTGGCCAGCTCCACCCTCGGTATCCATTTACTGTTTTTAACTCGCTGATAAGCAAGTCCAAATTTGGCCATTCTTATCAGCCAGCGGAGTTTCCCAGTTGTTCGATCTGTTTTTCCCTAGCAATCGTTTCTATTAATTGTTTAATTTTCTCGTACAGTTTTGCATCCGGCGGCAACTGATTCGTCTTTGTGTAAATCTCACTAAATTTTCCGAGAGCATTGGCAACAAATTTAACCCAATCAATTTTACTGTCGGCGGGCATTACCTTGAGAGCATACTCAATGGCTACAGCCACGTACTTGTCTAGGATAACATCGTCTTTTTGCGTTTTTGTTGCTCTTATAATCCAGATAGCAACAAAAGACAAAACGATAACGGCAAGCCACGCCCAGCCGCCATACGTTGCCGCAAAGCCCTGTAGCGTACTAAACAATCCCCCCGGCGTCGCCGCCGCAAACAGATCTGCAACACAACTAAAAACCAACGATACCGCAAACGCAAAAAACAAAAATGTTTTTCTCATTTTACTTCCTCCTGTTTTTTATTTTACGCCCCGCTGTCTTTTAAAAGCTTGATTCTTTTTCTTAACACGCTTGCATAAGCTAGCATCGCCGTGTACTGCTCTTCTATCAATTTTTTCTCGTCGGCAGGAATTTCATAAGCAGTCTGCATATCTTCAGCAAGCAAATGCTTAAACCCTTGTATTTTTGCTTCTATTTCTTGCAGGTCTAGTCCCGCCCCGACGAGCATCCAATATTTGCGATGTTCTTTTGAGATCATAATCTATCCTGAAAACCTCGCAATTCATCTATCCGCAGCCACGCAGCTTTCAGCTGCTCCTCGGTAATTATTAATCGTTCTTTAACTCTATTTGTCTCATCGGTTTTCACCTTCAGGTCTTCGATTTTTTCTTTCAATAGTTCTATATCTTTTTTAAATTCTCGCCGTAAGCCGCGGGTCTCGACCACGAACGCCCCGACGGCGAAAGCAAACATTAATAATTCTTTTAATGTAAAAAACTCAAGCATTATATCTCCCCAAATTATGCTTATGTATTAGGATAAATGTTTCGCAATTCTGTTGTTAATGCAACAATTTCAGTGTTTGTCAATATTTTGCCATAAATTAATAATCTCTTGATAAACTGGTTCGTGTTGTGCTGTGTTGGTATGTAGCTGCCACTGCACAGAACTCTACAAGCTTGCGTATTAAAAGGCGTAAGATCGCCATGAATAACCATTGCATTAACATCAGCACCGTCGATAAAAATCTTTACATCGTCAAGCGTCGCTCCGAACGTGTGTACTGCAACTATATTTTTATTTACATACGATGTCGCCACGGAAGCTCCTTTTTGTGTGGGCGCTGACTGTGGTGGTTGGATAAGGCAAGAAACCGAAACCCCGGAAGCAGTTACTTTCGTTAATCCTTTGCTCGACGAAGCATAGGAATTATTATCCTGTACTCCGTACATAATCCCTGGAGCATCATGCGGAGATGCTTTTGTTTTTGTTACAGCCGCAAAGCTAATATTATTTTGCTTTGCATTTATTACGCTGGCATCAAAAATATCGGATAGTAGTGCAATTCCCATTGTGGCTGGCAGTTTAATCCCGTCAGGCGTCTTGTAAATCTCCTCTGAATAAGAGCGCATCACAATACCCTTCTTTATATCCACCCATTTGGATATCCGCCCCATGTCTTTGTCACTAGCAGTTACGGTTACGCCATACTCAAAATTAAAATCTAGCGCCGCCTCATCGATTGTCGGCGTTTCAGGTATAGGCGGGGGCGGATTAATTCCACCGCCAAATATTTTTATGGTAATGCCCTGTTTTGCGTCTATCATTTCGCCCCCCTTATGAAAGTCGAACTACGACGTCGTCGTTAACACCAGTTCCTTCTGCCTTTATCACATAATTGCCCGTCGGTAGTTGAAACTGAAAAATCTTGTCGGTCGATTTAATTATGAGCTCAGAGCCATCAGGCAGTTTCAAGGGTTCCCAGTGCTCGTCGCCTGCTGAGGCCTTAATCACAATTTCACCACTTAGCAGATTGTGGACTTGTAGGATTTTAACGCTTTCATTTTCGGCACATTTGCATGTGCCGAAATTCCGGAATAATAAATTTTGAAAGATTTGTATGTTCATAAAATCTCCTTTAGCGTAATATTGGGAAATAAAATGCTGTATTAAATTCCAAAGTCGCTTGTTTCTTGTTCCCCGACAAAAAAGATGCGAACAACGTTCTGCCGTCGCCTATAAAAGTTATAGTATCAGTTATTTGGCGGTTTGACGGCGTCGACTGTAATGAATAAACAGCCGTCGGCGCTGAGCCAGAAAATATGCCATATTGGCAATTCGTATTATTGGTTGCGGTATATGTGATTCGGAGGTGCGTAATAAACATTTTTACATCTTCCGGGAAGCCGACGATAGACGTGCTCCAACTATCGTTTGCCCCTGCCCCAATAGTAAGCTTTGTCGTTCCCGAAAAACTTTTAACCAGCAGTGAAGTCTCATACCAAGTCTGTCCGCTGTACCGGAATTCCAAAGTGCTATCGGGTACCGCCCTGCGAATGCTAAGAGTACGACTGCCGTTTATAACTACACAGGCGCATTCTGCCGGAGCCCCTGACAGAACGAAGGGCATGCCAATGCCGCCAGAATTCCAAGTCCACTTATAGGCGCCGTCCGAGAGGGTAATAGGGTTCGTATTCGGCGGCATAGACTTGTAGGCAAACTTAGCTGATAAGAGATTATCGGACTCTGCTTTAGTATATCCTGGTACCCAGAGACCGTTAGACATCACCCACGAACCTGTATTTGACTTTATCGGCGCATAGACGCTGTTAAATTTATTCTTAAAAAAGTTTGTGAGCAAATTTAAAGTCATTTTTTTCGTCGATAAGTTGTCCTCGACGGGCAAGACTTGTTCTTCTGTAAGAGTTGTAGCCGCCGGCAACTGCGTTATTGTTGTTTTGGCCATCAGAATTCCTCCTAAGCGTAAATTATATTGATTTTGTAAATTATTCCCGCCGGGCAAAAAAATTGTTTAAATAAATTAATAATTTCATCGATATATATTTTATTGAGAAGAGAAACAAAAATAATCTCTTCGTCGTCCAAGGTTTTTATTTCTCCGCCCGAGACGGTAACCCACTCCAAAGAGTCTGAAGAATGCTGGGTAATATCTACCGAAAGAATGCCAGGCGCCGGAACTGAATAAACAATGTTTGCGCTGTGCCCGAAGATTGCTTTGATTATTGTGGTTAGCGTTTCGAAACTGCCAATTCTATTTGCAGATTCCAATAATGCAGAAAAGCATTTGATGAAAATACTTTTCTTTATTAATTTAAAAAAATCTGCATGCTCGCCACTATAAAGGACTTCGGCAAGTTTTTTGTTTCCATATGCGTCATTAAAATAATCGCTGAGCCCGCTCATTGTATGATTGTGGCAAGCAAGCCATAAAGCAAAATTTTTTACATCAACTTCTTCTCGTCTAAAAAGCTGTATATTATTCATTTTGTGTTACCGTTATATCTTCCGTTTTAAAAGTAAATAAATCCGTAAAGGCGGCCGTGTAAATATTGCTCGTAAAGGCTCCACCAGTCTTAGCGTTTGAATATTGCAGTTCAATGTTTGCCGCATAAGGTGCATCACGGTTGATTTCGAAATATTTTTCTGGTGTGAAATCGTTACCAAGAGTATATAGCGTCGACAAATTAAACAGCAGTTTTTCTTTCGCTTCGTCGTCTGTCAGTCGGGCATATGCTGTTCCTCTGGCGTAAGTAATAGTCAGCTTTATTTTTGTAGGAATTTTCTCAGCCGGCGAAAACGCAAAAGAGAAAACTTGCCCGTTGCTTAACTGCAATTCCCCTCTTTCTGTGCCATCGTAAAAAAGTCCAGCAACGGAATTGTTTTTTATGGCGACTAATATTTCATTTTTTTTCTTCGGATAATCTTCCGAAGAAGTGTCTACGACGACAGCAACCGCTAAGCGCCCAGACTGCGCCTCTGTATTGTTTCTAACGCTTGCTGTGAACCCTTTACTCCTCAAAACCTCTGCTATGCTATCGTTTGTAGTTTTGGGATTATTAATTTTGCCGTTGACATGTTCAAAGTAATCTTGCAGTTTTTCAAAAATTTCAGCGACTGCCGCTTGCTGCTGAATCTGCGTTTGTAGAAACACATAGGTAAATCTATAAGCGTTTGTGCCTTTGAAAGTCTCCACGTCAAAATTTGTTTTAAATTCGATATTCCATTTTTCGACTACGATTTGAAGAAGCTCATCAAACGTAGGCGGTATATAAGCGTTATCCGTGTAAGGCATATCAATCTCCTATAACAACATTATTTTCTTCGCTCGGCGCTAAAGTTATCTGTATTTTTTCGATGAAATTATCGAGCGTACTTTTTAAATCAATTATATTCATGTGCCACTTGGCTATCTGTTGCTGGAGATAATTCACAAATACAATATTTTCAATCTTGAAATCAGGGTTGAAAAAATATTTTAAGTCTATTCCGAAATCAGTCATATAAAGCAAATCACCCTCTTGCACGTGCAAGAGATTGTCTGCCTTGTGCAAATCGGTATCAACGATAACAGAATCGCCTTTGCTTGAATCAAAAAGTACGATGTCTCTCATTGTAAGTTTTCCTTTAGCTGCGCCAATGCCTGCTTTACGGGCAGCACGTCCGTCGGCAATGTCGGCGGCGCTGACCAGCCTTGCATCGGAGCGCCTAAGCTTGCTAGCGTTATTTTACTTATGAAGTCATCTACTGCGCTTATCAGCTGCGTTATACTGTTCATTGGTATTGCAATGTAAATCTTGTTATCTTCGCTTATAATCAAGATACCGTTGCTTGCAGCCTTCCCGGAGCTTAATATTTGCGCGTCCGGAACTTTGCCGGATTCAACCGTCACATCTCCGTTCTCGGCTTTTGCGATTAAAATTTTAGTCAGCATAATATTCTAAAGCCTCCGCTGTAATAATACCGCTGCCCATCAATTTCCAGTATCCACTAAATCCCTTCAGTCTCTTCTTATTTTTCATAAAACAGCCTATTTGCGGCAACCCGTTAAAATAAACGATATCATCCTGCGTATAATCAATCATCCCTGTTGTGTCTGTTAGGCTCCTAAGTTTTTCGGCTTTAATATCGTAAATAAATTTATTTTTGAGTAGTACCAAATCAGATGTTCCACTATATGTTACGTTTGCCTTCACTCCGCCGTAATCTATGCCTGCAATACTGTATGCAGGGAGCTCCGCGAGCAACGGGAATGTGAAATAGTCATCTTTTTTTAC
The DNA here is from genome assembly GCA_938040055.1 of uncultured Endomicrobiia bacterium. Classification (GTDB taxonomy): domain Bacteria; phylum Elusimicrobiota; class Endomicrobiia; order Endomicrobiales; family Endomicrobiaceae; genus Endomicrobium_B. The sequence goes on from CALHWY010000015.1 coordinate 50,437, forward strand.
TACTTCATATCCGGCCGCCTTAAGCAAGTACAGCTCGTGCGAGGCAATCGGATAAAACCTGTAATATCCATTATCTACTTTAATCTTCATAATAACCTACCCACAAATTACGTTTGTCGTCGACATATGCTGAGCGTCTATTTTTTGCAAATCCATTTTTACCGTTCAGGAACGGAGTAAGATAGATACCGTCGACGATAACGCTATATTCAAACCCCTTGCATATCCGGTACGTCTGGAGTCCTCTGTCTTCAAGTTCTAGCACAAACGTGTAATCCGGTACGCTTAGCTTATCAAAGTCATTAAGATTAAAAATTTTATACCATTGCCACATTATTAGTCCTTTTAATTTGCAAACGGCCGATAGGCATTACCATTATTAGGCAGAGCCGTTTGTTTATCTTCATCATCAGATTTATCTTCTTTTTCAAGAGAAATATTTATTGTCACTGATGTGTTTGAAGAGTTTTCGTCAGTTGAAAAATGCCCAAGCTTTGCTCGAAATAAAATTACATTCTGGTTAAAGTAAGATATTAGATACTTACCAGTCGCCGCATTTTCAAAAGCAACATCAGCCAAAGGTAAAAGAAGATTCATCCCTATGCTGTTTCTTGAAGCCTTTAATACAATGTCAACTCCGTTTGATACGCCGCGTTGTTTAATGGTAATCTCGGGATTCTCTGTATTATCTGAACTCACACCTACAACGGGATCATTCGCAAATTCAGTCCTGCGGTTTTGTGATTCTATAGCGATTCCTGTTAGTTGCTCGTCTAAATAAATTGGTATAGGCTTACTAGGCTTTCCGATAGCATTTATTTTTTGAATTACGATTACAGGATATGTTCCGTTTAACATTTCATTTACCGATAAACTCTAAGAGATTTCTAAGCTTGCCACCTTTAAATTTGTTAAAAAATACTGGCACGGTTTCAGAGATAAACGTATCAAGTTTTTTTATAAGCGGGGGAAGATAAGACGCCCCCCACGATATCAAATCAACTAATGGTGTAATGACCTGAAAAAGTGGTGTGGTTATATTCGTCACCGCGATAAGCAGTTTATCAACTGTGTTCTGAATTTTTGCATACATTTCATAGTTTGTTAACTTTTTATTAACCATGTCATTTTTATTAACTTCATTTTGATTTTGAGACCTTACAGTTTCCGCCGTTATGTTATTTCCCGCGTCAAAGAAGTCCTCAAATTCTCTCATAGCACGTAATAAACCTTGCTCATCCTCAAGCGCGCCTAGCCTAGTTGATTCTCTGTTTGCAGCATCTCTTGATATGCCTTTTGTGATACTTCTGCTCAACGCCTCAATATCGGATGTGATGAACTCTTCAAGTTTCCCTGCTGCTCTTTGGCCAAAAATATCAGATTCAAATTTTATTCTTGCGGTGTTGTCCATATTCCGCAAAGCATTTGCAACATTAAAAAAAACCTTTAACATATCGGTTTCGTTTTTGTAGCTTCGCAGGGCTTTAGCTCCGGCAGAAGTTCCTCCGGCTTTTGCTTCTCCTATTAAAGACTGCATTCTTGTAAGCCATTGAACAATCTGTTCTTCGTTTAAACCTTTAGCAGATGCTGCGGCTTGGAATGCTAAGTAATCGGCAGCGGTTGTCCCGAACTGTTTAGCCCGGGTTCCGACGTTATCAGCTTTCGCAAGCACTGAGTTGAGCTTTTCATCTGCATCTCTTAGTGGCTGCAAAATTGCCGCTAAGGTGCCGCTGACAGCTCCGCCCATTAAACCGAATTTAAAAGCATTTTTTAGCCCTCTTCCGAAAGTACGAGAAACTCTTTGAAATCTCTTAACAAGAGTAGATTCCATTTTTCTTGTTTTACTTTCATCAAGCATCGGCTGAACTTTTAAGATATAACTCATTTTGCGTTGCTCCGTAGAATGCTAAATTTATTAAGTCCTCGAGGATAAACTGTTTTGTTGCGTACGCTTCGCGCATCAAATCGACGCTGAAATTATTTAGTTTTTTTTTACATCTTCACTTATGGAATAAAGCTTAATTTTGCTTATCTCTAAGCATACGGCTACAATAACATCAATAAGCTGCTCCGGTGTCATTTTCGCCGTATTGATTTTTGTCAAGGGTACGCCGTTAACATCGCAACAAAAGCAAGTCAAAGCATCCAGCTCTTCTTGTTCAATAGGCACAAAGGCGGCCGCCTCTCTTAAGATTTTTGCCTTGTCGTCGTCTGTCGCCGCTTCAAACTCTTCAAGAAAATCTTCGTAAGTCATTTTAATCTTGCTCGGAAGCATTTTATATCCGAGTAAGATTGTGTGGAAAACATTGAATGCGCGTAAACTTTTTAAGCCTTCTAAAGGCAACACTTTAAGATTCGGCATTTATAACCCCCCTCATTCTTGTTTAAGTTTATCATCGACGTCAAAACTTTCGAGCGTAAGTTCGATATTTAAATCATCTCTGCCTTCCGATATTACAAGCTGTCGCACTTTTTTTGAAATGATAGCGTTATTTATAAATCTGCTGTCGCCGGTTTTTCTGTCCACACAATACGCTGTTATGCGCTCTTTCCTTGTGTGTATGCCATTGAGCAAATTTATAACATCGGCCGGTACATTCATGATCGGGATTGTTATTGTATCAGGTTCCGATAATCCTTCGTCGATTTGTATCCCGATTTTGTTTTTGCCATTCATTCCTCGAGTTAGATGAGATGCACGCGGGTCTTCTATAGTCATTCCATCACAGTGCTCGAAATCATAACTCTGCCCGTTATACTTAAAGCCGAAATCACAATTAGATAGTCTGAAAATCATTATTCCTCCTCTATTAAATCAACGTCAACGCCCCATAATGCTTTAGGCTGAGGTACCGCTACAGTTCCCGTTGCCCTAAAATTATCATTCACGAGAGTTATTGAAATTTTCGCTGAAACCACAAGCCCCGTATCAACATATTTCGCATTGATTTTCTCTTGGATATGATTTTCCAAAAGCGTCGCGTCTGTGACTGTATAATCCGGATTATTAAGCGTTATGTAAGATACTGCCGCGGACTGTGCGTCGAGCTTGAGATTTTCGATGATATACGGAGATGTTATAGCTTTCTGCCCCGCCGCAAAAAACGCAAGTCTTGTACCGTAGGTCGCGGACGTTAACGCAAAACTTATCCTGTCGTTAAAAAGAGTTTTAGCCGTGTTAAGGTCTTTAATGTTATCGTCATAAGGCATTGCCACATATTGCTGATTTTTCCAGAATGCCGACGATAGCATTTTCCCAAAAGCAAAAAACATATTTTTGGCTTTGTTCGCAGTCGCCCCATAAAAGGCGACTTGGTTTTCTTTTGTAGTAAAACTTTTTGCTGCGTCTGTGTCTGTAAAGCTGTATCCGATTATCCCCTTAAACGCGCCTTTGTTGAGAGAAGAAAGCTCTGTTGTCGTAAAGTCGCTTGAAATAAGTATCGTAAAAAAATCTTCCAACTTAGCTTCAATAATACCGGCTAAGTTGTTTAAATCATTAGCGGGGAGAATGTAAACTGAACTGAGCCCAGCATCAAACAATTCAAGCACATCTTCATTCGCAGTTAAAGCTGTCGCCTGTGTTTTGGAAGTGCATTTAACCATTTCAGTTGAAACACTATCCAACGGCTTAACTATCGCCAATACTTGCTTAATATATGCTGCTCTTGCCGCCGGCAACTGCGTTATTTTATTTACGGAAAAAGCATAATCAAGTAAAATATCACCCATTTTCTATTATCCCTCCTATTTTGTTTATTGCCTTCAAGAACCATCTTTCAATCTTCTTAATCTTTCCCGCGGGCGGATTGTATTGCTCTTTAAAAAAGTAAATAAACGCTACGCTGTAAACGTTAAAACGTTCTTCGTAGCCATTCATTTGTATAGGCTCTTCCTCTCTTAAAAAAACAAACTTGTTTGTCGTCGACGCGGGAGCCAAAGCAATTCTTTTTGATAAAAATCCGCTTTTGTTTTTACCGAGAAGACCAATTATCGACACTTTCCCGCTTACACGCGAAATAGCCTTGCCTTGTTGAATTTTATTTAGCGCGTTAAGCGTCTCGCAAAATATAACATCTTGTTCTTTTGAAAACACAGGCGTTCCAAAAAGAATTTTTTTTACTCCGAAAATTTGTTTGAAATCTTGTTCTAGCGCTTTATGCCACATTATCTGCCTCTACGCTTTACAACAGCTTTTATGCTGTTAAAAAATGTTCCGGTAGCGACCATAAGTTTATTAAAACCTTTCTTTTTAGCTGTTTCGGCCCTGTTGTCACCATACTCTCCTCGTAAGATAGGATTCCTTATAACCGCCTGTATGGCATTCCTTAGTCTGTTATCATTTCCCGGCTTTGCGAGATATCGGGAATAATCGGTTATTACCGCCAGCACATCCCTGTTGCTTTCTTTGCGCCAGGGAGATATGAGCCAGTTGTAAGCTTCCTCGAATCTCTTTGCTACTTCAGAAACCATTGTGCCGCTTTTGCTGCCTTTTTTCAGCGGGCTTATTCCGCCTATCTGTTTGCCTACATGTTCACCGTATTTGGGCAAAGGCTCCGGCTTATCTTCAATAATGCCTGTATCGAATTCAAACTGTGCATAGTCTTTGCGCAGCTGTTCAGCCCATTTAATGGTTTCAAAAGTTAGTCCTTCGCCTTTTGCTTTCATTCCAGAACTACTCCGATGCTGATATTATTAAATTCCACTTTAGAGTCTTCGATTGCGGTAAAACCTTTCGCGACAAAATACGCTTTTAATTTGAGCGTCGCATCCCCTTCTCCGGAGCGGTTTTTTAAAATTAGAGAAAGAGCCTGATATTTATCTTTTGCTGTAACGGGCGATGATGCAGATATCTCAGCCCACTCATTATCTGCGAGTGTTGCTTCGCCAATAAACATCAGGATATTATCAAGCTCTTCTCTCATTTTACGCCTCTCTTTCTAAAAATTAAGCAAACGTCAAGGGTTTCTTTATGATCGCGCCCTGTTTCTGAACATCAACCATCGCAGAACCGTATATCAGAGTCATCCAAGTGTAAGCATCCTCTTCGTTATATCCATTGCCTTTGATATGAGGCAATGCGGTATAATTGAAAAGAATCTGCGACGGAGTAAGAAGCAAGATACCGCATGCAGTTGTACTGGCAACGAGATTTGAAGGCGCCGCTTCTATGCTTATCTGCATACCAAGATCAGCATAAGCATTCTGTATAGCACGCAGATAAGTGGTTGTCGTGTTAGGAACGAAACGTCCGAGCTTATCCGCGGCATCGCCGACAAGCAGAATTATTTTCGGCGCATTGCCAAGCGTCTGTTCGGCTTCTTTTATCAGTCCGTCAAACAAAACTTTCAATTCATCCTGTGTTGGATTAACGCCCATATTCTGCGATGGCTTCGTGATGTACTTGGGATCGTTGGAATTCCACAGTCCGTTGTTTCTTATTGCCCCGGAAGCGTTTGCGTCTCCGGTAAATACAGCTTTATCAAAATCCATAAGGTTGGCGTCGAGAATCTCATCAGATACTTTCTGAAAGTCGGAATTGTCGACGAACCCGGAAACAGTGTATTTAATCCCCTTAAAATATTTTTCGAAGTTTTTCGTCGTTTGCCCGGATTTTGCGTGTTTAATCTCCGTGTCCTGAGCATTAATTTCACGCGCTCTGGCGTCGCCGATAACCGATGTTTCTTTAAGTTTTACCTCGCCAATAAGCTCATCGTGTTTTCTCGTTTTATTCAGCAACGGAAATATCGGCGTATAAGATGGCTGATATGCTTCATTCACTTTTTCAACAGTAATCTCTAATGTGTGTTTATCAGTAGGCATTTTTAATCCCTCTCTTTTTGTTTTCTTTGTTTTCTTTGTTTTCTTTCTTTGCCTCGGCTTCCTGCCTTTCCACTTCTTCTTTTGCTAAACGTTCTTCCTGCTGTTTAGCAAACGCTTCTTTCTTGTTCATCTCAAGCCTCCTTCGAAATCGATTATTGCACAATTTTCTACCGGTGCTCTATCAAAAGCATGGAGCGCAATTTGCTTCTGTGACATAAAAACAGCTTTTGTGGCAACAATCGTACTGCCATTGGCTTCAGCAGTAGTAAAAAGCCCGGTAGCCTTTTCAACATTTGCGAGCTGTCCTACTGCCGGATTATCCGCCGCAGCAATTCGGACAGGTACGCCAAGTCCGGATTTTATTACGGACTGTCTTCCGCCTTTTTCTTTATACGCTGCAACGCCTGCAAGAGCAGCGGTACCGTCATACTTTACAACCTTCCCATTTGCGTCGACGGAAGCCGCGTAGCCGGGCTCTACTGCCGGCTCATTTACATCATAGTTCGTGATAACGTCTGATTTCCCTCTTAAGGTCGGTGTTGCTAATACAAGTTCATTTGCCATTTGTTCTCTCCTTATTTATTTTTAGACTGTTCTTTTCTCAGTCCGAATATTTTATTTTCATATTCTGCGGTTGCCCCGGAAGACGTGGCAAGTCCGCGCCGCGCCGCTTCTGTACGCGCCTGCTTTTCAAATCTTTTGTGAGTGTCGAGGGCAGCAAGCACGTATTCCCAGATTGCCGCAGACTGTTTTTCTTTTGCAGACTGCGAAAGAGTTAAAAAATCTTTGACTTTGCTTTTCCCGAGTTCCGGGAGTAAGTCAAGATTTTTTTGGACCGAAAAAACGCTTTCGGCGATGCTTGCCCTCAAATCATCAGCGCGCTGAAGCTCGTTGTCATACTTCTTTTTTGAAATTACATCAAGCGCCGCTGTAACTTCTTTCGGAAAAAAATCCCCGCCGTCTTTTATAAGGCCGTCAAATGTGGCTATAAATTTCGCTCCTTCTAATATCCTTTTTTCTTTCTCAGCTTTTTCAGCCTCTTCTCTTTCTTTTTTTCTTATCGCCTCGAGAACAGTTGGGTCGTCTTCTTTCTTTGGCGACACAGGTGGCGTGTCTGAAAACTTTGCTTTTTCATATTCCGCAAGTTTTGCCTTTGCTGCTTCCGCTTCGGCTTTCAACGTTTCGAATTCCTTTTGCTCTTCTGGGGTCATCTCAAACAAACACAAAGGTGCCATAAATCCTGGTATTCCCGCTGTTGCCAACCGCCATTGGAGCCTCTCTATCATCGCCCGAAACAACATAACTAGTCCCATTAACATCAACATCATTTTCTGCATTCTGCCTCCTTGATTTTTATAGACGTCTTTGTTATACTTCTTTTGGAAGTTGATACGACAAGCATAAAAAGGCTAGGTTTTCTAGCCGCCCGCTCGGATGCTGTTTGAAGTCTTTAGGACTTCTTACTATGCGGGGATTGCGGGACCCGCCGTATCAGCTTCTTTTTTTATTTTTTAGTAATCTTTCCAGTCCTTTCTTATTCATCTTCTGCAAATGCACTATTTCAAAATTACTCTTTGTCTCGTCGATATCCAACAAAACTACCGAATTGCGATTGTCGGCTATTTCGCCGATAAAGTGGATATAGTTTTTTTTCTGGCTATCTCTAAAAAATATTTTACGTTCGTACAACGCTTTGCCTGCCAAATAGCTGTAATCTTTCAGCGGTATATCCGGATGCACATTTATATTTCTTGCAAGCGTACGCTGCTTAAATACAACCGGCTTATTTTTAACTCCTAAGCTTTTTAAATCAGCCTGATTTAGCGCTGGCAGGATATTGTTTTCCTTAAAGTTTATTTTTACCGCTTTTGTCTTATCTGACGGATTCGGCGGCTCAATAAATTCAATTCCGCAGCGGCATCCCCATCTTTCGCCGGGCATAAACCCGTTTTTATCGCCTCTGCCAACTTTAAAAATCTTCCCGTAAAGCAACTGATGTTCAGGATCAGGATTTTCTGCCTCTGAAGGCAGCCATTTATAATCCCAACCGGCATACTGTTGTTTAAGTTCTTGCACTTCGTCGTAGATTAGCGTGCTATAAATACGCTGTCTCAAGAGAGCCTCGTCGCCGGTTGCTTCCTGAACAGCCCCTTTAACGCTTAATCCCTGTGCCCTGAGTTCGTCGTATTTGTGTTTATAGTGCTCGACGGTATTATAAATACTGCTTTTGATTTCGCGTCCATTAACCGCCTTAGCCTGTGTCAAAGAGCTTAATACTTCTCGTTTTACGTCAATTTTGTTGTTTAAAATTTTTTTTCTTTCGAAATCCTTTGGCAAAACTTTTTTGAGGTACTCTTTTGGGTCGAACATCAAGCTCATTCGAACAACTCTTCAATAAGCTTTTCTTTTCTCTCGTCGGAAATTATTGACGAGCTCTCTATAATCGGAACCAGATTCGAAACAGCGGACAGCTTACGCCAATTATCAGTTTTCATTTGCGTACTTAAGTCGAAAAGGTTATCAACTATCGGTTTGAAAATTGCAAAGAAAAAATACTTGAGACCTCGGTCAACTGCTAGCTCGTCCGCTTCTCCAGTCGTCGAAATTCCTGTCGTCAACGCGCCGTTAACGTAAGAGAGCGGAAACCCTAAAGCATTAGATATCATTCCGTTGATAAAAACTACGCTTTTTTCCATAGGCTCGACGTCGAAAATCGGTAACTCAATGCTGTCCCCTGCGTCTGCCATAACGCCTCTACCTGTTTTAACCCCGCGAGCTATCGCTTTGCCTTGTGCTGCTGCCTCACCGGAAGAGGCTACGCTTATCGTGCCACGGTAATCCTTTATTTTCAAAATTACACTCTGCGACATATTCATTCCTGTGTTCGCCGTCTCAAGCGCTTTGTAAAGAATCCCGCAGTAGACTTTCAGCAGTTCTGTTGTATCAAATCTTTTAAAGTCGACCACAACTTCATTTTTTAATTTTTGAGCGTTTTTTATTTTCGCGTCTATTTCCTGTTGTTCCGTTTGCGTCGCTCTTGAAACAACCCCTGCCTTATACACGAGATAGACCTTTCCTTGTCTATACATCGCGTCTCCGACAAGACTCATCAAGCCAAACGGCATCTCCGTCGATATACAGCTGTCATAAAGGGCAACATCATACTTATCCGCGAAGCCGGATGCCTTTGCCCGACAATCAAATAAAATCCGAGAGTATATACGCTTAATATACCACTCGATAAATTTTTCTTTTGCCACGCAAAGCGGAAAACTTATTTCAATTTCCGTATCCTGCGCATTCGTTTTTTTTCCGAAAAAACCCATTTTTTTACCTCATTATGACTTTGCCTAAATATATCAACGCGCTTGCTATATTATCCGGCGCATCGTCTTTGCCTTTTATTTTGTATTCGTATTCTGCAACCTGACGGTTGAATTCTTTATTTGCCTGAATTAAATCAATGTCTTCCGTCGGGACGAAAGTTGAGAGCTTAATATTCTCTTTGTAGACCGCCGTATTCTGAATCTTTGCCTCTTTGTTCTCTGTCGTATTCCTGCCGCCGAAATTGAATCCGTCTTTTCTTAAAAGAATTATCGGCTGATTGCCGAACTTGTTTGTCTCAAATCCGCCTCTGGCCGCGTGGTAGGTGTCCCATATCCAGCGTATCTCTTTCATACATTGATACCAGGGTTTACGGAAGCAGAAGCCGGCAACAATACAGTTTTCAAAGTTCTCGGAGTAAACAGCAATTGAAGTATCATCTTCGCCTGTGTCGGCTCCGTCAATCCACATAAAGCTCGTTGACGACGGGAAGAAATCGACTTCGCCAATTCCGGCAAACGGACAACTTGAAAGAGCAGAAACTTTTAAATGATAGTTAGCGTCAATAAACTCTTTGGATATTCCCGCCGCTCTTCTTGCCGCCAGGTCGTGGTCTAATTCCGGTATCGTCCCGTGAGGTAGAGACATCACTTTCAGAAACGGTTTTATCTCACTATAAAGATCTTTATAAAAAACGGGCTGTCCGAGAAAAACTATATTTTCGGTCAAGCCGCTTAGGGCCTCATAGTAATCGCGGATATACTTTCTTTCCGCTGAGCTGTATTGGTCTTTTATATCAACAATGTCGTCGCAGATGATGAAGTCCGGATGATTCTGCTTTGGCGACATACGAACCGAAAGAGCTTTTGCGTTTTCCTGCTTTCCGTTTATGCCTTTAATTTTTATCCGCCTAGTGCTGTCGACATCCAACTCAATTCCGTTTGCTTTTAAACACCTGCCGATTTCTGCAACGATAACTGAAGCCTTGTCTCTGTCTTTACTGATGACGACGAAAGTTTTTGAATTATCTTTAAAAATCTCATATGCCGCGCCGAGAATTGCGATGTAGTCTGTTTTACCATAGCCGCGAGCCGCTTCGACCATTCTGAAACCGCCGGCGAAAGAGAACTCAATAAACTCTTTCTGCTTCGCATATGCTACCGGATAGCTTGCGTTTTTGCAAAAAGTATCAAAGTCAACTTTCTCCGCGCTACTTGTTCCTTTAACCGAAGGAGCTTCTTCTCCGACCACTCCCTTAATCGCATTAAACGCCGCAGAATCGCCGCTAATCGCTTTATCTGCCAAGCCTGCGACCATAAGAGCCTTTACGGTAATTTCTTCAAAATTTAAATCAGGAAACTTTGTTTTAAATTTTTCTATCGTCGCCCTGCTCGGTCGCATTGATAATATGCTTTGAGCAATCTCTTTGAAAGAACTTTTTTTTCTTTTAGCTTCGCCGCTCGCTATTCCGCCGAGCCTTGCTATTTTTTTTCGCTCTTCAAGCGGCCTGTCTCGGAGCGACTTCAGATTTTCAAGTCTTTTTTTTTTACCGGCGGCACTCACATTGCCCCCATCAAACAAAAAAAAGCCGACGACGTGGAAATATCCACGAGGTCAGCTTTTACATTTTGTGTGCTTAAAAAAAATCCTGGCATAAGGTAAATACTCCTTGCCCAGGACTTTTTTATTTTTTTTACACCCAAAGTATACAATAAAAACTTTTTTTATGTCAAGCGAAGCTTGTTTTGTCCGCTTGTTTTGTCGTCGATGTTAAAATTTTTTATAAAAAATTACATTTTATCTTTTTTGAGCTACAATTTGCTCTAAAATTACTTTCTTCGCCTTCATTTTTTTATTCTTCTTTTCTCTGCCTCTACGATACGAGCTTACGACGCAACTCGCACTGAGGGCTTTTGGGACGCGCAAAACAAAAATCACAACAATATGGACATATCATAACTCCTCCGTAATATCATTGCTCAACAAAGCCTTGAGCGCTGCTTTTAAGCATTCTTTTTCTAAGTCTTCGTTGTCAAATTTCTCTCTTAAGAAGTTCTATTTTTTTAAACTATATGCTTTCGCTCATTCTTTCCTCCTCATTGCTTCTTCGTTGTTTCAGTTTTTGTTTTGCGCAATAGAAGCACATACTCAGCCACTGCCGATACGAACCATTCCCGACGACGATTTCTTTTTTTTTGTGTCTATTAAACTTTTGAGCATCGGAATAATTGCACTCAAATTCTGGTTTTCAGAAAAGCATTGCCAGTGCGCCCGGAATAGAAGGATTCTGTTTTCTTTTGCGATATGTATTATCTGCTCTGCCATTGCAAGAGAGATACCCAGGCTTTGAGCATATTTACTTTGCTCGTTCCACGGCATAGGCTTTTCTGTCGTGTCGTTTGGCGTTGTTGCCGTTTTGCCGTTCTGGTCTTTTTCGGGATTAAAAGTGGGGGCGGGCGGCGCTACGCCCGCGTTTTCTTTTTCTTTTCCTGTGGAGTTATCCACAGGATTCTTTTCCTCGCGCGCGCGCGCGTTATTTTCTCTTTCTTTTAACTTCTTTTCATTTAACTTCCTTTGTGGAGAAACGTTTCCGTAATGATTTCCGAAATCATTTCCGAAATCATTTCCGGAGGATTGTTTAACTTTTGATTGATTTTTCAATAAGTGACTTTCATATTCTTGTAAAAATTTACTTTCACCAGGATTCTTAATTTTTTGATGTTTTTTGAAATTTTTAATTTTTCCGATAAAAAAATGAAAATTTGTTTCAAAAACTTCAACAATTTGTAATTTTTCCAGCTCTTTCATCATTTTTTTAATTTTATTTTCCGAAAGTTTGTCATAAGGAAATGCGGATGTGGATAAGTATGCACAATTCCATCGGACAAATCCCTCATCATCTGCAAAGTTAAGAATTGCAATAAAAAGCAATCGCGCCATAGGGCTTAACATTCCAACTTTTTCATCTTCCCAGAATTCTGGTTTAATCATCCTGTTTCTTGCCATTTGTACCCTCCAGCTGTTTTATTATAAATGCATTAAAAATAATTTTTGTTGTTGCGTTTCCCGCTCTATGCGTCTGCAAGCAATATCAAAATACTTCTGCTCTTTTTCAATACCGATAAACACTCTTCTGGTCTGTTCGCAAGCAACCCCCGTCGTGCCGCTGCCCATAAAAGGGTCTAGCACCATATCCCCTTCTTTGCTGCTCACAGCCAAAACTTTTGCGCATAAAGCCATTGGTTTTTCGGTAGGATGATTTCCATTTCCGCCTATTTTACTCTCGAAGAAAGAGGTATAGGTGTAGTATGGTTGCTTCGTATTAAAAAACGCCCCGCGTTTTTTAATAAAAAACAAAAATTCTTTATCACACATATAATGCCCGTTGTATACGGGCACGGGATTATTTTTTTTCCAAAGAAGTAAATCCCAGTGATAATCTCTATCACTGGAGAACGCAATATAATTCTTCAGTAGATTTTTATTCGTGAAAATATACGCGTTAAAGCTTTTCAGTAGTCGATTAGCCTCCAGTAAAAACTTTTCCGGAGCAAAACTAAACCCGAAAGTATTCTTAATCTCTTGAAGATGTTTACGGTTTTCGGATTTGTAAAATCCGCCTCCGCGAGGATTTTTGGAAATAAATTCGTACGGAGGGTCTGTAAGCAGCAAATCAAAACTGCCATCACGGAACTCCAGCATAATCTCATAGCAATCCCCACAATATAAAGCATGATTTCCAATTATTTCTTTTTGCATTTTTACTCCAATCCGACGTCGAGGATCTTATCAAAAATGTATTTGCCTATTTCCGGATAGACGCAGTTTCTTAAGATTTGCCGCTCAAAATATGAGTCAAGTTTATATCTTTTTAAGTCAAAACCGTGCATCTCAGTAAATTCCTTTGTTTTTATATTTTCGAAGTTTTTAAACTTCTTGATATTTTCAGTTAACAGAAACCTGTTACTCCAAAAATAATGTCTTCCTAAACAAAAACTCGGCGGAATTAACGGCTTGTAGTACGGCTTTACATTTTCAACAATCCAGTCTCCTTTAAAGAAATGTTGCAAGTAAAGAATTTCAGAGTACAGGATCATATCCGGCAATCGTCGGTTATGCTTTTGCCTGGCGGCAACATTATTAACGTGATTTAAAACGCTGTGACTTTGACACGGCGGCGAAGCCCAGATAAAATCAAACTCATCATAATGTTTTGCTAAATATTCTGCGGCATCTCCGACTATCACATCATCATCCGGAAAAAAATCCTGATAAATTTTAGCGATCACGGGATTAAGTTCAACCGCGGTGACTTTGACAACATACCATTCGCCGTTGATCAATATTTTTTTAGCCCATCTCTTTCTGTTACCGCCGAGTCCAGCATAATTGTTAAGGACTTTAAAAACTTTCATGTCAGACCGGTAGTCAAGCTCGCGCTTCATAGAATCTCCAAAATATTATTACATGCGATAGTATGTCCATCTTCCCTGCCCTCATCCTCTTGCTTTATTTTGTTTATTTCCGATTTCAGCTTATACCTTAGTCTATTTGCAGCTATTATTATTTTGTCAGATTCATATTTATTCTCTAAAATCTCTTGCAAAAACTCGTCAAAAAGTTTCATTTTTCCTCCAATTCTATACGGCAAGCTTCAATGAATCCCCTATCCTTCGATAAGTCTTTTTCGCATTTATCCCTTGCGATTTCTACGAGTTCCGCGGAAGTCAAAATCTCTTTATTCAAGGCGTATTCCACGAGCTTGTTTATGGCTTCAAACGACGCCGTCATATGCACGATATACATATGGCAGCCATAACAGAGCGTTACGCCGTTCCGTAAATCCCAACGATACTTCACGCTGCGGGCCTTTGCTTTGATGTAGTGGTGGGCTTGTAAGCCCTTACCTGATTTACCGCAGATTACGCACTTGCCGTCGCGCTCTCTGACTTTTTCAGACCACAATTTATCAAGTTTCTTTTTAGATTGAGGCAACGGAGTCAATTTTTGCTTCATTAGCGCACTCCGAAAAAACTTCTTAATTGTTCATTTCCATAGTTGCCAGAAGTTAAATTGATTACTTCTTGCACCGTATATTCTTTTTTTGTTTCTTTCAGTCTCGAAACAAAACTTTTGCATCCGAACTCACAGGCGCCGGTTATCACACGATACATTTTGATTGCTTCTTCAAAGCTAATTTTTGAGGTAAGCTTTAAACTTTTATATTTTGATGTATCGCGGTTTGATATTTTATAAACAAGGCTCTCTTTCGCCTGTTTAATTGTTTCTCCATGAGAAAACAAATCATCTTTTTGCACGATGTAAGATTCTTTGTCTTTTGCGATATGCTTAACTGTATAAACTGTTGTATTTCTTACTGTTTTTTTTGAGATTAGCTTTGAAAGAATGCTATCGGCGAAAATAAAACCTTGGCTTAAAAAAACCTCAAACAAATATTTTTTAGAATCAACGCTTGCGGTATTTTTAGGATCCTGAGTTTTTAAATCTTGCGGGAACGCTCCCTCTTTTATGCCGTCGCCGGAAGAGATGTAGCCGCCACAAGATTTAAGTTGCGGGAACGCTCCCTTCTCTATCGCGCCGCCGCCGGAATAGATGTAGCCGCCACAAGATTTAAGTTGCGGGAAAGCTCCCTTCTCTATCGCGCCGCCGCCGGAATAGATGTCGCCGCCACAAGATTTAAGTTGCGGGAACGCTCCCTTCTCTATCGCGCCGCCGCCGGAATAGATGTAGCCGCCACAAGATTTAAGTTGCGGGAAAGCTCCCTTCTCTATCGCGCCGCCGCCGGAATAGATGTCGCCGCCACAAGATTTAAGTTGCGGGAACGCTCCCTTCTCTATCGCGCCGCCGCCGGAATAGATGT
>CALHWY010000016.1 GCA_938040055.1 uncultured Endomicrobiia bacterium
TTGCGATGCCCGAAGTAAAACTCCTTTTAAAGTCTTTATAAACGTTTTACGAGTTCGCAAACCGGCGAAGATTTTCAAGCGATTGCGCTTGCCGCGGTGGCATTTTTGCATACTTTTGTTGCTGTAGACAAAAGTATGGCGCAGCGCCCGCCGTTAAAATAATTTTTCTCCGCATTTTAGTCTAAAAGTTCCCGCCCCACCGCTTTTGCCACCAAATCAAGTTCTTTCATAAGCCGTTTGAATTGTTCCGGCAGCAAACTTTGCGGCCCGTCGGAAAAAGCTTCCTCCGGCTTTGGATGAACTTCAAGTATCAAAGCGTCCGCTCCGGCGGCAATGCAGGCTTTTGCCATTGTGCCGACATGCTCTCTTATCCCTATTCCGTGGGAAGGATCAAGCACTACGGGCAGATGGGAAAGCTTTTTAAGAACGGGAACGGCATTAAGATCCAAAGTAAACCTTGTCGAATTTTCAAATGTTCTTATGCCTCTTTCGCAAAGCATAACATTATAATTTCCCTGTGAAAGAATATATTCCGCAGAAAGCAGCAACTCTTTTATTGTCGTTGCCATTCCTCTTTTAATCAGCACCGGCTTTTTTTGTTTTCCGGCCGCTTTCAAGAGATCATAATTTTGTATATTTCTCGCGCCTATCTGTATTATGTCGCAGTATTTTGAAAGAAGAGCCACCTGTTCTACGGTCATAGCTTCGCTTACCGTAGGCATATGCAGTTTCTCTCCGGCTTCTTTCATATATTTCAATCCTTTCTCGCCAAGTCCCTGAAAAGAATAAGGCGAACTTCTGGGTTTGAACGCTCCGCCTCTGAGAATAGATGCGCCGCCGTCTTTAACTATCTTTGCCGTTTTAAATAAAATATCTTTTGTTTCTATAGCGCAAGGCCCGGCCATAATGTGAATTTTTTTCGAGCCTATTTCAACATTTCTGCTGACTTTTATAACGGTATTATTACCGCGGAATTCCCTTGAGGCAAGTTTATAAGGTTTCTGTATTTCGCTGATATTTTCAACTATATCCATAGCCGAAAAAATATCTTTGTACTTTTCGGCATATTCCCCTATCATTCCAACGATAGTCATATCCTTGCCTTTGGAAATATGGGGTTTATATCCCAGCTTTTTTATTTTTTCAAGCAAAAGTTCCGTTTCTTTCTTTTTTGCGCCTTTTTTAAGAGTAATTATCATAGATTTTTTCCTTTTTATTTTTTATAAAATTCCGCGACTGCCATATACAATCTCATAATATTTCATTTCCCGCTTCAAAAATTAACCTTGCAGGAATAATTTTTCAAAGCCATTTTCGGGCTGTCCTACCTAAACTGCATACTTTTATAAAACATAACAATTGGGCTTGCAGTTCAGAGAAAAATGGGCTTTGCCCCTTTATCAAGCATAATAAAAGTACCGAAAGCGCGTCCGCTAAAGCGGCATTTAAAAACAAAAAGTCGAAGACTTTGGGCTTGCAGCCCAAACCTGCCTTACTTTTAAAAAGTAAGCAAATCGCCGCA
>CALHWY010000017.1 GCA_938040055.1 uncultured Endomicrobiia bacterium
TTCTTCTGCCAATGAAAGCATTCGCTCCAGTTCTTCCTTATTGTCAAAATATTTCGCCGTCTCATCAAGCTGTGAAGCCTTCAACTCTTTAATATTTCCGTAATCTGCTCTTTCACCTTCGCCTTTTGACGCCGATTTCACAGCTCCGTTCTCATAAGATTCCAATATCATTCCTTTATCCAACACTTCGCCCGCGCTCTTTTTGCCTTTGACAATATCGATAATCTCTTTCGCTCTTATGCCGCTTATGTCAAGTTCACCTTTCTTTGCGCGTTCTGTCAATGAAGAAAATATCTCGAATTTTTCAATGTCCGAAAGCTTCAAATCTTTCAATGCTTCTTGCGCTCCAGGCATATTTTCCATCATCCACACAAAATTCGATACACCTTTATTTATATGCGCACCTGAATAGCCCGCAATCGCAAGACGCATAGCGATTTCTTCCTTGCTTTCTTTTGCAATATCCGACATGGAAACATTAACAAGCTTATCAAGTTTGCCTATATTCCTGCGGGTGGATATCCCGTTCCATATTTCGGCTATTGCGTCTGTAATTCCGACCGCCGCAGCAGCAACTGTTCCGGAAACTCCGAGTTTTGCTTCTCCGGCACCGGCATCCGTTATCTTATCGCGTTTAAATACACGCTCCAGTATGCTAAGCGTCATAAAGGCTCCGGCTTCTCTTAACGTATCGGAAAAACCTGAAACCTGCCAAGCCTCGCGGACCGCATGTGCCGACGCGCCGAATACACTGCCCAGAATTTTAAATGCCGGCGCTTTAAACACCATAAATCCGAGCGTATTTATTATCAAATCTTTTGTGCTTTCAATGCTGTTTACAATAACAGGATATTTCTTCTTAAAAGCTGCCTGTCTTGCTGCAATCTTTTCTCTAGCCGTAAGCGGTTTATTATAAACAGAATTTTTCACTTGAGAATACGTTTTATTGAATTGATTATATATTTTGACCAAAGACGCCCTTGTATATTTGCTTGCGGAAGGCATAAACGCTTCTAAAGACTCGGCTGTGGCTTTTCCTGAAGAATCGACTCCGGCAAACTCTATCATCTTCATAAGCATAGCGTCAGGCTGCGCACTTCTTAAGTTAGCCGCGACACTTGCGTCGTATTCGGCGTTGAGAACAGTCTTTACAAAAATATCTCTTATTTTTCCATCAGAGAGACCGTTCAGATCAATACCCAGATCCGTTAAAGCGACCTTGACTTTCTCCAGCGGCACTTTATTCAAATCGACACCAAAGCTTCCGGTATAATTACTCAGGTTTATCAATTTTTCTATCGCTATGTCGTTATCAGCCATAAATTTAGAAGCTTGACATGCTGATTTTTTATCCCCGGGTCCTGCCGAAGTAAAATCAACTCCGAAAAACTGTAGCAGCAACTGCATTAAAGCTTTTGCAGCTTCATCATCAATATAAATATTTGCGAGCGTTTCAGTTTTACCCGTCAATTTTGCGTAATTCTCAAACAGAACTCTGCCGTCATATGTAAGATTGTTTCCTACAATATACGGAGAATTTTCCGCTTTCAACATTTCGATGAATTCACTGTCGTTACCCAGAGTTTTTGCTACCTGCTCTATCGTAGTGACTCCGCTTTCTCTTTGGTAAGAGCCGAAATACGGCATTATCTGCTGCGCACGGGCATAAATAATATCAAACGCTTTTTGGACCGTCGCAGGATTAGCGTCATCTAAAGAAACGATTTTTTCTTTGTTCTTGGCTGCGGCCTCCGAGCCCTGCTGATTGTAAGCCGCGTTTTCCCAAGCAGCCGTCCACGCAGCCGCCTGTTTATACAATTCAGAATTTTTCGCTACCCCTAAACTATTTAAAGACGCCATCACCGTATTGAAAACTTTTTTTGCTTTTTCTCTTTGTTGTTCCAAACTGTTTGTTATTTGGTCTTTGCCGTCTAACAACTCTCCCCTGCCGACACTCATCGCGCCGTCAGTGTGGTTATTGAACACATCGGTCTGAATTTTCCTTATCGTTTCAGCTGCGACAGAGTTGTCCGCATTTTCCGCCGCGGTTATCAGGTTTGCAAGCGCGCTCGTTACTCCTACGTCGTTTAACGTATCTATCATGCCGAACATCAACGCAGAGCTCGACTGTACAAGTCCTTTATACATCTTAGCGAGAAGTATTTGTTTTCCAAGAGACATTTTCGTCGTTATATCATCGGCTGTTCGTATGCCGTCAAAAATACGGTATTTGCTAAACTCGAAATTCACATCAACGCCGTTAACGATTTTTTCAGTAAAGTTTCCTTTTATCCATTCATATAAACCTGCTGTTTTAACGTCTGCGAGCAAATCGTTCACTTCCGACATATTTGCATAAATGGTTCTTGTGAAACGCTCGCCTTTTTCCATATGTCTGCCCGATCTTCCGAAGGTTTGATGTATGAACGAATAGACCGCATTGGAACTATCGGATTTTACGGACCAGTTACCGGTAAAATCAAGGCCCATTCCGCCGCGCTCATTAGCCAGCACTATACGTGTCGTATCATTACTGCTGATTATATAACCTTTCTTATTGCCGTCCGCATCTTCGCTAAATATACTGTCTTTACCGACAGTTCCGTTTATGTCGCAAATTTCAAAATCTTTTCCTTCCGCTTTCAGCAATTCTTCTATTTTGACCCTCAAATCGTTCAGAGTCCGATCGCTTAAAGATACAAACAATTGATTCAATCCTTTACCGGCATCTTTTATAATATCTTCCGCCATACGCGTTATACCTTTATCGGTTATGTTGCCGTCAGCATCAATATAACCTTGTCTGGCAGAGAACTCTACAACCTCGACTGTATTCAACGCTTCGTATGTCATGGCAAGCGCTCTCATTTCGGCGCTTGATCCTTTTGTATTCTTCATTTCTTCTCCAAGCGTTTCTACCGCCTGAGCAGCGGAAAGATTTGACAATTTCGACAATATTTCGATCGCCGCATTAGTATCTTCAAGCATTGATTTCTTTAAATTTAACTGTCTGGATATTATAGACACGCCTTTTTTGTCAGCTGCCGACTTGGCCATTTCTTGTTCCATATTCTTAATTTCGGCTTTCAAAGACAGTCTTTGCTTATTAAATTTCTTAGATACTTCCCCAACTGTGGTTGCTTCAAAGTCAAAATTTTTCTCAGTCCCGAATCTTACAACAGGCATACCCAAAACTTCAGACAACTTATCAACGTGAGACAATGTCCCGGACATAGCTACATACTGTCCTTTTCCGTAAAACAATCTGCTTCTCGACGTTCCGTAAGACGTCCGGCTTGTACGGACGCTCGCTAATGCTTTAAATTTATCCGTATCTTCTCCAAGACACTGTATTGCAGCAGAATAAGCATAGCTGTAATCCGACAGTACCATGCTGGGCTGCGCTTGTCCTCCGCTCATGGTCACAAGTTTGCCGGCTGCGTCCGCGCCGACCAGACCGATGTCGTCGCTGATCATATATTTATTGCTTCCTTTATCAGCCATCGCCTGTACCATAGATTTGATCTTACCCGTTGTAGCGTCTTTTATTTTCTGCTTTTTAATAGCTTCTTCGGCTTTTTCCTTGCCTTTGTCCGTGAACACGACTTGTCCGTTTGTCGGGTCTATATTAAAATCTACGCCTTTCTTTAAATCTGCGGCTATATCATACAGCGATACTAAAGCTTTTTGACGCTCAACGGTAAATTCAGGATCATCCGCTAATGTCGTGGAAGCTCCGCTGCTCATCACATAGCTCATCGTGCTTTCCATAAATTTATGCGCTTCGTCGGCTATCGTAAGCCTTGAAGTCCTGTCTTGATGTTTCTGCATGATCTGTTTTAACTCGCTGTTTCCTTCTACGGCCTGGCTTTCCGCCGTAGTCCCGCCGAAACCGTATTCGGAATCAAGCCAGATCCTTACGGCGTTTTCATCACCCATAACCCTTCTGAAACGTTCTATAGCCGTTATTTGTTCGCCGTTAAAATCAACGATTTTATTAGGCTCTTTCTGCGCCGATTGCACAATCTCCTGCATTACATAAATTGTCGTACCGTGCTGTCCCATAAGCCATCTGTTCTTTAAGTGATTATTCACTTCGGAATCATTCTGCAGTATAAGATCCATATCCGCTTTGCCCATATACGACCTCAGCCAAGACATCGTATCGGCTATTATCGTTTTACCAAAACCTACATCGGCATATATTGCGAAACTTCCGCCGGTCAACGCATCTAATAATGCTCCGAATTGGCCCAAATTATCTCCGCCTGTCCTATATTCGTAACCGTATTTCTTTTTAATAGTTTCCGTTTCCGCCATTGTAACCGCTTCGGCAAGAGCATTAAAAGCCGAATCGTAATTTATATATGTTAAATAATTCGAATCTATGCTTTCTCCCGTTATATATTCCGAATCAAGACGGCCTTCATCCGTCATTGTGCTCTTTCCGCTTAACACGGCTTTTGCCATATCCTGCATAGCCTGATTAGTCATAAATCCTGTGGTTATCATATCGCGATTGTTAAACAGCATCAAAGCCGCAAGTCTCCTGGTATCCGCGTCTTCAGAATTAAGCAAGCCGTTTACCGCTTCAGCTTGTTTTCTTGCACTTAAATCGTCTTTATTTGACAATATCTCGTTTATCGTTCTTATTTTTTCCGCTCTTTCTTTCTGCTCTGTTTCCTCAGCCTTTATATTCTGCTCTGCCGCTGCCGATATGGAATTCAGCATCGCATTCAATGTTTTGCTGCTAAAACTTCCGGATTGCGACGACAATATCATCGCATTTGCCGCAAAAGCAACAAGTTCCTCATTTATATTGAAGCTTGCAAGGTTTACCGTATTACCATCCGAATTTATATAAGACAAGTATCCCGTATTACCGCCACCGGCCAATTTTTCATTTTCAAATTGTACTGATTGTCCGTCTGCCATATTGTCAACGACACTACTTATCTCACTCATTTTTGCGGCTGCGGCATCTGCTATTTCATTATTTTTCAAGGCAGGCGCTTCGTTATTGTAAATAGATGCAATAGCGCCTATTTGCGCAAGATTTTGCAACATTTGCATATTGAGTGCATTGTTTGAAGGATCGATTTTGATCCCGTTAATTGCATCAACAACCGTCGAATTGTTAAATAAGAAATTACCGTTTTCCGTTTTGTTCAAAACTTTACTGTTTGAAAGAGTGATTATCGTTATCAGATCATTCACTGCCTGAACACTTTGCTGTTTATTTTCGTGATTTAATGCATCAACTATATTCCGGACGTCAAACTTACCGTCAGCGCCGCTGTTTCTTGCCACAAGCGCTGATATCTCGGCTCTTGCCTGTACGCTGAGGGAAGGAGCATCATGTCCTGTCCTGAAATTGCTCCAAAGCTGTGAAGCGACGGAATGCCTTGTACTAAATCCGCCGTGATTCTCAGCCGCGACGTAAGCATTTTGTATAAACCCCTCATTAACGCTGTTGCTTTGGAGAGCCGCTCTTTGTGCAAGCATCAAGTTTTGAGCGTCCACCTGTTTTGCGTTTATGATCGACATTCCGCCCGCCATCAAAACAGGAATGTTTGCATCAACGGAAGCCGCAAAATTTCCTTCGCCGGCGACTTGCGCTATAGCTCCTATGGCAGCCATAAACGATTGTATCTGCGCTATGTCTGAAACCGCAATAATATCGCCGATCTGCCTGCCGTTCTGAGACAGTATAAAGCCGCTTCCGTCGAAAGCGACTGAAGTGTTTGCAAAGCCGTTCATGGCGAACATATTGTTTATAAAGTTTACCGCATTCGATCCCGGCGTTGAAGAAGATGAGCCGTTCCCGATATTGTTTATCTGATTAGCGTATTCCGCATTCGTATATGCCACTCCTGCTCCGTTTGGAGACATAAATTCAACAAGAATCTCAGCCAGTTCATCCTTGACGCCCAACGGCGCCAAAATGAAATGCTGAAGAGCCCCTTCTTTAAACCATTCCTCAAACGAACCGGTTGCAATTCTGGCTAAAGCGCTGCCTTCGGCTTTTGCCAACAAACCTTGCGTTCTTCCCAGCACTTTGCCTATAATAGTTTTTTCCACAGCACCCGTCAGGGCGTTTGTCGCAGGAGCAAACATCGCTTTAATTCCGCCTGCTATGCCTTGCGCTATAGGCATTCCGACATACATAGCCAAACCGAACTGCAAGCTCTGGCCCGGATTCATTGCAAAGATATTTCCTTGTCCCGCCGCTAGAATATTAACTGCTACGCCGCCAAGGAAACTATCTTTATTCCTTGAAGCCAAATTGGAAACGCCCCAGCCGAACATTTCGTCTGCGCTTCCGAAAATTCCGCCGATGGCATTCATGGCAATATTAAGTTTTGCCATGCTATACATATGCTGTGCCATTCCTGACCATGCAGTTATCGCACCGTGGATACCCTGAGCGCCTAAAGCAGCCCCGACATTGCTAACCGCACCTTTAAATCCGTTGGCCACTGCTCTTCCAAAAACTTTTATTCCGCCTTTTACTGCCGTCTGCGCAGCGGCATTTCCCGCGACGGTTCCAGTAGCTTTTACCGCTCCGCCTACCCTCATCGGGAAAGCTACAGACAATAAGCAGGCAGCAACATTAAACCATCCGCTTACGCTGCCTATGCCTTCAGCGGCAAAAGCATCATACGCATTCATTGCCGCCTGAGAAGCAAAATAAGCCGTAAACGCCGCAGATGCGGCAAGTGCGGCTCCAGAAATTTCCGCCGCAGCTAAGGCCGGTACTACCGCCGCAAGCCCAAGACCTCCCGTTGCGACTACTATACACACCGCCGCGATAGCGACAGCTCCTCCTACAGCGGCTTTTACAGTATCTTTTGTCGTCAATTGAGAATAATTCTTATTGAACATTCCCATTGCGCCGATGGTAAGACCTTCGTTTCCGCTGATCAGCATTCCGTTTTCATCGTACTTCGCAACACCCCAGGCAAAATCGCCGTAATTCTGAAATTTAAGACCGTTTATCAAACCATCCGCAACCCATATTGCAGAGTTCACCACGCCTTCCACTACTCCGACAACGGAAGAAACAAAGCCTCCTACGGCTTCAACACTTCTGGCATACCAAGCTTTTGATATTTCAAAGTTAGTAGCGCTCTCATTCAGATCCATCTTTCCTGACCACCAGCCGTAATTAATTACGCCGTTGCCTTTGTATTCGCCTTCGCCCATAAGACTTTCGCCGACTTCAACATTTCTCCATGTACCTTCTGCGGTCTGCACTTGCAGATCCGTACCCTTTACGAAAGCGGCCTCTTTCCAGGTTTGGTTGCCGACTATGTTCTTTTCCATCCTGTATGTCGAGCCGCCTATGGTAAATTCATTGGTAACATTAAACGTTCCGGTACGTTGTGAACTTTCAATAATATTGGAGGCAAGCTGGGAAAGGCCGGTATCCTTGTTTAAAAATACCTTAGAGCCTGCTTCTGCAGTAATTCCTATCGATTGATTTGTCAAATATCCGGCGTCTGCCGAAGAATTACTTATGCTTCTGCCGTTTTTGTTCGCTTCATCCGAAGTAAAGTCCTGTGTTGAAGTTATTGTTGAAGGTTTGACAAACGTCAGGTCCGTGCCGGCATAAAAATGGTCAAAAGAATAACCCGTTATCGTATCCTGCATTAATTGTCCAGCTCCAAACGATATTGCAGCTTT
Organism: uncultured Endomicrobiia bacterium; assembly: GCA_938040055.1. Classification (GTDB taxonomy): domain Bacteria; phylum Elusimicrobiota; class Endomicrobiia; order Endomicrobiales; family Endomicrobiaceae; genus Endomicrobium_B. The sequence goes on from CALHWY010000017.1 coordinate 7,687, forward strand.
AGACTTATCATTTCCTTCATTATAGCCGGTCGCCGTCAATTCCAACTTATCGCCGTCAATGCTGGCGGATATTTGATGTAAATGCTTATCTGTAGTCGAAGGTGCGGAACCGCCGCCGCTGCCGATGGACGTATCACCTGTTACTTTAAATATCTTGTCCGTCATGAAAACGCCGGCCGTAACGACAAAACCTTTATTCTGATCAAATTTTATGCTGTCAACGGTAAATTTTCTATCACCGTTACCGTCATAATTTCCATTAAATATTATTTTAGCGTCAGAGAGATTGTCATCATAAATAAGTTTGAATTTCCTGTCGTCTGTATATTCACAACGTTCGTAATCAACTCCTTTCTTATAACCTTTTGAGCTCAAATATTCTTCCGTTGTTTTTGTATACTGATACGGATCTCTATCATTCCTATCATCGATAACTAATATTTCTCTTCTATTTTGCTCTTTCAGATCATAGAACAATACCTTTTCTCCTTTCGATTCGGGAGTTGTTTGATAATACGGTCTTATTTTATGTTCTTTGCCTGTTATATCCGTCTTTGTAATAGTCGGGATATCCGCTTCGTTCATACTGTTGATATAATCCCCGACATTCTTCTCATAAGTGCTGCTGATAAAGCCCAGACCTTGACCGATGCCCGCGGGGATGCCTTTTATTTCGCCGTTGACATTTTCAGTAGAACCTCCCGGCATTATTACCATGGCTTCGGTTTTATTGTTTAAAATAAACGACTCGGCCTGATATTGCGAAACACTTTCCAGATTCCCGTTTATGTCGTAATTAAAAGAGATTATATTTTCTTTTGCATTCGTAAGCAGCAGATTGGCGTTCGGAGCATCGGCATTCAGCGGAACTATTCCCACATCCCTTATTGTCATAGACAAAACCTGCGGAGCGGCTGCATCCGTTTTACCGGCAACGCCGTCTCTGGACACGTATGCATTTGCGACATATCCCCCGTCAGGAAGTGCGGCTCTGTGTTCGATTGTTTCGGTAATCAATTTTGTGCCGTCCGGGAATTCGGCGGTTGCGGGAAGAACAACGGTCGCCGTTGTTTTTGTATTAATTCCGCCGGTTAAACCTTTCGGGATAAGATCGCCTGAATACGCCTCTATATTAACAGTATATTTATCGGTAAATTTATATTCGCCGAGTTTACCTTCGGCATATTTAACAGCGTCGGAAGCCCTGCCGTTCCATCCCCACGATGAACCGCTGTCCGACGCGGTATCGACAAGTTTGCCGTCAACATATATTTCAACCGTTTGAGATGAATTTGTCCAAATAAGATAACTTTGTTCCTGAGCTTTAACTACAACATCTATTTTAACTTCTTTCCCGGATTTGTCGAACTTCCACATCGTTGTTGTAAATCCGGATTCTTCGCTTCCTATTCCGGTATCATTATGATAAGCACTATGCGTATACGGCTTCCTGGCAGACATCGTTTTTGTACTTTCATTTATTACGGGTTTGCCTGCAATTACAGGCTGCCCGACCGGCTTACCTTTTTTGTCAAGAGTTACTTCGGCTCTGGTTCCATCGGGTAAAGGCGCAGAGTATTTAGCACCGACATATTCCGTTTCAGGTTTTGAACCGTCACCGTTTAAAGTAACAACTACTTTTCCGCTTTCCCATTTTACGCCCGGAGCTTTTTTAGGATCGACATCGCCGGTCAATTTCTGTTCGTAAATTGCATTGTTGTACGATACCTTTTGCTTTACATTGTCCGAATCACCGTTAAGTGTTACTGTCATGGAACCTGACTTCCACTTTATGCCTTTAAGAGGATCTCCGGATGCTGCGTCCGGTTTAATTAACGTACCCGCAAGGGCTTGATCATATGTAGCATTATCATAAATAATCTTTTGCCGCGGATTGTCGGCATTGCCGTTAAGTATTACGGTCATAGAACCGCCCGTCCATTTCACGCCGGGCATCTTTGCTTTATTGACAAATGTGCCTTTAAGATTCTGGCGGTAGGTAGCATTATCATAAATAATCTTTTGCCGCGGATTGTCGGCATTGCCGTTAAGTATTACGGTCATAGAACCGCCCGTCCATTTCACGCCGGGCATCTTTGCTTTATTGACAAATGTGCCTTTAAGATTCTGTGTATATACAGCATTGTTATACACCGTGCTTTGTTTGGGCGCATTGACATCGCCGTTAAGCGTCACCGTTATAGACCCAGATTGCCACTTTACGCCCTTGAGAGGATCACCGGGTCCGGCATTCGGTTTGACCTCTGTTCCTGCCAAGCTCTGATTGTATACAGCATTGTTATATAATCTTTTTATTACAGGGTTGCCTGTGCCGTCTGAACCCATGGTAACGATAAGGCTGCCGGAAGACCATTTCAGTGAATTTGTTTGTTCGTTAATATATTTGCCGCTAAGGTCAGTGGTCAACGAACAAACATTTTTACCGTTGACATCTGCATAACTTGCCGTATATTCTCCGATCTTATCTCCGTCAACTATGGTTTTCCAAATTCTGGCATTAGAGTCAAAAACATATGCTTGCCCGCTTTTTGCAAAGGCAATATTATCGGATGCGGAAAGCGCCGTCGTTTCGAAAACATCAGTCCAGCCTTTTACGCCCGTATCTTTGCCTGTATAAATCTGGATATTTGAAGGCTTTCCAAGATCTATCATTCCGTCTTTCACTTTAATGTTCGCATAAGCGTAATAGTATTTAATTTCCGGATGTTCGATAAGCAGAGTGGATTCTTTTGCCGTATCAATTTTAGTCATACCGCCGAGAGGATTTGCCTTATTTGCCGCATTTACCGAAACCATATTGAAATTCGAACCGTCTGCCACAAGCAGTCTGTTGGAATCAATCATCATGGCAGGGCAAATACTGCCTGCGCCGTTATCATATGACATCGTTCTGCCTGCAAGCGTAGTTGATGTCTTTCCTTGCTTATCGGTAACGGACTCAAACCTGTATTCCTCAAAAAATCTCGCTCCGTCGGTTTCATTACTTAAAATATTATGTCCAAAAGTATAATTAGCGGTTCCCGACATTACAGGCCGGCCTTTCGCATCATATCTTACAGAGAATTCAACAAATCCGCCTTTTGCTGCTTGTACACCATTTGGCCTGGCATACCATCCCAAAGCGCTCTTAGTATTATTATCAGCTCTTACCTTAACATTCGTCGTATAACCGTATTTTGTCGTTCCGTCCGCATTTTTCCCAAGTTCTACTCTGGTCACGGTTTCCGACTCGCCGTCTTTTGTCCTGACATTTCTTAAAAGACCGACGGCGTCATAATTTGTTTCGGTTCTTACGCCGTTTTTATCAATTCCGGAGACTTTCGCTGTTGCTCCAAGAATATACTCGCTGCCGTCTTTAACTGCCGAGGCCCAGCCGTTTGCGGTCATTTGTAAATTTCCGGTCAATGTCCCGTCTATGCCCAAAGATTTGGCTTGTGAACCGTCAAGAGCCGTTGCGCCCACGCCCGTCAAATTGAACGAACCGTCAAAATTTAACGACAAAATTTCAGCATTGATATCATAATATCCGGAGCCGTCGTTTCCGAGGATAGTTTCATTAACTTTGTATACGGACCGGCTGGCCGGCGCTTGCCCGGATCCTTCTGCCTGCGCTTCTCCTGCGCTTGACAATCCGGACTTGCCTACGCGTTCGGATGTTTTGTTCTCACCAGATTTATTGTCAGCGGTTTTTCCACGTGAAGCAATTCCCTGCTGAACATTAAATCTGCCATTGTCTTGTTTTTTTATTGTCGAATCGAAAGAGAATCCCATAGACAAGCTGACGGTTTTACCCGTGTCTTTATTATAGATTTCCTTAATCTCAAAACTTCCGCTGAACTGCCCGTCTATGACATTTCCGAAAGAATCGGCATAAGATATTTTGGCGTCTTTAAATTCAGGTATTTCGCCGCTATATTGCGTTTTGCCGTCCGGCCCGATATTCGCGCTGAAATTTATGATTTCGCCGGTATTATTTGTAATCTTCTGCCCGTTAAAAATAGCGGACGACCCGTCCGGCACATAATATGAAAGATGATCGCAAACGGCGCTCCTGCTGCCGGTGGCAGGATCTATAATATAGCCGAAATGCTGCGTGCTGTAAGCCATAGAAGGCGAATCCAAATCACTTTTTACTTTTACCTTGCCTCCCGACACTTTCACGTCGACTTCGCCGTATGTTTTTACGGTATAGCCGTTCTTGTCTTCATCCCATATTTGCCGTGAAAGCGAAGGTTTTACGCCCAGCCCTTCGGAATTCCGTTCGCTTACCGTTCCGTTTTTATTAAGGGTTACGCCGCGATAAGTAAAGGTTTGTCCATCAGCGTTTTGAATATTTACGATACGGTTTGTCTTTTCGTCAAACATTCTGGAAGTTAACTTGCTCATTTCATCCGGATTTAAAGCGCCCAGATCCATCTCTTTGCCGAAAATACTGCTCAAATCCATGACGATCGAATATTTAAAATTATCGATTTCATATGACATAGCGCCGTTTGCTTTAAATATGCCGGAGCTTATATTTTCATTCCATGATTCGATCATGTTTTCGGAAAGCGTAAAATCGTAAGTAATAACTTTTTTGCGCTCCGCATCATAATAAGAAAGCCCGACAGACGCGGGATTTGCGCTGTCGCGGGTATAAACAATTTGTTTGCTGCGCTTATTGAGTTTCAGTCCTTTATCGGCAATCATTGCAATGTCGGTAATTTTAACGTCTTCCGACAAATTCATTTCCGTCCATCTTTGAATGATGCGGGAATTGCCGTTTTGATCAAGCGACGATGTAAACTCTCTCAGGTTGGTTTTTCCCGTTTTCGTTTTGTCGGCTCCGTATATTTTTCCGGAACCGTTTCCGTATAAAACTCTGCTGACGCCTTCGGAGTGTAATGCGCGTGAAAGATTGGACTGCCCGTCATTATCAGCCGCAAAATTCTTATATGCGGTTTCGCCGTCAAAAACGACTCCGGTAAAGCTTCCGGGACCGTTATTATATATGCCGTATATTTTGCTTGTTCCGGCTTTTACTCCCGTCATCGCCGCCAGAGCGGAAGAGGCCGCAATTTCCGGGCTGACGCCCTGAACAACATCGATCGTATAGGCTGACATTCCGCCTATAAGAGTGTCAAGATTCTCATTCTTCACGGCGCTCGCTATAAGTTTTCCCGAACGGTCATACTCTTTGATTTCCTGCACCCCGTTTGCCAGAGCGGCATTAAAAGCGGCCGCTATATTGCCTCCGGCTCCATATGCGTTGAGAATCCTTGAAGACTGATAAGAGTTTAATCCCGCGCCGAAATTACCTAAAATAATCCCTTGCGGCGTATAAAGTTCTCCTGATTTATCCAATGTAGCCAAAACTTTGCCGTAACCGTCGACTAACTCTAACCCTCTGCCGTCTTTTTTCTCTCGCGTTTTAGTGTGCATTGCCGGATTGGCGCGCATTTTCATCTTTTCATAATACGAACTGGCCTGATACCCGCCTCTTCCGTCGCTTACGGCAGTTGCCCCGAATTTAACCCCGGCGCCGCTGACGGCGGCGTCAGCCATCGTCATTCCAAAACTCATCGACGTTATCTCGCCTTTTCTGACGGTCGCGGATAAACTGTAACCGAAAGCATTATCAAACCATTTCCCGCTTCCGTCATTGGCTCCGCCTGAAAGAGATATAGTCGTGCTGCCGTCTTTAGCATTGTAGTGAATTGACAAGCCTTGGTTATATCCGCCGAAACGTCCGTTCAAATCAACGCCTATTGTTTTGCTTGACGGAGTATATGAGAAAGTTACTCCGTATTGATTTCTGAAATGACGATCACCTTCCGATCTGTTCATATATCCGGCATAATAGCTCATACCGGTTTCGGTATTATAATTTATTCCCGCCGTAAATCCGTCGCGTTCCACTCCCAATCCGAACGTCATTTCTCCTTTTTCATCAACGCTCAGCGAGTAATTGAATGTCTTATCAACCGACAAACCGTAATTGAACGACATTCCGTTTTTACTGCTGTAATTAATCCCGAGATTAAAATCTATCGCTTTTCCGACGTCCGAACCGGATGAGAAACCCAAATTAAAGCCGTGTTTATTTTCTCCGGTCACAGTATTGCGGGAATATCTGTACCCTAAGCTTACGGGCCCGGCCTGGAAACTGCTATTCATTCCTATTGTCATTCCGCCGTTGTCAATATCGTATCCGACGCTGAACCCTATAGAGAAGAAAGGAGTGTTTATTCCTATGGTGAGACCGTTTGCGACTACTTGTTTTAATCCGGCTTTTCCCATTGCTTCCATCATATTGCCGGCTTTTTCCATCCAGCCGATATTATATTCTTTACCCATAGACTTCATCGCGCTGCCCGCCAAATACATAGCTCCGTAAACAACAGCCGTCGCAGCGCTCATCATACCGCTGTATACCGTGCCGGCTACGACGCTTGAAGCTATTGTGCCCATTGACACGCCTGCCCCGGTTCCCAATCCCACAGAACCCGTCACGGCTACACCGGCTTTAGCGGCAAGAGCGCCGGCGGCTCCCATCATAAACGCTCCTGCTGTAATAGCTACGCCCGCCACCATCGCTATCATTCCGACTCCGGCCATAGTCCCGCCGACTTTTTGCAGCCATTTCTGCCCTGTCATTTTACCTACCGCCGCCAATCCATAACCTGCCGCAGCCACACCCGCACCCACAATGGCGGTAGCCATGCCTACTGCCGCAACGGATGCCGCAGCGCCGCTTAAACCAATAGCGCCAGCAACTCCGGCCAAAGCAGCAAGTCCGGCTCCAAAAGTGAAAACAGTCAAAGCAACAACCGCAACAACCGCTACTACGACGGCTACTGCAGCTACAATTTTTTTCCAATTCTTTGAAATCCACTTTCCGACCGCTTTAAAAGCTTTACCGACCGCTTTAAAAGCTTTGCCTATCGCTTTTCCGACGGATTTAAAGGCCTTGCCTATAGCTTTGAACGGATTCCCTTTAGCTCCTTTAATATTTTTCAAATCAATCTGACTTATCTTCCGGCCGCGCTCGGACACTCCCTTTGAATCGCTTAGCACTCTCATCTGTCCGTTAGCGTCCGTTACTTTCGTATAACCCTGCACCGAAGTTCCGTCCGTGGTATGCGCCGCGCCGCCGCTAAGCAGCGTATGCATCTCCTGCGCGCTGAACGTCATGGCCTTGCCGTTATTTTTATTGGGGTCTATTATGTCAAACGTTCCGTCTTCATTTTTAATTACCGTTATAAAATGATTTTCATCCACCCATATTATGGCCTTATCGCCGGGATTCATTCCGTTGATAAAGTCTTCCATCGTCACTTTGTAGCCCGAAGCGTCTATTCCGTGCAGGGACAATGCCTCGGTCTGCGCGGCCATGCTGGTATGCAACTGTCCGTCGCGTATGCTTGTTTCGTTGAAGTTGCCCATGGCGATTTCAGCGCACAAAGCCTGCAATGCAAGAAGACCTTTCGCGACGGCTCCCGCGGCATAATTGAACATGGCGTCCGCCGCACAGTTCAGTATGCTGCCGCCTTTATCCAAAAACTCTTTCAGCCTGGTCATCGCTTCATTGAAAGTACTGCCTTCAGGCAAGCCTTTCTCAGCGTCGACTCTTTTAGAGTCTTCTTTTGTTTTCGTCAGTTGAGCGACCACTTCTTCTTTGCTTAATCCGGTTTGCTCCATTAATTTGTTTACAAGTTCCGGATCAAATCCGCCGTAGCCGTCGTCTTCTCCGCTTTCGGCGCCGTCGGTTTTTCCTTTTTCGCCTTCGCTTCTTATCTCTTTTTCCTTTGCTTCGGCTTTTGCTATAACCGCTTTTAATTTAGCCGCTGTGATTTTTCCCCAAAATTTGCCGAAAAAGCCTTTTTTCTTTTCAAGTTTATTTACAAAAGCTTTCAGTTCGTCCAAACTTTTGGCTTTTCCTATCATCTTCATATCTTTCGCCGTAAGAAAAAAACCTGCCGACAGTCCTAACGCGGACATCAGGCGGGCAAGCGCTCCCTTTTTCCCTTTTCCGTATATCGCTTCAAAAAATTCTTTCTTTGTCAGAGATAAATTGGCCTTTTTAAAAATTCCGGATAAACTTAATTTCTGCTCTCCTTTCGCTATAACGGCAAGGAGCAATGCCGCAAATAAAGAATTTTTCTCTTTTAATCCGTTTACCGCAGCCTTAAGCTCATCCATATTCTTGGCTTCGGATATCGCTTTTTTATCTTCTTCGCTTATACCGTCGATTTTGCCGGCTATTTTTCTTATTTCTTCTCTGGTCTCAAGAAAAGCTTTTCCTTGCGCGCTTTCCGACAGTTTCTGTTCATAAGAAGCTTCTTCAAGACCTTCTTTAAACGCGTCTTTGACGGATTCCGCCAAACCTTTATCGCCGTACGCTTCATCTATCTCTTTAAAAACCTGTTTCGCGGCTTTTATGCCTATGGACGCAGCCATTGCCTGATCGTTTTTGGGATTTTCAGATGCCTGCATCTGTTTAAAAAGTTCGGAAGTTCTGTTAATCACATCGCCGGTAGTGGCGAGTTTTTTCTTTTCGGACGGCCGTGTTTGAGCCGCTTCAGGCTTGCTTTCTTCGCTTTCCGCAACAGCAATCTCGGATTTGTTTATCTCTGAAACGGGTTTGTCCGTCTTTGATTTTGAACCGTCGGCATCAACGGATTTATCGACCCCGTCTTTATTTTGCGCAGATGTTTTTCTATCTTTTTGAACGTCGGATTTTATATGAACGCCGCCTTTCTTTATTTCTACTTTTCCGTCGTCCATTGAAACTGCAACTCCGGAACCGGAGTCCGCCGCCGGCCGGGTGATTCCAAGCGCTTCTTTCACGTTCTTGCCTTTCTTTACCGCTTCCACCGCAGCTTTTATATTCTTTCTTCTGTTAAGAAAACCTTTCCCTCCGCGGCGCATCAGCCTGTTTGCCGCTTCTTTAAAACTTATCCCTTCTTCTTTCGCTTTCACCATAAACTTTAATAAGTCGGACGCACTCACTCCCTGACGGCCTGCCTGCCTAAGCAATGACCCTACCTGCTTTATATCCATGCCTTCTTCTTTTGCCATATTCACCAGACTTACCACATCGCCCAATCCCTTGTCCCCGATTATTCCTATCCTATTGCCGAGCATACTGAAACCTATACCCGCTCCGCCTATATTTCTCATTAACGCGCTAAGGCTTGTCCCGCTTGCTTTCGCAGCCTTCGACGCTTTGACCAGATCCTTTACGCTCATCCCTTCGTCCAGCGCTTTCATCACGTCTTTTAAATCAACGCCTTCGTCCGCAATCCTTATGCCTATACCGCCGCCAGCTCTTCTAAACACGCTTTGTATCTGTCCGCCTTTCCTTCCGGAGACCGCCCTCGCTCCGTCTCCCATCAAGGTGCCGTACAAATCTCTTAAGCTCACGCCTTCTTCTTTCGCTTTATTGAGCAATGCCAGCACTCCCTGCGCGCTTACCCCGTCTTTTCTTGCCTTGTTAAGCAGATCTTTTACTTCTTTTTCGCTCAATCCCTCTTCTTTTCCCAGCTCTATCGCTTTCTTCTCCGCTTCTATTTCTTCTACTCTCTTGCTCATCAGCCTAGATATTCCGCCAAAAAAACTTCCTCTCTTTCCGCCTTTCGCAAGCCTGTTCTGATATATATAAGAGCTGTAGCCCGACTTTGTTTCACTTATTATTTGCGTCTGTGAAGTGTTTGCCGTTTCTTCCGCTTCCTTAGCGGCTTCCGCAGCGTTTTCTCTTACTTCGGTCTCGGAGACGGCCGCCTTTTCCTGCGCCCTTGTCGTATACGGCGCGCTGGCCGGCGCTTCTTTCCCGTAAGCTTCCAGCGTTTTCTTAACTTCTTCCGCAGACGCTTTTGATATTGTCTCTTCGCGCGTTCTCTTATAGCCTTTCTTTACCGCTATCTCCGCAACAACCGGCTGTATCGCCAAAATATTTCTGTTTGTATTGTCAAAAACCTCCGCCGTTTCTTTTAAAATATTCTGTCTTATCTCTTTTTTCTTTTCCTTTATCTCTTTTGCCGCGTCTTTGATTTCAGAAGCGGCCTTTGCTATCGTCTCTCCTATTTTTGCCGCAACTCCTTTCCGCTCTTCTTTCTTTTCGGAAGCAAGCACTCCTTCTTTTGTAACCATATTCAGCATGTCAGGCGCGAACAGCCCCGAAATCCTCTTATTCACGCTTTTGTCCTCATTTGCCTGATTGCCCAGCACGAGCGCTATCTCCGTTTTCTTATACGTGTTTCCTTCCATTTCAACCAAAGACGAATAATCGCCTATGTTTACGCTTCCGCTGTGGTCGGCATACATCATAAGCCCTTCGGATATAGCGACATATATATTCTCAGTTCCGCTTTCGTTCTGGTAAAGCGCTATCTGCTCTATGCCGTCTTCAGGATTTCTGACGGCTATAAGCTCTTTCCCGACTTTCGAACCCGTCTCCTGCACTTTCTCTATCGTCGCAATCGTCACACTTGTCGAGTCTTTCTTCTTCGCAAGCGCTTTCTGCAGTTTATCCTTCTTTTCATCTACGCTTTGCTCGTTCACATTTTCACTTTTAACGACTTCCGTTTTTTCCGCCTGCACGGACTCTTCAACTTTCTCGTCTACGGAAATATCCCCTTCCATTTCCCCCATATCTTCGGATTTTTCTTCGTCGTCTTTATCCTTAGCCTGTTTCTGCTCTTCGTTGCGGCTTTCAGTTTTTGCGTCTCTGAACTCCTCGGATACCGTAGTCTTAAAGCCTCCGCCCCGAACTCCTCCCGATTCAAAAAACTGGTCTACTCTGCTTTGCAAATCGTTTTTCTTATCCCGATCGTTTTCCGCAGCCCCGTTTTTGTCAAAAGTCGCTATCACTTTCCCCGTATCGTCTATACTCCCTATAGGCTTATCCGCTCCTTTTGCTTTATCTATAACATTGCCGAACAAGTTCACCGTTATGTTCTGCTTGCTCATTTCCTTTCTCATAGAAGCCGACAAATCGCTTGCTCCGAGATCAACCTGCTGGTTCACCGGGCCCGACGCTCCGCCGGCAACCCCTCCGCTTACCATGTTCTGACCGTGCAGCGTTTTGTTCCTTAAATCGTCATCAGTAGAGCCGAACGCCGCCGCCGGCTGGATTATGTTAATCATAAAACACACCAATACCGTAAGTGACACGGCTTTCATAAATCTGCCGCGCCTCCAGTATGTCCGGAAATACTCCATGATTTTTTCTTTGATTTTCATTTTATCCTCCAAAACTTCTTTATTTTTTTATCCTATATTCTTCTCTTTTTATCACACAAAAAATAAGAATCTCGGCACACAAAACTTATGCCGAGATTCTTATTTTCCCAGATATAAACATATGCAGCGCGCAGATATAGCCGCTTATGCCTTTTCTGCGTCTTATAGCCGCTATAAATACCAAAAATAATATCGCGGGAGTACAGCTTCCCCGCGGAACCGGACGCGTTCGCCGGAGCCCGTCCCGAAAAATGCCGGCTGATGCAAAACCGTCCAACGCCAATTCACTGTCTTTCTTATTGATTATTCTTTTTATTTCTTTCGAGAGCGGCTTAATCATAGCTGCGGAAGCATTGTTTGCATTGCCCTGTTTATTGCTTTCCCCGCCGTCTTTGCCGGAGCCCATTCCCGATGTCCCGGTTTTGGAGCAGTCAAACAATATGCCGTTTATATACGAATAAACTCTGTTTGACACTTCCGCCAAAGAGTCATTGCATTTGCCTATTACGGAAGATAACACATTCTGGGCTGCGGCTATCGTTACCATAAATAAGCTGTGCCTGCCCATTTCGACGGTGCTTAAAGCAAAGCCGTTTATCAGCATGCACATAAATATTGAAAGCGCGCAGAGCTTCTTCCTTAAAAAAGAAGACTGCCCGGAATTCATACTAAAAGAATGCCCTTTGTCTTTAAGCATATTTGCTCCTAATACTATAACCTATTAAAGTATACAATAAATTTATAGGCAGATTTGTGAAATTTTTGAAAAAGCAAGGTCTGCAAACCTCATTTTAATGAGCTTTGCAGACCTAAAAGATTTTATTTCGGCTTAATTTATCAGTTATTTTAAGCCGCGGCGGCGACCGCCTTCATATTATTGAGCATCGGCGTGAAAATACC
>CALHWY010000018.1 GCA_938040055.1 uncultured Endomicrobiia bacterium
GCGCTTCCAACGCGGAACTAAAGACATAAAGAAAGCAAAGCTTTTGCATGCTTTTATCGCGTTTGATAAAAGTACAAAGGAAATGGTTTAAGGGGCTTTGCCCCTTTCGGATGTTTGAGAAAAATACCTTGGAAGTCTTTATATATTTTTCGGGTTCCGAAATTGCCGGACGATACAAAAGAATATGCTCTTTGCGGCGATTTGCTTGCTTTTGATTGAGCTTGTGCTGAAAAGTACGGACATATGGATCCCGGAAATCTTAAGGCAATAAGCGCTCCGTCTTTGGTTACAGAAGGCGAAAACGATATTTTTAAGCCAGGAACTTTTGAAAATATAGCCGCGGCTCTGCCGGACTCGCGGTTAAAGATTATGAAAGGGTATGAACAAGACGGTTATGTTTCGCATACGGATATTTTATATCCCGGCATTATGGAATTTTTCAAAAGCTGACAATGCCGGCCTGATGAAATTATAGCGGCGCCGGCGGGTTCCGCTTCCGGCGGACGCAAAACGGACACGAAGTGTTTTACGGGGGGAGGAAAATGAAACAGCAGACGAATGAAACATTGAAACAGATAGGCACGCGCATTAAGGCCATAAGGGAGATTTCGGATCTTTCTACGGCCGATTTTGCCAAAAGCATTAATCTGGATACGGAAACCTATCTCAGGTATGAAAACGGCGAGGCCGACATTCCCATAAGCGTGCTGACGGCGGTTTCGGGAACTTATAAAGTGGAGATGACCGCTCTTCTGACCGGCGGCGAGCCTAGGCTTACGCGCATAAATGTCGTCAGGAAAGGCAAAGGTTTGAGCATAGAAAGAAGAAAAGAATATAAATACCAGGATCTCGCTTTTAATTTCATGCATAAAAAAGCGGAAGTGTTTTTTGTGACTGCCGAAGCGGCGAAAGAAGAACCCAGACACGCTTATTCCCACCCAGGGCAGGAATTCAATTATATTCTTGAAGGCACTTTAAAAATCGTCTTCGACGGAAAAGAGTATATCCTTGAAGAAGGGGATTCGGTGTATTTCGATTCGGGATATAAGCATACGATGTCGGCCGTCGGAGACAAACCGGCAAAGTTCATCGCCGTGGTTCTTTAATTTTTTTAAACGGGGTAAAAAATGCTAGCGGACAGATATGTAAAAACAAATTATGATTCATACGAAGATTTTATACAAAACTGCAGGATAGAAATTCCGGAAAATTTTAATTTCGGCTTCGACATAGTGGATGTCGCCGCAGAAACGTTTCCGGACAAAAAAGCTATGATCTGGTGCAATGAGGAAGGAGAAGAAAGAACTTTTACTTTTTCCGACATAAAAAAATACAGCAATAAAACCGCCAATTTTTTTATGTCGCTCGGGATAAAAAAAGGCGATTTCGTAATGCTTATGCTTAAAAGGCGCTACGAGTATTGGTATTGCGCCGTGGCTCTGCATAAAATCGGCGCGGTGCTTATTCCCGCCACCCATCTTTTAACGGTCAAAGACATTAAATACAGAGTTCAGGCGGCAAATATAAAAATGATAGTTTCGGCTGCGGACAAGAGAATAACCGATATCGTGGACAGAGCCAGACATGAACTTCCCGGACTTGAATATACCGTTTCGGTCAACGGGAAAGTTGAAGGCTGGCTTGAATACTCTCAAGAGGTCGAAAAGCATTCCTGCATTTTTGAAAGGCCGTCCGGACCGCAAGCGACAAAAAACGACGATATTTTACTGATGTATTTCACTTCCGGCACCACAGGTTTTCCGAAAATGGCCTATCATGACTTCACTTATCCGCTGGGACATATAATGACGGCGAAGTTCTGGCAGAATCTTGACGGCCGAAGCATTCATCTTACCGTAGCCGACACGGGCTGGGCAAAAGCTTCGTGGGGAAAAATATACGGACAATGGATAAGCGGGGCATGTCTTTTTACTTATGATTATGAAAGGTTCCATCCGAAAGACCTGATCGAAAAAATAGCGAAGTACGGTGTCACTTCATTCTGCGCGCCGCCTACGGTCTACAGGCATATAATAAAGGAAGATATTTCAAAATACGATTTGTCCGGACTTAAATATGCGGAAACCGCCGGAGAACCTTTAAATCCCGAAGTTTTTTACCAGTTTAAAAAGATGACCGGACTTGAAATCAAAGAAGGTTTCGGGCAGACGGAAACGGTTGTTTTCGCCGCTTCATTTCCTTGGATAAAACCGAAACCCGGCTCTATGGGCAAACCGTCCGCCGGATGGGAAGTGGACATTATCGATGAAGACAATAATACCTGCGAACCGGGACAGGAAGGGCATCTTGTAATAAGAACCGCTAAAGCAAAACCTGCGGGTTTGTTTTGCGGCTATTATAAGGATGAAGCTTTGACGAAAAAGTGCTGGAACGGAGGGTTTTACGATACGGGCGATATGGCATATAAGGATGAAGACGGCTACTTGTGGTTTGTGGGGCGTTCGGACGATGTCATAAAAAGTTCGGGATACAGAATCGGGCCTTTTGAAGTTGAAAGCGCCATGATGGAGCATCCCAGCGTTCTGGAATGCGCGATAACCGGAGTTCCCGACGAGGAAAGAGGCGCGATAGTGAAAGCCACGGTAGTTCTTGCAAAAGGATATGAGCCCAGCCAGGAGCTTATCATTGAATTACAGGAGCATGTTAAAAAAGTGACGGCTCCTTATAAATATCCGAGGATAATAGAATTTGTCAAAGAATTGCCGAAAACCATCAGCGGGAAAATAAGAAGATGCGAGATAAGGGAGACGGATAAAGACAAAAATAAATAAGGCCGAAGGCGAATCTTTACATATGCTGAAATTTTGCGCACCGGAAAAGCCCGAAGCTGTTTTATTAATGCGGCAAAAGACGGATATAAAAGAAATGGTGCTGCGGCGGGCAAAACTGCAAAATATTCAAAGCCCGGTCAGCTTCCGCGCTTTTGCCGGATTTAAAATAATGTATATGCGCAACTTCTTTTAAAAGGAAAGCGGATGAAATCCGGAATAATGCGGATGTATCCGGATTGTAAAGATAAAAGCAGCCTCCGTATAAAAATAAAACGGCATAAATTGTTTTTTTATGCAAAAAGCCCCTTTTTAGGGGCTTTTTGACAAATATGCAGAATTTGATAAAATCTAGTTCCGCAATGAAAAATCTGAAAATATAACAAAAAAAGGAGTTTTACTTCGGACAACGCAAACCGTGCAGGGCAAAAGCAAAGATTTTCTTCGCTCATAAACCGCGCTTCT
>CALHWY010000019.1 GCA_938040055.1 uncultured Endomicrobiia bacterium
TTCCGTATTGGCGAGATTGATTTTAAGGTCGCCGTAATCGCCCATCCAGCCTGAAGGCGCATAATGGTTCTCTCTGGAATTGTTTTCAACATAAACCGCAAAAGGTTTAAATGAAGGCGACGGCGCAGCAGATTTAGCTCTCTGCGCAAAAGCGGTTGCCGCCGCAACCGATAAAACCGCCGCTACTGCAAGACTTAAAAGCTTTTTCATACACACTCTCCTTTTTTTTATTTAGACGCATTTTGCGTCTATGCTAATAAGACCTTTTTATACGCTGAAATGTTACGGCAAACAATGTGAAAAATATGTAAAAGCGAAGTCAGCGCTCTTCGCCGAATGTTTTTGCTTCGTGTCTGTTCAAAAGAGCGGCATATATCTTTTTTTGCTCGCCGTCAAGAATATTTCTGATATTTTCTCTCATAACATGCAGTTGTATCTTGATTTTGGGATCGACCTGCTTCATTATATCATTTATCGCGCCTTTATGTTCGGCAAGAATATTAAAAAGAAGGGCTTTTTGAACATCACTCAGCCCAAGCTCTTTCGTAAGAGGTTCAAGTTTTTCAAAATCATGGCGGAACTGGTATTCGCTTTTATTGCAGAGAAAGCTTTTTGCAAGGAATCCGCACGCAAAGCCTGCCGCCAGAATCAGCAGACACGCCAAAACGGCTTTTGTTTTAAGCAAAACTGTCATTTTGTCTCCTATCCTAGTAAAGCCTCTATAATTTTTTCATCTGAAATATTGTCCTGTTTTGCGAAAGCATTGCCCTTGAGAACATAATTGTTTATCGCCTCGACATTATCGGCATTTGTTCCTGCGGCGTTGGGAAAGGCGAAAAAACCGAAAGCGGTTATTATGCAAAAAATCAGAGCGGCCGCAGCCAAAGTCGTTTTGGCCGCCGCAATAAAAGATTCAAGCGGATTAACGGGCGGATTAATCTTCTTTATTTTTGCACATACTCTGCTTTCAAGACCGACCGCCGCTTTCTGTCTGTCCAGCGCGGACAGAAGAGTTTTGATTTTCTTTAACGCGCGCAGCTCCTCTGCGCATGCATTGCATTCCGATAGATGTTTTTCAAAAAATGCTTTATCGGACGGCTTTGCCGCACCGTCTAAATAAGACTGTAAGATGTTTTCGAATTTTTCGCATTTCATGGCATTTTCCAGAAATCCGCGATGATGTTTCGGCGAATTTAAAATATTTTTTTATCTGCGGTTAACGGAGGAAAAAATCCCGCCGTCCCGTTTTTGCGCAATATTTTTGAATTTTCAGCGCTTCGGATGTTCATATTATATTATTTGCCTTTTGCGCCAAAATGTTTTTCAGCCTGTTTCTTGATCTGAAAAGCCATATTTTGACTTTATTTGTTGATATGTCCATTATCCGCGAGATCTCTTCATATGTCATATTTTCAATATCTTTCAGAGTAATTATAATTCTGTACTTTTCCGGCAGTTCAAGTATCGCTTTTCTTATTTCCGTCCGGATTTCTTTTGATATAAGCCCCTTTTCAATATCGTCATTTTTATCTTCAATAGTATCTTTTAACGAGCCGTTTTCGTTTTTTCCGTCCCGGGTATCCAAAGAGATCATGTTATTCTTTCTTTTTTTCAGCCCGCTGTAGCATTCATTGACCGTTATTCTGTAGAGCCATGTGGAGAAAGCCGACTTTTCTTCAAAACAGTTAAGATTTAGATAAATTTTTAAAAAAACATTTTGCGTTATATCGTCGCTGTCAGAGTGATTTGAGGTAAATGAAAAAGCGATATTGTAAACTCTGTCCTTATACTTGGATATCAGCGCCTCAAAAGCTTCAAGACTGCCGTCTTTAACCAGCTTTACCAATTCTAAATCACCTAACATTTTAAACTCTCGCAATTATTTAGACTGTTTTTACATAAAAATGTTACGTTTTATGCAAAAAACCGTTTTTTTTGCCGTTTCATACATTATTATCGCGGCCGCGACGGCTGCATTTAAAGATTCCGCTTTTCCGGGCATGTATATTTTTACCAGCCCGCAGGCCTGTTTTTGAATTTCGGGGCTTAATCCTTTCGCTTCATTTCCTATAATTACCGCGCTTTTTTGAGGGAAAACGAAATTTTGAAGATTTTGTCCGCCCTCAAGAGAGGCCGCGAAAGCCATTACGCCTTCTTCTTTCATCAGCCCGATAAGATTTTTTGTGTCCGTTTCATCTGCCACCGGTAGGTGGAATATCGACCCCATGGCCGAGCGCATTGTTTTGTCGGAATAAATATCGGCGCTTCCTTTTGAGACAAAAACGGCTTTTGCCCCGAATGCGTCCGCGCAACGTATAACCGTGCCGAGATTTCCCGGATCCTGTATTTGTTCAAGAATGACGAAAAATCCGTTCCCGGCGGTTTTAATAAGCTTTTTTACGTCATATGTTTTCTTCTCCGCTACGGCGATAATGCCCTGCGGGGTTTGAGTCGATGACAGTCTTTTAAAAAGCTTGTCCGAAATCGTGAAAGTTTTTGCGGGGTTCGCGAACTTATGTTTTTGCTGAAAGGATTCCGATATGAAAAAATTTCTGATATTCCATGAACCGTCTATTTCTGCGGTTTGTTTTTGGCCCTCAACAAGAAAAAGGCCGCTTTCGCGCCTGTTTTTCTTTTCTTTCAGAAGCAGAGCGTTTTTGTAGACTTTGTTTTGCGCGCTTTCTATAATCATGCCAATATTTTTACCACTTATTTAACAAAAAGGCAATATTAAAGTTAAATAGACAAAGAATTATTTAAAATATATAATAACTGGTAATGTAATTGCGACTGTCTAACATATTAAAATCGAGGTTATTTAATGGCCGTGCCTTTGGAAATGGTATTATTCGGCGGGGCTCTTCTGGTGTTCTTCAGCGTTTTTGCCAGCAAAGCTTCGGATAAACTCGGAGTTCCGGCTCTTCTCGTTTTTCTGCTTATAGGAATGCTTGCCGGCAGCGAAGGAATAGGCAAAATATATTTCCAGAATTATACTTATGCCAATTATATAGGAGTAGTGGCTCTTTCTTATATTCTTTTTTACGGCGGGCTTGGAACGCACTGGAAAGACGTAAAACCCGTTTTGGTTACGGGAACCGTTCTTGCGACTTTCGGCGTCTTTATTACCGCCGTGCTGATGGCGCTTTCCGCGGGCTTTATTTTCGGCATGGGCTGGAAAGAATCTTTTCTTTTGGGGGCTATAGTTTCTTCTACGGACGCAGCCGCCGTTTTTTCGGTTCTCAGGTCTAAAAACATGACTTTGGGCAGCAAACTCCGCTCGGTCTTGGAATTTGAGTCTGCAAGCAATGATCCGATGGCCGTTTTTTTAACCGTGAGCGCTCTTATGCTTATAACTTCCCCGCAGTCCTCGCCTATTTTGCTTTTGCCTAAATTTGTTATGGAAATGGGCCTTGGTTTTGTTTTGGGCGCGTTTCTGGGATGGATATCGGTCAAAATACTTAACAGGATAAATCTTGATTATGACGGATTATATCCCGTTCTTTTTATGACTTTTGTTATTTTAATTTACTCGATAACAGTGTTTTTTAAAGGCAGCGGTTTTCTTGCCGTTTATATCGCAGGCATAATTGCCGGAAACAGCAGATTCATTCATAAAAAAAGCCTTATCCGCTTTAACGAAGGGCTGGCCTGGCTTATGCAGATAACTATGTTTATAGCGCTCGGGCTGCTTCTGAAGCCTTCCGGTCTTATCCCTTACATAATACCGGGCACCGTGGCGGCGGCCTGCTTAATGTTTGTCGCAAGACCCGTCAGCGTTTATTTATGCACGGCATTTTCCGGAATGAAGTTCAACGAAAAGACGATGGTTGCCTGGGTCGGTCTGCGCGGAGCGGTTCCCATTATTCTTGCGACTTTTCCTTTTGTGTATAATATAGGAGAATACGGCGAAATATTTAATGTGGTATTTTTTATAGTTTTCATTTCGGCTCTCACCCAGGGCGTTTCTCTGGGCAAAGTTGCGGAACTGCTGGGGCTTAGCAAGCCGCTGGGGGTCAAAAAGCGTTATCCTATCGAATTTGAGCGGATGGAAGGAATAAACGCCGATTTGTTCGAGATAGTGCTTCCCGCAAAATCCCGGGCGATAGGAAGGAAAATAGTAGATTTGAACCTTCCTCAAAAAAGCCTGATAGCCCTTATTTCGCGCGGAGACTCTTTTCTTATACCGAACGGATCGACGGTTGTGGAGGACGGGGATATTTTTCTTGCCCTCGGAACGGATTCGGATCTGGCGGATATACAAAAAATCGTAACTCAGACGGACGAAACGGAGGAAAAATGAGAAAAACTTTAGCCGTTTTTTTATGCTTGGCTTTTGCCGTGCCGCAGGCTTTCGCTTTTATGCTTATTCCGAAGGCGGGGGCGGATATTTCGGGCACTATAAATTATGAAAAAGATCCTGACAGGGAAGCAAAACGCGGCTTTTCCGTAGGAGCCGAGACCAGAGGGCAAATCAGCGGTTATTTCAGCTGCGGCGCCGGTTTTGAATATCTTTTGCCCAGAGGATTTGCGGGCTTTCCGGAAAACGATGATTTTTCGTTTCTGCCCGTTTATTTTTCTGTGCTTTTTTATCCTCTGGGGGCATGGGACAAGGCCAGGCCTTATATAAAAGCCGGCGCCGGATACAGCGTTCTTGCTATGACGAATTCCGACGCTGATATGAGCGGAGGCGTTTACTGGGCGGCGGGCGCAGGCGCGGAATATAAAAATTTTGTCGGAGAGGTTACGGCTTCAAATTACGGCGCGGAATATGACGGACAGAAATTTTCATATCGGAAAATAGGTTTAAGTATCGGATACAAATTCGACATAAACTTTTTTGAATTTAAAGAAGAAGGCGGGGATTTTTAATTATGAGCAAATTCGAACTTACAAAAACGGAACAATGGAAAGCTCTTGAACAGCAGCGGGCAAAAAATAAGGATATCAATCTCAGGGAGCTTTTCAAAGAGCCAGGAAGGGCCGGTGCATTTTCGGTTAAGGATGACAATCTCGGGCTGCTTTTCGATTATTCGAAAAATCTCATAAACCGGGAGATTTTCGATTTGCTTATCGGACTTGCGAAAGCGGCCGGCGTAAACGAAAACGCGCAAAAAATGTTTGCGGGAGAAAAAATCAACTGGACGGAAAAACGCGCGGTTCTTCACACCGCTTTAAGGAACAGAAGCAATAAGCCCGTTTATGTCGACGGAAAAAATATTATGCCCGAAATAAACGCCGTTCTTGAAAAAATGAGAATTTTCAGCGATGACGTGCGCAAGGGCAAATGGCTGGGAGCGACCGGCAAAAGAATAACCGATATAGTAAATATAGGCATCGGGGGGTCGGATCTCGGGCCGAAGATGGTTTGCGAAGCTTTAAAATTTATGGGAGACGGGCTTAACGCTCATTTCGTTTCAAATATTGACGGAGCGGACATTATTGAAACTTTAAAAAAGCTGAATCCGGAAACCACTCTTTTTATAGTAGCTTCAAAAACATTTACTACTCTTGAAACCATTACAAACGCTCTCAGCGCGAGAAAATGGCTTACGGCAAAGCTCGGGGGCAAGGCTGTGGCCAAACATTTCGTCGCTTTGTCCACAAACGCCGCAAAAGTAAGGGAATTCGGCATTGATGAAAAGAATATGTTCGAGTTCTGGGATTTTGTAGGAGGGAGATATTCTTTATGGTCGGCCATAGGTCTTCCCATAGCCTGTTTTATAGGTTTTGACAAGTTCATAGAACTTTTGGAAGGCGCCTATTATATGGACAAACATTTCCTTGAAACTCCGTATGAGAAAAATGTTCCGGTGATAATGGCTTTGCTGGGCGTATGGTATAACAATTTTTTTGCGGCTTCAAGTTATGCGGTTCTTGCTTACAGCAGGTATCTGCACAGATTTGCCGCTTATCTTCAGCAGAGCGATATGGAAAGCAACGGCAAAACCGTGAATTTTGAAGGCGTCAGGGTTGATTATGAAACCGGACCCGTCATATGGGGGGAGCCGGGAACAAACGGACAGCATTCTTTTTACCAGCTTTTGCATCAGGGAACCAAGTTTGTCCCGTGCGATTTTATAGGTTTTGTTAATCCGCCCGAAAGAATCGGCGATCATCATGAAAAACTTATGGCGAACTATTTCGCCCAGACGGAAGCGCTCGCTTTCGGTCTTACGAAAGAAGAAGTGGTTGAAAACCTGCAAAAAAGCGGGCTTTCGAAAGAAGACATAGAAATGCTTACCCCTCACAAAGTTTTTGAAGGAAACAGGCCTACGAACAGCATTGTGCTCAATGAGCTTTCCCCTAAAACTCTCGGAGCGCTGATCGCCATGTATGAGCACAAGATATTTACGCAGGGCATTATATGGAGGGTAAACAGTTTCGACCAATGGGGCGTTGAACTGGGAAAAGTTCTGGCCAATGCCATACTGCCCGAACTTAAAGGAAAAGAGGACAATGAGCATGACTGTTCCACCAAGGGGCTTATAAAATTCTTTTTGGAAAAAAAGAAATAAGATTTTTGCGGATTCCGGTCCGGAAAATATTTTTTGACGGGTACTCATTTGTGAAAAAAGTGTGAATATGCGGAGAATCTATTGCCGCAGAGAGTTTTATTAGGTATATAAATGATATGAATGTAAAAAGATTTTTTTCAGTCTTCATTTGTTTTGCTATACTTATGCCTTCCGTTTTGAAGGCGGCTTCTTCATGTGAAATTACTTCTTTATGCGTCAGCAGCGGCATAGCCGGTTACTATGCTTCGGTTTCCAAAGCCGCTTTTGAAATAGTTAACATAGTTTTTCAGGATTTTCTTGATCTTAAAGCCCGGCAGGGCAAAAAAGAAGCACCTTCCGAAAATAAAACCGGGAGCGGTTCCGGCGATAAAGCCGTAATTCCCGACGCGGGCGCTTATAAAAATTTCAAGATGAATCTTTTGCCCGGCATACCTTTGACCTTTAACATGACAAATGACGTTTATGTTTCCAAAATTACGGGAGACGGCGGTTATGTTTTCCAGGGATGGATGATACTGCTTGTGTCGCTGCTTATTTTATCAATAAAGAAAAAAGACGATGATGCCGTATTTTCAAATAATTGCGCGCTTTGACGCTCTGTCTTGTTTACAGACAGAGCGTTTTCTTTTTATATAAACGATTATTTCCTCAAGGGGGGGGGAGAACATGTTTACCAAAAAATTAAAACAGGAAGGGCTGAGAAAAACGGCTGCGGTATTTACCGCCATCAGTTTTATGCTTTCCATTTTTACATCAGGCGGTTTTGCCGCGCCGTCTCAAATGCCTATGCGGGCGCAGTCTGCGAAGATTGCGCCTGCATTACCTGCCGACTATATAGTGCCTTTTAATATAGGGCGCGTTACCGATGCGGTCAACTATAAAAGCGATAAAGTTATAGTGCAGATACAGGATCTGCATTCGCATGAAGAAACGCAAAGAAATATCGCGGGCATAATTTCTTTTCTCGATTCAAAGTATAAAATAGGAAATATATACGTTGAAGGGGCCGTGGGCGATATTGATACTTCCTGGCTTGCCGGCATTGAGGACGAAGCGGTCAAAACGTCGGTAATCGATTCTCTTCTTGCAAAAGGCGTTCTTACCGGCGCCGAATATTATTCTGCCGTGTCGGGCAAAACGAAAGTTCTTAAAGGAATGGAAGATAAAGACGCTTATCTTGAGAATTTCCGCAGGCTCATACGGATTAATTCAAGCAAAGACGAAATAAAAGCGGCTTTTCCGGAAATTAAAGAAATGTTTGCCTTTTTGTCGGACAAATATTACAGTAAAGAAAATAAAAAAATAGACGAAACTGTAAGAAAATACCGTGAAGGCAAAATATCTTTTGAACGCTATTTTGCTTATATAGTCAAAAAAGCGCGGGACAAAAATGTTTATTTCGGCTTTTATCCGGCGCTTATTGCTTTCAGCAATATAATAAAAGCGCAGAGCCGTCTTAATAAAAAGAAAATAAACGCGCAGATGACGGCTTTTATGGATGAACTTAAAGAAAAAGTGTCTTTCAGCGAATATAAAGAGATTGTAAGCAATTTCGGAAAACCCGAAACCGAAGCCGTTTTCTATTTTAAACTTGCCGAGGCATATGAAAAATACGGATATAACGGCAAATACGGAGAACTTGCCGAATTCCTTAGATTCATAAATCTGAACCAGCATATTAATCCCTTGGATCTGGTAAGGGAGGAAAAAGAACTTCTTAGAGAAGTGAGAGAGAAATATTCCGTTTCCGGCGTTGAAAGAGACCTGCTTTTTATCTCGGATTTTCTGGGGCTTATGGAATCTTTTCTTAATAACAAAATTACGGCGGCCGAATACAAATATTTTGAACGCGAACTTCCGCGCTTTAAAACTCTCTGGGCGCAGTATACTCTGGTGTCGGGACTTCCAAGCCTTGACGGCTATTATTCTCTGTTTGAAGGTTTTTACTCTTTAAATCTTGCCAGAAACAATATTTTCGTAGACAATGTGACGGAAAGCAAAGGCGGCAAAAACTCGGGAGAACTTGCGTCTTTTGACAAAAATTCCGTAAACGGCATTTCCGCAATGATAAGCGCCGCCAAAGAACTTGACATAGTGGTGGCAGGAGGATTTCACACTCAGGATATTTCCCGGATTTTGCAGAGCTCAAAACAGAGTTATGTAGTGGTTACCCCTAATGTGACCCGGGACGCTTCCGCCGCCGACCGGCTGTTTAATGAGGACATTATACGCATTTCAAAGTTTATTCCCGCAAACGCGTACCAAAAAGCGATCGCCTCCGCGCGTTTGAATTTTATTGACGACGCCGATAAATCCCAGATACTTAACGCGGTAGTGGGAACATATATTTCAAAAGAAGTGCTTGACGCCGCTTTGAGCGCGTTGGACGAGCAGACAAGGGATGCGGCCGCCGCGGATCCCCGGCTTCTGGCAGACATAGTAAAAAATGAGATAATCGCCAATATCGCCGGACAGCTTGAGCAAAAAGGAATCTCTGATTTCAATGTCGCCGGAATTGAAATTGCCGAAAACGGTTATAAAGTCACGGCGGGCTCCCGCGAAACGGGACAGAAAACTTTTAATGTGGACGAAGAAGGCGCGTCGGACAGCGGGCAAATCCAGCCTTTCAGCGTTCCAACGGCCAATAATATAGTCAAAACCGTCAGGCTGGCGAGCTTGTTAATGTCTTTCGGCGCTGCGGGAATGTTTTTTGCGGCCGCGCCCGTAGTAATTCCCGTTTCTCTTGCGGCGGCATCTTTGATTTTCGGCGCATTCGGCATATCCCTTAAAAAAAGCAGCGCGGCTGTTTCCGAGGCGCAGCGGCAGGCGAAGAGCTCTGAGCCGCTGACCGAGGCGCAGGCGGCGCAGTTAAAAGAAAATATAAAAAATGCGATAAGAAATTACGTGGGAGAAGAAAAATACGACAGGCTCGGCGTAGAAATATACGATACTGCCGGTTCGGATGATATAGCTCATGTATCCACTTCACGGACAGCGACGGGCAAGACGATAGTATTGGAGATAGACCTTCTTGCTTTCAGCAAACTTCTGGATAATGACAAAACCCAGGCGGAGAGAATTCTTACGCATGAAGCGCGCCATATTCTCGGGCACGGCGAGGCTGGCGCTTATCTTGCGAATCTTTTGCCGAAACCGCTGGTAAAATTTTATAATGCCGGCAAAAACCGGGCTTATGCGGAGTTTTATTCTTCTTTGAATGCAATGAAAGCTTTACAGGAAACGAATGCCGGCTTTGAGACCCGCAGGAAAACCGCCCGCAATCTTATAGACGCGGCTGCCGGGCTGATGGCTTTTATGAAAAACGGAACTCTTGCGCACAGCGAAAGACGTAAAATTTTAAAGCTGATAAGCGAAGCCGTAAATGTTTTAAAAGCAGGAAATATAAACGAACTGGCCGGAGCGGAGACCGTTGAAAACGAAGCAACGGGATCTTCTTCCGTCGAGCCGGCGAGTTCCGGGCTTGCAGAAGGTTACAATCTTCTTGTCTCCGCAGTAAGGACCGCTTTCGTGAAAGTCTCCGACAATGCTGGCGTGGACAGGATCGCCGATGAAGCGCTTGAGGGTGCGGGTATAGAAAAAGGAAGCATAAATGAGAGCTTCTTCAAAAATCTTATAAAAAAGCTGCTTGAGAAAAGAAGCGGCGCGCAGCAGGCCGAAAGTTTAACTATGGGTTTTGAAGACAGCGAAGAGGCCGCGAACAGATCTAAAGCGAACTTTTTCGGTTCGGCCGCGGCACAGTGGGTAAGAGAGAAAATGGGCGCGGTATCTCTTAAAAGCATTATAAGCGACAAAAGAAATGCAGCCGCTGCCGAAAGAGTCGATTTTGTAAGCTATCCGCTTAACGGCGGCATAGGCTCAAGCCTTGAAAGAAAAGCTTATGTGGCTGCCGTAAGAAAATATCTTTCGGAACTTGACGCGGCAAGGAAAGCGCAGGATGCGGCCAAAATCGCCGATTTGAAAGCCCGCATGAAAAGCGGGGAGTATTTGTCGGAAGTTTCCGACAGCGAAATAAAGAATGCGCGGCTTGGAGCAAAAGCGTCGGATCTTTATTTTGAAGTAAACGGCGAACTCAAAAGCGTTTCCGAACTTAAAATGGAAAGAATGCTTATAGAGCGCGATCTGGGCATATATGCCGACGTCACTATGAAAATGCTCGTAAGCTCCGAAACGGTCGAATCCGTAGAAGAGCTGTTTAACAGAGAGAGCATGAAATATGCGGGCAGGACTTATAAAGAAATGTTTAAGAATATTGAAATGCTCGAACAGGCTGCTTATCCGGTGGCGGAAATAGACCGGGAAAGCGGGCGGATAAGATTCATAACATCCCAGGTGGCGCCCGGCGGTCACGGTTACTGGGGATATTATCTGTTAAAAGCCCTGCTTTCAAGAACGGATGCCGCAACCGGCGCGGCGGCTATAGGGGTTGTGAGCAATGAAGACGGTCTGAACAATAAAATTCCCGCCGAGCTTGCCGGTTTTATGGCAAGAGAGAAGATAGGCATAGTAATGCTTTCTACGACGGCGACGGATCTTGACAAAAAAGGCGGAAAGATAGGAGTTATCAAAAGAAACGGCAGATATGTCACCGGTATGATGGAAGCCGCGCAGGCGGAAAGCGCCGGTCAGACAAAAGAGTTTCAGGAGCTCGGCCTGACAATAGGAGAAAGAGGGGAACAGTTTTTCAATACGAATACCGTTCTTTACAATATAAGCGTGCTTGCGCCCATGCTTCAGGAGCTTATAGGCATTATCGGAGAAGAAGAATTTGAGAAAGTGATAATGCCCGATCTTATAGAGAACAAAGACAAAAAGACCGGCAATATAAAGCTGGAGGGCGCGATAGGATCGGTCATGCTCAATCTCAACGCTTTTTTTGAAACGACGGACAATGAAGAAGTAAAGGCGTTAAAGAGAAAATATGTCGGAGAGGGGCAGCTTGTAAGGATAGTCAATGCCGAAGAAGAGCTCAGAAGCAGCGTGTTTACGCCTGTTAAAAAAGCCATAGACATATGGTTCCAGAAATCAAGCGGCTATTACGGATTAAACGAAGACAGAATGGAGCTTGAAGAGAAGACGAAAAATCCGATACCCGCTTTTAATCTTGAAGGAAAACAGTATGAAGACATCCGCTACCTTGAGCGGAACTGGAAAAATACCGACGCCGCGGATATAAGAAGTTTGTCCGTCAAGGGCGAAAACATACAGTTTAACGGCGTCAGCCTTAAAGGCGCAGTAAAAATAATAAACGACTCGGACAAACCTTTGTTGATAGATATGCGCTTTCTTGAAGAAAACGGGCTTATAAGCAGAAACGACGAAGGCGGGATGATTTTCGGAGTGCCTTTTGAAAAAGGCCTGCCTGTGCTTGAAGACATAGAAATAGTACAAAATAAAAAAGGGACAATCAGAGCGGTTTCGACAAAGTCTACCGAGCAAGCGGATATTGGTAATGAGGCTGAAGTGAAAGAGATAACGGAAACGGCTCTTGAGGCAAGAAGAATTTCGGATGAGAATGACAAGAGCTTCTTCAGAAATCTCGTTAAAAGCCTGACGGCCAGAATAACCGGAGCCGAGCGCGCGGAAAGTTTGACTATGGGCTTTGAAGACAGCGAAGAGGCCGCGGACAAATCCGAAGCTAATTTTTTCGGTTCGGGCGTGTCGCGGTGGGTAAGAGAGAAAATGGGCGCGGCATCTCTTAAAAACATAATATCCGACAAAGCCAACAGGGAAGCGGCTAAAACGGTAATCATTGAAAACAATCCTCTTAACGGCGGCATAGGCTCAAGCCTTGAAAGAAAAGCTTATGTGGCTTCGGTAAGAAAATATTTGGCTGAAGTCGATGGCGCGAAAAAAGCCGGGGATATAAAAAAGATAGCGGCTTTAAAAGCGCAACTTGAAAGCGGCGCTTATCTTGACAAAGCTTCAGCGGCCGAAGCTAAAGATGTGCAGCTTGGAGCGAAAGCGTCGGATCTTTATTTTGAAGTAAACGGCGAACTCAAAAGCGTTTCCGAACTTAAAATGGAAAGAATGCTTATAGAGCGCGATCTGGGCATATATGCCGACGTCACTATGAAAATGCTCGTAAGCTCCGAAACGGTCGAATCCGTAGAAGAGCTGTTTAACAGAGAGAGCATGAAATATGCGGGCAGGACTTATAAAGAAATGTTTAAGAATATTGAAATGCTCGAACAGGCTGCTTATCCGGTGGCGGAAATAGACCGGGAAAGCGGGCGGATAAGATTCATAACATCCCAGGTGGCGCCCGGCGGTCACGGTTACTGGGGATATTATCTGTTAAAAGCCCTGCTTTCAAGAACGGATGCCGCAACCGGCGCGGCGGCTATAGGGGTTGTGAGCAATGAAGACGGTCTGAACAATAAAATTCCCGCCGAGCTTGCCGGTTTTATGGCAAGAGAGAAGATAGGCATAGTAATGCTTTCTACGACGGCGACGGATCTTGACAAAAAAGGCGGAAAGATAGGAGTTATCAAAAGAAACGGCAGATATGTCACCGGTATGATGGAAGCCGCGCAGGCGGAAAGCGCCGGTCAGACAAAAGAGTTTCAGGAGCTCGGCCTGACAATAGGAGAAAGAGGGGAACAGTTTTTCAATACGAATACCGTTCTTTACAATATAAGCGTGCTTGCGCCCATGCTTCAGGAGCTTATAGGCATTATCGGAGAAGAAGAATTTGAGAAAGTGATAATGCCCGATCTTATAGAGAACAAAGACAAAAAGACCGGCAATATAAAGCTGGAGGGCGCGATAGGATCGGTCATGCTCAATCTCAACGCTTTTTTTGAAACGACGGACAATGAAGAAGTAAAGGCGTTAAAGAGAAAATATGTCGGAGAGGGGCAGCTTGTAAGGATAGTCAATGCCGAAGAAGAGCTCAGAAGCAGCGTGTTTACGCCTGTTAAAAAAGCCATAGACATATGGTTTCAGGAAGAAAGCGGATATTACAAATTTAATCCCGATACATACGAACTGGAAGAAGCTACGGCGAATTCCGTGCCGGCTTTCAGCCTTGAAGGAAAAGACTACGAGGATATAAAATATCTTAAAAAGAACTGGACGAATGTTGATGCAAAAGACATAAAGAGTTTAACGGTAAAAGGAGAAGGTGTAAAATTTAAAAACGCGGTTCTGGCGGGTGATGTGAGAGTGATAAACGAATCCGGCGAGGATATTGTTATTTCGCAAGAAACGCTTGGCCCCGAATTCGCTTCAGACGCCGGCGGAAGAATTATTATTCAGGATATGGAAATTGTCGTAGGCAAGGACGGACGCGTAAAGGTTAGGGATTCGGCCGGCACGGCCGCAGGCAAATCTTTCCTCAGGCGCATTGCCGGCGCTTTGTTGAAATTTCTTGCCGGACTGGTCAACAGAGACACGTTCGTTTTTAAAGAAGCGCCCGGAATGCTCGGCAGGACTTATACGATAGTTCTGTCGGATTTCAGCCCCGATTCAATAAATGCGGTTTCTAAAAGAGCGGCGGAAATAGCGCGTCTGGGCATCAATGTTAATGTAATTGCCCCGATGAACGACAATATAACGGATTTTACCGCGCTCGGGCTTATTTCGGGAGAGGAAACCGGCCTCAGAAACTTGTTTACGAGAAAAGATAAGATAGAAAACGGACGTGAAGTGAATTACTATTATTACAGCCGCAAGACCGCCGCGGAGTTCAGCTCCGTAAAAGGAGATGATAAAACCGATTGGGCTAATGAAACGCTGAAATGGCTCAGAAGCCGGGCGGTTTCGGAAGATGACTTCGGAGTAATTGAAGTCGGTCTTTCATCCGAGCTTTCTTTTGAGCAGGTCAACGCGTTATTTCCTGAAGCCTATATCGCCGCTTCGGTACGACAAAATGAAGATTTGAAGTTTGCCGAAAGCAAAGGTTTCATACAGACGGTGCGTCCGGGAACGGAAAAAAATGCGGTTATTGAGGCCGGAGAAAGATTCAGGTTCCTCAAGCAGGGTGGCGATATGAGGACTTCTCCGTTATTTTCGACCGTCATAGACGTCAGCGGCACGGACATAACGGACGCCGCTTTCGCGGACGCTTTGCTTGATATGGATCTTGATACGGCCGTTCTCAAAGTAAATGCCGCGGTTTTAACGCAGGATACCGTAAACGCGATAAAACAATTTATGCTGTCGGCGCAGGAAAAAGGGCTGAAAACGGTTATAGAGTTTAAAGCGGAAAATGAGCGGGAAGCGCTCAGCCTTTTAACGGATATGGGTTCTTTGCTTTCGCAGCTGAGGGTAAATTCGAGAGGAGTCGACGGAGTAAGGCTTGATTTTAATTCTCTTGCCGGCCGGGAAATGGAAAATGTACTCACGCAAAGCAATTTAAAGTCTTTAAGGCTTGCGGTAAACAGGGAAAACGCCGACGGCATTATAGGCATAAAGGCTGAAGACGCGGGCAGAAGCATAGAAGTGAACAATGCCCTTATCATGCGTTTGTCGGCTTTAAATATCAGAAATGTCATTACCGTTGAGACAAAATCGGATATAACCGACGCCGGACAGGCATGGCTTGATTTCAGCACCGGCGGAAAAATGTATAATAAACAGACTGCGGATGCATTGCAGATCGCCGGCAATATTGAAAGCGCGCTTGAAGCGCAGGCGGCCGTTTTGGGGCTTGACTGGGAAATAATTTCCGCGATGAAAAATACCGCTGAAGGCGTAAATATCGCCGGAATGATTAAAAATATTGTCAGAAAGAAACTGTCTTTCTTTAAAGCTACGCCTGCCGGAAGATATGACGCCGGAAGAAAGTTTGCGCTTTCAAAATCGGATATCGGCTTTAAAGCCGGACAGGAAGTTTCGCTTTACAGGCTTTTAAACGATATGCGCAATGCCGAAAAAGCCGACGCGGTTCTTGTTTCAAAGCTTTTTGAAATTTTTCCGAATGCGAAAACAAAACAGCTCGGCGAAGCGGCGGCATCTTCCGATGCGGAAAAAATCTCTCTTGTTTTTGAAGAAGCCAAGGGCTATCTTCAGGGGATTCTTGAAAGGTCGCAGTCCGACATTCATATCCGCGCGACCGAGTTCAAAGTCAGAACTGACGCCGATATTTACAGAGCGGCTTTGGTTGAGGCCAGGCTCTATACCGTTATTAACAATGCGGATATTGACGCGGTTCAGGAAGTGCCTTACAGCAGTCAGCTCAGGGATAACAAGGCTTATACCGACGAAAAAGACGCCGCTGTTAATGCTGAGCTCGCCAGAGCCCGCGAGCTTGTCGGAAGCGTTCTTGCCCGTGCCGAAAGCGAGTCTATAGTGGCTTTGCAGCCGGAAGTCAGGGAGGCCGTCAATATACTTACCTCTCTTACCGAAGGCAAAACATTGTCGTCAAGCGCCAATAAGGCTATGGCGGTTGCGGATCTTCTTGCCATGCTTGCCCTTTACGCGGACAAAGTCGAGAAAACCGCCATTGAAAAAGGCAGGGACAATCTCGCCTCTATGCAGGAAGGCGTCAGAGCAATGCTCAGCGCCGCATAAGCAAAGTTTTTATATACCGAAATATATCAAGGCGGCCGGAAACGGCCGCCTTTATTTATTTAAATTATATTGAAGAATCAATAAAATTGTGTTATAAATAAATTCAATTATGAGCGCAATAACGATTCCGCAAAGGTTCGCCGCAATAATAGAAAAGATATCAAAAACGGCAAAATCAGTAAATTTTGAAACTTATGCCGTGGGCGGTTTTGTGCGCGATATTTTTTTGAATAGAGAACCTAAAGATCTGGATATAATGGTCGAAGACAAAAACGATAAAGGCAATGCCCGCGCCGGGATGGAATTTGCCGGGGCGCTTGCCGGAAAATACGCCTTGTCCGCTCCCGTGATTTTTGAAAGATTCGGCACTGCCAAACTGCTTATAGACGGAGAGGAAGTCGAGTTTATAATGCCCAGAAAAGAGTATTACTGCGCGGATTCCAGAAATCCCGATACGGAAATAGGCTCTTTGCAGCAGGACGCGCTCAGAAGGGATTTTACCGTCAACGCTCTTTTTTTGCGTTTAAGCGATATGTATGTTCTTGATCTGACGGGAAAAGGGTTTGACGACATGCATAACAAAATAATAAGGGTGACCGACCCTGCTAACGCGGAAATTATTTTCGCCCAGGATCCGCTGCGCATACTAAGAGCCATGCGCCAGAAGCTTCAGCTGGGATTTGAAATTGAAAGCCTGACTTTTGAAGCCATGAAAATTTCTTCATCAAGAATACATATAGTGGCTCCGGAAAGAATAAGGGATGAAATAAATAAAATACTGGTCCAAAAAAAGCCTTCTGAAGCTTTTTATATGATGAAAGAAATCGGGCTTCTGTCCGAGATACTGCCCGAAATTGAAGCGCTTTACGGGCTTAGGCAGCCTGAAAAATATCATAATGACGGCGTTTTTGATCACACTTTTAAAGTGCTGGACAGGACGAATTCCGATCTCCTTCTCAGAATGGCCGCTTTATTGCATGACGCGGGAAAACTTAAAGCCTGCAAAAATGAAGATGGAAAAATAAGTTTTTACGGGCATGAAATTTATGGCGCGGAAATAGCCGGAAATATTCTTAAAAGGCTCAGATACCCGAAGGAATTTGCCAGAAAGACCGTAAACATCATCAGAAATCATATGCGTCCCCAAAATTATAATCGCCGCTGGAAAGACAGCGCTTTAAGGCGTTTTGCGGCGGACTGCGGGGAAGAGACGGATTATGTGCTTGAGCTTGCAAAAGCCGATTACGGAAAAGACGCTGCGGACAAGAACGTGTTTGAATTTTCCGAAAGGCTGGAAAACTTAAATAAAAAGGGGCTTTTGTATCCGAAGGAAGAACTTGTAAGCGGCGGGGAGCTTATGGAATATTTCGCGATGACGGGCGGAGACTGGATAAAAAAGGCGAAAAAATGCATAGCGGAAGCGCGTTTTGAGAATCCCGCTCTGACAAAAGACGAAGCCTTGCGGCTTGTGAAAGAAATGTTAAATAAATCCGGCAGACAGATATAATTTAGTATAATTTTATAAGTATCAAAGTCTATTAAAAGAGGTAAAAAATGCAGCAGGAACGCGACGGACATCTTTCACCGCGGCCTCAGGAGCGGCCTCAGACTCCGCCGGTTGTTGACGGCGGCGGGCAGGACGAATACAAAGAAAATATAGACAAAGTTTATGACCTTGAAGGGCTGCTTGCCGGAGGCGCGGCCGGACTTTTTATAGGCGCAGTAATTTCTTTCGACATTCTTTTCGCCGCGGAGATAGGAATGTTTATCGGACTTATCATAGGGACAAAATTCAAAAAAAATAAGAGCGGGGCGGGAACGGATAAACGGACAAAAAAATAAACGCAATATAAAGGAAAACCATGACGATTAATTATCTTAAGCATGTAAAAACTTTTATAGACAGATTTATCGAACACGCCGAACTCAATCCCGAAGAAATGGCGCCGGCTTATTTTGCGGCGGGAAAAGAAGAATACGGCAAACTTCGGGAACTTTACGGGGCGGCTTTGAAATTAAATCCTTACGACGCGTCCGCTTATTATAATCTGGGACAGATTTCTCATAAAAAAGGCGATTACCCGCAAGCCCTGAAAGATTTTTCGTCCTCAATAGAAATGGATCCCAATTTTTCTTTTGCTTATATCGCCAGAGGGGAAACTTATGCGGCTTTGGGCGAATACGGCAGCTCTATTGCGGATTTTAACAAGGCGGCGGAACTTAATCCGAAAAACTCGACCGCTTACGGCGGGCTTGGCAATGTTTACAGGCGCATAGGCGATTATAAGCAGTCCCTGAAGTGCTTCAATAAATCTTTGGAAATAAGCGGCGGCAGCGCTTTCGCTTATTACGGGAGAGCCATGGCTTACAGATGTATGGATGAGCCCGACAGCGCGGTTGAGGATTTTTCAAAAGCCATCGAACTTAATCCCGACGACGATTATGCGTACAATAACAGGGGCATAGCCTACAGGCGCGCGGACGAGCTGGAAAAAGCGATACGCGATTTTAACAAGGCTCTTGAGATACGTCCCGAGAACAGTTTCGCCTACAATAACAGGGGCATAGCTTACAGAAAGCTGCTGGACGAAGAAGCGGCCGAGAAAGACTTCAAATCGGCGGCGGAAATTTCTCCCGACGATTCTTTTGCTCATTATAATCTTGCCGGCCTTTACAGATATCAGGGTTTTTTTGACAAAGCCGTAAAAGAAGCGGATAAAGCTGTCGGGGCGGATCCTTCATTCGCGGCTGCTTATATGATAAGAGCGCATATTTACTGCGAGCGGAACGATTTTGACAAAGCTTATCGGGATGTGCAGCAGGCTATAAGTTTTATGCCCGGACTTTACTTCTTGCATTTTTTCAAAGGATACATAGAACAAAGCCTTTCCGATTTCAAAGGCGCCTTCAAAAGCTATCATAAAGCGCTTGAAATAAAAAAAGACATAGCCGAGCTTTATTACGGCTGCGCCGCAGCCGCTCTTGAAGACAAAGATTATGTTTTTGCGGAATCGGGATTCAGCAGGGCGATAGAAATGAAATTTATCAACCCTGAAGAATATGTGGGACGCGGACAGTCGCGTT
Source organism: uncultured Endomicrobiia bacterium (assembly GCA_938040055.1). Lineage (GTDB taxonomy): Bacteria > Elusimicrobiota > Endomicrobiia > Endomicrobiales > Endomicrobiaceae > Endomicrobium_B. The sequence goes on from CALHWY010000019.1 coordinate 19,134, forward strand.
TTATAATGCGCAATTACGAGTCCGCCGTTAAAGATTTGACGGAAGCGATAGAAAAAAATTCTTCTTTATCGCAAGCTTATCACATAAGAGGCAATGCTTATTTCGACTCTAAAAAATACAAAGAGGCATTGGGAGATTTTATTTTATGCGCGCAAAAAGAGTATAAGACCGCCGAATCTTTGTATTATGCCGCCTTGTGCAGCTTCGAGCTTGAAGATTACGGCGGAGCCGTCCGATATTTTACAAAAGCCAAAGACGCGGGATATCCGGCCTCCGAAATATATAAGAAACGCGCGAAAGCTTATATGAAGCTTGATGAGCAGTCTAATGTTTTTGCCGATCTTCAGGAAGCCGTAAAAGTAAACGGGCAGGACGCTTCTCTTTACAAAATGCTTGCCGAAAATATGCTCAGGCTTGAAAAATACCGTCAGGCGCTGGAATATATAAATAAAGCCGTTGAAATTTCCACAAGCGACGAACAGGCATATTATATAAGAGCGCGGATAGAGTTTAAACTCGGCGATTTTACGGCGGCGGCTGATGACGCGGGATATGCGGCCGATCTTATGCCGGATTTTTCGCAGGCGCTCATGCTTAAAGCGGACGCTAATATGAGCAAAGGAGATTTCGTCCAAGCGGAAAAGGATTTTGCCGAAGCGCTTGACATTAACCCTGACAATATAGACGCTTATATGAAAAGGGCTTTGCTTTTTATAAAAACCGAACAGTATGAAAAAGCTTTGCCCGATATAGAAGAAATAATGATTCTTGACGATAAAAACGCTTATGCCTACTTATATAAAGCGATAGTTTTCAGAAATATGGGCAAATTTTCAGAGTCGCTTAAAAACTATGACGCCGCTTTGAAAATATTCGTCGGCGCGGGAAAAATCGTTTCGGATACGTCCATCTTCGAATATTCCGACTATTACAGCGGACAAAACGCAAATCTGTCCGATCTTCACAGAGATATTGAAAATATTAACAGCAGGCTTAACGGAGTAAGCGGCGGCATAACGGAACCGCAAAGCCGGGATGAGCAAAATAAGACGGGAAATATGGAAGTTTCCGGCAATGGGCAGGAAAAATCTGTAAATGCCGATATGCAAAAAAATGCGTCTGAAGATGAGGAATCAAAAAAGATACTTAATTCTCTTAAAGCCAAATTGAATGATATAGACAATGCGATAAAAAAACAGGACAGCGCGGCAATTTCCGCTATTTACCAGAAACTGAAGACTACTTATGAAGAACCTAAAAGCGATATGGATAAATCTTCAGAGATTAAAGAAGAAATTAAGAAGGCTGAGCAAGCCAAGCTTGAGGCGGAAAAGAAAGCCCGGGAGGAAGCGGAGAAAAAAGCGAAAGAAGAGGCCGCAAGGCTCGAGCAAGTCAAGCTCGAACAAGCAAAGCTTGAACAAGCCAAGCTTGAAGCTGAAAAACAAGCTGAACTTGAGCA
>CALHWY010000020.1 GCA_938040055.1 uncultured Endomicrobiia bacterium
GTCCGGCAATGCCGGACGGGCTTTCGTTTGTTTATTATAATTTTACCTGCACAGATACAGAACTATTTTTTCAAGCGCTGACACCGCGTCGGAACCGCCCGTTTTGATTTCCGTATCGGCTTTCAATATCGTTTTCAGGCTTGCTTTTAAACTTTTTATGGAATGTTTTTCCAGATTTGCGAAAAAAGCTCTCGCAAAATAATTATGAATCCTTAAAGCCGCGGCGGTTTCAGCATTCGACATTCCCTGCTGCTCGGTCATGCTTTTGGCATTAAGAAGTTTTCTTACGGTAGAAGATATTATGGACAGTATTATCACGGCATCTTCCCCTTCCGCCAAAAGTTTTTCAAGTATAGACATCGCTTTTTTTATATTTTTAGCTTCTATTTCGGATGCCAAAGCATAAATATTCGCTTCTTTAGTATAACCGCTTATCCGTTCTATGTCGTCTTCAGTTACCGACTTTTTGTCTTTGCCCGCAAAAAGACAAAGTTTCTCGATTTCATTGGATATATTCATCAAATCCACGCCGTTTTCTTCAACTATTCTGGAAATGACGTCAAAAGAAACGCTTTTTCCCCTCAGGGCGAATTCCGACTTAATAAAATCCCTGACTTCGTTTTCATATTGTTTACGGCAGTCCACGGCTATGCAGCTTTTCGCCGAAGCGCAATCATTGAGAAGCGCTTTTCTTTTGGCGACGCCTTCTTTTTTATGGTTATCGGGATACAAAAGTATCAGGCAGGAACTGCCGACGGCGTTTGAAAGATAGCCGCTTATCCTTTCTGCGTCGGAAGATCTCATCTTATTGACTCCTTTAACCGCCACCGCTCTTTTTTCGCTCAAAAAAGGAAGAGTCTGCAAAGCGTTTAATATATCCTCGGCCGAAGACTCCGAAGCGTAAAATATCTCCCTGTTTAACTCATCGGCGCCTAAAACGGAATTCAGTTTTCTAAAACACTGCTCTATAAGATACGTTTCTTCCCCGGCAAACAAATATACTGGAGAAATCTCTCCCGAAGAAACCGATTTATTAAACTCATTAACTTTTATAAAAGCCATTGTATGTCAGTCCGACAAACTCTTTTGCGCGCCGGAGGGCACTTTTTTTTCCGAAACGCTGCTTACGGAACCGAAGCCTTTGATCGTTCTTTTAACTATATCCCGCGACAGCTTCTCCCAAATTATCTCTCTCGCCTCGTCTTCGGTCATTCCTTCGCCCGGAGAACCTTTTGTGGCGTCAAGATAAATTTGAATGCCTTCAAGATTCGGCTCCGTCCAGAGAGTCACATTGTTTTCTTTGTCCACGAGAGAGACGCTTGCTATTATCCAGAGCTTATACTGTTCGGTAACCATATTGGCGTCATAGGTAAGAGGCTGAAGAATATATTTTTTTATGGTTCCCGTCAGAATCCCGTCCGCTTCATCCGGAACATTAACCAGTGAAAGTCTTCCGTCCCTTAAAATTTCATCTACGACGGCATTTGTAAATTTCGCCTCAAGCCCGTATTTGTTTGTATTGTTAACCACAGGCTTTACATAAACCTTTTTTATATGCTCAGGCAGAAGCTGCGGCGCCGGATTATAAGGAGCCGCGCAGGATGTTAACGCCAAAGCAAACATGACGGCAAAAAAATTTTTCTTCATTAAACCTCCTATTTGACCACAAGCGTGACAATTTTATTTTTTACATAAATAAATTTCAGAAGCTGCTTATCTTTTATGTGTCCGGAGAGCTTTTCATCGGCAAAAACGATCTTTTTAGCGTCTTCTTCGCCGGCATCCGCAAAAAGAACGACTTTTCCCCTTACTTTGCCGTTGATCTGTACGGGAATTTCCATAGCGTCCTGTTTTATGAAATTTTCATCGAATTCGGGCCATCCGCAAGATGAAATAAAATCTTTGCTTCCCGTTTTTTCCCATATCTCTTCACACAGATGCGGCGTAAAAGGAGCCATCAAAAGAATGACGGATTTATAAGCTTGCAAAGAAACGCCTCCGTCATTTCCGTGGTATCGGTATGAATACAAAGCGTTTACAAGTTCCATAACGGAAGATATCGCCGTATTAAACTGAAATTCTTTTTCAATATCGCCCGTGACCTTTTTTATCGTCTGATGCATTATTCTTAAAAGAGCGGCTTTATCCGCTTGCGAAGCTTGCGAGGCGGACTTCGAGTTCACTATATCGTAAAGTCTCCATATTCTGTTTATAAATCTCCAGCAGCCTTCAACTCCTTCACAGGACCAGTCAAGCTGTTTCTGGGGAGGAGCAGCAAAAAGTATAAAGAGTCTGGCCGTATCCGCCCCGTATCGGGAGATGATTTCGTCGGGGCTTACCGTATTGCCTTTTGATTTCGACATCGTGCTGCCGTTAAGAGTGACCATTCCCTGCGTAAGCAGATTGGAGAAAGGCTCGTCGCCTTTGACCATGCCCATATCTCTGAGAAATTTATACCAGAATCTCGAATATATCAAATGCATGCACGCATGCTCTATGCCGCCGACATACTGGTCAACCGGCATCCAGTAACCGCCTTTTTTGACGTCAAACGCGGCATTATCGTTATGAGGATCGCAGTACCTGGCGTAATACCAGGAAGAATCGACAAATGTGTCCATCGTATCGGTTTCTCTTTCCGCATCAAGCCCGCATTTCGGACATTTGACTTTTACAAAAGCTTCATTTGACTTTAACGGAGATTCTCCCTCTCCGGTAAACTCGACATCTTCAGGAAGCGTAACCGGAAGATCTTTTTCAGGAACCGCGACAATTCCGCATTCTTTGCAGTATATTATAGGAATAGGCGTTCCCCAGTATCTTTGTCTTGATATAAGCCAGTCTTTATATTTATAGTTAACGGTCCTTTTTCCGAATCCCTGCGCTTCAATCCACCCGGAAACGGTTTCGAAAGCTTCCTTCGTATTTATCCCGTCAAAACGCCCGGAATTTACAAGAATTCCTTCGCCTTCATAAGCATGCGCCGATATGTCTGAATTTTTACCTTTAATAACTTCAATTACAGGCACATCATATTTTTTCGCGAACTCCCAGTCTCTCTGATCATGCGCCGGTACCGCCATAATTGCGCCCGTGCCGTATCCCGTAAGAACATAATCGGCGACAAATACGGGAATCTCTTTGCCGTTAACCGGGTTAACGGCATTGATTCCTTCAATTTTTACGCCGGTTTTCTGCTTGCCGGACGATCTTTCAATATTGGACTTTTTTCCGCTTTCGGCCGCATATCCGGCTATTTCATCCCAGTTCTTTATCCGGGCCCGCAGTTCGCTTATTATTTCATGCTCAGGCGCAACCGCCATAAACGTGGCCCCGAAAAGAGTATCCGGGCGAGTAGTGTATATTTTAAGCTTTTTTCCGGTGCTTTCTCCGCCCGATACAATGTCAAAATCCACTTCCGCCCCGAAAGATTTGCCTATCCAGTTTTTTTGCATGGACAAAACCTGCTCCGGCCACCCTGAAAGCTGCTTATGTCCTTCCAGCAGTTCTTCGCTATAGCCGGTAGTTTTAATGAACCATTGTTGAAGTTCTCTGCGCTCGGTTACGCTTTTGCATCTCCAGCATACGCCTTCGGACACCTGTTCGTTCGCAAGAACGGTCGCGCATGACGGACACCAGTTCACGTCGGCCGTTTTTCTGAAAGCCAGGCCTTTCTCCCACATCTTTATAAAAAACCATTGGTTCCATTTATAAAAATCCGGGTCGCAAGTGGCAAATTCCCTGTCCCAGTCGTAAGAAATGCCCAAAGCTTTAAGCTGCTCTCTCATTCTGGCTATATTTTGCTTCGTCCATTTCGCCGGATGAATTTTATGTTTGATCGCCGCGTTTTCAGCGGGCATTCCGAAAGCGTCCCATCCCATGGGATGAATGACGTTTTTGCCTTTCATTTTATGAAAACGCGCGAAAACGTCTCCTATACTGTAATTTCTTACATGGCCCATATGAAGGTTGCCGGAAGGATATGGAAGCATGACAAGGCAATAATACTTTTCTTTTCCTTCCGTCTCAAGCGCTTTAAAAGTATTGTTTTCTTTCCACTTTTGCTGCCATTTTTTTTCAACTTCAGCATGGTTATAATCTGACATAACACTCCCTCAAAATAAATATTTTTCCCGCTGCCGTTTATAAAATCTTTCCGCTGAAAAATTTTTCTTCCGGACAGGCTCCGCATGCGCGGGCCGAGCCGCATTACGCGCAAACGAATAAGACAAAAAAACCGCCAAAAACAAAAATCACTTTTTCAAAAAGATAAAATGCTCCAAATTTCCTTTAGGGCCTTTTAAGCCTGAATCGGCTTCTGAAATTATCGTAAACCCGAGCTCTAAAGCGCATTGCTTTATTTTATTTACGGCTTTGCTTCTAAGGCTTTCGTCCCGTACAACGCCTTTTTTGATTTCGGAAGGCCCAAGCTCAAACTGCGGCTTTACCATTGCAAGAACAAATCCTCCGGGTTTGACGGACTTATAAGCCGCAGGCAGTATTTTCTCCAAAGATATGAAAGAAACGTCTATCGCCGCAAAATCTATTTCGTCTTTTATCAGAGAGCCGTCAAAATACCTGAAATTGACGTTTTCGATATTAACAACCCTTTTATCCTGCCTCAGTTTATAGTGCAGCTGCCCGGAACCCACATCCACGGCATATACTTTCAGCGCTCCTTTTTGGAGCATACAGTCGGTAAATCCTCCTGTAGACGCGCCTATATCAAGACAAATAAAACCCGAAAGACCGATATTCAAAGCTTTTACGGCCGATTCCAGCTTCAGCCCTCCGCGCGAAACATAAGGATTTATGTCTTTTAATTCGATTTCATCCTTTTGTGAAAATAATGCGCCGGGCTTATATTCGAGCTGGCCGTTGACCAGAACGCCCCCGCCCATTATAAAAGCCTGGGCTTTCGTCCGCGTCTCGGCAAGCCCCTTTTCAAAAAGCAGAATATCAAGGCGTTTCTTATCCTTTTTCTTTTCCATTGTCAAAACATTTTTAAAGCGGCCCCGGCTATATTTTCAGCCGTCAAGCCGTATTTTTCCCTCAGAATTTTCTGGCTTCCGTGTTCAATAAACTGGTCCGGCAGACCGATGCATTCCACAACGGCGCCGCTATCGCATAAAAGAGCTTTTATGCTTTCGCCGAAACCGCCTTTTAAAACGTTTTCCTCAACGGTTATGAACTTTTTCGTTTTAGACAGCATGCTTTTAACCGATTCTTCGTCAAGCGGTTTAAGAAATCTCATATTTATCACCGAAGCTTTAATATTTTTCTTTTCAAGCATTTCAGCCGCCTTCAGACAGTTCCCGACCTGATTTCCTATGCCTAAAAGACAGACGTCGTTTCCTTCCCGCATTACTTTCGCTTTGCCGATCTGCAAAACCGCGGGAGCCATATCCAAAACCGCGCCCTCGCCGGCCCCTCTCGGATATCTTATGGCGCAGGGTTTATTGGAATTAAAAGCGGTCTTGAGCATATGCTGCAATTCATTTTCGTCGGAAGGCGCCATAATTATGAGATTGGGTATATATTTTAAATAGGAAAAATCAAAAACTCCGTGATGAGTGGCTCCGTCCTCTCCTACAATCCCGGCCCTGTCTATGGCAAATACCACCGGCAAATTCTGTAAAGCCGTGTCGTGAATAATATTGTCCAGAGCCCTCTGCATAAAAGTCGAATAGATCGCGCATACGGGCTGCATGCCTCCCGCCGCAAGAGCCGCGGCAAAAGTTACCGCATGTTCTTCGGCTATGCCGGCGTCAAAATATCTTCCGGGGAACTCTTTGGCGAATTTATCAAGCCCCGTGCCTTCCGGCATTGCCGCGGTAATAGCCGCTATTTTATCATTCGACTGCGCCATTTTTACAAGAGTGTTTGAAAAAATTTCCGTATAACTCGGGACGCCTTTGCTTTCAGCTATATCGCCTGTTTCCGGATCAAACTTTCCCACACCGTGAAACTGCGTGGGATTTTCCTCCGCAGGCTCATATCCTTTGCCTTTTTTTGTAATCACATGAAGAAGAACAGGCCCTTTCATATCCTTGATATTTGAAAGTATTTTTATAAGATTATTTATGTCATGCCCCTGCACGGGACCGATATAAGTAAATCCCATCTCTTCAAAAAGCATTCCGGGAAAAAGCATTACTTTTACCCTTTTTATAAGCTTGCCGAAAGGAGAGCCGAAACCGTGAAACCTGCTTACGGTTTTCATTACTTTATCTTCAACTTTTTTAACGGTGCCTATGGTAAGCAGTTTCGCGAAATATCCCGCTATGGCGCCGACTTTCTGCGATATAAACATTTCATTGTCGTTTAAAATGACAAGCATATCTTTTTTTAAATGCCCCGCGTTCTGGAGCCCTTCAAAAGCAAGCCCCCCTGTCATAGAGCCGTCGCCTATTACGGCGACCACTTTATAATCATCCCCTTTGATGTCTCTGGCGGCGGCAAGCCCGAGCGCGGCCGAAATAGAAGTTGAAGAATGTCCCGTTCCGAAACTGTCATATTCCGATTCGGTTCTTTTCGGAAAACCGCTAAGCCCGTTATGGGTTCTCAAAGTCTTAAACAGCTCTCTTCTTCCCGTAAGTATTTTATGCGCGTATGCCTGATGTCCGACATCCCAGATAAATTTATCCCTCGGGCAATTAAAAACATAATGAAGCGCTACGGTCAGATCCACCGCGCCTAAACTGGGGGCCAGATGTCCTCCGTTTTTTGAAACGGTATCGATTATTTCCCGTCTTATTTCCCGGGCAAGTCCGGGAAGATCTTCTTTCTTCGCCTTTTTTAAATCGTCAGGACAGTTTATTTCGCTTAAACTTTTCACTAATAATTCCTTGTAATCATATAATCCGCGATCTGATTTAATATCCCGGCTTTTTCCCCGAATATTTTTGCCGCTCTTTTTGCTTTATAAACGCAGTCAGCCGCGTCTTTTTCGGCTTTTTGTCTTCCGTAAAAAGAAAGATAAGTCAGCTTATCGTTATCCTTGTCGCTGCCCTTTTTCCCTAAAAGCTTTTTGTCGGCATAAACGTCCAGAATGTCATCCGTTATCTGGAAAGCCAGTCCTATATTGCCGGCATATTTTTCAAAAGCTTCCAGGCTTTTTTTATCCGCTCCGGCCAGAACCGCGCCGATTTTAAAACTTGCGATAATAAGAGCGGAGGTTTTGCGCATATGTATGAAATGCAGTTTTCTCTTTAAAAAATCTTTGCTTTTACCTTTCCATTTTCCGGACTCAAGAGTGTCTTCGGCCTGTCCGGCTATCATCCCGCGGTATCCGCCGTAGCGGGATAAAACGCTTACGGCTTCTTTAATATTTTTATCCGGAACCGCGGATTCGGCTATGAGGCTGAAAGATTCAGTAAGAAGAGCGTCTCCGCATAAAACAGCGGCCGCTTCGCCGAATTTTTTATGGCTGGTGGGTTTTCCCCTTCTCAAATCGTCGTTATCCATTGACGGCAGATCGTCATGGACGAGAGAATAAGTATGCAGATATTCGACGGCGCAGGCCGCCGGCAGCACTTTCTCGTTTTCAACGCCGCATATTTCACCTGCAAGAAGAACAAAAACCGGACGGAGCCTTTTTCCCCCGGCAAGCATACTGTAGCGCATTGCCCGCGATATGACCGAATTGTCTTTCGGAAGATACTTTTTCAAAGCCGAATTTACAAGTTCCGCTTTCCGCGAAAGATACTTCTTCAAATCAAAGTCTTTTCCCAATTTATTTTTCCTTTTCTTCATTTTCAAAATTTTCTTTTCTCGTTTGCCCTTTGTCTTTAACAAGAATTTCCACCCGCCTTTTAGCTTCATTTATCTTTGACGAGCAAAAGCGAACAAGCTCTATGCCTTCGGTAAAAAGCTCCAAAGCTTTGTCCAGGCCGGGATCGGCGTTTTCCATTTCATTAACGATTTTTTCAAGCCTTTTAAGCGAATCTTCAAAGCTTTTGTCTTTCTTTTTCGATTTGGGATTAACGACGTTTTTCTTAAGCATTGCTTTCTTCTCCCGATACGGTTGCCTTAACCGCCCCTTTGGCGAATTTTATTGAAATATTTTCGCCGGCGCTCAGCGAGGAAGAATCTTTCACTATGCTCCCTCCGGCGTCTCTGCAAATAGAATATCCTCTTTTCAAAACGGATAAAGGAGAAATAAGATCAAGCTTATGCATTATATTGTTTATCTTTTCGGTCCCGGCCTTGAGCATGATATTAAAAGAAAGCTTGATTCTTTCATCCAAACCGTCTACGCAGGCGATTTTATCTTCATAAATCAAATAGGGTTTTGCAAAAGCCCTGGTGCACGAAAGAGAATGCAGACCGGATTCCGCTTTTTCGATAATAAAGTTCATATTTTCAAAAAGACCGTTTTTAATTTCGTCCAAACGCAGCTTCAGTTTTTTTTCGCCCCTGACAGCCATTTCAGCCGCGGCCGAAGGTGTCGGCGCCCTTAAATCGGACGCAAAATCCGCGATTGTAAAATCAATCTCATGCCCGACGCAGGATATTACCGGTATTTCGGAAGCAAAAACGGCTCTGGCTACGGGTTCGCTGTTAAAAGCCCATAAATCTTCGGATGACCCCCCTCCCCTGCCCACAAGAAGAACATCCAGCTCTTTATGATTCTCATTCAAATATTTTATAGCGTCGGGAATTTCGGTTTCGGCTTCTTTCCCCTGCACGCGCACCGGACAGATTAAAACCTCAGCGCCGGATCCCAGCTCCCTGAAAACTTCAAGTATATCGCGCAGGGCCGCGCCGTCTTTGGATGTTACAATCCCTATTTTTCTTATGATTTCCGGAAGGGGCTTTTTTGCGGACTCGTCAAAAAGACCTTCGCTTTGAAGCTTTTTCTTAAGCTTTTCAAACGCGGCGGACAAAGCGCCCTCTCCGTAAAGCTGCATATCGTTTACAATTATCTGATAATCTCCGCGCGCCGTATAAGCGCTTAAGCGTCCGTAAACCTCAATCTGCATTCCGTCTTCGGGCTGAAACCGCAAAAAAACGTTCGCCGGCCGGAACATAACAGCTTTTATCCGGGATTGTTCGTCTTTTATGTTAAAATACATATGCCCCGAAGAGTAAAGTTTAAAATCCGATATTTCTCCCCTTACCCTGATTTGCGGATAAGAGTCTTCAAGCATATTTTTTATTTCATTATTGATCTGGGTTACCGTATAAACGCGAATATCCGTTTCCAAACCTGTATTTGTCATGCTTAAAAAGCCTCTTGTTAAAAAACCTTCCGGCATAAAAACAAACCGGCGCGCGGCAGGTTGCGCCATCAAACAATACGCCCGTATTATATTGACTTCGGGATTGCGTAAAACAAAAAATCAAAGCGCCTTTTTAACAAATCCGGATTTTTCCTTAAAAAAATACGCGCCGGACATCCGCAAAAACCGCGCTCTATGCCTTAATCTTTCCAAACAAATTCCGAACAAATGCACTAAAATCAATAAAAGCCGAAACTTTTTAACAATGACGCAACGGAACAAGCTTTTTAAAGCGTCCGGCATTCAAATCCGGAAAAAATATCTCACATTTCATGCAAAACTTTCTTTATCATTCTCAAAAACATGACAAAGCCGACATTGTGGCGAATGCTTATTCATAATGCCGGCAAAAAACAGCCGAATGCGCATTTATGCTTTAACGCAAAAACATTACAATTTTTTTGAGCATAAATAAAAGACGTTCTGTCCTTATGCCGGAAAACATTTGAACCGGAATCTTGAAAAAATCCGTTTTCCACAGCCGGTAAAAATGCGCTTTTGTTTATTTTGTTTTAAGAAAACGGCTTTTTTTCAAAAGCAAAAACCGCAAAATAAAACAATTCACAGCCGGCAGGCTGTTCCTCCGCGCCCAAACTGAAATTTTATTTAAAAGCCGTTTTTTCCGCTCTTTTGAGCCGCGGGAATTATTTTATTTGGCTATATCCTGCGCTCTGGTTTCCCTGATTACCGTTATTTTTATCTGCCCCGGATATTCAAGTTCCTGTTCGACTTTCTTGGCCACCTCGCGCGCGAGCACCTGCGCCTGTTTATCGTCGATATCTTCAGGCTCCACAAGCACCCTTACCTCTCTTCCAGCCTGTATGGCATACGCCATTGAAACGCCTCTGAAGCCCTTTGCCACTTTTTCAAGTTTCTCAAGACGCTTCAGATAATGTTCAACGGATTCCCGTCTTGCTCCCGGTCTGGAAGCTGAAATGGCGTCGGCGGCGGCGATGACAAAAGCTTCGGGGCTGCCCGGAGCTTCATAACCTTCGTGATGGGAAATAATGGCATTGATCATTTTAGGCGACTCGCCGTATTTTTTTGCTATATCTGCGGAAATCTGATGATGTGTCCCTTCTACTTCATGGTCAACGGCTTTGCCTATGTCATGGAGCAAAGCGGCTTTTTTGCAAAACATTATATCAAGTCCGAGCTCTCCGGCTATGGCGCCGGCAAGCCATGTGACTTCCAGGGTATGCTGAAGCTGGTTCTGTCCGTAGGACGTTCTGTATTTAAGCTTTCCCAGAAGTTTCAATATCTCTATGTTAAGACCGGGAACGCCGGCGTCAATCGCGGCCTGTTCCCCGATTTCTTTAATTTTTTCGTCCATTTCTTTTTGCACTTTTGCGACCACTTCTTCTATTCTGGCGGGATGTATCCTGCCGTCCGCGATAAGCCTTTCAAGCGAAATTTTCGCTATTTCCCTTCTTACGCCGTCAAAAGCCGAAACCGTTATCGCTTCGGGGGTATCGTCTACGATAAGATCGACGCCGGTCGCCTGCTCAAAAGCTCTTATATTTCTCCCCTCTCTTCCGATTATCCTTCCTTTTACTTCGTCATTGGGTATCTGGACGGTTGAAGTAGTGATATCCGCCGTATGATCTGCGGCTATCCTCTGAATGGCTACAGAGAGAATCTCTTTTGATTTCTTATCCGCGTTTTCTCTTATCTCCTGCTCTATCTGCTGTGCGAGAACCGCCGCATCCTGCCTGGCCTCTTGCTCCATTTCGCTGACAAGAGCTTTTTTGGCTTCTTCCCTTGTCATCGCGGAAATCTTTTCAAGCGTTTTTTTCTGTTCTTCTTTAATTTTGTCCACTTCTTCGAATCTTGTCTTAAGGTTCTGCTCTTTCGACGCCAAATCCTTTTCTTTGCCGGAAAGTTCTTTTTCTTTTTTATCAACCGAGTCAAGCTTTCTGTCGAGATTTTCTTCCCGCTGGTTAAGCCTGTTTTCCATGCTCTGGAGAGATTGTTTTTTTTCTTTGTTTTCCTGTTCGAATTCTTTGCGCTCTTTATCAACGATCAGTTTGGCTTCAAGAAGAGCTTCTTTTTTCTTTGATTCGGCAAGTATTTCGGCTTCTTTAATTATCCTTTTCGAATCCTCCTCGGCCGACTTAGCTTTTAATTTCGCGTATATCATGCGCGAAATAATTCCCGCCGCAAAAGCCGCCAAAGCGGATATAATAATCACAAATAAATTTTGCATCGCTCCGCTCCCTCAGGGTCTCATTCCCTTTAATTTTAGTTTTTTTTGATCTGAATAATTCTCTTTTCCGTAATGATCATGCCCACGGGCAGATCGTATTTTCCCGCAGGCATCTTTTCCGTAATCTGAAAATCATAAGCGACGCCTATGGTTTTTTCCGGCAAAATTCCTTTCAGCCATCTGTCAAAATAACCTTTTCCGTAACCGATTCTGAACCCTTCATAATCAAAAGCTATTCCGGGAACAAAAATCAGGTCTATCGCGTCTTTTTCCACCGTGTCTTCCTGATGTATTTCAGGCTGTCTGATGCCGTAAACCGACTGATAGGCGTCTTCAAGCCTTGAGAGCTTTACCGCACACATATCTCCGTCCCCCGGATTCTCTATGGCAGGCACGACAACGGTTTTTCCCTCTTCAATCGCGGAAGCTATCATGGCATCCGTAACGACTTCCGAGCCGTAAGACAAATAAAACATGACGGTTTTCGCTTTCAGATAAACAGGCAGCTGCATAATTTTCGAAAAAATCATATTGCTGTAAGCCGACGCCGAAATCGGATCTATCCTGTTTCTCAGATTTAAAAACTCATATCTTACTTTTCTTTTTTCTGATTCCATGTAATCGTTCACGAATTTTCCCCTCAAATCCTTCGTTTGACGGATTGTAAAACACCACCGGATCCGTCCAGTAATCCTGCTGCACAAAATGTCCTTGAAAATCATGCGGATATTTGTAGCCCCGCCCGTGCCCCAGTTTTTCCCCGTCAACATTAGCGTCTTTCAAATGATCGGGAACATTTCTAACTTTCCCGTTTTTAACCTCATTTAAAGCCGCGTCCACGGCAAGATAAGAAGCGTTCGACTTTGGCGCGCAAGCCACATATACGGCCGCCTGGGCTAAAATTATCCTGGCCTCCGGCATTCCCACGAACTCAACGGCGTTTAAAGCCGAAACCGCCAGCATTAAAGCTCTGGGATCGGCATTTCCCACATCTTCCGAAGCGCATATGATTATCCTTCTTGCTATAAACCGCGGGTCTTCTCCGGCTGCAAGCATTTTCGCCATCCAATAAAGCGAAGCGTCCGGATCCGTGCCCCTCATGGATTTAATGAAAGCGGAAATATGATCATAATGCGCGTCGCCCGAGCGGTCATATAAAACCGCTCTTTTCTGCATGGATTCCTGCGCGACTGAAATATCGAACTTTCTTTTTCCTTCTTTGTTTATTCCCGTGGAAAGCGCGCCTATCTCAAGCGCGTTAAGAAGTCTTCTCGCGTCTCCGTTGGCATTTAAAATCAAATGCCGTTTCGCGTCTTCAGAAATCTCAATTTTATGCATCCCGAGCCCGTTTTCGCCGTCCTTGAGCGCGGATTCCATGATTTTTAAAAGAGCTTCGTCCGAAAGAGGCTTAAATTCAAAAACTATGCTTCTTGAAAGAATAGCCGCGTTTATGTAAAAAAACGGATTTTCCGTGGTTATTCCTATCAGGGTTATCAGTCCCCTTTCGACGTCCGGCAAAAGAGCGTCCTGCTGGGAACGGTTGAAATGATGTATTTCATCCAGCATTAAAATCGTTTTTTTTCCGGATATCTCCAGCCCGGCTTTCGCCCGGTCGATAATTTTGCGTATATCCGCAATTCCCGCCGTAACGGCATTCGCTTCTTCAAAATAAGCTTTTGTTTTTGAAGCTATAATTCTTGCCAGAGCGCTTTTTCCGGTGCCGGGAGGCCCGAAAAATATAACCGAGCCGAGATTATCGGCTTCTATTGAACGCCGTAAAAGCTTATCTTTGCCTACTATATTTTCCTGCCCCATAAACTCTTCAAAACTTTTCGGGGCCATTCTGGCGGCTAAAGGCTTATTTTTATTAACCGCCGCGTTTTCCAGAAAATTGGTTTGTTTCATGACAGATACCGTTAAAATAAAAAAATCCCCGCAGTGCCGCCAGCTTCAGACGATTGAAAGCCCTTATTAATAAGTGAGATACAGTGGCATAAGCCCACGAGCATACGCTCGACTGCTGTTCTCTTAAACAGGACCTGTAGGATTCAATACGCCGGAAACCTTAGCCAACACTGCAGGAAAAACATTAAAATATTTCAGTTGGGATATTCCGCTTCTTCAAGAAGTTTAACCAATTCTTTAATTTTTCTTTCATAGTTATCTGAAATACTTTCTTGCAAACCTTTGATTTTAAGAAGTTCGGCAGCGATTTTAACGGCCGTCATCGCCGCGATTTTCTGAGTGTCGGGCACGTTTGAATTTTCCCTCTGCACTTCCTGCCACTGATCATTTACATAACTTACCACGCTTGCAAAGCTTAATTCATCCATCTCGTCTATGTTAATATCTATGTCTCTTCCCATTATCTTCGTGCGGGCGGTTGCCATATTTTCATACCTTGACCGTATCTATTTTCTTTAAAATTCTTTCTATTTTAACGACAGCGTTTGCGGTATTTTCTTTTAATAAAGCGTACTCGCCGATTTTTTTTCTGTTGTCATCGTTTTCTTTTCTTAAAAAATCGACTTCGGCTTTAAGCCTTAAATTCTCATCCTGAAGTTTTTTCAGCCTTTCGGCCGTTTTTTTTACTTTGACGGATAAAATTTCGAGATTTCCCATAAAAATATACCCGTAATATTTTATAATTTGCAAATAAAATTGTCAAACAAGCGATAAATCAAAAAACAATTAATTTTTAAACGGTTTTTAATAAAATTTCCGCTATTTGCTTTATCTATGCTGGTATGCTGGCAAAAGCAAATAAAACATATGAAATACTTTGCGAACAGCGCTATAATAAATATTTTTCGGGAAAAATATTGTTTCTGCCGAGAATAGCCGCGCCGTCAAGACTTTTTTTAAACCTTGCCATCTCTTTAAAACCGTCTTCTCCGATCATTTTCTCCAGAAATACGTGTTTAAGTTTGCCGATGCCGTGCTCTGCCGACACGGTTCCGCCCAGTTCAACGGCTTTCCGGGCTATTCTGGCGTACATTCGCCTGGTTTTTTCATATTCGGCTTCGTCAGAAGCTATTATATTTGCATGCAGATGGTTTTCGCCTATATGTCCGAAAGTCAGGTTAAAAAGCCCTGTTTTTTCAAACTCTTGTTCGCAAAAATCCACTATTTCGGCAAGTTTCCCTTCAGGTACGGCAAAATCGGTGCCGACTTTCGGAATTTTATTCCTTCTGACCATCTCGTTAACCCTTTCCGGAATCCTGTGTCTGAAAACCCTGAACTCTTCCTGCTCCTTAATATTGGAGGCAAACCACACTTTTTCCGTATCAATCCCGTTTTCTTCAATAATTTCGACCCACTTTTCCATCAAAGCGTCAAAATTATCTTCATAAACATCCTGCTCAAACATTATTCCCGCCTGCGCGTTTTCAGGAATCAGCGGGTAATCGTCTCTTATCATAAGCAAAGCGTTTTTATCAAAATATTCAAGAGACATCGGGGAAACGGAGTTTTTTCCTCCAGCCCTTGCCCTGCTTTTTACGCCGCCGACAAAAGCATAAGCTTTCTCCCGGCTGTCGAAAAATATTATTCCCCCGAACGACTCTTTAAAATGAGGGATGAGTTTCAAAACGGCTTCCAGCGTCACGCATAAAGTTCCGTCAGAGCCTATTAAAACGTCCGTCAGATCGGCATTGGGATAATTATAATATCCTGCGGCGTTTTTTATCCGGGGAAGAGAATACTTCGGAAGAATTATCTCTTTTTTGCCTTTATCGGTGTCAAAAGAGATTTTTCCTTTTTCATCCGCCAAATACATGCCTCTTTTTATAAAAGCGGACGAGCCGTCCGTGAAAACGACTTTTAAAGCTTTGACATAATCTCTTGTAACCCCGAATTTAAAACCTCTTCCCCCCGAAGCGTTCGTTGCTATATTTCCGCCTATGGACGCATTTTTTTCAGTCGGGTCGGGAGGATACATCCATCCCCGCAGGAAAGCTTTTTCTTTTATATCTTTGGTGCGGGCTCCCGCCTGAACCGGAATTTCGGCTTCGCCGGGGCTTATTTCTATGATGTCTCCTATGCCGTCAAGTTTTTCAAGAGATAAAACAGCCCCGCCGAAAGCCAGTCCGGAAGCGGTATTTCCGGTCAAAGCTCCCGCTACCGTCACGGGGATTTTCTTTTCGGACATCTCGCGCAGAAAAGAAGCGATCTCCTCTTGCGTCTCGGCAACCGCCGCGAAAGCCGCATGCGCGCCGGAAACGCCCGAATTATCCTCGAAAAAATTAAGAATGGTGTCCGTATCTCTTTTTATTATCATTTTATTTTTCTAAACAAAGTATCAGTTCCGTCGGTCATATCCTCGACCGTCATTCCTCTGATATTCGAGTTTTCATAAACCCTGAAAACAAACATCGGGCTCTTAAATCTCCAGCCCGGAACTCCGGTTCCGTCAAAAGAATTTCCGTTGTAATGCTTAAGAGTAATCCAGACTTTTCCGGGGCCGGCACTGAATTTTAAAACGCCGTCTTCAAGTTTCACTTCGGCGTCGCCGTATAAAACATTATTGTATATGCCTTCATATTTCTTTAATTCCATGGGAGGCACTATAATTTCAGGTGGACGCTTCCGGCTCTGAAGGCGTTTTTTATGCGCTTTATCAGCCTCTTCAAGCTTCACGGCGCTCCAGTCGACTTCGGGATTGCCGAGATATAAATCGTAAAATTTTTTCGCGAGAGCATCCGCCATTTTTCCGTTCGGGAGATTCATTAAAACCGCAATTCCCAGGCGTTTGTTTCTTATAAAAGAAACATAGGCGCCCTCCCCGTCGGTAGTGCCGGCATGCCAGATTACATCTTCCCCGCCGTAGTTCATGCATTTCCATCCCAGACAATAAAAATTCTTCCGTCCTCCGGCATTGTCGATCAATACGCGGGCGTCGAAAAGTTTGTCGAAATTTTCCTTTGATATAAGACGCCATCCGAAAGACGAAGCGTCATTAACGAGAAACAAAAGCCACTGCGACATATCGTCTATATTTGAGTTCACGCCGCTTGCGGATGCAAAATTATACGGCCAGCAATTATAAGCGAGTTCGTCAGACAAAACCGCGAGTTTGCCTCCGGAATAATAATGGCCGAGAGAGCGGTTTTTCGATTTAAGATAGCTTTTATAGTCCGTGGAAGAAGAACTCATAGCCAGAGGCTTGAAAATATATTCCCTGATATTGTAATCCCATGATTTTCCGGTAACTTTCCTTATTATTTCGCCCATTAATAAATAGAAATTGTTTTGATAAGCGTAAGACTGCCTGAACTTTCCCGCAGGCTTTATATAACGCATAGACCGTATGACATAACCGGCGTCATACCCGAAAAGCATCATAAGATGCTGCGAATATGCGGGCAGGCCGCTGTACTGAGCAAGCATATCTTCTATGGTCATCTCGTCGCTTACTTTTTTGTCGTCAAGCCTGAAATCCGGAAGATAATCAGTTACCTTGTCTTCCCAGCGGAAATATCCCCTGTCGACAAGCATGGCCGCCAAAGCGGAAGTAAAAGCTTTGCTGCAGGAAGCGATCTGAAATAAAGTACGATTATCGACTTTATCCGATTTGCCGGACCGTTTAACGCCGAACGATTTTTTATAAACGATTTCCCCGTCCGCCGCAATAGCGACGGACATTCCGGGAACATTCCACCGTTTTTGCGTTTTCGCGGCGTATCCGTCAAAATCCATTAAAATTTTTTCAAGATCCTTAGGCTGCCTACCCTTAAAGGAGGAAACATTATTATCTTGAGCTTGGGAAAAAACCGCATTAAAGCAAAAAAACAAAAATAAAACCGTTAAAAAAATTTTTTTCATAAAATTTATTATACCGTAATAAATAGACACAGAAAGCAGATCGGATCTGTCCTGTGTCTATCCGTTTTAAATTTTCCGGTTAGCTTTTTATGTTCTCAGTTTCACTCCCAGCTCTTTGTCAAGCCTGGAAAGAAGCATGTTCATGTCTTTATTGACTTCTTCGTCTTTAAGAGTTCTTTCGGCATTTCTGTAAAAAAGCCTGAAGGAATAACTTATTTTTCCTTCTCCGAGTTTTGCTTGGTCGTCGTATACGGAAAACACATAATAGTCTTTAAGCATATTTCCGGATTTCATCGCCGCTTTTATGACTTTTTCTATTTTCGCGAAAGCCAAAGACTTGTCCGCCGTCACGGAAAGATCTCTCTTTACCGAAGGAAATCTGGCCACATGTTTATAAGTCCTCTCCGCGCCGGCGTAACCGTTTCCGGCAGCTTCAAGATCAATTTCAAAATAGAATATTTCTTTTTCGAAGTCCTGCTGCAAAGAAGGCTTCAAAACTCCGAACTGCCCGACGGCTTTGCCCCTGTACACCACGGCCGCGGTTTTTCCCGGATGAAAATACGGATGCGGATTTAAATTTTCGGATATCGAAAAACCGTCCTGAAGCATATTTCCGACAACTCCTCCTCCGAAATAAAAATCATATTCCGGATTCAATTTATCTTCAGTCCATTTCCACCATTGCCGCCAGACGTTTCCGTACATTATAGCCGCAAAAGTTTTTCTTTCGCAAGGTTCGACATAAACTTTTCCGAATTCGAAAAGAGAGACGCTCGCGGCGCCCCGTCCTATATTTAAAACAAGATTTTTATAAAGCCCCGGAAGCAGAGACGGTCTGAGAACCTCATTTTCTTTCGATATCGGATTCGCTATTTTATAAAAATATTTAAGCCCGAAAAATTCTATGTCTTTGATTTCGCAAAAACTGTAATTCAAAGCCTCGCTAAACCCCAGCCCGAAAAGATTTTTCCTGTATTCCTGCGCGAGTTTCGGCATAAAAGATCCGCCGTGCATGGAAAAATAATTTCCGCTCTCAGCGGGATTAGGGATATTTTCATAACCGTTTATCCTGGCGGCTTCTTCTATTAAATCCACCTCTTCCTTTATATCATTGCGCCATGAAGGAATTTGGCATAAAATAACTTCACCCCTGGGCTGCAAATCTATTCCCAGAAATCTGAGTATTTCGGCTATATCGTCTTCTTCTATCTGATATCCTAAAAGCTTGGAAACCCTTTCAACTCTTAAAGTGATCTCCGTTTTTTCATATTCCTGAGTACGGATGTCTTCCCTGAAATCTATATGCCCGCCGGCGATTTCACATATGAGATTCGCGGCTCTCCAGGAAGCCAGTTCGGCGATATCCCAGGAAATGCCTCTTTCGAATCTATATGAAGAATCGCTGGAAAGGTTGAGCTTCTTTGAAGTTTTTCTTACCGAATCGGCGTTAAACACCGCGCTTTCAAGAAAAACGGTTTTTGTGTTTTCGTCTATCGCGCAATACTGCCCGCCCATAATTCCGGCTATGGCCGCGGGCTTTTCATTGTCGGCTATAACAAGCATTTCAGGATCGAGTTTATATTCTTTTGCGTCCAATGCCGTTATGCTTTCCCCGGCTTTTGCGTTTCTGACTATTACGCCGTTTGAAGAAAGTTTGGAGATATCGAAAGCGTGCAAAGGATGCCCGAGTTCAAGAAGAACATAGTTTGTTACGTCGACTATATTGTTAATCGATCTGATTCCGCATTTTTCAACCGCTTCCGAAAGCCATTTCGGAGACGGTCCCGCTTTAACCCCCGATATGACGCATCCTATGTAACGGCTGCAAAGCCCGGATTCTATTTTTATATTATTTATTTCAGGAACATTTGGAGTTTTCACCAAAGGCAGCACAGGAGTTTTTCTTAATTTTGCGCCTATCTCCCTTGCCACTCCAAGATGGCTTAAACAGTCTCCTCTGTTGGTAGTGATTTCGATTTCAAGGATAGAATCCGTATTGCCGAGAGCTTTTTCAAGAGGAATGCCTACGGCGGTATTTTCGTCAAGAACCATTATTCCGCTGGACTCTTGGGAAAGCCCCAATTCCTGTTGCGAACAAATCATGCCTTCGGAATCGACTCCCCGTATTTTAGCGGGCTTTATTTTAAAATCTCCCGGCAAAACCGCGCCTATTTTGGCAAGAGGAACTATTTGTCCGGCGTCTACATTCGGCGCCCCGCAGACAACCGAATAGCTGTTTGCGCCGTCGGTAAGCCTGCAAAGAGAAAGTTTGTCCGCGTCAGGATGTTTCTGTTTGTCCAAAACTTTAGCCGTAACCACGCCGCTCCATTTTCCGCCCTCCGAGACGACATAAGTCTCCACTCCTATAAGCGTCAGCATTTTCGCCAGCTCTTGGGGATTTAAATCGAAATCAACGAATTTTTTCAGCCAGTTGTATGATATCTTCATTTTTTAAGTTCCTTAATTTTAAAATTGCTTCAAAAACCTCAAATCGTTTTCATAAAAAAGACGTATATCGTCAATACCGTATTTAAGCATAGCCAGACGTTCAACTCCCAGCCCGAAAGCAAAACCCGTATATTTTTCCGTATCATAACCAACGGCTTTAAACACGTTCGGGTGCACCATTCCGCAGCCCAGCATTTCAAGCCAGCCTGAATTTTTGCATACCCTGCATCCGTTTCCTTTGCACAATACGCATTGAATGTCCACTTCCGCTGAAGGTTCGGTAAACTGAAAATGGGAAGGCCTGAAACGCAAATCGACATCCGGTCCGTAAAGATTGTGTATAAAAAGCGCCAGAGTGCTTTTCAGATCCGCGAACGTTACGTTTTCCGCTACCGACAGTCCCTCTATCTGATGAAATGTGGCTGAATGGGAAGCGTCGCTGGCTTCGTTCCTGTATACCCTTCCCGGCACTATGACTTTAATAGGCGGGCGGCGGTTTTGCATAACGTGAATCTGCCCGGGAGAAGTATGCGTTCTCATGACATTTTTCATGCCTTCAAGATAAAAAGTGTCCTGGGTGTCTCTCGCCGGATGATTAGCCGGTATGTTTAAAGCTTCGAAATTATACCATTCCGTTTCGATTTCAGGGCCTTCGGCAACGCTGAAGCCCATCGATTTGAAAATATCCGATATCTCTTCTATAATCCCAATGATAGGATGAAAACTGCCTTTCGCAAACGGAAAATAAAAAGCCGGTGAATAATCCACCTTCTCTTTTGCCATTTTTTCGTCTATAAGCGCATTTTTAAGCAGTGTTCTCCTTTTTTCAATTTCGCTTTCAATAAGCGTTTTGGCTTTGTTCGCCTCAGAACCTATGCGCTTTTTGTCTTCTATGCAATAATCGGAAAGAGATTTGAGAATCCGGGTCAAAACCCCGTTCTTTCCGATATATTCGTTTTTAAGCTTTTCAAGCGCGCAACTGTCCGCAGCGCTTATTTTTTGGACAGCCTCATTAACAATCTGCTCGATATTATTCATCTTCAAGTCCTATAAGTTTATTTAACCGCTCTCTTGCTATTTTATAATCGCCTCGTATGCTTAAAGCTTTGGAATACATTTCCTTGGCTTCGTCCGTTTTATTACAGCTTTCATTGATAAGCCCTATATTATAATAGGCTTCCGAGTTTGAAGGATTGGCGTCCAGAACTTTCTTAAACTCGGCTACGGCTTCCTCATATTTATTATTCAGAAAATAGAACTTGCCCAGTTCCATGTGATTGGCTTCTTCTTTCGCCGTATCTTTAATATTTTCCTCGCTCATCGGAAATCCTCTGCTAATGTTTTTTTAATTTCGACAGCGACTGTTCGGGGCCTATAACCACCAAAACATCGTTTTGATGAATCTCATCATCTGGCCCGGGAACCATATTCACCTCTTCTTTTATGTCGCTTTGTCCGTCATCGTCTATCACGGGAATATGTCTGCGGATGGCTATTATATTAATGCCGTAATTGTTTCTTATTCCGGTTTCTTTTATCGCTTTTCCCCAAAATTCTTTCGGGGCGATAATTTCGACAAGATTATAATCTTTTGAAAGCTCTATCTGTTCCAAAATATTCGGAGTGACTATGCCGTCGACCAGCCTCTTCGCCATTTCAAATTCGGGATATACCACCGTATCGGCGCCCAGCTTCGCCGCCACTTTCGAATGCCACGCGCTGATGCATTTCACTATTATATTTTTTACTCCGAGCTCTTTTACTATTAAAGTGACAAGAATGCTCGTCTCTATGCTTTCTCCTATTGAAACCACCACGCTGTCGCAATCGGCCACCCCGGCGTCTTCTACGGCTCTTTCGTCCGTAGCGTCGGCTACAAGCGCCTGAGTTACAAACTGGCTTATCCTGTTGACTATTTCCGCGTCATGGTCTATGGCAAGCACCTGTATATTTTTTTTTGCCAATTCGACCGCGACATTGTATCCGAATGTTCCAAGACCTATAACCGCAAACTGTCTTTTCTTCATCTTTTCTCCTCAGCCTACAAGTATTCTGGCTTCAGGGTAATTTATGCTTTTTCTCTGTTTTCCGGAAGTCAGCATAAGTATCAATATTGTCAAAATCCCGATTCTGCCGACAATCATGGCAAAAATAATCAAAACTTTTCCCCACGGCGACAGCAAAGGAGTCACTCCCACGGAAAGCCCCACCGTGGCAAACGCCGAAACGGCCTCGAAAACCACGTCTATCGGTCTTTTATCCGCTTCAAGAAGAATAAGAGCGGCGGACAAAACCGCCACGCAGGCAAAAAATATGATAAAAATCGTTAAGGCTTTTTTCACAAGATCGATAGGTATTCTTCTTTTAAAAAGAACAAAATCGGCGTCCGCCTTTACCATGCTTCTTACAAAGACAAAGACCAGCGCCAAAGTGGTTATTTTTATGCCCCCGGCGGTGCTTCCCGGCGCGGCTCCGACCGACATTAAAAATATAAGGATAATCTCCGTAAACTCGCTGAACGAATCTGCCGGCACCGAAGCAAAGCCCGCGGTCCTTGCGCTTACGATCTGAAAAAAAGCATTATTTACGGCTTTAAAAGACAGAGCCCCTTCTTTAAAAACTCCGGATCCTGCGGAAAACATAAAAACGGCAAAACCGAACAGCAGTATGCCGGCAGTCATAGAAAGCACGACTTTCGTATGAACCGATAAATGAATGTGTTTGTCTTTATAAGTGTCGTATATGTCAACTATTACAAAAAAGCCCAAGCCGCCCAGTATGATAAGAGCGGACATGGCATAAAGCATTAACGGATTGCCCGAATAAGAAATCAAACTGTCGGGAAAAGGGCTGAAACCGGCATTGCAAAACGCCGTTACGGAATGAAACAAACCTAGATAACATGACTCAAAGAACGCAAAATCTTTCAAAAAGACAACCGTAAGAACAACGGCCCCCGCGGCTTCTATGGCAAGCACGAATATAACGGCTTTGACCAAAAGCTTTTTTAAATCTTTAAAAGACGAAACGTCGAATATTTCCTGCATTATGCGCCTGTCTTTCAAGGCCATTTTGCCTATAAGCAAAGTGACGACCGTGGAAACAAACATATATCCGAGCCCGCCTATTTGCACAAGCAGCATTATTACCGTTTGTCCGGTTCCGGAAAAATATTCGTTTATCGGCACGACGGTCAGCCCCGTAACGCAGGACGCTGAAGCCGCAGTAAACAAATTAGTCAGAAAAGAAAATTCGGCCCCGGGATTTCTGCAAACCGGCAAAGACAATATTATAGTGCCTGCGGCAATAAGACCTGAGAAAAACAATAATAATGTTTTTGCCGGAGAATAATTCATATTTTATTTTCAGGCGGATTTGGCTATTTCAACGAGCTGTTTAAAAGAAGCGCTGTCGTTTACCGCTATATCGGCAAGCATTTTTCTGTCTATGGAAACATTCGCCCTTTTTAAGCCGGAAATAAATCTATTATAAGATATTCCTTCTTCTCTGACGGCAGCGTTGAGACGGATAATCCAGAGAGTTCTGAAATTCGCTTTATTGTCTTTTCTTGCGACATACGCATAGTTGAGAGATCTCTCAACCTGCTGCATAACCATTCTCCAGCGGTTTTTCTTCGTCGCGTAAGAGCCTTTTGCAAGCCTGAAATATTTTTTCTTTCTTTGTCTTGTATATACTACGCTTTTTGTACGCATTACAATCTCCTTGAATACTTGTGATTATCCGCTGTTAAAAGTTATACGGCAAATACTTTTTCATTGTTTTCATGTCCGCCGCGTCCACTATTGAAGGCTTTCTCGATTTTCTGTTCTGGTTTCCGGAATCTCCGGTAAGCAGATGTCTTTGTCCCGGCTTTTTATATTTTACTTTTCCGCTTCCCGTGACTTTAAAGCGTTTTTTCGCACCGCTGTGCGTCTTCATTTTTGGCATGACAACCCTCCGATTATTTCATGATATTATTTTGATGTTTTTTTCTTAGGCGCAAGAGTAAGATACATTCTTGTGCCCATTGAAGACACTCTGCCTTCGGGTTCGGCGATATCCGAGAGAGTATCTTTAATTCTGTCCATAATCTTAACGCCTAAATCCTTATGCTGCATCTCCCTTCCGGAAAACATCGCCGTAAGCTGAACTTTGTCGCCGTCTTCAATAAATTCTCTGGCGCGCTTGATTTTAACGTCCAGATCATGCTCTCCGATGCGCGGTCTGATTCTGACTTCTTTAACCTGGGAGTTTTTTTGTTTCTTTCTGGCTTCTTTTTCTTTCTTTTCCATTTCGTATTTAAACTTGGAAAAGTTAATTATTTTGCATACAGGCGGCTTTGCCATGGGAGAAATCTCGACCAGATCCAAATCTTTAGCCTGCGCCATAGACAAAGCCTCCGCGGTTTTGACTATTCCTATCTGATCCCCTCCCGAATCAATCAGCCTGACCTCGGGCACTCTGATAAACTGGTTTATACGAAATCTTTTGTGTTCGACGGCGACCTCCTCTCGGCATATGCCGAAATCAAATAAAAATTCGGGACGGAAAATTAATTCCGCCCCGTAAATATGATCAACGGCTCCAAGGCCGTTTTTCTCTTATTTTTTAACCTTTTCCCCTTACGGGTAAAGGTGAGCCGGGACGGCTTCTTTATGCCGGATTTTCCGGCAGAATACGATTATATATAACTAATGTTTTTTTGTCAAATAACGGCAATGCGCCCGCTTCTTCGCCGCTTAAAACGAAAGGTTCAGCGTTCCCAGTAAACAGGCCCGCTGTCCCCGTTCCACGAACGGCCCCAGCCAGACGGAGCCGATGAAAGTTTTTTAACGTATATCGTAGGCTGGGCGCATCCGTGAAACGGAGATAAGGGATAACCGCTCACATGTTTCAGGCTTGCCGGGAGAGTTATTTCGGTTATGCCGGTACATTCATTAAATGCAAGATTTCCAAGCGCCAACAATGAATCGCCCAAATCCACGTTTCTTAATTTATTGCAGTATCCAAACGCGTTCTCGCCGATAACCGCCGGACTGTTTTGAAAAGTTACGTTGACCAGTTCTTTGCAATTATTAAACGCGTACTGTCTTATTTTGGTTAAACTTTGCGGAAAAGTCAGGCTCTCCAGGCTTTTACAATTGTTAAACGCGTACTCTCCGATATATTCGAGTTTATTGCCGAAATAAATCGTTTTTAAACTCGAACAGTCTTTAAAACTTCCTTTACCGTCCTCAATACGGGTTACGCCGTTATCTTCAATTATGACGCGCGTTAATTCTCTGCATCCGAAAAAAGCCATATTTTCAATGCTTTTTACATTAGAGGGAATGGTGATTTCCGTTATCCCGCTTCCGGCAAAAGCCATTTCGTCTATTTTTTTAACGCCGGCCCCTATTTTAACCTTCGGCAGTTTTGCACAGTTATAGAAGGCTTTTCTGAGAGAATTCGTTACCGCATCAGGAATAATAATCTCGCTCTGCAGATTAGAGCATTCCATAAAAGCATCATCGCCAAGATAAGTCAAAGCTTCGGGAATATTGACGGAATTCAAACTTTTGCAGTTTTCGAAAGCTCCGTCCCCTATCTTCGTCACGGACTTTCCGATTGATATCCTGCTTATGCCGCTGCAATCCTTAAAAGCCGATCTTCCGATAACGGTTATGCCGTCAGGGATTGTCACTTTCACATGCCGCAAATCAAACCACTCGAACGCTCCCGCTCCGATAGAGGTTACCGGCTTGCCTTTATATGAAGACGGTATTATGATTTCTTTCGGCTCAACGGAATCTTGCTCGTCGTATACAAACAAATCATTATTAATTGAAAAAATCTCATACTCTTTACCGTCGTTTATTTCCACAAACTTATACGCTTTCAAAGAAACGGGCAAAACCGGACCCGAAGCGGCAGGTTTTTCCGCCTCCTTTTCAGGGCCTGAAGAAACGTTTTTCTCCGTTTCCGAAACGGACTCGGCATTATTGCCGCTTATCTTCTCCGCGGTTTTATCGCCGTTTTGTTTGCCCTCTCCGCAAGACATAAAAACAGCGGCGGAGCAAAGCGCGTACATAAAAAAAGCCGTAAAAATAAACCGTTTTTTCATATGAATTTCCTTTATAATATTATACCCGGCGCATTTGCACTTTGCACCAAATTTATAAACTCTTCAATCTTTAGCACGCCCAAATCCTTATTTCCTCTTGCCCGGACGGCGACTGAAGCCGAATCTTTTTCTTTATCCCCCACAACGGCGATATAAGGGATTTTCTGCATGGCGTTCTCTCTTATTTTATGTCCTATTTTTTCATTTCTGTCGTCAAAAACGGCTCTTATTCCTTCTTTTTTAAGGCTGTTAAGAAGCTCTTTGCAGTATTCAAACTGGTTTTCATTGATATTGGCAACGGCCACCTGAACAGGAGAAAGCCACAGAGGCAAAGCTCCGGCATAATGCTCAAGAACAACGCCTATAAATCTTTCCAGAGAACCCATAAGAGCCCTGTGTATCATATAAGGTCTTGCCTTTTTGCCCTCTTTGTCAATATAGTAAATATCAAACCTTTCCGGCAGATTAAAATCAAACTGTATGGTGGAACACTGCCACAGCCTTCCGATGGCGTCTTTAATTTTTATATCAATCTTAGGCCCGTAAAACGCGCCGCCGCCGGCGTCGACTTCATATTTGTATCCGGTCTTTTTTAAAGCATTTTCCAGCGAAGCTTCGGCTTTATTCCAGTTTTCGACTTCTCCGACGTATTTTTTCTCCGGTCTTGTGGCGAGATAAATCTCATATTCTTCAAAACCGAACATTTTAAGCATATTTATAGCCATTTGAAACGCCGTGATCACTTCTTCTTCCAAAAGTTCCGGCTGTACGATTATATGTCCGTCATCCTGCGTAAATCCTCTTACGCGCAACAATCCGTGAAGAACGCCGGATTTTTCAAATCTGTAAACCGTGCCGAGTTCTGCATATTTTATAGGAAGCTCCCTGTAAGAATGCAGCTTTGTTTTATATATCATCAAATGCATCGGGCAGTTCATAGGTTTAACGCGGTACGGTTTGCCTTCAATTTCCATAGGCGCGTACATATTTTCCGAATATGTCTGCAAATGCCCGCTTATTGCAAAAAGCTCCTCGCTGGCAATATGCGGCGTCATCAGAAGCTCATAATCGTTGTCCAGATGAAATTTTTTCCAGTTCGTCTCGATGATATCCCTCAGCAAAGCCCCTTTCGGATGCCATAAAATAAGCCCGCCGCCGACCGCGTCGTTAACGCTGAAAAGATCCAGCTCTTTTCCGAGTTTGCGGTGGTCTCTTTTCTGCGCCTCTTCGGCTTTTTTGAGATAATCCTCAAGCTCTTGTTTAGTAAAAAAAGCCGTGCCGTAAATTCTTTGCAGCATTTCCCTGGACGAATCGCCTCTCCAGTAAGCGCCCGCTACGGAAAGAAGCTTAAAATTGCGCACTTCTCCCGTGGACGCGACATGAGGGCCTCTGCAAAGATCCGTAAAACTGCCGGATTTGTATATGCTTACTTCGTCGTCTTCGATTTCGGAAGCTATTTCGGCCTTATATTTTTCTCCTTTAGCTTTAAAATCTTTTATGGCGTCCTCTTTAGGCATTGTCGAGCGAATGAAAGGTTCATCCGCTTTTATTATTTCTTTCATTTTCTCTTCTATTTTCGCCAGATCCTCCGGAGTAAACGGCGCGCTTCTGTCAAAATCATAATAAAAACCGTCTTCAATGGACGGGCCTATGGCGACTTTTGTTTCAGGAAACAGCTCAAGCACAGCCGCCGCCATTATATGTGAAGCCGAATGTCTTAATGTGTCTAAAGATTTCTGTTCTTTGCTCATAATCATTATCCCGTTAGTATTATTTTTTTATTTTCGTGATTTTAATGCGGACCGGCCGCGAAAGACAAGCTTGCCGCAAGGCGTGTTTCAGTACGGCCCGCGAGTTCGAAAAAACCGGGAAAACCCGAAAAAAAGATAAAGATGGTTTGATAAAAATTCCGTCAGCATTAGGATGTATTATACTAAATTTTATTTTATTTTCTTATTCTTTGCCGCCGCGACGGGGGGCGGCGCAGTAACAAAGCTTGCGCAAAGTTTTCAAAGCCGGTTTTCGCCATATAAAAAACTTTTAAAATACAGCCGCGGCTTTTATTAAAATATCGCCGTCAAAGGGTCTTTTTCATTTAATCTTTTGAGCGGCTCGGGTTTGATAAAAAAATAAAGAATAAAGCGTCCGGCATATAAAAAGTATTTTTCAATTCAAAAAAATTTTTTTAAAGCGTAATTTTTCAGCCGTTTTTTCGGAAAGTCCGCAAAAATGAATTTACGGAAATGATTTTTAAAGGACGCACGCAATAAAACATTCCAAAACCCGCCGCAAGCCGGATAATGACAATAAATAAGCGTAATCCGCAGTCTATGCTTGACATTAAAAACCGGAAACCGGCATTGAAATATCCTTTTTGCAGCAAAGCCGGAAACAATTAACTTGGCATCTTTTTTATATCGCACTTAAAATGCGTTAAACCTTTATACATAATAAGTCCGTCAGACGCCGGCCGCATTCCGAAAAAAATAAACAATACGGCTCTCAATATATTATTCCGTTAAATATCCGCTTTCGCGCAGTTTGGAAAGCGCTATTTTGGCTTTCCTGTGTTTCGGATTTAACCTTAATGTAAGCTCCCAGGTGCGCTCAGCCTCAAAATATTTTCCCTGCGCATAGAGAATCAGCCCTTCATTGTATTTTTTATCCGCGGAAGCTTCGTCTATTTCAAATTTATCTTCAACTGCGGGCCCGGCGCCGCGGTCTTGCTCGTCAGAGGAAGTTTTTTTATCGTATTTTATGGTTTTGGCAAGTTCCTCAACCGATTTGTCTATATATTTTTTGGCTTTATTATAATATTCAAGAGTTTTTGAAAATTTATTATCGGTCACAAATTTTTGAAGTTTTTCCATTGTTTTTATGCAAAGAACCCATTTTGACGCATTATATTTTTCAATTCCTGACGCGAGCATTTTTCCAGCTTTAGCGTCAAGCTCCGTTTCAAGTCTGGCCAATTCCTGCATTTTCATAACTGTATTTATCTTTTCCATATATTCGCCGATTTCTTCGCTTCCGCCGGTAAAATGAGTATATTTGTTCCATTCGGTAAGAGCCGTCCTGTAATCGGCGCCATAATACGCGCAATAGCCTTTTGCATATGTATTTTTTGAAAAATCAAATTCCTCTTCAGAAACGGAAATTTTGTTCATATCGCTCTGCATTTTAGCGTAAAAATGCATGGGAGATTCAAAGTTAGGGTAAGAAACCACTATCGCCGACAGCATATCGGTAGCGCGCAGATATTCGCCTCCGGCGTAAAGCTTTTTCGCCTGCTTAAACTTCTTTTCGGCCTCGTTAAGAGACATTTTTTCTTTATCAAGCGCTTCTTTGGCCTCTTTTTCAAGTTCTCCCGCTTTTTTCAAGCCCCACCTGTAGGATAATCCGAATCTGTTTACCAGATCGATATCGCTGAAGTCCGCGGCATAATCTACGGTGAGAAAATAAAAATCAGCCCCGAAACCGAATGTAAAATGCCCCGGATAGTATCCGGCTTTTAAGCTGTATTTATCCGCAAAAGTATATGAAAGACCCGCGTGTATATCAACAAAACTATCTTCATATTTCAAATCGGCGTAAAAACCTGCCGAATCAAGGCTTTGGAATCTGTAATACACGGGAATGGTAAAAGCCGAACCGATTCTGTAAATCAAAGGCATTTCTTCTTTTTGCTTATCAAGCTTCAATCCTTCCGACACAATATTATGTGCTGAAAAGCCCAATCTTATGCCGGAAACGCTGCCGAAAAGCTCAGGCCCTTTAAAAACCCTCGCCAGCCCCGCGTCCGCGGCGAGAGCCCCGCCTTTTTTTTCATACAAGTCATAGTAGAGATATTTTACGCTTATGCCGTAGGCAAGCCCCAGGCTTTTTATCATTCCGGCTCCGGCAAAAACATAATTGTATATGTCCGCCGACACGGTCTTTCCGGGCATATGCAGATCTTTTCTTATCTCGATGTCGCCCGAGGACAAGTTTGACACGGAAAATCCCAGCTGGAAAACCTTTAAATAGTTAAGCACTGCGGAGCCGCTGTTATAAGAGCTTCCCTCATAAAGATTGAATCTTGAAACATTTAAAATATTTTGTCCGAAATACGCCATAAGCGAAGGATTATACTGTATTACGGCGGCATCTCTCTGCGCAGAAAAAACCGTCTCGCCCGCGCCGAAAGCCGCCGCGCTCGGGCCATGGGATAAAAAACCTTTTCTTCTGGCGGAATCCGCAAAAGAAAAACCGGCCGTTAAAAAGCCGAAGAAAAAAACAAATAAAAAAATACCGTATAGTTTTCTCATAAACACGCACCATAAAAACGGCTGTAAAAAATAATTTTTTACGGAATGAACCGATTCCGTTTTTAATTTGTAAGCCGGAAACCGCCGGCTTTATCGCAATTTACAAAAGCTTTTATTTTATGACCAGAATTTTGCATCTCAATTTTTTGCCGTTTGACTTTTCAAGCTGGCATATATACGTTCCGTTGTAAAGAATTCTGCCGGCTCCGTCTCTGCCGCCGTATTCATATTCATTTGTTCCTTCGGCGGCGTTAAAAGAATCCTCATAAACCAAATCCCCGTAAAGCGTAAATATTTTTATTTTCACTTTTTCGGCTGTCTCGCAGCTAAACACTATTCTGGTAGGACCCTCATGCGGGCTGAAAGGATTGGGAACATTAAAAACCTTTTCTTTCTTTACTCCGGACTGTTCGGAATTTAAAATCTCAAACTCCCCTTCCAAAGCCTCCGCCGCCGTTCCGAGCTCATTTTCCGCTTCTATCTTATATCTGTATTTTCCTCCTTTATAAGCGCCCAGCGGACGCAAAAAAGCCTTTAATTCTCCGGATTCCCCTTCGGCTTCAGACATCTTAACATTTTTTATGACGGCAACATTATCCTGCGAATATATGCTTATCACGGGATAGCCGGCCTTTATTTTATAGCCGTTAGGCTCCATAAATTTAACTTTCGCCTCAAGCTGCGTGGTATCATACTTTCTTATATCCGGAAAAATACAGTTTTGGCCGTCAAAAGGCAATATTTTCGGAACGGAGCCGAAAACAGGATAATAATAAGTTTCGGACTCAAACGTTTCGGAACCGCATGCGGCCTCTATCCTGTACGAATACTCATCTCCTTGCGCAAAAGTCAAATCAAGCACATATTTATAAATTTTTCCGTCGGTATAATTCTTATCGTTTATGTCTTCTTCCCGCATTGTAAACGGGCTGCCGCTTATATTTTGGCCTCTTTTGGATATATGCAGTTTCGGAAATCCCGCATTAGGCGCTTTATTTTCATAATTCACGTATTTTATTTTGTATGTAAAAGTCCCGCTTTCATTTAAAGATATTCTGGGATGCACAACGCTGTCTTTAAAATCCGCCTCTTTCTCATTTGTGTATACATAAACCGCCTGGCTGCAAGGTATGAAATGCAATACCGCGCCGCCATTATCCAAAGACGACAATATGCATACTTTCTCCCCGTCTTCCAATACCGCATTATTCTGGCTGACCTTCCCCGGCATTATTATAAACCTGTCCTGGATTAAAGCGCCTTTCTCGTCATATTTGCAATACCCGCTCCTGTTTTCCCAGCCGTACCCGGCATATACGCCGACGCCTGCGGCATATAAGGAATTCGTATCGTAAAAAATATTCCTATGCCAGGGCGCTTTGTATCCGGTAAATTTTATTATTTTATTTTTTCTCAAGCTCAGATCTTTGTTTTGTTTATATAAAACATAATCTTGTTTCCCTTTAACAAAGGCCCTGGTGATTGATCCTCTCCATTCGCCGCTGTCATATATATCCGCGTCTACCCTTTTGCCTTCAAAATTATATCTTGCCTTATACATACGCATGTTCCATATTCTCGCTCCGTACACGCAAAGCTTCTCATCACATACCGACAATGCATTAAGTACATAATCACCTTTTATCTCCGCTATTTTTCTTGCTTCCCCGTTTGCGCAGTCTATCTTTACAAGATGAAAAGACTTTTCATCCTCACAGACCAATATATACAGTTTCCCTTTATGATATACACTGTCCAAAGGAAAATATTTTACATCCAAAAGCCTGTATGTGCTTATCCATTTTACAGTCTTTGTTTTCAGCGATACTTTCGCCGTCTTTATGCTTCCGTCATAAAAACAATAGGTTATATACAAATATTCCCTACCGTCGGCGCATACCATTCCGGCGCCGCGGTATTGACTGTTGTATATGTAGGTTTTGATGTTTGTATCAAAAAACTCTTCTTTTTTTGTGTCATTAATCAAATCAATAACTATATTATCTGCTTGATTCAATGACACCATATACAGCTTACCGTCAACTTTTATCAGCGTATTCAAGCCTTTGGACTGATAATAATTATGCTCAAGACGGCTGTTTATTCCTCTTCCTTCCAAATATACGGCAAGATTCTTGTCATTTTTTATAGGCTTTGCCGCAAACAAATTTAAATTAAAACATATCAAAGCAAATAAAATATAAATTATTCTCTTTGTCAATTTCATACCCTAATAGTTTTGTTTTATTCTTATATCCACTTCACTAAGATTATATTTTGAATCTCCATTATATCTTGCAACCGCATAAACAATCGTAGGAGAACTGTCCAAGACAGGGCAATACCAAGTTTGAACGCCCTCATTAGGTTCAAACTTGCCTATTCCTACCAGACTTGTATAACCATACCATTCTATTTTCGGCGCTACAATAATTTCACCCGTCACCATATCCTTTAGCGTCGCAGTTAAATGAAGTTTCTTTATTTCTTCGCCCGTCTTATTTGACGCTATATAATAATTACCCTGCGCTTCATAATCCTGATATGCTTCTTTTACCGTAAGCTGCGTAGGATGTTTAATGATATTTATCTTTTTATCCTTTTTTTTACAAGCCGCAAAAGACGCGCATATTAAAAATGCCAAAATAAAAAATATGCTTTTCTTCATTGCTTTGCTCCTTAAATATTTACATCGCCGCTTTAATACCTTAGAATTTTACGATTATTATATATTAATGTCAACATTTTCATTAAAAGATAAATATCATTTTAACGAAAAAAATTTAAAATCCGAAAAATATTGCTTTGAAAAATAATTTGTCCGCTTTAGCAAAAATATTACAGGTTTTTAGAAAAGAAAAAGGCATAAACCCGGCATTTTGCGAATTAATTAACCGATCCGGAACGGTCATAATTAATAAATATTTAATTTATTCTATTATTTGTATATGTAAAGAAAACAGAATCCGGGAAAAAAGTCCAAATGCAAAAGCAGCTTCCTGAAAACACGGAAGCTGCCAGAAATAAAAAAATCGAATCGGGGCGACTGGACTTGAACCAGCGGCCTCTCCCACCCCAAGGGAGTGCGCTAGCCAACTGCGCCACGCCCCGATTTACACAATGCGCTTACGGCGCATAGGGTTATTATTTTTTAAGAAGTTTAAGGATCTGTTTCAACTCTTCTTTTATCTCTCTCAAAATTTTTGAGTCCGGCAAATGCTCTATGTCAAGATTTAAATCCGTCTGCAAATCGGTAAGCTTTCTGCGCTTTCCGCCGGTCAGGCATTTTTTGACGCCTTCTATTGTATATCTTTTATTGTATAACAGATCTTTTATCTTAAAAACCAGTTCAACGTCTTCTTTATGATACCGTCTTTGCCCCGAACTCTTTCTGACGGGCCTTAAAAGCTTAAACTCATTTTCCCAGTATCTTAAAGTATATTGCGGAACTTGCGTTATCCGGGAAACTTCGCCTATGGTAAAATATTGTTTATCTGGTATTGGCGGAACCTGAACCATATTCATCTTTTTAGAACCGTTATATTATACATTTTCACAGGATTTTGTCAAAGCGTAAAATCCAGACAAAATGAATTTCAGGCAAAAAGCTAAAAAAAAGTCTTCAGCGCTTTAATAATAAAGGGGGTCACCGCGTCATTAAACGCTTATATTTTAATTGCGGAAGAACCGCCCCCGCGCATGCCGTTTGCTTTTCCGTTTAAAATTAAAACAGCAAAACTTTTTCTCCCGCTAAAAAGCAATACGGCTTCACTTTTCAAAAAAATCTTTCGACTGCTTAAATCTTATTTTTTTCATCGGAGGTATCATAAGCTTTTCTCCGGTTTTAGGATTATGCCCGTTTTTAGTCTGCGTGATAAACATATTAAAACTTCCGAAACCTGTAATCACGACTTTTTCGCCGTTCTTTAAAGCTTTTGACATTTCTTTGAAAACTTTATCAACGGCGGCGTCAGCCTCCTTTTTTGAACCCAGCAGAGAAGATAAAGTTTTTGCTATATCGTTTTTATTCATGTTTAGGCTCCCTTGTCATCAAAGCGCTTACGGCTTCAAGAGGGTTTTTCCCTTCGAAAAGAACGGCATAGACTTCATTAATGATCGGAAGCTCAACATTCAGTTTTTTTCCTATCTCATAGGCGCTTATCGTATTTTTTACTCCTTCAGCCACCATGCCCAGACTTTTTTCCGCTTCTTCGGCGCTTTTTCCCCGTCCGACCGCTTCCCCGACAGCGCGGTTTCTGGAGTGCCCGGAAAAACATGTTACCATAAGATCTCCCGCGCCGGAAAGCCCGTAAAAAGTCTGCTCCTTTCCGCCTAAAGCCACGCCGGCCCTCGCCAGCTCTTTTAAACCTCTGGTGACTATGGCAGCTTTCGTATTGTCTCCGTATTTTAAACCGTCGACAATGCCCGAGGCGATAGCGAAAACATTCTTTAAAGCCGCTCCGGTTTCAACGCCTATGATATCCGTCTGGTTATAAACCCTGAAATATTCGTTCATAAATAAGGCTCTGCATCTTTCGGCTGTATTAAGACAGACGGATGCGGAAGCCACCGTCGTCGGCATCTTCCGGCAGACTTCTTCGGCATGGCTGGGGCCCGACAAAACGGCTATATCGGCATAATTGCCCGGAAAAAGCTCTTCTATTATTTCGGACATTCTTAAAAGAGTTTTATTTTCAATGCCTTTTGTGGCGCTTATTATCAGTTTGCCGTTTAAAGAAAAGCCTTTTTCTTTCAAAAGCGCGCAGGTGGAACGCATAAACTGCGAAGGAACGGCAAATAAAACCGCTCCGCTGTCATTTAAAGAGTCCAGTCCGTCGGTGATAAATAAATTTCCGGGCAGGTCAATGCCCGCGGAAAAAGGTTTTATTTTTCTTGACTGGAGATCTTGCGCCCTTTTTTTGTCAAATTCCCAAAGAGTAATATCATGCCCGTTTTCTAAAAGAAGAGCGGCCAGCGTCGCTCCCCATGAACCCGCTCCAAGCACTGTTATTTTCATATCAAGCACCTTTTTTCTTAAAAATTTTAAACCTGTTTTCAGTTCCCTGCCTAAGCCTTTTTATATTGGCTCTGTGTTTGTATATCACAAGCAAAGCCACCGCAAAAGCAAAAATTACGGACTCAAAATGATAGCCGGAAAAAAAAGCCGCCAGAGGAAGCGTCACGGCGGCGCATATTGAGCCCAAAGCCACGTATCCCGAAAGCGTTAAAACCGCGGAAAAAACCAATAAAGCCCATAAAGCCGGAACGGGCATTAAAGCCAGAAAAGCGCCGTATCCGGTCGCCACTCCTTTTCCGCCTTTAAACTTTAAAAACACGGAAAACATATGCCCAGACATAACAGCCGCGACAACCGCCACGGAATATGAAAAAGACGGATTTATGAAAAAAGCAAACCATACGGGAAAAAATCCTTTAAGGGCGTCAAGCATAAAAGTCGCAATTCCCGCGCCTTTGCCTACGCTTCTGAAAACATTGGTGGCGCCGGGATTACCGGAGCCGACTTTCCTTATGTCGACTTTTCCCGCGGTTTTGCCGATAATATAAGCAAAAGGCACCGAAGCGCACAAATAAGAAAAAAATATATAGCCTGTCTCTAAAACCATAATTAATCTTTTTTTCTCCTTTTCGTATAGCAAGGCCTGAACTTGAGCACAATGGGAGTTCCGTAAAAGCCGAATTTCCGTCTTAAAGAATTCTCAAGAAATCTTTCATAGGAAAAATGCACAAGCTCCATGTCGTTAACCGAGAAAATAAAAACCGGAGGCTTTACCGCGACCTGCGCGTATTCTTTAATCTTGAGCGTTTTTCCTTTGCTTGTATACGGTTTTTTCGCAACGGCTTCCCTTATCACTTCGTTAAGTTCCTGCTGCGAAAGCTTTTTTGAATGCTGTCCGAAAACAAGTTCTGCCTCGCTGAAAACTTTTTCAAGGCGCTGGCCGGTTTTAGCCGAAATAAATATCACGCCGGCCCAGTCCATAAACTTCATCCTGTGTTTAAGCTCGGAGACAAAAAATTTTGCGGCTTCTTCCCTGTTTTCCGTTAAATCCCATTTATTTACGGCAACTATCACCGGCTTGCGTTTTTCTATCAGAAGTCTGGCTATCTTGACTTCGGTTTCTCCTATACCCTGAGAAGCGTCCGCCACAAGAACGGCCACATCGGAATCTTCTATGGCGTAACTTGCGCTTAAAGACGAAAGGTATTCCATATCGTCTTTCATTTTGGCACCCCTGTGCATGCCGGCCGTGTCAATAAGAATATAATCCTTATCGTTTATTTTAACGTGAGCCGTGATTGAATCTCTTGTCGTTCCCGGCAAATTATGAACTATGCTTCTTTCCTCTTTCGCGGCCGCATTTAAAAAAGACGATTTGCCGACATTCGGTTTGCCGACCAGTATTATTTTCAGCAGATCCTGCGTTTTTTTAAGGCTTCTGTCATATTTTATATTTTTCCAGACAATATCGAGAAGATCGTTTATGCTTCTTCCGTGATTGGCCGATATCATTACCAGTTCGTCAAAACCGAGTTCGTAAAATTCATAAGCTTTGGATTCTTCGGCTCGGGTGTCTATTTTGTTTACCGCCAGAACGGTTTTTTTCCGGCTCATGCGTATCTGCCGCGCTATCTGCTTATCGACGGGATGCACTCCGGTTTTTCCGTCGGCGACGAAAATTACGATATCCGCCTGCGCTACGGCCGCGTCCAGTTGTTTCGCCATCTCTTTTGAAAAAACGGATTCGTCGCTTGACCAGCCGGCAGTGTCGGTCACTATGAATTTCTTGTCTTTCCAGCTCACTTCATAATCGTTTCTGTCGCGCGTAGTTCCAGGAGTTTTGTGGATAATGGCTTTCTTACGCCCTATGAATCTGTTAAAAAGCGTGGATTTGCCCACATTAGGCCTGCCGACTATAGCAACTTTTTTAAGCATTTTTAATCCTTAACTCCGCGTTCTTTCAATATATTTTTAATTTTTTCCCAATTCCGGCGGCAACATTCGAATTTTATCTCTATGTAGTCTTTTTTATAATTTATATCTTTTACATTCGCCAGTTTATAAAAACCGCTTATGATTTCCTGGTTTGCGTAATCCAGCTTTATTTTGTGGACAAAGTGCCGTGGCACGACTATTTTTTCAACAGCTTTCAAAAGCCCGGCTATTGCGTGCGAATTTTTCGCGCAGATAATATGCGAATCCCGCGTTTTTAAAGCGTTTATTACATAAGGATCGGCTTTATCCGCTTTATTGTATACGTTTATTACGGGAATTCCCTGCGCCCCGATATCTTTCAGCACATCCTCGACCGTTTTTATCCGCTTATTCCTGTCAGGATTTGAAATGTCTATAATGTGAAGAATGCAGTCCGCTCTCAGAATTTCTTCCATTGTCGACCTGAACGCCGCTATCAAATCATGAGGCAGCTTATTTATAAATCCGACCGTATCGGTAAAAAGAACATTTCTTCCGCCGGGAAGCCTGACTTTTCTTGTAACGGGGTCGAGCGTCGCAAAAAGCTTATCGTCGGCGTATATATCGCTTTTTGACAGATTTTTCAAAAGAGTGGATTTTCCGGCATTAGTATATCCCGCAATCGCGACTTCCGGCAGATCGGCATTCTTTCTGCCGCCGCGCTGCGTATCCCTTCTGTTTTTGATCTTTTTTATCTCTCTGTCAAGCTCGGCTATTCTGTCTCTTATAACCCTTTTATCGCTTTCAATCTTTCTTTCTCCAGGACCGCGCCTGGTACCGATGCCTCCCGATTGGCTGTCAAGATTCACGCCCTGGTTGGCAAGTCTCGCGCTTGCATAAGCAAGCTCGGCTCTTTCAACCTGAAGTTTGCCTTCTTTTGTCCTTGCCCTGAAAGCGAAAATATCAAGAATTACTCTAGTTCTGTCAATAACTCCGGCTTCTATTATTTTTTCAAGATTTCTCTGTTGTATGGGCTTGAGCTGGTCGTCGAAAACAACTCCCGCGGCTTTTGTGACGCCCAGCAGTTCTTTTATCTCAAGCGCTTTGCCTTTTCCTATAAAACAGGCGGCGTCCGGAACATCTCTTTTCTGCACAATCTTTCCCAGAGTAACCGCTCCGGCAGTAAGGCAGAGACTTTCAAGTTCGTCAAGAGAGTTTTCAACTTCAGCTCTTGTTTTGTCTTTAGTCTCAAGCCCTGCCAAAATTACTTTTTCCATTGGAAAAGATTTTATAATATTATTATTTCTTTTACAATAAATTCAAATCAAAAAAATTATTCAATTTTCAATCATAAAACAATACGAATCATTTTTCCGGCATCTTTTTGCGGCGCAGCCGGACATGCGTAAAGCAATAAAACGTTTTTTGCCGCAAATTAAACTTTATTTTTATTTTTGCGAACGCCGGCAGCATTAAAAATATTATTGTTTGAAATACGGTTTACATTTTAGTACAATAGTTTGACATTTTTTGACAGATAACGGTTTTTTATGCGGATGCGCCTGAAAAACAAAATTTATACGGGAGGAATTCATTATGAAAAAAACAGCCGTTTTATTGTGCGGTATTTTCATTTTTACGTCTTTGCCTTTTGCGTGTGCGGACGTAGCGGCGGATAATGCGGCAAAAGAAAAAAGCGCCAAAACCGTTTCAATGAAAAAAA
The DNA here is from genome assembly GCA_938040055.1 of uncultured Endomicrobiia bacterium. Classification (GTDB taxonomy): domain Bacteria; phylum Elusimicrobiota; class Endomicrobiia; order Endomicrobiales; family Endomicrobiaceae; genus Endomicrobium_B. Next base: position 38,826 of record CALHWY010000020.1, read on the forward strand.
TAAAAGAAATTTATCATCAAGAGCTTAAAGCGCTTATAAATAAGCATAAAGATTCTTCCGAAGAAGAAAAAATTTTAATAAAGGACGAAATAAAGAAGCTTATTGCGCAATATACGGAAAAAGATTTATCATATAAAAAAGAAAAACTTGAAAAATACAGGATAAAAACGCAAAAACTTGAAAAAGAAATCGCCGGCGTAGAAAACGATAAAAAAGCTTTCATAAATAAAAAAGCCGATTTTTATCTGAGCGATGAGGGACAAAAAAAGCTCAGAAAGATAAACGAAAAGAAAGAAGCGCCCGCTAAAAAAGCAAATATGAAAAAAATTAATAAATAATGCAAATAACGGATAAAAACCTCCGCGCTTAAAAATGCGGAGGCTTTTTATATGAATTTATAAAAAAGTGCCGAAACAACTTTGCTCATTTTTTCGCAAAACAGATCCGTCCGCAATACGGGCTCTTATCTTTTGAAATTATTATTTTAGGTGCAATTTCAAAAAAAATTTTTTTTGCATATAAAACAGCCGCTGTTTCCGTATAGGCAAAAAGTTTCGGCCGTAAAATATTACCGAATCCGGACAAAAACAAATGCGCAAATTTATTTTCAACAATCAAATCGACAACCGTCTCGTTTTCCGTAAGCGAAATCAGCGGGTTATATATGGCGGATACGGCCGCGGCCTTTATATCAATCTTCCGTGAACGAAAACAACGGATTATATCAGGCTGATATCCATAAAATCAACCTGTTTTTTTATCCGGTTTTCTCCATCGCAAAAGCATAATTATTGACAAGCCCCTAGCAAGCGTACAGCCGCAATGCCATCCGGCAGATTTATATCTCCAATCATATTGCTGATTATACGGACTTTCAAAGACAGGCGGAGTAATCGTCCCGGAACTCAAATCATTAATTATATATGCTTTCAAAGAACCCGCCGCTAAACATTGATAATACGGTCAAGGCAGACATACAAAAACGCCGTCCTCGCCTATAAACTTCTTCCGCCGGACTTTGCGGACTTTTTCCTCATTTTGCGTCCGGCCGTTATATCGGATTTTATTCCCGGCAAAAAAAACCGCGGCAGGGAAAAATATCCGCCTTGCCCATTGAAAACAAAATTTTTTCTTCCGGAAAAATCTTTACCGCCCGCTGACGTGCCCGGCTTTATTATACAGGGACATCTCTATCTCTTCCAAAGATTTTCCTTTTGTTTCAAAAACTTTAAACTTTACGAATAATATCGAAAGCACGGCCATTATCAAATAAAAAATAAAAAGATTGGTATTGAATTTTTCAAGAAGCACAGGAAAAGTCAGCGCTACTATCAAATTAGCCGTCCAGTTGGACACGCTGCTCAGCCCCACTCCAAGCCCTCTTATTTTTAAAGGAAAAACTTCGCCTATCATTATCCACATAACCGGCCCCCAGGTGGAAGCAAAAAAGAAAATATAAAGACCTAAAGCCGCAATTGTTATATAAGCCGCCATAGAAGCATGCACTTTCGCGGTAAAACTTAAAACAAGCAAAGCGAAAGCCATTCCCGAACTTCCTATTATCAGCATTGTTCTGCGGCCTATTTTATCCATAATAAACAATGCGAACACGGTAACTATAACGTTTAACGCGCCGATGCCGACGGTGCTCAAAATCGCCGCGGAATCGCCAAGCCCTATATCCTTTAAAATAGTAGGGGCATAATAAATAACCGTATTGCAGCCTATAATCTGCTGGAAAACGGCAAGTCCTATTCCTATTATAAGCGCGGGACGCACCCAGACGGCAAAAAGCTCTTTAAAACCGCCGCTTTCTTTTGTACTGCTTTCTTTTATATCATTTATTTCTTTGTCGATATCGCCGCCGCTTCTTAGCCTGCTTAAAATATCAAAAGCCTCTTTTTCTTTTCCTTTGCTTATAAGCCAGCGCGGACTTTCCGGCAAAAATACCGTGCCTGCAAAAAGTATCACGGCGGGTATCGTCGCAAAACCAAGCATAAGGCGCCAGTTCCAGTGCGCGTTTGCAAAAGCGAAATTGATTATATAAGCCGTAAGAATGCCGATGGTTATCATAAGCTGGTTTAAAGTCGAAAGAGAGCCTCTTAATCTTGCCGGAGCCATTTCCGCAAGATATACTGGCACAAGCGCGGAAGCGCCGCCTACGGCTGTGCCCAGAAAAACCCTTGAAAGAATCAGTATAAAAGCATTGGGAGCGCAGGCAGACGCCAATGCGCCAAGCCCGAATATAGCCGAAGCCGCCAGAACCATCTTTTTTCTTCCGTATCTGTCCGACAAAGTGCCTATAAAAGCCGCTCCGATTATCGCCCCCAGAAGTATAGAGCTTACTACCACTCCTTTTTCAAGCGATGATAAAGCCATATCCGTCTCAATAAATAAAATCGCGCCGGAAATGACGCCTGTATCGTAACCGAAAAGAAGCCCGCCTAAAGCTCCGAAAAAGAATACAAAGCCGTTAGCAATTTTTTTCATTTTAAGTCTCCGTTTACATTATTGTGAAGACGTAAATACTATACCTTAATTTATTAAAAATACCAATTATTTTCGTTAAATAAAACAGCGTTTTTTATCTTCGGCAAATAAATCGGCATGCAAACAAATAAAAAAATGCAAATACAAATGCCATCGGTCCGGCAGAGAGTTAAGGTTTGCGGGATATGTAAAATTTTTCAGCAAGAACGCAAAAAAACCGGCAAAGATTAATTAATCGGGATTTTACAAATAAAAATTCGTAAATTAAAGGCATATGATATAAAAGCGGTAAAAAAACTTAAAGACATTCGCAAAAACAATAAAGCATTTCCGTTCGAAAAATTATTTACAGCCGTAATGGCCGTTTTACTTCCGACCTGAACAAAAAACGCGTAAAATATAAAAAGCGGCACTGTGTTATTGGACGAAGAAGCTTTTTAATATGATAACTTACCGTAAAACAAAGCCGGGCGTCCATCATAATAAACAAAAAAATTTTTTCAATAAATATCCGGCCCGGCCGCGCTTATATAATGCCGGAAAGAATAATTCTTATCCGTATATGCCGGCGGATTTTTCAAACCCGCCGTTATCATTTTATTTCCGCTTTTGCAGGATGTCTGCGCGGGCTTTAAATACCGCTTTTAGGTCTGCAAAAAATTATAAAAATAAATAAGGACTTAAGAATCAGCCGGGAAACAAGCGGTGAAATACCGTTCCGGCAATATTTTACGCGGTTTATGATTATTTAGCGAGCGGACATTTAAAAAACGGAATTTTGAAATTGCATTCGTAAAATCAAAAATTCATAAAAAAAAGAAACCGGCCGAAAACCGGCTCCGCGTTTATTTTTTAGTTTATAGAACTACAATAAATAGCCTTATTCAAAAGCACCAAATTGCCTATTCTAAAGCCCGCCGCTCGTTTTTTTTTGCTATCTGCAAAACTCAAAACAGCGCTTCGCCGAATAATAATAAAGCCCTTTTAGCAGACTCTTTATTATTTATAAATTTATGAAGCGGCGAGAGAAAAGAAAAAACTCCGATTTTACTCGGAGTTTTGAATTTATTCATTATAAGCGGGCGATCGGATTTGTTGATGTTGATAGGCAAAGGGAAAGAACGGAGTTTTGAATTTATTCATTATAAGCGGGCGATGGGACTTGAACCCACGACCTTCTCGTTGGCAACGAGACGTTCTACCGCTGAACTACACCCGCATGGCGACTACGAATTTCAAATTACTGTTTACGAACTGCGTTTATATATCACAAAATATCTTTCAATTTTAAAATTACTTTTTTTATTACTTTATGTTTTTTCGTAATTCGTCATTAATAAATTTTAATTGTTTTCTGGTGCTGAGGGCGGGACTTGAACCCGCATCCCGTTAAGGACACGCCCCTCAAACGTGCGCGTATGCCAATTCCGCCACCTCAGCGTAAATTTTACCGTACAGGATCCTGTGGAGCAGACACAGGTATATTAGAGAGCTGGTTTACTACCGACATCATACTCATGTTCGTTGAAACTTTTGTAAGAGTAAGGGAGGTAAACATAAATATGCACGCCATGGCGACAGTGAGCTTCTTTATAAAAGCCATGCCGGAAGAAGCATTGAATATCTGGTCGGAACCGCCTCCTCCGAAAATTCCCGCCATGCCTCCGCTCTTTCCCGCCTGCAAAAGAACGACAAGTATAAGACCGCAGCAAACCGCATAATGCACAAACTGTAATAGATGGTATACTATATTCATGATTTTGAGATTATACAACAAAAGTTTTTATTTGTCAATTTCTCATTGTTATTTATAATCTTGTCAGGTTAAAAACCGGTTCCCCGACATTCCGGATGCCGGCTTTAGGCGTCAAAGCCGGCGCTTATCCGGAAAATTTTTGTTTATTTCTTATCCGCAATGGCGGCGATGCCGGGAAGTTCTTTGCCTTCCAAAAACTCAAGCGAAGCTCCCCCTCCGGTAGAGATATGGGAAATCTTTTTATCGACTCCGGCTTTTTTAACCGCGGAGACTGAATCACCCCCGCCCACGACCGAAACGGCTCCTTCTTCCGTGGCCTCGGCTACGAGCTTTGCTATTTCAACCGTTCCTTTTGAAAATCCGTCTATTTCAAAAATCCCCAAAGGCCCGTTCCATACTATGGTTTTCGCTTCTTTTACAGCCTTAGCAAACTCTTCAACGGATTTGGGCCCGATATCGGCCCCCATAAAACCTTCGGGTATGGCCTCGTCATTTGTAGTCTCGACTGAGGCGCCCGCAGGAACGGCTTTATTTGAAAAATCAATCTTATCCGCAATAATGTGGTCTACGGGAAGAAGAAACTCTATCTTTTTTTCTTTGGCTTTTTTAAGAAGTTCCGCAGCCAGATCGAGCTTATCGTCTTCCACTAGAGAAGTCCCCACGCTTACGCCCTGCGATTTTAAAAAAGTATACGCCATCGCGCCGCCGATTATTATGGAATCGACTTTGTTTAAAAGATTTTCAATAACGCTTATCTTGTCGGAGACTTTAGCCCCGCCGAGAATTGCGAGAAAAGGCCTTACCGGTTTATCAAGAGCGTCCCCGAGAAATTTCAATTCTTTTTCCAGAAGAAAACCAACTGCGGCCTCTTTGACGTATTTAACTATTCCGGATGTGGAAGCATGCGCTCTGTGAACCGTCCCGAAAGCGTCCTGGACGAAAACTTCGCCCATGGAAGCAAGTTCTTTGGCGAAAGCCTCCATAGCGTTTTTATCTTTTTCTCCCGCGGAATTCTTTCCTTCTTCTTCGGGATGAAATCTGAGATTTTCAAGAAGAACTATCTCTCCGGGCTTTAAATCCGCGGCGGCTTTTTTCGCTTCGGCGCTTATGCAGTCGCCTTCAACAAACTTTACCTTTCTGCCGATAAGCTCGCTTAACCGCGGAGCAACGGGCTTCAAACTCATTTCGGCGACGACTTTGCCTTTAGGCCTTCCGAGATGAGCCATAAGAATTACCGCCGCGTCCTGCTCAAGCAAATACCGGATGGTGGGAACCGTAGCGGCTATCCTTTTATCGTTTGTAATATTAAGGTTTGCGTCAAGAGGCACGTTATAATCGACCCTGACCAAAACTTTTTTGCCTTTCACGCATATGTCTTTGAGTGTTTTTTTCATAATTTACCTTCTTTTTTTATTTGTCCGGCTTTTAAAAAAATCGGGCTCAGCCCGTAGCAACAGGCCGAACCCGATAAAGTTAACGCTATATTTTTTTGCAAAACATTTCGTTTATTTTACTCCGGCAAAATATTTAATCGTCCTGACCATCTGCGTCGTGTAACTGTTTTCATTATCGTACCATGAAACGACCTGAACCTGATATGTATCGTCGTCAATTTTGATAACCATTGTCTGAGTGGCGTCAAAGAGGGAACCGAAAGAGCAGCCTATAATGTCGGATGAAACCAGTTCTTCTTCCGTATATCCGAAAGATTCGTCGGAAGCTTTCTTCATCGCCGCGTTAACGGATTCTTTCGTTATGTCTTTTCCTTTTACGACGGCTACAAGTATCGTGCTGGAACCCGTTTTTACCGGAACTCTCTGCGCCGAACCTATAAGTTTTTTGTTGAGTTCGGGAATAACGAGGCCGATGGCTTTTGCCGCTCCCGTGGAATTAGGAACTATATTTTCCGCGGCGGCTCTCGCCCTTCTCAAATCGCCTTTGGGATGGGGCCCGTCAAGAGTCATCTGGTCGCCGGTATAAGCGTGGACGGTCGTCATAATGCCCGTCTGGACAGGAGCATAATCATTAAGCGCTTTTGCCATGGGCGCAAGACAGTTAGTAGTGCATGAAGCCGCTGAAATTATATTGTCTCCCGCTTTAAGAATATTATGGTTGACGTTAAAAACTACCGTAGGAAGATCGTCTCCCGCAGGGGCGGAAATAACGACTTTCTTTGCGCCGGCGTCAATATGCGCCTGAGATTTCGCTTTTGAAGTATAAAAACCCGTGCATTCAAGAACCACGTCCACTCCGAGTTTTTCCCAGGGAAGATTTTTCGCGTCTTTTTCCGCGTAAATCGTGATTTCTTTCCCGTCGACTTTTATTGAATTGTCAGTAAATGACACTTTGTCGGCAAGGGCGTAAGTGCCCTGCGCAGAGTCATATTTAAGCAAATGCGCCAACATCCTAGGACTTGTCAAATCATTTATGGCGACGACCTCATATCCTTCCGCGCCGAACATCTGCCTGAAAGCCAATCTTCCGATTCTGCCGAAACCGTTAATCGCAACTTTTACTGCCATAATAATCCTCCTGGTTCGTTTTATTTTTCTAAAGGTTAGACTGAATTTATTGTTATGATACTATAAAATAATAAAAACCTTGTCAAATCGGCGAAAAAAGCTATCAATCGCCCGCTTTTGCCTACTTTTTCTTATTGCCCAGTTTCCAATTCAGGTAAGCGTCCACGAAAGCGTCTATATCTCCGTCCATAACCGCGGACACCTGGGAAGTTTCATAGCCCGTGCGGGCGTCTTTTACAAGCTGGTAAGGCATAAATACATACGAACGTATCTGGCTTCCCCATTCGATTGAGCCTTTTTCGCTATAGTGTTTTTCGAAAGAAGCGCGCTGTTTTTCACGCTCAAGTTCATAAAGCCTGGCTTTAAGAAGTTTCATGGCCGTCGCCCTGTTTTTTATCTGCGATCTGTCATTTTGCGACTGCACGATTATCCCGCTGGGCAAATGGGTTATTCTCACGGCGGAATCCGTTTTATTAATATGCTGCCCGCCCGCCCCGGAAGCCCTGTAAGTGTCGATTCTTATATCTTTATCTTCCACCGCTATGTCTATATCGTCTTCGACTTCGGGTATTACGTCAACGGAAGAAAAGGAAGTGTGCCTTCTTTTATTGGAATCGAAAGGGGATATTCTCACAAGCCTGTGGACCCCTATTTCAGACTGTAAAAAACCGTAAGCGTATTCGCCTTTTATTATCATCGTCAGGCTTTTTATTCCGGCTTCGTCCCCGTCAAGGCTGTCGACCACCTCCACTTCAAAATCTTTATCTTCGGCCCATCTTGAATACATTCTTACAAGCATCTGCGCCCAGTCGCACGACTCGGTTCCGCCGGCTCCGGCATGTATCGACACGATAGCGTTATTTCTGTCATGCTCTCCGCCGAGTTTTGTTTTTGTTTCGAAAGCCGACAGCTTTTTTTCAAGCTTACGGCTTCCCTCCTCTATATCTTTTAAAAGGCTTTCGTCATTTTCGCTTTCGGCAAGCGCTTTGAGTTCAAGCAGATCTTTTATCTGCTTATCCATGCCGCTCCAAAGCAGACAGGCGTTTTTAAGCGCGTCGAGAACGGACATGGTTTTTTTAGCTTTATTCCGGTCGTCCCAGAAACCCGGAGAGGAAATTTCGGATTCAAGCTCTTTGATCCGCTTCAATTTTGAATCTATGTCAAAGCGACCCCCTTAACTTTTCTATACGCTCTTTCTGCCGTTGTAACATTGCAATCTCCTTATATTATCAATACCGCCGTAAGCAAAAAAACAAAGACAAAGGCGCACGCCAATACGAACAAATCTCCTCTTTCGGTATAAAAAGACATAAAACCGTTTTGCAAAAACTCGCCGCTTATAAAAGCTTCTTTCATCGCTTTGGCAGAATTTTTTATTCTTCCGGAAGCTTCTATTATTCCGGAAACTCCGGAATTCGCCGAAACAAGCACGGCTTTTCTGTTTTCAACCGCCCTGAACACATTCATCATAAAATGTTGGTACGGCGCGGCCGTGTCGAAAAACCAGGCGTCATTGGTGTGATTGGTCAGCACTTTTGCGCCGTTAAGACAAAATCTCCTGGCAATATCAGGAAAAAAATTTTCGGAACAGAGGGTCGCGCCCGCGTAAATTTTACCGTCGGTAAAAATCCGCGCGTCTTTTCCTTTCACGAAATGCCCCATTTCATTTAAAACGCCGAAAAATTTACCCAAAAATTTCTGAAAAGGAACGTATTCCCCGAAAGGAACAAGATGGTTTTTCATATGCAACGCCGTATATCCTTCTCCGTCAGGCCTGAAAGCGAAAACCGCGTTAAAAAGTCTGTGAGTCCCGTCGCTGTAGGGAGCTCCCATAATGCTCAGTCCTCCGGCAGCCTGCGTTATCCTTTTAGCCGTTTTATACGTCTGTCTGTCCCACGGCAGAAAATCCGGAAGGGCGGTTTCAGGCCAGACTATAAGATCCGGGTTCATTTCCGCGGCTTTAAAAGCGTATTTCTCAAGTCCGGATAAAATATCGTCTTTATAATTCTGATCCCATTTCTTATACTGGTCGACATTAGGCTGCACTATAACGGCGCTGAAAAATCCGTCTCCGAAAAACTTGAATTTGTCAAGTCTGTACATCCCGAAAACCGAAACGGAAACGATAAGAAAAACGGCGGCAAACAGATATTTATCTCCTTTATCGCGGGAAAACCAAAAGTAAAACAGCATATTGCACGCCACCAGCAGAAAAGAAACGCCGTATACGGCCGAGAACTCGGCTATTTGTATCGCTTCTGTAAACCTGTATTGCGAATAACCCATAAGAACCCACGGAAAACCGGTTAAAAAATATGTGCGCGCATATTCGAGCAAAACCCAGGCGCAAGCGGCAAAAAGAGAAATTATCCACGGGGATAAAAAAGATTTTTTCGAAATATTGACAAAAAAACCCCACAGCGCCCAGTATAAAGCCAGATAGGCCCACAAAGCGCATGCCGCCGAAAACGCCTGTACGTATGAGCCGGTATTGAACTCAAGCATAGGAATAAGCCAGTAAAGAGCCGCGGCGTTAAAAACAAATCCGGAGACAAAACCGTAAAGAACCGCTGTTTTCGCCGAAGAGCGCATCAGCGCGTAAACAAGCGGGACAAGAGCGGTCCACGCTAAAAAAAACAAATTCATTTTAGGAAAAGACGCGGCCGAAACAATGCCGGTAAGAACGCATAAAAATAAATATTTAAAATATCCGTAAATTTTCTTTATTGCCATGATTTAATTTATGCCTTTTAAAAAAAATGAACACACAGTAGAAGAAGAAAAACAAAATACATAAACGGGCGAAAACGTCTCCGTAAAGCACATAAAAAGTCAAATAGCCGTTTTGCCTGAAAGTTCCGCTTATTACCGCCCTTTCGCAAACTTTCGCGGAAACCGAAATTTTTCCGCACGCGTCTATTATAGCCGAAACGCCGGTATTGGACGCGGCTATCATAGCTTTGCGGCTTTCAACGCAGCGCATAACATTCGCGCAAAAATGCTTATGCAAAGCGGATGAGTCGAGATACCAGGCGTCATTGGTGTGATTGGTCAGCACGCGCGCTCCGGAAAGCACAAAACGCCTCATTATTGAAGGAAAAAAATTTTCCGAACAAATCAAAGGCCCGACAAAAAGTTTTCCGTCGGTAAATACTTCGGAGTCCGTTCCCCTGACCGAATCGTCGTTTTTTTCGTATATGCCGAGCAGTTCGGCAAGAGGCTCGGGTACCGGAAGATATTCGCCGAAAGGCACAAGATGATTTTTAAAATGCACAGCTTTATAAGCGCCGCCGGCGTCGAAATAAAAAACCGCATTAAACAAATTTTGCGAACCGTCAAGATAAGGCGCGCCGATAATATTGAAACCGCCTGCGGTTTTTGCGAGTTTTGCGGCAAAATCATAAGACTGCGCCTGATCCGTAATAAGGTTTATTATCTCGCTTTCGGACCAGACATTAATATCCGCCCCTGTTTCGGACAGTTCGCCAGCTTCAAATTCAAGCACGGCCGCTATCTCGTTCCAGTAAGAATAATCGAGCTTTTTATATTGCTCGATATTCGACTGCACCGCCGCCGCGGTATATTCTTTTTCTCCGAAATCCTTGAAAGCATTATATCTGAAAACGCCGAAAGCTAAAAGAACCGCAAAAACGGACGCCGCGGCAAGCGCATAAAATTTTCTGCCTTCCGCCGCTGCAAAATACAAAAAACCGTTAACCGATATTAGGGCGAAAGAAATCCCGTAAACCCCCGTGAATTCCGCTATTTGTATTATGTATGTAAACGAATACTGGCTGTATCCAGCAATAAGCCACGGCCAGCCGGTCAGAATATTGGCTCTTATATATTCAAACGAAATCCACAAGCAAGCCGACAATATTATAAACAGCCATGGTTTAGCGCAATGCTTTTTTATAAGCGATAAAAGCAATCCCCACAATCCCCAGTAAAGGGCAAAATACGAGCAGAAAAAAATATAAAAAATTACCGCGGCAAAATAATTTCCGGTAAACAGTTCAACGGTATTTATAAGCCAGAAATTAGCCTGCAAGTTAAAAACCGAGCCGGCTGAAAAAGCGTAGAAAAACGAATGCGCCGGTTTTTCGGTTCCGCAAATAACATAAAATAACGGAATAAAAGCGGCCCAGGCTAAAAAAACAAGATTCGTCTTAGGAAAAGACAAAGCAAGAGCGGCGCCCGTTAAGACGCATAACGATATATTTTTATATTTTTGTCCGAATACGGTTTTTAACATATAATTTCCGGAAAAGAAAAGCTGCGGCAAAGAGCAAAATACAAACCATGCAGCCCGCGGTAAAAACGTCTCCGAAGCGCATATAAAAAGTCAAATAACCGTTTTGCCTGAAAGTTCCGCTTATTACCGCTCTTTCATAAACGCGCGTAGAAACGGTTATCTTGCCGGCCGCGTCTATTATAGCAGAAACGCCGGTATTTGCGGCGGCTATAACCGCCTTGCGGCTTTCCACGGCCCGGAAAACATTGGCGCTGAAATGTTTATACGGACCAGAGGAGTCGAAAAACCATGCGTCATTGCTGTTGCTCGTCAAAACTTTCGCTCCGCCTAAAACAAACTTCCGCACAAGAGCGGGAAAAAAGTTCTCCGTGCATATAAGAGAACCGGCATAAATCTCGCCGTCATTAAAGACGACGGCGTCATAGCCTTTGACTTTACTTAAATCCACATTATCGGCGCCGATATCAAGGTATTTCGAAAGTCCCAGCGGAAGATATTCGCCGAAAGGAATCAGATGGTTTTTTGTGTGCATTGAAACATATCCGCCTTTGCCGTCAAAGTGAAACACCGCTCCGAAAAGTTTTCCGTTGCCGTCGAGATAAGGCGCCCCGATAATATTAAAGCCTCCGGCCGTCTTCGCAAGCTTGTCGGCGAAAATATAAGCTTCCAGATCAAGCGGGATAAAATTTATTATTTCGCTTTCGGACCAGACGTTTAAATCCGCGCCGATTTCAGAGAGTTTTTCGGCGGACTCTTCAAGCTTTGAAAAGGTTTCCTCCCTGTAGGAATTGTCAAGTTTTTTATATTGTTCCGTATTGGACTGCACGGCCGCGACAGTATATTCTTTTTCTCCGAATTCTTTAAAAGCATTATATCTGAACATCCCGAAAATAAAAACGGCGGAGAATACAGAAACCGCGGCTATGAAATGACTTTTTCTCTTTCCGCAAGCGCAAAAGTATAAAAGTCCGTTTATAAGAACTATTAAAAAAGAAACTCCATAAACTCCGGTAAATTCGGCGATTTGTATGATATAAGTGAACAGGTATTGGCTGTATCCCAGCAATGTCCACGGCCAGCCTGTTAGAACATAAGTTCTCGTATATTCCAGCAATACCCAAAGAGATGCCGAAATAAAAACAAAAACCAACGGCTTAGCATTAAGCCGTTTAATAAATGAAACAAGCGCGCCCCATACGCCCCAATACAGCGAAAAATAAAGACAAAGGACAATGTAAAAAAAAAGTGCCGTAATATAACTGTCCGTCAGAAGAAATATGCTGTCCAAAACAAAAAAAACGCCGTGCATATGCGCTGCCAATCCGGCCAGGAAAGCGTAAAAAAAAGACTGTTTTACGGAAGATCTGCAAATGACGTAAAAAAGCGGGACGAGAGCCGCCCACATCAAAAAAAACAGGTTCATTTTCGGAAAAGAAAAAGCCGTAAATAAACCTGTCAGAACGCTTAACGCCGTGAAAAGATTTTTTTCTTGTAACTTCATTAAATAAAACCGGGTGCTTTATTACGCGCAAAAGTTATAAATTCGACCCGCAGCATTTTTTGTATTTTTTGCCGCTTCCGCAGGGGCAGGGATCGTTTCTTCCTATTTTTTTGATATCTCCGGCTTTGATTTTCTTCCTTCCGCCGCCGAAACCGCCGCCGGTCTTACCGCCTTCCACACGCTTTAAAGCCTCGTCCTGCAAAACGCCCGTCATTGCGCGCGGCCTTACGTCCACCTGAACCTTAAAAATATATTCGACGGTGCTTTCCCTGATTCTTTTCATCATTGATTCAAAAAGTTTAAAAGATTCTCTCTGGTATTCTATCTTGGGGTCTTTCTGGGCGTAAGCCCTGAAACCTATGCCTCTTCTTACCTGATCGAGTTCATACAAATGGTCTTTCCACGAAGAATCTATCATCTGAAGCAATACCATTCTCTGTATATGCGACAGCAGCTCGGGAGTCAGCTGCTCTTTTCTTTTTTCATAACACTCCATGACTTTCCCGTAAACGTCTTCTTGTAAACTTTCGGGAGTTATGTACTCCATAGCCTCTTCATTTTCAAGTTTGTATTTTATGCCGAAAGTTCTAAGCAGCCACGCCTCTATGTTCGTCCAGTCCCACTCCTCGGCATATTTCGCCGAAGCCCACAGCCGGACTTTTTCGTCGACGGATTCGTTTATCATATCTTTAACCGTCTCCGTAATATCTTCGCCTTCGAGTATTTCGTTTCTCAGCCTGTAAACCGCCTCTCTCTGCTTGTTCATGACATTATCGAAATCAATAAGCTGCTTTCTTATGTCAAAGTTCATTCCTTCGACTTTTCTCTGCGCGCCGGCAACCGCTTTCGATATCCACGGATGCTGTATGTCTTCGCCCCTTTTAAGACCGAGTTTATCCATCATAAAAGACATCCTGTCCGAACCGAAAAGCCTCATAAGTTCGTCTTCCATAGAAAGAAAAAACTTTGACGCCCCGGGATCTCCCTGTCTGCCGGAGCGGCCTCGCAGCTGGTTGTCGATTCTCCTTGATTCATGCCTTTCGGTGCCGATTATATAAAGGCCGCCTAAATTTTTTACTTCTTCATTCTGGATTTTGTCGCCGGCTCCAAGCACAATGTCCGTGCCTCTTCCGGCCATATTGGTCGCGATGGTTACAGAGCCTTTGGCGCCTGCGTTCGCGATAATCTGCGCTTCAAGCTCGTGATATTTGGCATTCAATACCTGATGCGGAATTCCTTTTTTTCTAAGCATCGCGGCGATCTTTTCCGATTTTTCAATCGATCTTGTTCCGACCAGAACCGGCTGGCCTTTTCTCCAGGATTGCTCCACTTCGTTTATAATGGCTTCGTCCTTTTCCTGCTCCGTCCTGTATATAACGTCGGGAAAATCCTGCCTTATCATGGGATTATTCGTAGGAACTTCAACAACCCCGAGCTTATAAATCTCCCAGAATTCAGCCGATTCCGTCGACGCCGTGCCGGTCATTCCGGCTATCTTATCGTACATTCTGAAAAAGTTCTGGAATGTTATTGTCGCAAGAGTCTGGTTTTCTTCGGCGATTTTAAGATTTTCTTTCGCTTCGACCGCCTGATGAAGCCCGTCGGACCATCTTCTTCCGGGCATAAGCCTTCCGGTAAACTCGTCGACTATTATAACTTCGCCGTCTTTGACGACATAATGAACGTCCCTGAGATACAAATTGTGGGCTCTGACGGCCTGCGTTATATGATGCACCCATTCGGACTGGAGATCGTCATAGATATTTTTGATTCCGAGCACTTTTTCGGCTTTTTGTATGCCCTGCTCCGTCATAACGACCGTATGATTTTTTTCATCGACAAGATAATCGTATCCGACGGAGAGATCTACGCCGTCGTATTTCGCTTTTATCTCCTCATCTTCGGTTATTTTTCTTCCTTTCAGCATAGGAACTATTCTATTGCATATATAATATTTGTCGGTAGCCTGGTCTCCGGCCCCGGATATGATTAAAGGCGTCCTCGCCTCGTCTATAAGTATGGAATCCACTTCGTCTATAATCGCATAATTTAACGGACGCAAAACCCTGTCGTCTTTTGAAATAACCATATTGTCCCTGAGATAATCAAAGCCCAGTTCGTTATTTGTGACATATGTTATGTCGCAATTATACGCGGCCTTTCTTTCGGCATTCGAACTTTCATGCGAAACATTTCCGACCGTAAGTCCGAGTTTTTCATGTATGGAGCCCATCCATTCTTTGTCTCTTTTGGCAAGATAATCGTTAACCGTCACTATATGCACGCCTTTTCCCGCGAGAGCGTTGAGATATGAAGCGAGAGTGGCTACCAAAGTCTTTCCTTCTCCCGTGCGCATTTCGGCGATTTTTCCTTTATGAAGAATATAGCCGCCTATAAGCTGCACGTCAAAATGCCTCAGCCCTATCGTTCTTACGGATGCTTCCCTTACGCAGGCAAAAGCTTCCGGGAGTATATCGTCGAGAGTTTCGCCTTTCGCAAGCCTTTCTTTAAACTGCGCGGTTTTTGCTTTCAGATCTTCATCGGAAAGTTTGCTGAAAGCCGGCTCCAGAGAGTTGATTTTTTCGACTATGGGTTTTATCGCCTTGATATCTCTTTCATTTTGAGAACCGAAAACGGCGTTTAAAATACTTTTTAACATTGAAATTCCCCTGAAGTAAATAATTTGTCCTAATGGATGATTATATAATTTATTGAAGGAAAAAAGAAGTCTCGCGGAAAGATTTTTCCGCCATGCCGGAACCTGCGGACATTGGTTTATTTCATAAATGCGGACATTATAATATTTGAAGTAAAAACCGCATTTTTTGACAATTTTATTCTTCCGCCGTCATTGACGAGAAGATTTTCTTTTAGGAATTTTCCGAGAACCGCAAGGCTGTCTTGTCCGCTGAAATCCTTTATATCAACCCCTTCGTCAAGCAGACGCAGCCCGAGCATAATTTTTTCGGCTTCATATTCTTTGTCGCCTATAAATATATTTTCGCTTTTTGCGCTCATTGATTTTGAGACAAGCTCTATGTATTTTTCAATATTTCCGATATTTGAATATCTGTATCTGTTCTCATAACCCGAAGCGCCCGCGCCCAGCGCGATATACTCGAAGTTGCGCCAGTAATTGCCGTTATGCAGAGATTGCTTTCCGGGTTTCGACCAGTTGGATATTTCATAATGGCAATATCCTTTGCCGGCAAGAAAATCCTCAGCCTTTTCATACATCCGTCTCTGCAGATTATCATCCGTTTGAACGCCTTTTTGAAAAAAAACGCTTTTGTTTTCAATGCTTAAAGGATAAAGTGAAATATGCCCGCAGCCAAAACCCACCGCGGTTTTCAGTTCCTTTTCCCAGTCCTGCGCGGACTGTCCGGGCAAACCGTAAATCAGATCAAGATTAAAGTTGTCAAAACCGGCTCGCCCCGCCTGTTTGTACGCTTTTTTAAACGCGGCGAAATCATGCGCCCTTCCGAGAACTTTAAGAGTTTTATCGTCTGAAGACTGTAATCCCAGGCTTAGCCGGTTTACGCCGGAATCTTTTAAGATTCCGAGTTTTTTTTCACAACAGGACTCGGGATTCATCTCAAAAGTAAATTCCCTGACGGATTTTAAGTCAAAGCGGTCTACGACCGTTTTCATAAGAAGTTTTATCTGGCTTTCCGAAAGAACAGAAGGGGTCCCCCCTCCGACATACACGGTATCAACCGCCGTGTTTTTATACCCTCCGGCGTGAATTGACAGAGCTTTAATATACTGCCCGGAAAGCCGCTCAATGTATTTTACGGAAAAAAAATCGCAATAAAAACATTTTTGCCTGCAAAACGGTATATGTATATACAGTCCTTTCATTTTCTTTGCCTTCCCAAAAAACTTCAAAACAAAAAATACCCGAACAAAATTAAAAAAGCACCACCGCCGTTTCAGCGGTGATGCTTTCAGATCCGGTTTTATTATTTAGTCGCGTCCGCGCCGGCCGGCGCGGACGGATTTTTAAAAAGTTCGGCAATGCCGCCTATTGAGGCCGTTACTCCGGCAGTTTCCAAAGGCAAAAATACTTTTGAAGCCCGCCCGTCGGCGACTTTCGCAAGAGCTTCAAGATATTTTATAGCGATAAGATCGTTCGTGGGACGGCCTTCGTGAATCGCATTATAAACTATCTCAATCTGGTATTTTTCGGCCTCGGCGACTTTTCTTATGGCTTCAGCCTCTCCGGTGGCTTCAAGCACCTGCTTTTCTTTTATGGCCTCCGCCTCCAGAATGACCGCTTGTTTTGCGCCTTCGGCTTTAAGAATCGCCGCCTGTCTTAAGCCTTCGGCTTCAAGAATATTCGCTCTTTTTTCCCTTTCGGCTTTCATCTGTTTCGACATAGCGTCGGTAATGTCTCTCGGAGGATCGATTTTTTGTATTTCGACCCTGGTGACTTTAACCCCCCATTTATCCGTGGCTTCATCCATAACAAGCCTGAGCTGGGTATTTATTTTTTCTCTGGAAGTGAGAGTGCTGTCCAGTTCCATATCACCTATAACATTTCTGAGATTGGTTTGCGCAAGCTTAAGAGCGGCCAGCGCAAAATTCGCGATATTATAAACGACTCTGAAAGGATCGGTTATCTGAAAATAAATAATGGCGTCGACTACGACGGTGACATTATCTTTGGTTATAACGCTCTGCGGAGGAACGTCGATAACCTGTTCCCTCATGTCGACTCTTTTCAATCTCTGGAAAAAAGGCACTATAATCGCGACTCCCGGCTCTTCGGTCTTGCTGTATTTGCCGAGAGTTTCCACAAGACCTTTCTCATACTGGTTAATAATATTTACCGAACTCGCCACCAAAACGATCACCGCGAAAACGATTATCGTTATTAAAGCCAGAACTCCTCCCGACATAATACGCCTCCTTAAGTTTTTATTTTTTTCTTACCGTAAGCCTGGTTCCCCTGACGGCAATAATCTCCACCGCGCTTCCTTTGTCTATTTCTCCGCTTTCGGAAAAAGCGCCCCATGTCTCCCCGAAAATTTTGACAAAGCCGGGAGCGTTTTCGCTTATTTTTTCCGTAACCACAGCTTCTTTGCCTATTATCTCGTCGATATTGGAGCCTTTCGCGTCGGCCTTTTTCATATATTTTTTCAAAAGAGGTCTGATAAACATAACCGAAATTACCGAAACGGCGGAAAACGCCGCCGTCTGAATCCATAGCCCGGCCCCGAAAGCCGAAGCCGTTCCCGCCGCAAGCGCTCCGAACCCCAGGCATGAAAAGAAAAACAAAGAAGCCGTGGCAATCTCCGAAATGACAAGAATTATTGCGGTAATTATCCAGATTATCCAACTCATGATGAGCTCCTTACTATATTAATCTTATGCGTTTTAAAGGCCAGTAAAGCACCAGCGCTTTTCCTTTCACATATTTATCCGGCAAAGGGCCCCAGAAACGCGAATCAAAAGAATAGTCCCTGTTGTCCCCGAGCATCATATAAGAGCCGGAAGGAACCGTTACGGGGCCGAAATTATCTCTTATAAAAGTCGGAGGTATTGTGGCAAATTTTCCTTTTTCCCACGCGTCCTGGTATTCTTTTTCATTCGTAAACAGATTAAAGCTTTGAAACATTGAGGGATCGGCGAAATTCACGTACGGCTCGTCAAGAGGAATGCCGTTGATAAAAAGTTTTTTGTCTTTTATCTCGACCCTGTCGCCGGCGACGGCTATGCACCTTTTTATATAGTCCTTTTTCACGCCCGATTCTCTTTCGGAAATACTAAGCGCCTCGGGCGGACATTTGAAAACCACTATGTCTCCTCTGGATATTTCCTTCAAGGCAAAAATTCTTTTCCCGTCGCTGAAAGGAATGTGAAAACCGTAAATAAATTTATTTACGAAAAGATGGTCGCCTTCAAGAAGCGTCAGCCTCATGCTTCCCGAAGGAATTTTAAAAGCCTGAATAAAAAAGAACATCAGAAAAGCGGCTATAATAAGCGCCGACCAGGCTGTATCAACCCAGGAATAAACGTTTTTGAACAGACTGAGCGCAATCTTTCCGGAAAATTTTTTCTTTATAAGCTGCATAAACATAGCCACGCAAAAAAGAATCAATCCGGCGATAAAAAGCTTTACTTCCATTTTTTCTCCTCTGACCGGCGGTCAATATATTTCAGCCGTCTATTTTAAGAACCGCGATAAAAGCTTCCGAAGGAATTTCCACTCTTCCGAACTGCCTCATTTTACGTTTTCCTTCTTTCTGCTTTTCCAAAAGCTTCCTCTTTCTCGTTATATCCCCGCCGTAACACTTGGCAAGAACGTCCTTTCTTACGGCCGAAATGGTTTCACGGGCGATTATTTTATTGTTGACTTTTGCCTGTATGGGTATTTCAAACATATGTCTCGGAATTATTCCGCGCAGTTTCTCGGTAAGATAATGAGCGGCCGCCTGCGCTTTGTCTTTATGGGTTATCATGGTAAAAGCGTCGATAACCTCTCCGTTGATCATAATTTCCAGCTTCACCAGATCTCCTTTCTGCGGATCAATATGCTCATAATCGAAAGAAGCGTACCCCTTGGACACGGATTTCAAAGCGTCATAAAAGCCGACTATTATTTCCGCGAGAGGAAGCTGGTATTTCAGCACCACTATCTTTGTGTTGAGATACTTCATATTTATCTGCTTTCCTCTTCTTTTCTGGCACAGCTCCATAAGAGCGCCCAGATAATCAACGGGACAAATTATTGTAGCCTCGACATAAGGCTCCCATATTTCCGAAATATCGCCGTTGTTGGGAAACTTTGCGGGATTTTCTATAGTCAAAATCTGGTTTTTGAACGTCTTTATCTTATACACGACATTAGGAGCCGTAACAAGAAGACTCAGCCCGAACTCTCTTTCAAGCCTTTCTTTTACTATTTCAAGATGAAGCGAACCCAAAAACCCGCATCTGAACCCGAAACCCAAAGCGACGGAAGTTTCGGGAAAATATACAAGGGAAGAATCGGAAAGCCTTAACTTTTCAAGCGCGCTCTTTAAAGCGTCGTAATCCGAAGTGCTGTTAGGATATAATCCGGCAAAAACAAAAGGATGTATCTCCTTATAACCCGGATGCGGGCGTTTGGTAGGATTGGAACTGTCCGTAATGGTGTCTCCGATCTTTATATCGTGAATATCTTTTATTCCGGCGACTACGTATCCGACTTCCCCCGAAGATAAAACTTCCGCTTCAACCGGCCTTATTTTCATATAACCGACTTCAATAACTTCATATTCTACGCCGGAAGCCATAAATCTTATTTTCATGCCCTTTTTTATCAAACCGTCAAAAACTCTTATAATGATTATCACTCCTCTGTAAGAATCGTAAAAAGAGTCGAAGATAATGGCCGACAAAGGCTCATTCGTCACAATTTTTGCGGGAGGAACGTTAGCGACCACGGAAGCGATCACCTCGTCAATCCCTATGCCTTCCTTGGCGCTGGCAAGAATGGGTTCGGTGTCGACGTCGAGACCTTCTTTCATCTGTTCGTAGGCGCCGTCGACGTCAGCGGTAGGAAGGTCTATTTTGTTTATCACGGGAATTATCTTAAGATCGGCGTTTTTTGCAAGCATGGTATTAGCAAGGGTCTGCGCTTCAACGCCCTGCGTCGCATCAATAACGAGCAAAGCGCCTTCGCACGCCGCAAGAGCCCTTGACACTTCATAAGTAAAATCAACATGCCCGGGGGTATCGATAAGGTTCAAAACATATCCGTTGCCGTTTTTATCCGTATAATTCATTCTCACGGCTTTAGCCTTAATGGTAATTCCCCTTTCCCTTTCAAGCTCCATTCCGTCAAGAATCTGCTCTTTCATTTCCCGTTTAGATATAGTGCCGGTATACTCAAGAAGCCGGTCGGCAAGAGTGCTTTTGCCGTGGTCGATATGCGCTATAATACAAAAATTTCTTATATTGGACATTTGCTTTCGGTTTCCTCGCTTGCTAATATCTTTCTTTAAACTTCAGTTTTTTCATGATTTTAGATATCGAATCTTTATCTTCGCATTTCAGTATTTCATCCGCCGCTTTTTTCGCTTCTTCATAAGAAACGCTTCTTATGACCTTTTTTATTTTCGGAATCTGCGCCGAGGAAACGCTGAATTCGTCAAGCCCCATCCCAAGAAGAAGCATCGTATAGACGGGATCTCCCGCCATCTCCCCGCACATTCCGACGTCTATTCCGGCGTTGTGCCCGGCGTCGATTATTCTTTTTATAAGCCGCAATATCGCCGGATGGGCAGGATCGTAGAGATGGGTGACATTTTCATTTACCCTGTCAACGGCGAGGGTGTATTGTATAAGATCGTTTGTTCCTATGGAGATAAAGTCGAGCTCCTTTGCCAGAACATCGGCTATAATCGCCGCGGACGGCACTTCTATCATCGCTCCCACTTCCATATTTTCGTCAAACTTTATGCTTTCCGCACGCAGGCTTTTTTTGACTTTTTCCAGTATTTTATTCGCCTGTCTAAGCTCTTCGACTCCGGAAATCATAGGATACATAAGCCTTACCTTTCCTTCGGCGGAAGCTCTTAAAATGCCTCTGAGCTGGTCGATAAATATCTCGGGATATTTCAGGCACAGTCTTATGGCGCGCAGCCCCATAAAAGGGTTTTGTTCTCTTTCCATATCAAGAAAGCCAAGATTAGCCAGTTTGTCTCCGCCGAGATCTATGGTTCTGATTATGACATTATAAGGCATCATTTTCTTGACTACTTTCGTATAGTTGCGGTAATGGTCTTCTTCGCCGGGCATGGAACTGCGGTTAAAAAACATAAACTCGCTTCTGTAAAGCCCTATGCCGCCCGCGCCGTTGCTCATTACGGATTTCACCTCATCGGGATCGTCTATATTAGCCAAAAGCTGCACGGTATGTTTATCGACGGTTTCAGCCGGCATATCTTTCAATTTGGCGAGCTCTTTCCTTTTGGCGAGCTGGATGTCGAGTTCTCTTTTATAATTAGAAATCGTCTCGTCCGTAGGATTGAGTATTACAAGCCCCTGATTTCCGTCAACCACAATCACGGTTCCGGCGGAAACATTTGCGGAAATATTTCTAAGCCCTACTACGGCCGGAATCTCAAGGCTCTGGGCGACTATAGCCGTATGGGATGTTTTGCCGCCGATATCGGTCGCAAAAGCTTTGACCAATTTTTCTCTTATCGCCACCGTGTCGGCCGGAGTGAGATTATGAGAAACCACTATCGAATCTTTATCGAGTTCCGACATTGTGCGTTTTGATTTTCCCAGCAGATTGCCGAGTATTTTTTTTGTTACGTCCTGAATATCATGTTTTCTTTCCCTGAAATATTCGTCCTCTATGGCGTCAAAAGAACGTATTATCTTGTCCAGAACTTTAAAAACCGCATATTCGGCGTTAACCCCGTCTTCGACAAACTTTATCACGTCTTTTTTCATTACCGGATCGTCGAGAATCATTATATGCACGTCGGCTATCTTGGCGTAGTTCTCGCCAAGCACGCTGTTTATTTTTTCATGCGTGGTTTTAAGTTCCGCCCTTGTCTTTTCAATGGCTTCGTTAAGACGCTTAAGCTCGGCCGCCCGGGCGTTTTTCGGTATTTCTTTCTGTATGAGACAGTAATCGTCGTCCTCAAGAAGAAAAACCCTGCCTATGGCTATTCCGGGGGAAGCGGCCACGCCTTTTAAAATAATATTTTTCTTTGTTAAAGACATAAAAAACTCCTACTCCGAAAAACCGCAATTAAAAAGCTTTTCGATGGCATTCAAAAGTTCTTCTTCATCGGGCCCGTCGGCCACAAACCTAAGTTCGCTTCCGGCGGCGGCCGCCAGAGTCATAACTCCCATGATGCTTTTCGCGTCCACTTCAAAATCGTCTTTAAGTATTTTTACGCAGGACTGAAATTTTGAAGCTGTCTGCACAAGCATTGCCGCCGGCCTGGCATGCAGCCCCGTTTTGTTTGAAACTTTAATTATTTTCTCTTTCATCTCATATTCCTAAATATGACATTAATACGCATAATAATACCACGCAGTAAAACATAAAAGTAGCGCTGAAACGCCCGAAAACGGCGGTAAGCGCCAAAACCGCGCCGTAAACGAAAGCGTCCGGAAGCGCAGCTGCGAAAAAGTTTGCGTTTAACGGAGCAAAGCCGAAAACCTTAAAATAAAAAAACAAAGAAGCCAAAACCAAAAGAAGACCGGCGTATCTGGCCACGTCCCCCAAAAATTTGATTTCCAGCTTTGAAATAACCGCAAGCATTTCTTTGTCGAGCTTTAAACTGATAAAAAACAGCCAGTATCTTACCGGTATATGCACGCAGTTATAAGTAAATAAAAAAGACAGCGGAACTATCCAGCTGTAAGACGGATCCAGAACTCTGGAAAAAAGTATTACCAGAAAAATACTTAAAAAAGCCGTAAAAGGGCGGAGAGTTCCCCAGAAAAACGAATCCCCTATGGCGGCCAGAGGGCCGGCCATGACGCTTTTTATGAAATTGATGTCGGGAAGCTCTTTTCCAGTTCCCTCATTTTCGGATATTTCTTTTTCGGCATTTGCGGTTATCGCAATTATTATATTCGCCATATAAGGATGCGTGTTGAAAAATCCCGTATGCCTGATAAGAGCTTCTTTTCTTCTTTCCCTGTCAGGATAGACCTTGTCCACAAAAGGCTTGAGCACAAAAAGAAAACCTATATTCTGCAATCTTTCAAAATTCCATAAAGCCTGCAGAAAAAAAGATTTAAAAAACATTTTTCCGTATATTTTAAACATAGTTACCTTTTGATAAAAGGAATTTTCAGATTTTTAAAATTATAAAGCACGGCGCCGAATCCCAGAATCGGGAGAAGATACCAGGCTTTTTTAAAACCCGATATTACAAAAACGGGCATCTGAAGATAGAGAAGCTGGAATATTACCCCGCCTAAAAACATTATTATAAGATAGCTCAGAAAAGATCTTAAAATAAATAAAAACAGGCTCAGAAATATCCCGGCGTTTATCTTCCATTCCTTATTTTCCCGAATGCCTTTCTCAACCCATCTCATTATGCATATATTGCGGTTTCTTCCGTTTATGTCGATCTCCCTATAAAAATAAGCGAAAGGAACCGCAAAAATCAGCGCGCAAATCGCCGCTTCCTGTATTGCCGGATAATATTTGCAAGCCCAGAAAGTGGCGTTAATGCTTATTGAGGCTATGTCTATAGGCACGGCGGCGCCCATGGGTATCGCGTTTATCCAGACCATTTCAACTATCATCCCTATCCAAAGACCCGTGGTTATATCCCCCATCAAAAAACCGAATAAAGGCGCGCAAAAGATAGGACGGCATATCATAAACTGTCCGAATGCCGTAATATCCATGCTGCAAAGCGCGGCGATAAGCGCCAAAAGGGCCGTATTTTCTATAATCATATTTTTATATTGACGGACGTTTCCACAGCGAATTTAAATTCTTCGCCGGGCTTTAGCGACTTTCTGACAATAGCAACGGCGACCGTTCCCTGATACGTTTTTTCATAACCGTTCTCGGAATTCGAGACGGTCTCTATGGGATATATCCACATGTCGCAGCTTTGCGATAAAGCGATCTCGACTTCGATTTTAAAAAAATCATCATATCTTTTCCAGCGTGTTACCTGTCTGAGATCGGCAAAATCGCCGGCGGTCTTGCTTGAAAAAGCAAAAACCTGCTCCGGGGCAAAACAAAAATCAAAATCCCGATCCGACAAATTCTTTATGCCGTAAACCGCCGAGTACCCGTGCTGCGAGGGCGTAACGGTTTTTGTCAGCTTGACTTCATTTTCGCAAACCCTGCCTTTTCTTTCCAAAATAAGCCTGGAACCCGAAACTTTCGCTTCGTATTTTCCCGTAACGAAATCTCCCAGTTCCCGAAAACGCACAAAAGCAAAATCCTCATGCTTTGTTTCTTCAGAAATGAAATGATCGACTAAAGAGTTCCTTCTGTACCAGTCATAACAAAGATATTTGTCCAGTCCTGCTTCCTTGACTTTTACGGCATCGTTATGAATCGTATGAACTTCTTTTTCATTACCGCCGGCCAAAACGGCATTGTCTATATTTTCTCTGAGCTTTTTATGATAAGACTCGCATCGTCTCGTGAGAACGTCAAGAAGATTATGATTGATCTTTAAAATATCAAATTCGAAAATACTCCCCCCGCAGCCCGCTTTTACATAAATATTATGGGTTTTGCTTTCATAAAGATATTCGTCTTCCATGTCGCAGTCAAAATCAAACTCGGACCAGGCGGCGCGTTTCATAAAAGACTTATTGTAAAAATTTTCGGCTTTCAGCAAAGACGCGTATACCGCATTTCTCAGATGCGGCAGATAAAGCCCTCCGAACACTCCGTGCCAGTACGCGCAGTTGCACTGCCCCGCGTGCAGGCTGTCCAGCGCTTTTTCGGCATAAGGCTTTTGGGTATCGGAATATTTTTTCACTTTATTGCTTATGTAAAGCATCTTTTTGTGCATATTGTTGGATTCGTCATATTTGCTTAAAAAGTTGCGCCAAAAACCGCCCCGCATAAACATTTTCGCTTCGTAATCTCCGCCCAAACGCCCTAAAGCGTCCTCAAATTTCCGTCTGGAACCGCTCGGGAGAGACCATTCGGACATCTCAAAATACGAAGCGCAGGGAAGATAAACTCTTCCCGAAGATTCCCGCGATTGTAATATTTCCGAAAAACCGGCGGTTTCAACCGTATCGGAATTTTCCTCGACAGCCGTAATAAAATTCTCAAGCCATCCGTTTTCGTATACATGCTTATCCGTTCCCGGCCACATTCCGAATTTCTCTCCGTCATCAGCCATGACCAGAACCGCATTTTCGTCTTTCCGGGCTTTAAAATAATTGATCGTATTTTCCACACTGTCAAACGGCATCATATATCTGAGTTTGCGGCTTATGGGAAAAATATTGAGTCTGCACCCTTGCTCCTCGGTGGTATAATATCCGCTCAGCGTCTCGGTGTCCATTCCGGACGCGGCAAAATGAGCGTCGTCAAGAACCGTATATTTTATTCCGGCCTCGCACAAAACTTTGGCAAGCCCCGGCTCCCATATTCTCTCGGCAAGCCACGCGCCGTTTACTTCTGCGCAGCCGAATTTGTTTTTCAGATAACTGGTAAGCTTATTTATCTGCATTATCTTATCCCTGTCGGGAATGGAAGCCATTACAGGTTCGTAATATCCGCCTGAGAGAATCTCGAGATTTCCGCATGAAACAAGCTTTTTTACGTCCTTTATGTAATCGGGATGTTCTTTTGAAATATATTCCCAAACCATCCCGCTGGCATGCAGCCCCCACTTGATTTTCGGATGTCTGAGCATAACCTGCATAAAAGGCCTATAGGCAACCCGGTACGCTTTTTCAAAAACCCATTTGAAATTTCCGACGGGCTGGTGATTGTGCGTACAAAAAATAAATTTTACTTTACCCATTTTCTCACCCGTCACTTTATAAAATTACATTCTTTTTCCAGTATCGGAAATACATCCACCCTCTCATCAGCCGGCAAAACTCTTCCTTCGGTCTCTATTCCCCTGCGGTGTATTTTAATAAGAGCTTGCGCATCTTTATCGTCAACCGACAAATTGCACAGAAGCTGTTTTTTGCCGCTGGAAAAATGCATTCCGCCCACATTTACCGATTTAATGTCCGCGCCGCTTTCAATAACCTCCAGCACGTCCGAAGGATTTGAAAAAAGGAGCATGGTTTTGCTTTTTTCATATTTTCCGCTTAAGCAATCCTGCGAAGCCGCCTTAACGGTTTTTATCTCAAGTTCGACATTGCTCGGAACCGCCATCGCCAAAAGCATCTGCTGCATGCGGTCATCGGCCACGGCGTCCGAAACCACAACGATCTTGTTTATATTTATGACTTTCAGCCACCCCTGAACTATCTGTCCGTGCACAAGACGGTCGTCAATTCTTACCAGTTCTATCGGCATAAACGCATCCCTTTTATTTTTTCATTCTGCTGAGAAACATTTTTTTTACGTCAACAATGCTTTTCTGTCCGTCAGCAAGCACTTTCGCGGCAAGCTCGGAAACATTGCTTATGTTTTTGCCCGCAAACACCGCTGACAAAACCATGGGCAGATTTACTCCCGCAAGAACCTCAACATTGACAGATCCGCATGCCGGCACGGAAGCATTGCAGGGAGTTCCACCTACCATATCGGTCAGCAGCAAAACGCCGTCTTCCGCGCCTGCTCTTTTGACGAGCCCATCTATTTTTAACCGCATATCCGCAAGACTGTCCTGAAGCCCGCGGTCAAGAGCGTGCAAACCGGGCTGCTTTCCGGCTATCATCTCCGCCGACTTTTGCAGCTGCGAGGCGAGTTCTCCGTGCGCGACAATAATAATTTGAATCATTTTTTTCCTTAATTATTTCCATTAAAGCTCCGGCTAATTTAGCGCTGTCATGGCGCGCATAAATTTCATCAGAGAACAAGCTGTTTTTAACCGTTTTTGTATTTATTTTATCGGCTTCCACCTGAAAAGAGCCGCATCTGCCATACCTTTTTGAAATCTCTTCGGGAATTTTGCCTTTGTTCATAAGAACGCAGTCTATAATTCCCTTATATGAATGCCTTTCTATAGCCTCAATATGATCCGAAAGTTTATAACCTCCGGTTTCTCCCGGCTGCGTCATGATATTGCATACATATATTTTATAAGCTCCGGAAGATTTTACCGCCTCGACGACTCCGTCGACAAGCAGATTGACTATTACCGAAGTATATAAAGAACCGGGCCCGAAAATCATAATATCCGCATTTCTAAGAGCTTCCAAAACTTCAGGCGCCGCCGGAGGAAACAATGGAGCCAAGCTGATTTTTTTTATTCTGCGGCGCGTTTTTGAGACGGCGCTTTCCCCCCGAACCATTTTTCCGTTTTCAAGCTCGGCCTCCAGCGTTATGCTGGAAAGCGTCACGGGAAGAACTCTTCCTCTTATTGCCAGCACTTCGCCGCTTTTGGCTATGGCATTGTCAAAACCGCCTGAAATAGCCGACATAGCCGTTAAGAACAAATTGCCGAAAGAATGCCCCGACAGAGTTCCTTTTGAAGGAAATCTGTATTGAAAAAGCCTGGACATAAGACTTTCTTCTTCCGAAAGCGCCACAAGACAGTTCCTTATGTCTCCGGGAGGCAAAACCCCGAGTTCGCTTCGCAATATGCCGGAACTGCCTCCGTCATCGGCGACATTGACGATGGCGGTAATGTTTTTAAAATATTTTTTCAAACCTCTCAGCAAAGTCGAGAGGCCGCTTCCGCCGCCCAGAGCGACTATATTAAATTTTTCCACTTTATTTCCCGCGCAAAATATCCCTGTGGCTTATATTGACTTTATATTTTTTCCTCTTAAGAAAAGCCGCAAGCTCTTCGGCCGCGAACACGGATCTGTGCCTTCCTCCGGTACAGCCCAACGCCACGGTCAGATGACTTTTTCCTTCTTTAATATATCCCGGAAGGGTTTTGGATATAAGCCCCGAAAATATATTAAAGAAAGACAAAAATTCCCGCTGCTTTTTTATATAATTTTTAACGGCTTTGTCTTTTCCCGTCTTAAACTTCAATCCGTGCACATAGTTGGGGTTTTTGATAAAACGGACGTCAAAGACTATGTCAGCGTCATAAGGAATTCCGTATTTATATCCGAAAGAAGTTACGGAAATATTAAGCCGTTCTTTTTTCGCAGCCGCGCCGGTAAGTTTTGATATGACGTCTTTCAGTCCGCCTATGGTCATATTGGACGTATCGATAACTTCATCGGCTATTGAAAAAATGCCGTCAATAACTTTTCTTTCCAGCGCTATTCCTTCAGCCACGGATTTTCCCAAAGGATGTTTGCGTCTGGTCTCCGAATATCTTTTTATAAGGACATTTTCGCCGGCGTTAAAAAAAACTATTCTGTAATCTATTTTTTTCTTTTTTAATATCCCGAGAATATCCGTAACGGATTTTATCGATTCTCCGGCTCTGGCGTCAATACTCATAGCCACGTTTTTATACTTTTCAGGATTTTTAAGACAGATGTCTATAAAATCCCCCGCCATTTTCAGAGGCATATTGTCAACGCAGACAAAGCCGAAATCCTCAAAAATTTTAAGAGCCTGGCTTTTGCCCGCTCCGGACATCCCCGATACTATAAAAAATTTTGTCTTCATGAATTTTTTTCTTTCGCCATAATGGTTTTTTGGAGTCTGCTGCTTAAATCTTTGGCGGTAAAGCAGCCTTTATTTTTAAGCCTCTGGTTAAGGCTTGCGGTTTCCACCAAAACGGCTAAATTTCTTCCGGGGCCGACCGGAATAGTAACTTCCGGAACGCTGACCCCCAAAATGTCCGCAAAATATTCGTCTATTCCGACCCTTTCGTATTTTTTTACCGACTCCCAGTCTTCAAGCTTAATCACCATTTCGATGTGGGATTCGTCAAGTATGTTGACAATACCGAAAAGGTTTTTTACGTCGATAATTCCCACTCCCCTTACTTCTATAAGATGTCTTGTGATTTCAAGCCCGCTTCCCACCAAAGTTCTGCCGGATCTTTTTTTTATGTCAACGATGTCGTCGGCGACAAGCATATGCCCTCTTTTTACAAGTTCCAGAGCGCATTCCGATTTGCCTATTCCGGCCTTTCCCGTTATAAGCACGCCAAGCCCGTAAACATTCGTAAGAACGCCGTGAAGTTTTATCGAAGGGGCAAGCTTGCCGTCAAGATAATAAATCAAATCGCCTATAAATGATGACGAGTTTAAAGTCGTTTTAATAAGAGGCACGCCGAGTTCCGAAAAAACTTTTATCATAAATTCGGAAGGTTTAAGATCTCTTGTCAGAATACAGCATGTCGCGTTTTTATGGGAAAAAATTCTATGCAGCAGTTCAAGCTGCCTCGCGCCCGTCATAGAATTTAAATAAGTGTATTCGCTTATTCCTATAACCTGCGTTCTCTCGTAAGGAAAATGTTCGAAATAACCCGTGAAAGCCAGACCCGGCCTGTTGATATCGGATACGGTAATTTTTCTGGAAAGCCCAGCCTCTCCCGTCACAAGCTCAAGCTGCAAATCTTCGCTTTTTTCTTTTAAAAGAGTGCCTACGTCCAAAAAAGGCATTAATAAGCATCCTCTTGCTGGATAATCTTAACGATTTCTTCTTTGGTTTTGGCGTCTCTTATCGCCTGCCTGAGAAATTTATCTTTAAACAGCCTCGAGATTCTGGACAAAGCTTTCAAATGCTGTCCGGCGACTTCAACGGGGCCTACCAGCAGGAAAACAATATGCACGGGCTCTCCGTCCAAAGAATTGAATTCTATGCCTTTTCTTGATATGCCGAGCGCGCCGACCTGCTCCTGCAAAACGTCGGTTTTCCCGTGAGGAATCGCTACGCCCTGCCCTATTCCGGTAGAGCCCAGTTTTTCGCGTTCAAGAACCACTTCGATGATCTCATCAGTTTTTTTGACTTTTTTCGTGGATTTGAGAACTTCCACAAGTTCGACAATAGCGGACTTTTTGTCCGTAGCTTGCAGATCTACCGTAATTGCGTCCGCGTTTAAAAAATCCATAATTTTCATTTGTTAGCCTCCGCTGCTTTTTCTTGTAGTATAAATATTGTTTTTTTATATTTCAGGCTCAAGCAATACGAGCGAACCGCTGTCATTACGGTATAAAACATTCACCTTTTCGGTTTTATTGTTTAAAAACATATAGACTCTGTAACCCAGAATGTCCATTTCACTGATGGCTTCCTCAATGGTTACGGGCTTAAGGTCGAAACGCTTGATTTCCGAAATTTTCGTTCTGGAGTCTTCCATGGTGTCATACGAGAAAACATCCATGGAACTTTTCTTTTCTTTTGAAACTTCCAGATTTTCTTTTCTGTGTATTTTTGAGATTTCTTTCTGTTTTCTGAGTTGTTTGTCCAGCTTGTCGACTGTGAGGTCTATTGATGCATAAAGATCGGGAGACTGCTCTTTTGCCCTGAAAGCCATTTTTCCTATATGAAAATTGATTTCGGTTATCTGTCTGTTTTTCTCGACTGACAGGATAACATGAGCCCAAACATCATCCCCGTCAAAAAACTTGCCGGACTTTGAAACTTTCTTGCGCACATAAGAATCAATCGCGCTGGTAAGTTTAAGATGCCTTGCCGTAATGTTGATCTGCATTTTGTTCTCCTTTTATACCAAATTCTTTCACTGATTTCAATGCTTTTTACATTTTAAAGTTTTCGCCTAAATAGACCTTTTTCGCCTGCGGATTTTCAAGAAGTTCCCTGGCATTACCCTCCAAAAGAATTTTGCCTTCATAGATTATATAAGCCCTGTCAATTATTTCAAGCGTTTCTCTCACATTATGATCGGTAATCAGTATCCCCAGACCCCTGTTTTTCAATTTTGCGATTATTCCCTGTATATCCGCGACGGTTATAGGGTCTATGCCCACAAAAGGCTCGTCAAGAAGAAGAAATTTGGGATCATTTACCAAAGCCCTCGCTATTTCAAGCCTTCTTTTTTCCCCGCCGGAAAGGGTAACGCTTAACTGTTTGCGCAGTTTTACAAGTCCGAAATCTTCAAGCAGCCCGTCAACCTTCTCTTTTTGTTCTTTCTTTGAAACGGGCAGCATCTGCGCTATGGCCTTTAAATTATTTTCCACGGTAAGCCCTCTGAATATTGAAGGCTCCTGCGAAAGATAACCCACTCCCGCTCTCGAACGCCGGTACATAGGCCAGTCCGTTATTTCCCGATCGTCAAGATAAACGCTTCCGTCATACGGTTTTATAAGTCCTACCGTCATATAAAAAGTCGTGGTTTTGCCTGCCCCGTTAGGCCCGAGAAGCCCGACGACTTCCCCCTGTTTGACGTAAATGCTGACGCCGTTGACCACCATTCTGTATTTATATTTTTTAAAAAGTTCTTCGGCTCTCAATATCATTTTATTTCATCTTCCATTTCGACATTTCCGCAAACCTGCCCGCTCATTACTATTTTTTTATTCGTCGCGGAATTATAAAAGACCATTTTATCCGCTTCGTAAACGCCGCTTCTCCCGTCATAATAAACGTCCGCCAGAGGCCTTCTCTTGTCTTTTACCATAACCACGCTTGCGGTTTTCCTGTCATAAACGGCATTGTCCGAAACGATAGTCCCGGAAGAAGCGGCTATTTCAACATTGTGACGCGCGCTGAGAGTTTCAAGGTTTCTGTCAAGCTCTATCTCTTCGGCTTTCAAAAGAAGCGGTTTTTGCGAATCTTTCATAAAATACTCTACAAACGTATTTTTACCCCAGAGCCTGCCTTTTCCCAGCGGCATATTGTATAAAGCGAATTCTCCGTATGCTTTGACCGGCTCCCCGTCATCGGTAAAAGAAAACAGTTTAACATTTCCGGAAGCGTCCACGGTCTCTTCTTTTTTATTATATGTCATCTTATCGGCCGTAATCGTATTTTTTCCGCTTACGGCTTTTGAATTTCCCCTTGATACCGTTATATCCCCGTAATGCCTTATTTCCATCTCTTCTCCGCTAATAACGGTCTTTTTTGACGTCAAAACGTCGGCAAAAGACAAAACGGAAAAACAAAGAAAAAAACAGACGAAACTAAATATTTTTATTTCTAAGCTCCACTCTCTGATTTTTGATAATGATCTTTTCAAGTTTCGTGTCAGCCTCAAAACTTTTGCCATAAACAGTTTCATCCCGCCTTGTCAGCTTCACGTTTTTTCTGCTGAAAACGATATCTTTCTTGGCGTTATACTGCAAATCCGCCGTCAGCAGATGTTCATTGTCAGCCGTATCGACCGTGCATTTTCCATGTCCGGAAACATCGTAAGTTTCAAGATTTATCGTGGCCGACTCGGTAACCAGGGTGGAAACATATTCCCCTTCCCTGTAAAATTTTACTATCGGAAGCTTTAAAACGGCCGTCTTTTTTTCATCGTCTATAACGGCGGATTCGGATTCCAGCACCATTTTAAGCTTTCCGGCTTCGGTTTCAGTTATTACAAACTTTTCAACCGCCTGCTCCGCCATAGGAGGCGTTTCTTCAATAACCGTCTTTTCCTGCCTGCATCCCGCAAAAAAGAGGAAAGCGGAAAAGGCTATTATGCATAATTCAATCTTTCTTCTGAGTTTTCCATCTCTCATGAAACCACACCCACTGTTCCGGATATTTTCTTATATGCTCTTCCAAAACCGAAGAGGCTTTCTGCGTGAGAGCGACCACGTCTTTGTCGAAATCTCCCGAAGGCTCTATTGTCAAAGGCCCCGAAACCACCGTTTTATGCCCGAACTTATCGAGCCTCTGGTCAACGCCTACCAGCACTTCCGCCCCCGTTTTTAAAGCAAGAACGGCA
The DNA here is from genome assembly GCA_938040055.1 of uncultured Endomicrobiia bacterium. Lineage (GTDB taxonomy): Bacteria > Elusimicrobiota > Endomicrobiia > Endomicrobiales > Endomicrobiaceae > Endomicrobium_B. Next base: position 71,743 of record CALHWY010000020.1, read on the forward strand.
AGTCCCGACGGAGTCCAGGCTTTTCTTCCGAAGAAATCCACAAAAACGCCGGGAACATTGGTGTCCTGGTCTATAAGCATAGCTATTATCTCGCCTCTTTTAAGCGCTCTTAAAAGTTTTCTGCCCGTATCGGGAGCGTCTCTTAAAATAACATGCACGTTTTTGCCGTTCCTGTATCTGACCAGCATGCCGTTAAGCTCTTCAATATATATTTTTTTAGCTACTACGTTTACGGCAACCCCCATATCCGCCACGGCCGCCGCCGTGATTTCCCAGTTGCCGGTATGGGCGCTGACAAAAAGAATGCCTTTTCTTTTTTTTATGCCTTCTTTAATAAGATGGCTGTTTTCAATGCTTGAAATGCTTTTGAGAAAAGAAGAGTCCATCCTCGGAAAATTCGCCAGTTCAAAAAAGTTTTTCGCCTGGTTTATAAAAACATTTTTCGTTATGGCATTTATTTCTTTTTTCGTTTTCTCGGGAAAGCATGCCCTTAAATTTTTCTTGGCCTTAATCCTTGCGCCGACGGCGAAAAAATACGCCAGCGTCCCGGCGGCGTTCGACACGGATGTCACCGAAAACCTGTACGGAAGAATAAAAATCATTTTTGAGGCCGCGAAAGCCCCGTAATAATAAAATCTTCTCCGTATTTTTTTTAAGAGCTTTTTAAGTTTTTTCATCTATAGCTTTCCACAAGCTTTTTCCATTCGCCTTTGGCTTTAAGTATAAGCTCTATGACTTCCCTCACGGCGCCTTCGCCGCCTTTGTGCGAACAAATCATATCGGCATTCTTTTTAACTTCTTCAACAGCGTCCCCCGGACATGCCGAAAGGCCGGCAAGCCTGAGAACGGGAATATCGACTATATCATCGCCTATATAAGCCGTTTCCGAAGCTTTAAGCCCGGCTTCTTCAACAATTGCGTCAAAAGCCGACTTTTTGCTCATGCAGTTTTGGACAAGATAATCTATTCCCATGCTTTCGGCGCGCTTTTCTACCTGTTCCGATTTGCGTCCCGTAATCCAGGCGGTTTTTATTTTCGGAAAAACCCTTTTAAGTTCATGATATCCGAGACCGTCTTTAACATTCCATATTTTAATTTCTTCCCCGCCGTTGAGGATAATAATTTCGCCTTTCGTTAAAACTCCGTCGACATCACAGGCGAGAAGCTTGATATTAGCGGCTTTTTTAGACAACTGCGCTTTTGACTTGAGCATTTTGTTTATCCTGTTCGATTTCTCCGCGCCGAGGCTTTTCCCCGGCTTCTTCTTTTTTAGATTTGTCAAGCCACGGGGTTATGGACGCGGGAATTTCTCTCATATAAGGTTTTAAAATTATGTTTAGCGCAAAGAAAACCATTATCAGAAACAATAGAATTACTCCCGCAGCAAATCCCATCCACCTGTACGACGGCCTCCACGGAACGTCTCCGTTATTTGAATTTTCAGTTCTGAAAAAATCCTTAATTTTCATTTTACCGCCTTATCTATAGCGCGCGCCTGTTTCAGTATTTTTTTCAGGAGCTTCAGGTCGACGCTGTTGGCCCCGTCCGAAAGAGCCTTGTCCGGATTTTCATGGGTTTCAAGAAAAAGCGCGCAAACGCCCACCGCGCACGCAGCTTTTACAAGAGGCATTACAAACTCCCTGTCGCCTCCGCTCTTATTGCCGCATCCTCCCGGAATCTGCACGCTGTGCGTGGCGTCAAATATTACCGGACATCCGGTGCGCTTCATTATTTCAAGCCCCCTGAAATCAACGACCAGATTGTGATATCCGAAAGAAACGCCCCTTTCCGTCAGAGAGATCTTGTCATTGCCGAAATTGCGGGCTTTCTCAACGGCGTTTATCATATCCCCGGGAGCCATAAACTGCCCTTTTTTAATGTTTACGGGCTTGCCGGTAAGAGCGCAGGCTTTTATCAAATCGGTCTGTCTTGATAAAAATGCCGGAATCTGTATAATATCCGCCACTTGTCCCGCGGCCGAGGCCTGTTCTTGCGTATGAACGTCGGTTAAAACCGGCAGTTCCAGCCGGGATTTGACTTTCGCGAGTATTTCAAGCCCTTTTTTAATGCCGGGCCCTCTGTAAGAAAAAATCGAAGACCGGTTCGCCTTATCGTAAGAAGCTTTAAAAATCAGGGGGATTTTCATTTCCGCGGCGATTTTTTTAAGTTTCGAGGCAATGCCTAAAGTATGGCTTTCGCTTTCAATAACGCAAGGCCCCGCTATAAGAGCCAGGGGAAGAGAATTGGAAAGAATAATATTTCTGCCTACTTTTATTTTTTTATCCGGCATTTTTATTTCCTTTTGCCTTTTAAAGCCGCTTCTATAAAACTTTTAAACAAAGGATGCGGCCTTACGGGCCTTGACTGGAATTCCGGATTAAACTGTACTCCTATAAACCAAGGGTGATCCTTGAGTTCGACAATCTCCGCAAACTTCATCTCCGGATTTATTCCAGAAACCGTCATTCCTTTCTTTGCAAGAATACCGGAATAAGCCGCGTTAAATTCATATCTGTGGCGGTGTCTTTCGGAAACGGAATCCGCCTTATAATAATCGTACGCCTTAGAGCCTTTTTCAATGGAACAATGCCAGCAGCCCAGCCTCCAGTCTTCGCCTTTGGAATTTTTCGACGGCCCTTTAATTATAACGGGGTTTTCCGTTTTTTCGTTGAACTCCTGCGAATCCGCGTCTTTCAAACCGCAGACATTTCTGGCAAATTCTATGACGGCGCACTGCATTCCCAGACAAATTCCGAAGAAAGGCACTTTGTTTTCTCTGGCGTATTTGATTACTTCAAGCTTCTTCTCAAGAGTTTCGGGGCCGGACGCTCCGTCGGGAGCTATTATGGCGTCGGCCTCCGAAAGTTCTTTAATAAGACTTTTTCCTTCAAGATCTACATATTTTATTCTAACGGCAGAATCATTGGCAAAGCCGCCGTGTTTGAGCGCTTCATAAACGCTTTTATAAGAATCCTTCAATTCCGTATACTTTCCGGCTATCGCGATAGTTACATTATTTTTAGGGTTTACGCATGTGCGAAGCATTTCGCTCCATTGCTTCAAATCCGCAGGCTTTGCTTTGATGTTGAGATAATCAAGCACAAGTTCGTCAAGCTTGTTTTCATGAAGTTTTACGGGAACTTCGTATATGGAATTTTGCACATCCGTTTCTTCGATAACGGCTTTCTTTTCCACGCTGCAAAAAAGAGCGATCTTGTCCTTAAGCTCCTGCGTAAGGGCCCTGTCAATGCGGCACACTATGATAGAAGGCTCTATTCCCAGCTCTCTCAGCTTCATTACGCTGTGCTGGGTGGGCTTTGTTTTCATTTCGTCCGAAGCTTTTATATAGGGCACTAAAGTCACATGCACATGAAGCACATTGTCCCTGCCGGCGTCGGTTCTGAACTGTCTTGCCGCTTCAAGAAAAGGAAGCCCTTCAATGTCTCCGACGGTTCCGCCTATTTCCACTATCAGCACCTCATAACCTTCGGCGGCTTTTTTGAAACGGTATTTTATTTCATCGGTTATATGCGGAACGACCTGTATGGTTTTTCCGGCGTACTGTCCGCTTTTTTCGGCATTAAGAACCGTTTCATACACCCTGCCGGCGGTCACGGTATTGTCGCGGTTCGTTTCCTGATCCATAAACCTTTCATAATGTCCCAAATCCAGATCAGTCTCCATGCCGTCGCACGTAACAAATACTTCTCCGTGCTGCATGGGAGAAAGAAGCCCGGGATTGATGTTAAGATAAGGATCGCATTTGAGAACATTTACTTTTATCCCTCTTGATTTGAGAAGACAGGCAAGAGAAGCCGCCGTAATTCCTTTTCCTAAAGAAGAAATAACCCCGCCCGTAACAAAAACGTATTTTGTGCCTGAACTCATAAAAACCTCTCCGCTTTTAAAGCATCTTCGGGCGTGTCAACCCCCAAAGAATCTTTGCCTGATATAATTACTTTTATTTTTTTCCCGTTTTCAAGAATCCTGAGCTGCTCAAGCATTTCCGCTTTCTCAAGCATTGAGCTTTTTGATTTTGAAAAACTTATTAAAAAATCTCTTTTATATCCGTATATGCCCATGTGCTTATAGTATTTGGCGTTTTTTGAACTGTCCCTGTTATAAGGCACGGGCGACCTTGAAAAATACAAGGCGCATCCGTCTTTATCGAAAACGACTTTTACGATATTGGGATCTTTTATGTCTTCCTCTTGTCTTATGCGCACCGCCGCGGTAACGCATTCAAGCTTTTTGTTTTTTTTCAGGGAATCGATAATGAGATCCGCCAGCGCCGGATCCATAAGAGGCTCGTCTCCCTGCACGTTTACGAAAATATCATAATCTTTCAAATGTCTTTGCGCCGCAAAAGCCAGCCTGTCGGTGCCGCTTTTGCAGCTTGCGGGCGTCATAAAAACTTCACAGCCGAAGCTTTTTACTGTATCGAAAATCCTTTTGTCGTCGGTCGCCACCGCAGCCAGATCGGCTCTTTTGCATTTTTTTACCCTTTCGATAACATGCAAAATAAGAGGTTTTCCCTTAAGCAAAGCCAGAGGTTTTCCCGGAAATCTCGCTGAAGCGTATCTTGACGGAATAATCACTGCCGTTTTCATTTTATTAATCTTTGTAAAACTCCTTGATGGTTTTTTTAAGCTCTTCGGGAGAAGTCGTGGCCGTGCCGAGTTTTCCTACTACTATTCCCGCGGCAAAATTCGCTATTTCCGCCGCGCCTGCCAGATCGGCCCCGGCGGCTAAAGCCAAAGTCATAGTTGAAATTACGGTATCTCCGGCTCCGGTAACATCATACACTTCTTTCGCTCTCGTCGGAATAGTCGTGACTTTATTGCCGGGACGTATCAGCGTCATACCCATTTCGCCCCTTGTTATCAGAACCGAATCGGAATTGAGCGTTTTCAATATTTTTTTTCCGAGCGCCTCCAGCGCCTGTTCATCCGCTATATTTTTCACATTCATTCCCTCGGAGGCCTCTTTTAAATTCGGAGTAATGGAAGTAACCCTTTTATACTTTTTAAAATTTTCTATTTTCGGGTCCACGGTAACCGGAATTTTATGTTTTCTTGCAAGATAAATAGCCCTTTTTAAAACTTTAGGGTTTATAACGCCCTTTCCGTAATCGGATAAAATCATCCCGTCCGCTTCGGGAACGGCCGCCTCGATATTCTTTATTATTTTCGCTTCGGTCAAGCGGGAAAGCACGCCTTTAATCTCTCTGTCGACTCTGACAACCTGCTGGTTTGTGGCGATAATCCTTGTTTTTATTATTGTAGGCCTGTGCGGATCATATACGAGACGGCTTGCGTCTATGCCTTTTTCTTCAAGCATTTCAAACATCGATTTTCCGGTATTGTCTTCGCCTATGGCGCTTATGATGACCGCTTTTGCCCCGAGCGCCGTTATATTATTTGCTACATTGCCCGCCGCGCCCAGAGTTTCGGTCTCTTTCGTGATTTCCACAACCGGAACGGGGGCTTCCGGAGATATCCTTGAGACTTTTCCCCATATGAATTTATCCACCATCGTATCGCCTATAACCAGAATCGTCTGTTTTTTAAAAGAGTCTAAAAAATTAATAAGTTTCATCCATGCTCCGATTTACAAATAAGATTTATGCTTTAAATAATCGCAATAGTCTTTTACCGACTCTTCCAATTCCATAAAAGGCTTGTCATATCCGGCCGCCTTAAGCTTAGTCATATCGGCTTCGGTAAAATACTGGTATTTTGGCTGAAGATAGTCCGGCATTTCAATATATTCGATATTCTCTTTTTTGCCCGCCGCGGCAAACATTGCCTTTGCTATATCGTTCCAGGTTCTGGCTTTTCCGGTTCCAAGATTGAAAATACCCGTTTTTGAAGGATTTTTAAGCAAAAACCACATCGCTTCGACAATATCTTTTACATAAACGAAATCTCTTTTCTGACCTCCGTCAGGATATTGGCTTTTGTAAGATTTAAAAAGTTTCAAAACGCCTTTTTGCGCCGTTTCATCGTAATTTTTGCATATAACGCTTCTCATTTCGCCTTTATGATATTCATTCGGGCCGAAAACATTGAAATATTTTATGCCGGCCGCTTTCTTAAGATAGCCTTTGCCGTAAAGCCACAAATCGAACATATGTTTTGAATATCCGTACATATTAAGCGGGGCGAGTTTTATAAGTTTGGACTCGTCATCATCATAACCGTTTTCGCCTCCGCCGTAAGTAGCGGCGGAAGAAGCGTATATAAAAGGTATGTCGAGTTCAAAAGCCCATAAAGCCATCGCTTTTGAATATTCATAATTGTTTTTAATATAGTAATTCGCGTCCGTAAGCGTGGTGGAACTGCATGCGCCCAGATGCACTATGGCTTCGGGTTTCGGCACCTGCCTGCTTACAACCGCATTAAAAAAATCGCCTTTCTGTACATAATCATAATATTTTTTCCCTATAAGATTTTTCCATTTTTCCGAATTATCCAAATGGTCAACCACCAATACGTCATTGATTCCTTCACGGTTAAGCTTCCAAAGAAAACAGCTTCCTATAAAACCCGCTCCGCCGGTTAAAATAATCATAAAAACTCCTTGCAAATTCAACAATCTTCTAACGACAGATTGTATAAAACTATCAAGCCGCCTGTCAATTACAAAAACATTCCAAAATAAACGGATTTTCAGTTTCGAAAACTTGCCGCTTCCGGCGCGCTTTCATCATCACAATAAGAAACCGCCCGAAACCGTTTAAAACGGCGGGAATACAATTAAGCCCGCGGCGGACTGCTTGGCGGTTAGGCCCCGGCTCATGTCTTAAAACGGCCGCGCCGGTATAGGCAAACCCGCTAAGGCGCAATATCCGGTTAAAATTTTTCTCCAAAAGCCCGGAGTGCTGAAGAAAAATTTTATCCGATATGCATTAAACTTTACGGAATTTTTACCCGCAGTGCGATTTTCTCTTCATTTTATGCAGAATATATTGTTTTGCCGACAGGCGCTTATGCCCGCAAAAATCCGGATATACGAAAATTTTACGCAAAAAAGCATAGAAAAACACCCGCAAACCGGCAAAAACATATGCTGTCAGACTGTCTTTTTGTAACCTTTCCAAAACAAAAAAAGAATACGGCTAAAATGTAAAACTCAATTGAAAAAACGATTGTTTTTGATATTAGACGCTTTAAAAGTTACTACTATATACGGGCGGCGATAAGGCGGTATTCCGCCGCGCCGTCCGGCGGCAAATGCGAACAATGCGCGCAAACATATGGTTTATTCAAACGGTAAAAACAATAAAATCACACACGCATATATAGGTATAATAAAAACGTTTTTTTATGATCTTTTCAGTACTGAAATGACAAATGTTTTGCTAAAAACTTAAGACTTCCGTTTGGGCGTTTGAGTAAAATCTTTTCGGAAAATACGGCTCCTTGCCGTTTAAAAAATATATTTGAAAAATAAAAATTAAGGCGTTTCGGGTAAAATAATCAAAAGCCGGATTACAGCACAAAAAGTTTAAAAAATTAAAGCTCAAAAAAAGACCGGAGCAAAAAAATTATCCGCAGACTTTTTTATACTTTAAAAATATAAAAAAATAAGTTAAAACGGCAAACATTTTGTTTTTGCCTGTGTTCCGGCAGGCCGGACTGTCCGCCGGAAAATTTTTAATTTTTATTTGCCGTAAGCCGTTTCGGAAAGCATATTGTAAAATAAAGGAAGAAAATATATAATAAAATTCAGCCAAAAAAAAGGAAAAGGAAACGGAAAAAGACGACCCGTAACTTTAGGGTCGCTTTTTTAATGAAAAATTTATGAAAAGAAATGATGTAAGAAATGTCGCCATAATAGCTCATGTAGACCATGGAAAGACTACCATAGTGGATTCTCTTCTCAAATATTCCGGACAGTTCGACGTAAAAAACGGCGGGGCGCAGGACGCCGTGCTGGATTCAAACCCGCTTGAAAGGGAAAGAGGAATAACCATACTTGCCAAATGCACTTCGGTAAATTATAACGGCAATACCATTAATATAGTCGACACACCGGGACACGCGGACTTCGGCAGCGAAGTTGAAAGAGTCTTGAAAATGGTCGACGGAGCCGTATTGATGGTAGACGCGGCCGAAGGCCCTATGCCGCAGACGAGATTTGTTCTACGCAAGGCGCTGGCATTGGGGCTGCGCCCAATAGTCATAGTAAATAAAATGGATAAGCCCCATATCAATCCGGGCGCGGTTATAGACGATGTTTTCGATCTGTTTATGAAGCTTGGAGCAAGCGACGAACAACTGGATTTCCCCATTCTTTACGCTTGCGGCCGCGACGGCTGGGCCAGTGCGGTTATGGAAAAAAAAGGCGTCGATATCAAACCCGTCTTTGACGCCATACTTTCGCATGTGCCGGCCCCGGCGGTCGATGAAGGCAAACCTTTGCAGATGCAGATAACAATGCTTGACTACAATAATTTTCTCGGACGCGTCGGAATAGGAAGAATATTGAACGGAAAAATAAAAAAAGGACAGCCTGTGGCCATGGCAAAAGACGAAAAAGAAGCCGCTTCCCCAAAAATATCCAAAGCCGTAAGAATAGACAGGTTTTCCGGTCTTGGAAAAATTGAAGTCGAAGAGGCGCGGGCGGGAGATATAGTCGCGATATCCGGCCTTGAAGGCGTTGAAGTGGGAGACACAGTCTGTTCTATATACGATATTTTGCCTCTCCCCCCGATGAGCATAGACGAACCGACCGTTTCTATGGACTTTCTCGTCAACGATTCGCCTTTTGCCGGCAGGGAAGGGAAGTTTCTTACAAGCCGTCATCTTAAGGCGAGGCTTGAAAAAGAAGCGCAGACGAATGTCGGATTAAAAGTGGAGCAGCTCGAAGGAGAAGGACGCTTTAAAGTATCCGGCAGAGGAGAGCTTCATCTTACGGTTTTGATAGAAACGATGAGAAGGGAAGGCTTTGAACTTGCAGTTTCTTCTCCCGAGGTTATTTATAAGCAGAAAGGCGGAAAACTTTACGAACCCATGGAATTTCTTACCCTGGACATTGACGGCGGTTGTCAGGGAACGGTTTTTGAGCTTGCCGGAAAAAGAGCGGCGAAACTTGAAAATATGGTTGCGGAAGACGGCGGCAGGATCCGCCTTGAATATATCATTCCTTCAAGAGCGCTTATAGGCTTTAAGAATGAATTTCTTACAAGCACCAAAGGCGAAGGCATAATGCATCACAGCTTTTATGATTATATGCCTAAAGTGCATGTCGACAATCTCAGAAAAAACGGCGTTTTCATAGCGCTTGAACCCGGCAGAACCACGGCTTACGCTTTGGACAATCTGCAAAGCGGAGGCATTTTTTTTGTGGATCCCGGAGTTGAAGTTTACGCCGGAATGATAGTGGGACAGAACTCAAGAGACAAAGATTTGGTGGTAAACCCGTGCAAAACAAAAAAACTGACGAATATGAGAAGCAAAAGCGCTGACGACGCGGCGGTGCTGACTCCTCCGGTAAAGTTCAGCCTTGAACAGGCCGTAGAATATATCGCTCCGGACGAACTGGTTGAAATCACCCCTTCTTCCATCAGGCTCAGGAAAAAAGAGCTTAACCATCTGGCAAGAAAAAGATCCGCAAAGAATGAAGAATAAATGCATTAGCGCAGATTTTGATTTTATTATATAATTGGTTTATGTTATATCCAATTCATTACGGGAGAAATGATAATGACAAAAACGATTACTTTTTTCAATCACAAGGGAGGTGTCGGAAAAACGACTCTTATTCATAATCTGGCTTTTGCGCTTGCCGATCTGGGACATAAAGTTTTATTGATAGACTCCGATCCCCAAATGAATTTAACTGCATTAATGTACGGGCTGTCTACAAACATCGATTATTCTACAGAAGACACTTCAAAATGGAGTCAAAATACGAAAAAATATATATCTTTATACGAACATCTTAACGTTTATTTAAAGGATAAAGCATGCAGCAAACCGAAGTTTAACGTTCAATCCCGTGAAAAAAAAGGGTACATTGATTTAATATCCGGAGCTATTAACCTTTCCGTTATGGAAGGAGATTTATATCCCATTATAAAAAGCTCCAACCCTTACACTCAAAGCATTCCGCATAGATTTGAAACCGCCGTTAAAGATGTTAAAGATAATAACAATAATACGTATGATTATATTTTAATAGATACTTCTCCCAGCGCGAGCAGTATAGTAAATTCATTAATGATAATGTCGAGCGACTACTTCATATCCCCTGTTTCTCCGTCTTTTTTTTCTTTACAGGCTATTGATAATTTAAGTGAAATTTTTAGAACATGGATTTCGTTATTATCCCCGTATAAAACAACCATAGGATTTGAAGGATTGAGCTTTAATGTAAAATTTTTAGGGATAGTGGTGCAACTGGCCAAGAGATTTAAAGGTTACACCGAAGCTACGGAACAATGGATAAAGGATTTAAACACCAGCGTAAAGAATTTTCAGAAGTACATGTCGACTTTAGCAATGACGGTTACGGAAGATGAATTCAACGGTATTTTTGCCGAAAACATTCCGTTTATAATTGAAAAATGCTGCGATTTCACGCAGCAACTGAGAACTATTGCCGAAAAAGAAGGAATCCCCGTCATATATCTGACTCCTGAAATATGCAGGAAACACAATTCAAAAATCGACATGAGCAAAAGCGACAATCAGTATAAACTTGCCTTTGACAGCATAAATACTTCATACAGAAGAATCGCTTCTAATTTATCCTCTTTAAAATAATATGATTGTTACCTTTATCAACTGCCTTGGATTACGGACTTATGTCAGTCTAAAAACATAATATAAAAAACATCGCGGCATTACGGAAAACCGGAAGCGGATCAAAAAACATTTATATGCGAATACCGAGCCGTTGAGCCTTTTTTGCGGTCCCCGGCAAAAAAAACACAGCCCGTTTCGCCGCTCTGACAACGGCAAGAAGTGCGGCTTGCGGACAAACGTTAACAGACACTCATATGAAAAAGGGTGATTTGAGAGTTTTAGTGAAGATATTAAAGAAAATCCGCACATTGCAGAAACGGTAAAAATGCCGAAAAAAGCGGAGAGCGGACGGTCCTTTAGATCCGTCAAATGCCGTCTCGAGCCCATATTTGCGGTTAAACCGGACAGGCCGGAAATTTTTCGCGAAAAACAAAAACAGAAAAAAAAAGTTTATCCCCCTTTCCCCTCTGTTTTTTTATAAAAACTTTCGCGGTTTAAAACCGTTTACTCTATAACTATAACAACTCTTCTATTGGCCATTCTTCCGGCCTCGTCTTCATTGGAAGCCGCCGGCAAAACGGAAGACAGCCCGGTATAAGACATTTTTTCCGGGGGAATGCCGTTTCTTAAAAATTCGTCATATACGGCCCTGGCTCTCAATCTGGAAAGTTTTTTAGGCGTCTTTTCCGTTGAATCCGCATGCCCTTCTATTGATATTTTTTTGTACTCGTATTTCTTTACCGCGCCGCTCTGTTTGCCGAGCTCGATTGTCCAGTGGGGAGACAAATCGTATTTTTCCGGCATAAATCTTACTTCAAAAGACTCGATTACGGGCTTAAGCATTCTGTCCTCGGCTTCTTTTTTCTTTTTTGCCAGCTCCTCATCGCTTATCTCGCCCGAAGTTTTGCTTTTTCTTTCGGACTGTTCCCGCGTATTCTTAATCCGCATGCTCCTAATCTCTTCCTGTCTGGCTTTTTCTTTTTCCGCCATTCTTTTTGCTTCTTCGCTTTTTTGCTGTTCGGCAAGCATTATTTCATATTCGATTATTTTTGCATTGTCCGGTTTTGTTGCGGAAACGTCCGCGGAACCGTCATTTACTTCGCCGTCCCGCGGAAGAATCTCAATTTTTTTCTGCGCTTTTTCCTTTTTCGGTTTTGCTTTTTGCGCTTTTAAGTATTCTTTTTCATAAGCTTTTATTTGCGCGTCTATCTGTTTTTGTTCTTCTTTTATTTTTTTTCTTTCTTCTTTCAGTTTCTTTTCCAAGGCGATGCCGCTTTGTTCGCCTGAAATTTCGGAAAAATTCCGTTCGCGCGCAGTTTGTCCGGCAGCCTCTTTTTCCGTTTCCTCCGGCAGCTTCGCATTTTCACCGCCGGCTGTTAAGGCGCCGTCATCTGCGTCATATACGTCTTCTTCCGCATGCTTTTTTGTTTCCATATCCCGCCTGCCGGGCTTTTCCGCGAAAGCGCCCGCCCGGAAAGACAAGCTCAATCCGATATTGCCGTAAATATTGCGGTATTTATCCGCGGCATAAAAACCCGTGCCTGTAAAAAGCTTCAGGGCCGGCGTCAGGCGCATATATCCTCCGGCATTTACTCCGAAAGCGTTTATACCTTCTTCGCTGCCCCTTGCCGCAAATATTTTTCCGGAGCCGGCAAATTTGCTTCTGATTTCCGGCAGATTTCCCGTAAACAAAATCTTATATTCTCCGTTGATATGCCAGCCCGCACTTTCTTTGCGCCGGTTAATTCCGACTCCCGCCCTTGCCGATATCCTTTGGTAAGCGTCCTGCAAAACTATAAGATCAAGACTTTTCGCTCCGCTTTCTTTGATTTCGCCGTAATTTGAATTTCTTATCCGCATTCCCGCATAATATCTCAAACCGGTATCATCCGCCAGCCGCATTTTAACCGCGCCTTCGATATCCGCGTCTACCGTTACGGCGCTGAAAGAGGCTTTCGTTTTTCTGCCGAAAAAAGGCAGAGATCTTTCCGTGTCGCAGTTGTCAAAACTTGCCGACAATAAAGCTTTCAGTTCCCAGCCGCTTCTTATGTACCCGCCGTACAGTCCCGCCGCGGCATTGATGACGTCGGCGCTGTTGTCTTTGTCCTGGGAAATATCATGTTTATTAAACTTGCCGCATATGCCAAGCAGCATATCGCCGCTCCCCAAAAACATATCATAGCCCGCTGCAACCCCCGCGGCTTTATCGGCATAATTTTTTAAAGAATTATCATCGGCTCCGTTTTCGGACGCATTTGCCCTGCCACGCGCCCATATGCCTTTTTTTGTATTTTCGTCATCGCTTTCTTTTGCTATCCTGTCATATATTTCAGCGCTTTCAAAAACATTTCCGCCGCTTCTTATGACATTGGCCAGGAAATAACCGGCCGACTGCGATAAAGCGTTCTTGCGCTTTTGCGCGTCTTTGGCGGATTCTATAAGAGATATTACAATATCCATATCTTCATTTTCTTTAACGATATCCGAAAGTTCGTCATAAACTGCCGCCGTCTGTTTCTGGTTGAAAGAAAGCCCCTGAATTGAGCTGAAATCGGTTTTTATATTCTTTCCGTATAAAGTAAGCGTTATCCAGTTATCGAACAGATCCCCGTAATGTATTTTAGGATTATCGGTAATAGTTGTCGTCGTTGACAAGTCAATGCCCGAAACGGAAACGGAGCTGAATTTTCCGTTTACCCGCCCCCGGTAAGAAATAAGCTTGAACGTTTTCCTTCTGAAATTATCATCGGAAGAATCTATGAAAGTCTTTAAAACGCTTGTCGAAGAATTCAACAAGACGTTCTCTTCAACAATGATCCGGTCGCTCGAGTTTTCGGAACTGAAAATATCCATCCGAAGCTCTCCTGAAGAGGAAAAATTTTTCGCCTCTATTATATTTTTGAATCCGTTATTTATATTCACTACGGATTTATTTTCAATTTGTCCGGCTTTAAGACCGGCTTCGTTTTTGAGATTGAAATTTCCTTCATTAATAATGTCGGCATAATTAGAAAAAGAGTTCATATATAAATTGAACCGTCCTCCTCCCCGGAAAATAAAGCGCGCGTTTTTTCCGCTTCCGGCTATAGCGTCATACATTTCCGTAGCGCCGCCGTTTTCATTATTAAAGATAACCGTGCTGTTGTCGCCCGCGTATACTGCATCGCCGCCGTTTAAACCCGAATTGTTTTTAAAAACCGTCTTCTTGTCCGCATTTGTTTTAAAAGTAACGACAGAACTTTCGGCATAAACCGCTCCGCCGAGTCCGGAAGAGCGGTTGCCGTCAAAAACAGCGTCGGTAAATGAGACGTCGGAATTATTCGTTATGTAAGCTGCACCGCCTTTATCGCGGGATTCATTTCCGGAAAATAAAGCTCTTTTTTCAAACCGGACCCGCGCGCCGTCGCAATATAAAAATCCGCCATTATACGCGCTGTTTCCCGACGCTTTAAAACTATCGCCTGAAAACGCAGCCGAAGCGCCTGCGGCAAGAGATACGGCGCCGCCGTTTCTTCCGGCTTTATTATAAGAAATATCGCTATCCGTCCCTGAAAAAAGCAGTTTCGCCGCCCGGCCCGCGGCTATCGCTCCTCCGTCGGTTTTAGCGGTATTGCTTATCAAAATAACCGCGCCGAATCCGGTCTGATCCGAACTTTCAGTATATAAAAATCCTCCTGAACCATTTTCGGATTTATTGCCCGCCGCCGTTAGAGCGGTTGCTGAAAAATCGGCTGAGGAAGCGTTTTGTAAATATATTGCTCCGCCGGAGCCGGAAACGCAGTTTCCGGAAAAAGCCAGCTTCTCTACATTTGAAAATTTTATCAAAGAATCCGCATCGGCATAAATTGCGCCGCCCGACGCCGCTTTATTGCCGGCAAATGTTACATTTTCGCTGCCGGAAAAGTTCATAGACGCGCCGCCTCCGGCATAAACGGCTCCGCCTCTTCCGGCCAGCGCCGAATTATCGTAAAAAGCGATGTCTTTTCCTCCCGTAAAGTTAATGTCCGCAGTGGAAAAAGATATCGCGCCTCCCCAGCCTTGCGTGACGGCATTGCCGGAAAATACAATCCCGGAATTGATAAAATCCATTTTAGATTTTCCGGCGGCGTCTGCTAACAGTGATATCGCTCCGCCGGAACCGTTGCCGGACTCTATGATATTGGAGGTAAAAGAAACCGTGCTGCCGGTAAAAGTCATTCGCGTATTATTGGCATAAATCGCTCCGCCGGAACCGTTTTCGGACTTATTGTCTAAAAACGATACGGCGCTTGCATTAAAATTATATTCGGAGTTATAGGAATAAATCGCTCCGCCGGACCTGACGGCGTCGGTTCCGCCGGCAATATTATACTCAAACAGCACATCCGAACTCCGAAAAGAAACTCCGGCTGCGCCGCTGGAATAAATGCCTCCTCCGGCGGAAGCGGTATTGCTCGCAATATGAACCGTTGCGTTCTCAAAACCAATGTTCCGGTTTTTAATATACAAAAATCCGCCGAATCCTCCGGAAAGAGCCTGATTCTCATAAGCTTGTACCATACCGCCGGTAAATTTTGCTCCGGCAAATTCAAGATAAACGGCGCCGCCGCCCGCCGATATAGATTTGTTTTTATCGAATTTCAGCATTGAATTTGTAAATTCCAAAACCGAGTTGTTTGCGGCATATAAGGCGCCGCCTTGTGCGGAAATATTTTCTTGAAAAGCAAATATGCTGTCTTTTGCCGAAAAAACCGACGAATCGTACAAAGCCGCCGCGCCGCCGGCGCCGCCGGCCGTATTGTTTGAGAAAGTTACCGCGCTTGACATAAAACTTATGCCGCTTTCGCTTCCATGCGCATATATCGCGCCGCCGCGCCCCGAATCGCCATCGGCCCGATTGCCGCTGAATATCATAGTGCCGTTTTTAAAATCAGCGCCGGACTTGTCGCTAAGAAATACGGCGCCGCCCGCTCCGCTGAATGTATTATTTGTAAAATTCATCTTTCCCGAAGCTTCTATTATGATATTTTCACCTTTAACAGCTCTATTGTTGCCGTCAAAAGAAACATTTTCCAAATTCAATTTGGTATTTCTATTATTACTCTCTGAAACCAAATAAACCGCGCCGTCCGAATGTTTCATATTATTGATAGACAAATTGTAAATATCCAAATTTTTAGGAAAGGAAAAAAACAAAACTTGCTTATTCCGTATTTTTAATCCGCAATTGCCGGAACCGCTTAGAATATTATCATTGCCTTTGATAGTTTTACTGCCTCCGTTTGTGTTCCAAAACGGCTGTGTGTTATCTAATACAATATCGTTTACGATATTGAGAATGTTGGTCGAATTTTCAAATTTTTCTTTAAAATCATTCGGACTGCTTATATTATCTCCCATTGCCTGAAAAGCGCAAAGAAGCAGTAAAAATAGCGATAATACGGATATTTTTTTCATTTTGCCGTTGGAAATCCTTATATATAATTATTGTCATCTTTATTGTAAAAAAAAAACAATTCGAAAACAATAGCCGCGTTTATGGCGTTTCATATTGTTTTTACAGTCATTTTTATTATTGCAGACGCAAAAAATCCGCCGGACGCAAAACCGGCGGGAGATTTATGGAGTTTTGTTTAAAGTAATTGTCATTTAATGCTATTTTTCAGCTTTGCGTTTTTTTGATAAACAGCCCGAGCGGCATTTCGGAGTGCATGTACTGTCGCAGGGCTCGACATGTATTATAACCTGCGCATTGGAAAGTCTTTCGGATATTTGATAATCGAATTTTCTTGTTATTTCATGGGATTCATATACGCTCATCGCGGGTTTTACAAGTATATGGAATTCAATAAACCGCTTATTTCCCGCTTTTCTGGTTTTTAAATCATGATAACCGGAAATATTCTTATCGGCTCTTATAATATCTTCAACCAAAGCGACTTCCTCATCGGAAAGACTTTTGTCAAACAGATCCCGCGCGGACTTTGCCGTTATTGAATAGGCGGCCTTTAAAATCATAGCGGCCACTATAAGAGCCGCGGCGGAATCGAGCCGGTAAATATCCGTGCTGGGGAAAAAGAATTCCGCCGCGGTTATCGCCAGCAAAGCCAGCATAACGCCGAAAGAAGTATAAACATCCGTACGCAAATGCCAGCCGTCGGCTTCAAGCGCCATGGAACCTGTTTTTTCAGCCGCATAAAACAGCTTTTCGGAGATAAAAAAATTGACGGCGCAAGACACAAACATCACAAGCAGTCCTACTGCGGGCATTTCTATCGCGCGCGGGTGTATAAGCCTTGAAACAGCTTCATAAATAATATAAACGGCGGCGCCGAAAATCAGAAGAGCTTCTATGACTCCTGAAACGTTTTCATATTTTTCATGTCCGTAAGGATGATCTTTATCGGCGGGTCTGGAAGATTTTTTCACGGCGAATAAAGCGATGAAAGAAGCAAGCAGATCGATAAGCGAATGCGCGGCTTCGGATATTACGGAAACCGAACCGATAGCAATTCCGGCGACAAGCTTGCATAAAGCAAGCGCCGCGTTCGAAAAGACCGAAAGTTTTGCGGTTTTAACGGCATAATCCCGCAGTTGTTTATTTTCCATTGACATTTTCCGTCATCACCGATTCCATATCGGCGTTTTTTACGGAAATAAGCTTTGCTTCCACAAAACCGAGTATCGGAATTTTCACTTTAAGATATACGGGCATTTTTATCTCGTCGTCTGTAACCCACACAAGCATTTTGCCCTGCGCATTGACTATGCCGGAATCTTTCCTGATGACCGGCTCAAGCGCCAGACATTTAAACTCTCCCGCGGGCACTTTTATCTTTTCTTTCTTTAAAACTTTTACCGTCAAAGGCCACGACATATCTCCCGAGTGGGCGTCCAGAACATAGCTTTTGCCGGCTTTTATATCCAATGTTCTTATAAAATACAGCGCCGAAAGAACGTCCTGGACATTTTCAGACGCAGGGCCTTTTTTCATTTTTCCGTTGTCATTAAGAAGATATGTATGATGAATCTGGTCAAAATAGAGAGTTTCGTTTTTATTCCAGCCGCCTTCGGAAATATTCGAAGCGTATTTTAAAGAGACTTTGCTTTCTTCGTCAAGCCACGACTGGTTGATATCGCGCACTTTAAAAACGCTGTCAAAAAACGGTTTTGTTTTGGCATAAGAATAAATATGATGCGCTTTGCGCCCCCCGATATCCGCAAATCCGCGCAGTTGCAGGGAAGCTTCCCCCACCGCCACGAATTTCCACATTACATTGAAAATGAGTTTCTCTCTCCCGGGCAAAGCTCTGCCGTTATGCCTGCGCCGGACAAAATTCTTTTCTGTTTCCGCGGCTTTTCTTCTTTCTTCTTTAAGTCTGGGTGCGATAAAACCGTTTTCTTTTTCCTGAAAGTCCGCCGGAGCCTGCGCGAAAGCGAATGAAAAAAAGACAATGATTATAAAACTAGCTTTTTTGAGCATCTTTTATTATTAAATTCGCCGCCTGCTGCAAGTTTTTGCATACGGCAAGCGGCTTTATTTTCCGGTTTTTTATTTTTTCCCGCTGTTTCCTGCCGTGGCCTGTAAGGACAAGAATGCCTTTGCCTCCGGAATTAAAACCCAGCATATAGTCCCGCACGCTGTCGCCCACGGTATAAGATCTTTTAAGATCTATATTATGCTCTTTTGCCGCCCGCATAACCATGCCGGTTTTGGGTTTGCGGCAGCCGCATTTATCCTCGTCAATATGCGGGCAGTAATACAAAGCGTCTATTTCGGCGCCCTGCTCTTTAAGCAAAGCCGTAAATTTTTCATTCACTTTCTTCAGATCGCTCTCCCCGAACATTCTCCTGCCTATTCCGGACTGGTTGGTAACCACTATTATCTTAAACCCCGCTTCGCGGAGCTTGTTTATGCTTTTTGCGCAATAAGAATAAAGCTTGACCTGTCCGGGAGAGCTTAAATAATTCTTGTCAAAAATCAGAGTCCCGTCCCTGTCAAGGAATGCCGCAGGCTTTTTAGTATTGTTTTTTCCCATTGTTGCCTTCCCGTTTCAAAAACCGGTTTTACCGTCAAAACAGCGGTTCTTTCTTTTATTTTGTCATCGGCAAAAAAATCTATCTTTACGGCGTCTTTGGCGGTTGTAAGCAAATATGCCCCGCCGGCTTTGTCAAGAAGCCGGTAAAGCAGCTTTTTATCATACCGTTTATGATCCCTTAAAGCAAAAACGCCTTTTATGTTCAAACCCGCTTTCCGGGCGGAATTTCTGAATCCTTCGCAAAATCCTATCCCGCTTAAAATAAAAAAGTCTTTATTTCCGGTTTTGCCGATATCAAAATCATTTTTAAGATCCGTCTGCTTGTAAGCATAGCATCCGTAGCGGGTAATAACGGCTTCTTTTCCGGAAAAAGCGAAAATCCGTTTTTTTAAATTTTCCAGCGCGTCTTTTGAAACCATATCGGCATTTGTAACGATTACAAGCCCGGCTCTTTTTAAAGCCTCCGGCTTTTCCCTTAAACTGCCCGCGGGAATAATCATTTTGTTGCCGAAAGGATCGGCCGCGTTTACGCAAACGATGTCCAGATCCCTTTTAATTTTCCAGTGCTGGAAACCGTCATCCAGAACAAATACTCCGGCGGCCATTTCGTCTTTATATTTCACCGCCGCGCCGTATCTGTCGGAGCCCGCCGCCACGTATGCCGAGGGGACGCTTCTTGCTATTAAAAGAGGCTCGTCGCCGCATTCGGCGGGATCGGCCAGAGGCGCCCCGTCTTTAAGCATAACGGGCCTGCCCGAGCGCCGGCCGTAACCTCTTGTAAGCACGGCCGGTCTTATGTTTTGCTTAATTATAAAATCAAGAAGTTCAATCACTACCGGAGTTTTTCCGGTTCCGCCCCAGGTAAGATTTCCCACGCTTATAACCGGTTTATGCAGAGTCCGGGGATTTGTAAAAAAGCGGTCCGCCTCGGACAAAATGCGGTATAAAAAAGAAAAGGGGTACAAAAGTTTATTCACTCTCTTTGTTTTCCAGTTCCCAAAGTTTTATATATTTCATTAAAGTATAAAAACAGGAATAGGACAATGCCAGAATCAATCCTGTAAGACCGTCAAGAAAACCTCTTTTGAAAACATACATTTTCATAAACATCGCCAAAGGGTTTAAAAACAGGCGCGATACCCGGAACTTTTTTCCTTTTTTATGCATTTCTTCGGCGCTTAAATCCGCATAATAAGCGGATTTTTCCATAAACTGTTTGAAGCTGTCGTAAGTATAATGAAGTATATCGCCCTTAAAATATTTTTTCTTTCCTTTATAATCGATGTCTTCATGAACAAGAAGGTTTTTATATCTGGCGGCGTTCTTATTGAAAAACACCGGATGTCTGTAATCGGGATACCAGCCGGAATGCATAATCCACTTATTTATAAACTTGCTTTTTCTAGGAGCCAAAAAAACGGAACCCCGGGGAGAAGAACTCAGCTCTTTTTCTATCTCGGCCCTTAATTGCGGAGAAATTCTTTCATCGGCGTCAACGCATAAAATCCACTCGTAAGAGCAGCGCTCAAGCGCGAAATTTCTCTGGGCACCGAACCCTTCGAATTTATTTTTAAACACTTTGCATCCCAACTCCTGCGCAATCTCCGCGGTGGAGTCCGAACTGAAAGCGTCCACCACAATAATTTCATCCGCCCATTTTATGCTTTCAACGCATTCTTTGATATGTCTTTCGGCATTTTTTGTTATGATATAAGCTGATACTTTCCTCATTTTTTATCCGCCATTATTTTATTGTAAACGTCCGCTGTCGCTTTTACCATATTTTCTATCGTAAAACGCGACCTGACAAACTCTCTGCCGGCCTTTGCGAACTCTGCGGCTTTTGCCGGATCGTCCAGCAGACTCCTGATCGCCGCGGCGGTTTCGTCCGCGCTTGAAGGCTTTATAAGTATTCCGCTTTTGCCGTCAATAAATGTTTCCGGAATGCCGCCTATACCGGTGCCTATTACAGGCTTGCCCAAAGCCTGGGCTTCTATCAGAACGTTTCCCACCCCCTCGGTGTCCCATGACAAAAGACAAAAAATGTCCATGGCAAGAATATATTTGTGCACCTGTTCCTGATATCCGGTAAAACAGACTATATCTTCAACCCCGAGATGTTCGGCATATTCTTTCTGCTTTTCCATTCCGGCTCCTGCACCCACTATAAGATATCTTAAGTCGGGATAATCCTTTCTGAGTTTCGCGGCGGCCTCAATAAGATAAATCTGGCCTTTTCCTTTAAAATCGACAATGGCTCCCGCCGTCCCGATAACACGTTTGCCTTCAAGCCCGTAAGCTTTTATTATATCGCCGCATCCGGCGCCGGCGTCAAATTTATCGAAATCCAGACCGTTGTATACGGTAAAAACTTTTTCCGCGGGCGCTTTTTCATATTTTATAAGCCCTTCCGAGACGGCTTTTGAAACCGTTATGACGGCGTCGGCAAACCTGTAGTGAAGCCTGCTGTAAAAACCGTGTCTGGTATCCTGCCTTCTGTGAAAAACTACTTTCGTTCCAGCGCGCAAAAATCTCGCTATAAGAGCCTGCCAGTACAGTTTTCCCTGGTGCGCATGCACTATGTCTATATCGTATTTTCCGATTATCCTTATCAGCCTTGATATGCCTGCGGGATCAAGCGAGCCGCCCGCTTTGAAATCTACCGTTTCAAGCCCCTTTGCCGCGGACTGCTCAAACATATAAGTCCCTTTTGTCACGCCCATTATATTGTCGCAAATGCCGGCTTTTTGAAGGCTTTCGGCAAGAAAAAGGGTCTTTTTTTCAGCTCCTCCGGCTGTTTTTGAAGAAAAAATATGAAGAACTCTGTATTTCATTTGAATATTTTTTTCCCTATAGAGGTATATTCCTGAAGCGTCGCCCTGAAAAAAACTTCGGCATACTGCATTCCGGGAGTTTTTATTTCGGCCCAGTACCGGTTTATCCCCCCGGCTATTTTGACATAATCCCTTGAGGCCGTCTGAGTTTTATAACATTCTATCGCTTTCTTTTTGTCTTCCCATTCTTTGCTTATGTCAAATATGCAGTTCGGGGTTAAAGGAGACCACACGGAATAAGCGTATATCATAATGTTGGAGTCTATTTTGCTTTTTATCCGCATTAAGGCTTTGGAAACCGCGCGGTGATCGGGATGATTGTCAAACCAGAAAGGCAGAAATAATATCTCGGGCCTTGTTTTATTAAGCAAAGCGCGTAGATTTTCACGGAAATCTTTGTTCCCGTCGAGAGATCTTATCGGGAACTGAAGAAAATGGCTTCTTTTTACCCCCATTGCAGACGCGGCCTTTTCAGACTCTCTCATTCTTTCGGCATTTTCATGCGTGCAAAAAGCTATTTCCGCTTTTCCGCCGGATTTAATATGTTTTATGACCGTACCGCCGCAGCCTATGGCTTCATCGTCCTGATGCGGCGCAATAACCAAAACCCTGCTTCCCGGAAGAGAATCTTCTTTGGGTATAGAATAATTTATAAAAGGCTGAATATGCTCAAACAGCCTGAAAAGATGTCTGTATCTGAGATATTTCATTATTGTCTCCGCTTCTTAGAAATAAATATTCCGCCTCATTTTACAATATTTTTTTGAAATTGTCAGTTTCGGGAATACGCAAAACGCAATAAATGCTTAAAGCGCATAATAAAAGCTTCTAACAGACAATTTATCTTTAAAAAAAAGGAATGTATTGGTATTGGTATTGGTTTTGGGTTTGGTTAAGGCGGAAACCGACGATTTATCCGCAGCATGCTTTTCAACTTTTATAACCGCGTCGTCAGCACTTTTTTTGACGCCGCCAAGTCCCAGCCGCGCCGCTTCTTTATCTATGCCTCTTGCAATATTTCTCCGGTAAGCGCCGCTGCCGGCAAGCAAACCCAATGCCGTCAAAGCTCTTTCGCCGGCTGAAAGTTTTTCTCCGGTAAAGATATCACGCCCTGAAAAAGCTCATACAGATCAACTGCATCCCCGATAATCGGAATCGCGCCTGCCGCCATATGACCCAGCATATTAAATATCGCGCCGGCTTTTACGGCGACGGCGTTTTTGACGCTTTGAAACATCTCCCAAAAAGGCGAATCCTGCATTATCGCCTCTTTCATAAAAGAATCTCCGTCAGCGCTTATTTCCGCCCCGAAGACGTCTTCCGCCGTTACTCCGTACTTTTTACATATCGCGCAAACTTCATCCATTATTTCAATGAAGCGTTCCATTGAAACCGGATTATCCGCCTTTTTTAAGCTTTCTACTTCCTTAAATATTTCGTCAAGACGCTTTAAATCTTTCTTCTCTTCTTCGTCTATTCCTTTTTGAATTTTACCGCTTTCTTTTTTGCCTTCCCCGGTGCGCATGGCATGCACTTGGCTCATGCCTTTCAAGTATTGCGCTCTATTTCTTTCTCCCTCTCCTTCTTTGCAGCCTTTCTTTTTCAAATATTTCCTTAAACTTTTCGCCCTCTCATCCAATGCAGGATGACTTCCTTCCAGTTTCTGCAATCTGTATGCCAAGCCCATATCAACCCTTGCGGCAAGCCTTTCAAACAAATCGCAAAACGCGTAAGGATCGTACCCCGCTTTGGCCGCCAACTCCGCTCCGTATTTGTCAGCGTCTTTTTCATTTTCGCGGCTCCACTTCGTTTCCAGTACCCGTCTCTGCTGTTTCTTGACCTTCCGTTTATATTTGCTGTCTGCAAGAACAATATCCGTCACATCATCCGCCGTATCCAATACATTCCTTAACCCGGCCATTCCTTGTTCCTTATGTTTTAAAACCATATGCCCTATTTCATGCCCCATAAGACAAACCAATTCGGCTTCATCGTAAATCATATTAAACATACCGCGGGTAATTCTAACCTGTATGCCCCAATATGTCATACCCTGCACTCTGGCGGTGCGAAGTATATATATGCCTATATTGTCTTGCATTTCGGATATTTCCTGTAAGCCCAAAAAAAGCTCATCTAAATATTTTTGAGCTTTTGATACGCCGTAAACAATATCACTGTCGGCATAAATACTCCGCCGTCCCATTGTTTTTTGTCGGAAATAACCGCTTTTTTTATCGCTTTTTCGGCTTCTTGCGCCCCGGAAACGCCTGCCGCGTCGGCAGCGCCGTCAATAACATCCGAGGTTATGTCCGTTAGGGTTGAACACGAGGAAAGAAATAAAGAAAATATTACAGCCAAGCTTACCAGTCTTTTCATCGGCAATCCGTAAACTGTTTATTGCGCAAACAAATATAAAAACCATTTACGGATATTTTAACTGTTTTAAACCGCATATGCAAAGAATATAGAAATTTAACGTCAGCATTGTTTACATATGTCTGCTTATTTTTGATTTATAAAAGCCGGGTATACGGCGGTTCCCGCCGGTCGGAATAATATTCGGAGGAAATTTATACTTTAAAAACAATGTCTTAAGAAGCGGGATTTATTATGCTTTTTCGTTTTGCCGACGGACGTTTTTACGAAAGCGCAGCCGCCGTTTTAAAATGCCGCACAGTTTTCATATTCCCATGCATTTCGCGTCCGCAGCGGTAAACTGAATTGTTCCCGGATTTATGCCGGCAAAAAGTTTGCGGGCTTTTAAAAATGCAAAAGGCTATGACCGCGGGCGCTTAAAGACAAACAATGATTTTCCGTTACATCCGCTATACTCATATTCTGCTTATGATATCCCTCGCCGTAACGGCGGATATTTTATCTTTTTTTATTATGATATGTTTTTCCAAAGGCATAGGGCCTATCTGAAAAGGATCCGTAGGCCCGAATATTGCCACGCACTTAGTTCCGACGGCAGCCGCCAAATGCATGGCTCCGGAATCCGTTCCGATAAACAGAGAGCTTAAAGAAAAAAAAGCCGCGCTTTCCAGAATTCCTCCTTCGGCGCAAAAAACCGCCGGCCTTTTTGCGCATTTCAGCGCAATTTCATTCATGCCCGCTTTTTCCCACGGGGCGCCCGCAAGAACGCAGCAAAGCCCTGCTTTATCAAGCAAATCTATTATCTCGGCCCATTTGTTTGCAGAAAGACATTTGTTCATTCTCTTTTTGCTCGCGCCGGAAGAAATTGCCGCCGTTTTTGCGGGATCCAAGTTGTTTTTTTCAAACCATTTTCGCGCATCAAGCATATTTTTCCCGGGAATCTTTAATATCCCGGTATAGTCTTTTTGAATATTTTCAAAACCTGCGCGTCTTCCGAGAGCTATATTATTTGCCGGCGACGGCACGCCCTTTCTTTCGGCTTTTTTCGTAAGAAGAAAAGAGAAAGAAGCGCTTTCAAATCCGATCCTTTCCGTTATTTTCGACAAATAAGCGGCAAAAAGAGAACCCGGAGATTCGGAAAAAAGAACGGCTTTGCCGGCTTTTTCTTTTTTGACATTACGAATAAGCCGCAGCAGCGGCATATTTTTAGGTATGATTTCGTCCGCAAGGCCGCTTGAAGTTAAAAGAGGGGACAGAGAAGAGCTGACCACCGAAATTACTTTAACAGAACCCTGTTTTTTTGCGGCTTTTAGAACGGGCAAAGAAAACAGAAGATCCCCGAGCTGGTTCATATGAAAAAAAATTACTTTATCCATTTTTCCGCCTCTGAAAAAACTTCTTCAGGACTGATTTTATTTATGTCTTTGCGGTTTTCTTTATTTATTATAAGAGAAAACCTGCCCGTATAAGGAGCGGTTTCCCCAATATCGGAATCCCCGAAAATAAAAACCGAAGGCGCATTGAGCGCGCAGGCCAAATGCATAGGACCGGTATCGGCGCCTATGGCTAAAGAGGCTTTGGAAAGAACCGCCGCCAGCTCTTTAAGGCCGGTTTTGCCGCAAATATCTTTAATTTTGCCGGAATTGAATTTCCCGTAATCTTTTTGAGCGCCCAGAACCGCTATCTCAAATCCGGCATATCTTTCTTTAAGCAAATCTGCGAGTTTTAAATAATTTTCAATGCTCCAGTCTTTTCCTTTACCGCGCGCAAAAGGCATTAAAGCGATAAAATGTCCGCAAATGCCGCATTCTTTAAGCAGATTTTCCGCCCGCAGCGAACTGTCAGCGTCTATTCGTATATTTATCTCCGGCAAAAATCTGATATCCGTCAAAAAACGCAAAGGTTCAAGATTGCGCAGCGCGGCGTTCATCCGGGCGTTTTCCGGATAAACTTCTTTCAGCAGCAGATTTGAGAATTCTTTCATTCCGGGAACGCCGAGCTTGACTTTCGCCCGCGCCGTTTTGGCAAGCAGAGCGCTGCGAATAAGCCCCTGAAGATCCAGTATGAGGTCAAAATCCGTTTTTTTAATCTCTTTTAAAACGGAAAAAAAGCCTTTGACCCCTTTATTTCTGTCCCATAAAATTATCCTGTCTATATCCGGAAATATCTCAAGAAGCTCTTGCCATTGCTTAAAAACCGCCCAGCTTATCTCACAGCCCGGATAAGCTTTTTTTAAAGCGGCGGCGCAGGGAGCCGCCTGAACGATATCGCCGAAAGAACTCGGCTTAATTATAAGTATTTTCATGTTTTTTATTTACCCGCGGTTTAAAATACGCATTATATAATAGTGTATGACAGTGACAAGCGGCGGATAAAAGCTTTTTCCCGGACAATCCCGTTTTTTGAGCCTGCAAAAGCGGGCTTTGGTAAAATTCTTTTGTTTTTACAAGCTTTATATTCCGTCTCCGCGGCGCTTTTTTAATCATAACGGTTTTCGCCGAATATGCAATCAGGATAAAGAGGCCTTTAGCGGCATACGGACAGATTCCGCGCTGCCGGAGTTTCGCCGAATACGCCGCCGGACGAAAAAGCCTTTAGCGCCAAAACAAAATTTGCCGCCGTCTTGCGCAAAACGGTTTGACGCCTCGGCGCAGATTTTTATGATGCCGCCGCTAAAAAAAACGGACATCCCTCCTGCGGCGCGGCAGTTTCAGATTTCCCGCCCGGTACGCGGATTATTATTATACATTTCCCGGCAGGCTTTAAAAACTTCATCGACCGTTATATCGTCCATGCACAAAACATTCCGGCAATTTCTGTTTCTGCACGGCTGGCAGGCAAATTTATGCTGTATGACTTTGGTATTTCCTTTAAAAGGCCCGGTTCTGGCCGCATTGGTCGGCCCTAAAACGGCGACGGCGGGCGTATTGAGAGCCGTGGCAATATGCATCGGCCCGGCCTCATTGCCGGCAAAAACCCTGCATATTTTAAAAAACGCGCAAAGCTCTTTTAAAGTCAGTTTGCCTGTCATATCATGTATTTTGACTCCGGCCAGCGACGCTATTTCTTCATTAAGACCTTTTTCGCTGGCTCCTCCTTCCTTTCCGCCTACCAGAACTATCTCGGCCCCAAGCTCATTTTTAAGTCTTTGCGCAAGAGCGGCGTATCTGCCGGTCTTCCATCTTCTCGACAGCCATCCCCCTCCGGGATGAATGCCTATTATTTCAGACATCGAGACGCCGGAAACGGAAAGTTTTTTCTTTAAGCTTTCAAAAGCGGACTGCGGTATAGTTATGGGATATTCGATTTTGCCGTCACAGCCCAGAAATTTAGCCACTTCAAAATGTCTTTCCACGCAATGAGCGCCGGGATTTTCCGGTTTTATTTCTTTTGAAAAAAGCCAGGACAATTCGCGCATTCCGTTGGTGGAAGAAGAAGCGAGCTTAAATCTTGCCTTGGCAAGACGCGCCAGCATCGCCGACTTCGCCAGCCCGTGCAGATCTATGCTCAGGTCAAAACGCTGCCGTCTTAAACGCTTTTTGAGTTCTTTATAGTATCCGTATGACCTTTGAGTCCTGTCCCATATGAAAATATTGTCAAGAAGAGCATTGTCCTCCAGCATGCCCGCGCAGCGTTCGTCGACAATCCAGCTTATCGCGGCATGAGGATATTTTCTTTTTAAAGCAGCCAGAACGGGAAGCGAAAAAATTATATCCCCTATGCGGCTGGGCTGTATTATTAATATTTTCGGAAAAGGATGAAGTTCGAGATACTTTTTTATATCTTTTCCCCAGAAAACTTTTCCGGCAAATTCATAAAGCCTGTTCATTTCTTTTTCTACTTCGGCTCTTTTGGCTTCAATATCATCCCCGGGCTTGACATATACCGGACGGCTCCATATCTGCGCAGTTTTGGAAAAAGGAAGAGGAATTTCAAATCTGTCCCATGATTTCAATCTTATCTTATGTCTTGCGCAGCTGCATACCGGCACTACGGGAAGACCGGTTTTGCTGGCGGCATAAATAACGCCGGCTTTGGTTTTATGAAAAGGCCCTCTCGGACCGTCCGCCGCAAAAGCGAGATTATCTCCGTTTTTTGCATGCCGTATAAGTTCCAGCATTCCTCTCTGCCCGCCTCTGCTGGATGAGCCGCGCACAACCTGGTATCCGAAATATTCCAAAAGCCCGGCCATCAGATCCCCGTCCCGGGATTTGCTGGCCATAATGACTATATTGCTGCCCTTGCTTATGACAAGCATAGTAAAAGCGTTTCCGTGCCAAAAAGAATATACCGACCGGCCGGGATAATAATGAGAATCGTTTAAAATTTCAATTCTGAGAGTTTTGCTTATTATTGACGCGGCTGCGCCTATGATTTTTGCGAGAGTTTCCTTTTGCATTTTAATTTAATTGTTCTTTTATCGTGTTTACCGTTATGTTTACGGCGCCTTTCTGGGAATTTACCGCCTTAAGGGCGTTCGCGCCGGCCGCGGATAAGAGTTCTTCGTCCGACAAAAGCTCCTGCGCTTTTCGCGATATATCAGCGGCGCCTGAAACCGTCACGGCGCCCCCGTATTTTAATAAAATCCCCGCTTCGGTTTTAAAATTATCCATATGTTTTCCAAAGAAAACCGCTTTGGCGCTTGCCGCCGGCTCTATGGGATTTTGCCCGCCCTTATTAACAAGCGAACCGCCCACAAAACATATGTCGGAAACGGCGTAGATGCTTTGCAGCTTTCCGAAAACGTCCACGAGAATAAATTTTTGCCCTTCTCTTTTTCCGGCAAGCATTTCCGAAAACAAAAGATAATCTATGTTTTTGTCTTTAAGCGCGCGCTTTACCGAAGAAATCTTTGACAAATGGCGCGGAGCAGCAAAAAAAACTATATCCGGCATCTTTTCCCTTATTTTGATATAGGCGTCCGCTATTATCGCGGCTTCACCTTCTCTTATGCTGCCTGCGGTAAAGACCCTCTCTTTTTCCGAAAGGCCGAAAGAACTTCTTGAAACGCTGACCCCGAAATCCCTGTCATATTTTATATTTCCGCTTATGCATATGCGCGTTTTGCCACGCGTGAGAATTTCAAATCTTGCGGCGTCTTCAGGACTTCTGGCCAGAATCACATTTATAAACCCCGCAAAATATTTCCAAAAAAAGCCGAGCGCATTATATATCCTGAAAGATTTTTCGGACATTCTTCCGTTGACGGTCACTATTTTAACTTTTTTGGCCGCGGCCGCATAAAGCATTGACGCCCAGAGTTCCGTTTCAACCAAAACCAGCATATCCGGTTTTATAATATTAAAAGCTTTGCTTATAAAAGGATATAAATCCAGAGGAAATAAAGCTACAAAATCGGCTTTGCCGGTCTTTTGCGCATATTCGCGCCCGGTTTTTGTTATCGCAGTCAAAACGATATTGTATTGCGCCTTAAGCCTGTCTATGACAGGCTCCACCGCGCGGACCTCTCCAAGCGATGAACAGTGAATCCAGACGGTTTTTTTAGAATTCCGCCCGGCTTCGTATTTCCACGCGCAAAAACGCTCAAAAACTTTATAAAAGATTTCTTTTCTGTATTTTCCGCTCAAAAGCAAAAGCACAAGCAAAGACGGAACGAGAAGTATGGTAAACAATAAGTTATATAAGATAAGAAATAAAGTCGCCATGATGATTACCGCCGCCCCAAAAAAATTAAACCGGACGCCGCGCAAAACGGCCGCGAAAGAAAGCTTAGTCCTTAAGAGCGCCAATTGCGGTTTATATTATATTTATCTTTTGCCTTTTTTGCGCCCCGTAGGTATCCAATAGAACATGCCGCAGTCGGAATACTGCGGAATAAGCCCTCCGTTGCAAACGGATATGTCGATTTTGTCCGCGGGCACTATTTTTGCGGCCTCTTCATAAAGATCGGGCGGCAGGGCAATGCTTCTTGAAATATCGCAGTTTTCTTCACAAGCCTCTCCCGAAACAAGCCGGAAAGTGAAATTCTTGGACTGTTCAAGCGCGTCAACCGCTATCGCGGACACTATCGCCGCGCAATGTTCTCCGAAAGCTTCTTCATTTTTTCCGTATTCTTCTTCCAGCGCCGTGCCTATGGTAATAAAAAAAACGCTCCGGGCAATCCATTTTGCGGGAGCGTCTTTTTCATAAACGAATGTAAGGGCGTCTTTTGAAAAAGTGTCGTAAACCACCGACGGCATAATAAATTTCGAGTAAAAGTGGCAGGCTCTCTGCACCGATTCTTCCGTTTCAACGGAGAGCTCGGCCGCGTTTGTAAGCTTTTTAATAACGCGCATAATTTCGCGGACGCGCAAATTCACTTTAAAATTACGTATCTTTTTCATATTTTATTTGCCGCGCGCAAGCCCCTGCTGTCTGGCGGCTTTCATACGGTTGCGTCTGCCCATTTCCCATTCATATACGAGAGGAGCGCATAAAAAGATAGTAGAATAAACTCCCAAAGCGGTGCCGATAACCATGATATAGGCAAAAGTATGTATAACTTCTCCCCCTAAGAAAAACAGACAGCCCGAAACGATAAAAACCGTCATTGTCGTGACGATGGTTCTCAAAAGCACCGCGTTTACGCTTTTGTTTATCATAGAGCCGAGATCTTCTTTGACGGAAAGACGCATATTCTCTCTCATTCTGTCAAAAAGAACGATAGTGTCGTTAATGGAATAACCGGCTACGGTAAGCAAAGCGGCTATAACCGTGATATCGACTTCTTTATTTAAAAGAAGCACCATGCCGAAAGATATCACGACATCGTGAACTATTCCGATAACCGCAACAACGCCCCATAATGTGGATTTAAATCTGAAAGCCACATATAAAATCATTCCTATAAAAGCAAAGAAAAAAGCATAAGAAGCCTGTTTTGTCAGATATGCGCCTACGGAAGGGCCTACATACTCCACTCTGTCAACCGTCATCGCATTATCCGCAAATTTGGCGGTTAAAGCGTTTTTTACGGAAGCTTCAAACTCATGCTGGGAAACATTATGTTTGGCTCTTATCATTATCATTTTGTCGGAAGTCTGAAGTTCGAAAGAAGAAAGCCCTCCCGCCTCAAGAGCTTTGCGCACATCCTGAAGACCGACGCCGCGCTCAAAGGAGATCTGCATAAGCATTCCGCCCGTAAAATCTATGCCGTAATTCGGCCCGCCCCTGAAAATAAAAGCTCCGACTGTAATTAAAAGAAGCGTTAACGAAATAAAAAAAGAAATTTTTCTCCTGCCTATAAAATCTATGTTTGTCGAATTAATAATTTTCACTTTATGCCCCCGGCCTTATATTTTGATTTTTAACAATAAATTTTCTTTAAAAAGAATGTCATACACTACCTTTGTTACGGCGATGGCAGTGAACATGCTTATGCAAAGACCCATTGAAAGAGTAACCGCAAAACCTTTTATCGGGCCGGTGCCGAACTGGAATAAAAACACGGCGGCTATCAGAGTCGTAAGATTGGCGTCGAATATAGTCCAAAATACTTTCTGGTAGCCCGCGTCCACCGCTACTCTGGCCGTCTTTCCAGCCGTGAGCTCTTCTCTTATCCTTTCAAGTATAAGAACATTGGCGTCAACGGCCATGGCGAGGGTTAAAGCTATGCCCGCCACTCCGGGAAGAGTTAATGTAAACTGGAAATAAGCCATAAAAGCTATAAGAATCACCAAATTGATGATAAGAGCGAAATCGGCTATCAATCCGGAAGCGCGGTAATAAACAAGCATAAACAAAAGAACAAGCCCTACTCCCGCCAAAGCCGAACCGAAACCTTTTCTTATGGAATCGTCTCCCAGCGAAGGGCCTACCGTTCTTTCTTCAATGACATTTACAGGAGCGGGCAGGGCGCCGGCTCTTAAAACCGTAGCCAGAAGTCTTGCGTCTTCGGCGTTAAAATTGCCTTCTATTATGGCTTTGCCGTCGGGAATTCTGGAACGTATAACCGGAGCGGACTGGACTATGTCGTCAAGAACAATAGCGAGATTTCTTTCTATATTTCTTTCCGTAATTTCGGCGAAAGCCCTTCCGCCTTCCTTATTGAATTCTATGGAAACTATAGGCTGGCCGAACTGACCGCCGAATTCCACCTTGGCGTTGGAAAGAGCGGCGCCGGTAAGAGCGGCCTTGTCAAGCACATAATAACCCGTGTCTTCCTTGCTTGAAAAAACCGAAGCCCCCTCGGGCATTATCTCCGTTATTTCGGGGTAACCGGAAGGATTAGCCCTGTAATCCTCCGGAGAAATGCCTTTTTCCCTTAACATATCCAGCACCTGATTGGCCTCTTTGCTCTTGTTGACTATTCTGAATTCAAGCAATGCGGTTTTGCCTATAAGATCTTTAGCCGCTTTAGGATCTTTAATGCCGGGAAGCTGAACGACTATCCATTTTTCCCCTTGTTTTGCTATCATCGGCTCAGCTACGCCGAACTGGTCTATTCTGTTTCTTATAATTTCTGTAGCTCTGTCAACGGCGTCTCTTACTTTCATCCCTTCTTCAAGTTTTGAAGAATCGACTTCAAGAAGAAGATGGGTTCCGCCTTTGAGATCCAATCCGAGTTTGATAACCTTTCCCATTATCGGATCTCTCTCCTTCTCCGCCTTTGCCCTCTCTTCATCCGACATCCTGTGCCACTGCAAAGAAGGCCACAGCGACCAGACCGAAAAAGCCAATAATACTACACTGATCCACAACTTCCAATTAATCTTGCTCATTAGAGTAACTTCCTTTCATTTATAATTAACTCAAAATTACATTCCAAAAAATTCGCAGCTCTTCTGCACATCAGCATCCTTGACATAAAAATTTCGAAGTATTCCATCACCTTCGATTTCTGCGTGTCTATGGTAAGCTGCAGAGAAATTATCTTTTTATTTTTCAATACCTTAAGAAAAGATCTTTCCGCCGCAAAATTGACTCTGTCATGTATGTCCGAGGCCGCAAATTCCGGATTTCTGACTCTGGTTTTATGCACGTCCGATTTGTCGGCCAGAATAAGCGCCGCGGCTATAGGATTTACCGGATCCCCTATTTCCTCCTCATGATTGCCTATGGCAGAAATTATTAAAGCAATCTCGTCGGGAGTGGCTCCCATATCTTTCAATATCCTCATTGCTATAAGGGCGGCCGACTGGCCGTGATCCTGCCGGTTTATAACATTGCCTATGTCATGAAGATAAGCGGCTATCCCTGCAAGCTCCTGAAACCTTTTGGGATAATCAAGACTCGCCAGAATGTTTTCGGCCGCCGAAGCCACAAGGCTTACATGCCTTATGCCGTGTTCGGTATAGCCGATAGTCCCGAGATAGTCGTTGGCGGATTGTATAAACTTGACGACTAGAGGATTATTTTTTACGTCTTCGACGGTTATATCCGAATATTTGTAGCTTTTGTCATTCATTTATTTTACGATTTCGGGAACTTTGGCTTCGCCGTCGTCCCGGTTTATTATGACATTTGAGATTGAAGGTTTGGCGACCCGTATATTTACATTGTTTGCTATCATTACTTCAACGATATTTTCTTTAACGCTTACAACCGTGCCGTATATTCCGCCGGAAGTTATTATTTTATCGCCTTTTTTCAAAGCGTTTAAAAGCTGCTGGTGCTCTTTCGCTTTTTTCTGCTGGGGCCTGAGAAGGAAAAGATAGAAAAACACGAAAATGAGGATCAAAGGCATAAAGCCGCCCAGCATACTTCCGCCGGCGGCTTCCTGAGCGTAAACATTTGAAGGGACAACTGCGGACGACATCAAAAAAAATGCGGCTAAAGACAACAATTTATTCATTTTTTCTCCAAATTCAGCGAGCTCTTGAGTGGTATTTTTCAAAAAACTCTTTTTTTGCTTCAAGAAATGTATCACTTTCCAATGATTTTCTTATTTTTGCCATTAAGTCTATCATAAAATAAATATTATGTAAAGATAAGAGACTGAGATAAAGACTTTCACGCGCTCTGACAAGATGGTTAAGATAAGCTTTGGTATATTCTTTACAGGCGGGACATCCGCATTCGGGATCGAGAGGAGTGAAATCCTCCCTGAATTCCGCATTTCTTATATTAAGTTTGCCGAGAGAAGTAAAAACCTGTCCGTTGCGGCCGTTTCTTGTGGGAATAACGCAGTCGAACATATCTATTCCCCGGCCGGCGCATTCCCATAAATCTTCAGGCATTCCCACGCCCATTAAATATCTCGCTTTATTTTCCGGCAGGACGGGAACCGTATTTTCAAGCACAGAATGCATATCTTCTTTAGGCTCTCCCACGGACAAACCGCCTATGGCATATCCCGTGAAACCGGTTTTTACCATTTCTTCGGCGCTTTTTTTCCTTAAATCATTATAAACCGACCCCTGGATTATGCCGAAAAGCGCCTGTTTTTCAAAAGAATTATCATTATAAAACTCGTCTTTGCATCTTTTCGCCCATCTTAAACTCAGTTCCATGGAATTTTTAGCATATTCGTAAGAAGCGGGATAAGGCGTGCATTCGTCAAAACACATTATTATGTCCGCGCCTATTTTTTTTTGCACCCGAACGGATTTTTCGGGCGAAAAGAAATGGGAAGAACCGTCTATATGGGACTGAAACGTCGCCCCTTCTTCCGACAGCTTCCTTATTTCATTAAGACTGAAAATCTGAAAGCCTCCCGAATCGGTAAGCATAGGGCCGTTCCAGGAGTTGAATTTCTGCACGCCGCCGGCTTTTTCTATTACATCCGTTCCGGGACGAAGATAAAGATGATATGAATTCGCCAGAATTATCTGCGCGCCGCAGTCGCGGAGATATTGCGCGGCAATGCCTTTTACCGTGGCATTAGTGCCCACCGGCATAAATGCCGGAGTGTCTATAATGCCTCTTGCGGTAAAAACCCTGCCCAGACGCGCTTTACACTGCGATGATTTTTTTATCAGCCGGTAAGAGCCGCATTCCATTATAAAAATTTGTCCCCGTTAATATAGAGCTCGAAGCTGCATTTTAAAACGCGGCTCGCCCTTTTACAGTAATTCGTTCTTGCGAGAAATATTTCGAAATAGTCCATAACGGAACATACCGAAGTGTTTATATTAACCCGCAAAGATATGGCCGCTCTTTCTTTATCGACAATAACGTCGACTTTTCTGCATGCCGCTATAACTTTAGAGTGTTTGTCCAACTGATGCATATCTTCGGTTCTCAGCCTTTCATGCCTTACGTCCGTTTTGTCTCCCAGAACGGCGGCTGCCGCGATAGGAGAAACGGGATCCATATTTTTATCTTCATGGCATCCGATGGCGCTTGCCACAGCAAAAGCGTCTTCGCCGTATTCTTCCGCGTCCAGAATATTTAAAAACATTACCGCCCCGCTCTGGTCATGGTCATGCTTTGAAATAATATTGCCCATATCATGAAGATAAGCGGCGATTTTGGCCAGTTCCTGCTGTCTCTGTCCGTATCCGAGATATTTAAGCACCTGTCCGGCGACATCCGCGGCAAACAAAGAATGTCTCATTCCATGTTCTTTATAGCCCATTCTGGCAAAAGCCGTATCCGTAAATTCAAGATATGTGCGGATTTCTTTATTATTCTTAATTGATTCGAAAGTCAGTTCTTTTTTCATGGATTTCAGTATTATAACAAATTTGGGATTATATTTGCCCGTACCCGCCGTATTCAAAAACGGAAAAAACTCCGGCTCCGGTTTTAACAGATTTTGCATTTAACCAAAAGCAGGTACGTTTGAAGAAGCAAAAGTTGTGATAAATTTCATATGGCGCGTACGGCGGACAAAAACAGCGTCTTATAAATTTAAAATCTCTCCATTCGGTGTTTTTATACGCAAAAAAAAGCCCGGATTTTAAAAATCCGGGCTTTTGAAAACTTTCACGAATTCTCAGGGCTTGATTATAAGCTTGTATTTTGCAGTAGTCCCTTTAGCAGTAGCCGTTATATGCATTTCATAAGGCTTGGTTAGGGGCGACATAAATTTAGGAGCGGTAAATTTCGTATTCTCTCCCGCTTTTGTGGTTTTCGGTTCGAATTTAGCTCCGTTATCACAAGCGGACTCCGGTCTTACTCCCCATTCAACATCTCCGTCATACGGCAGCAGATTGTACAAAACCGTAGCTGAAAACTTCTTAGTCTCTCCTTGTTTAATAGTACTAATTCCTATCTCTTCAGGCACAATAACAATAGTTGTCTTAATACCAAGATTACTGCCGCTGTCCCCGCAGGACGCAATCATTGCGAAACAAACAAAAGCCAAAACAAAAAACGCCGCTTTTTTCATAAAAACTCCTTTTATTGGATTAACTGCCGTGTTCCATTATAAAAAAATGCTGTTTTTTTTTCAATATGTGCGCGGCTGTGAAAGCTTTCAATAAACGCTTTTTTACAAATTTTTTTAAACTTACGATTTCACATACCGTCTTTTCCGGCGGCTTGCCTAAAATCAGTCTGGTTAAAAATTGAAATTCAAAGATATACGTAAGTTTTACCAGCAAAATTTCTAATGGATTCTTTTTTACCTATTTGCCTCGCCGCTTAACTATCAATGGCGATCGATTAAGATTCTTTTTCCGCTCTATATAAGTACTCATCTGTTTTTCTCTTTAATAATTTCATCAAAATTACCTTTTATTTGTTTTTCAGATATAACCATATCACAAATTTCCGGCCGATTTATATGTTTTTTCACGTTTTTCCATATTTCAGCAGGAATTATATTGTCAATGGAATATGTCGTAACCTATATAAAAAAAGAATTAAAACATAGTTTCCAAAGATTTAGCGACAATCTTATTTAAGAAGCATAGATACCGCGTCGTGAAAGCCAGCAAAAGCACAGCATATTTATTAAAAGTCCGAAAACCTAAGAAAAACAGAAAATTTTGAATCTTATAGTTCCAAACTTGAAAATGAAAAACAAAATGACTGTTTTTTATATAAAGCCGTTGAGCCCGATGAAACTCTTGAAGGATTGTACCGTATATCATCCTAAAAAACTTTCCCGTTATTACTTACCATCAAATTGATTTATCACGTATTTTTTTTATTTTAAAATAATATTTACTCCATAGCGTTTCGTTAGGACGGCCGTCATTTAGAGTCTAAACAACGGCGCTTGATTTAATGACATAATAACAGCATAGGAGTGCGCCATTAAATATGCCGTTAAAATTTGAGCCAAAATATTACATAGCTAAATGCTCTTCTTAAAAAACTTCCGGAAACAGAAGCTGTTAAAGAAAGAGTAAAATCTTTGCCGCTAACTCCTAAAGTACCAGCAAGCTTTAGAGAATCTTCAAAATTATTTTCTGCCCGCTATTCTACAATGACAGAAGGCAA
>CALHWY010000021.1 GCA_938040055.1 uncultured Endomicrobiia bacterium
CAATACAAATGAATATGCTCTTTGCGGCGATTTGCTTACTTTTTAAAAGTAAGGCAGGTTTGGGCTGCAAGCCCAAAAGTCTCCGGCTTTCGTCGGTTTTGTTGCTTTAAAAGCTTTTTTGTTTAAAAGGCTTTGACTTTTTGCCGTTTAAGCCGCGCTTTAAAGCGGATTTAAATACACGAAAAAAAGCGAAGCTTTTACAGTTTGCGTTGCTTCAGCAACAGCGCTTTCGGTTCTTTTATTATGCTTGAAAAAGCGTGAAAATCTGCGCGTTTGGCAAGTTTTGAAATGAAATGCTCTTAACTTTGATGAAAATGCCGCGCAAAATAGATAGAAGTTCTTAAACTCAGGAATGGTTTATTTTTAAAGAAAATAAAAAACAAGGAATTGAATTTGATGCAAAAAACAGCCATTATAGGCATGGGACAGGTAGGCGGTTCGCTGGGAAAAGCCTTAAAGAAATCGGGCGCAGGATACTATATAATAGGTATAGATAAAAAAAAAGATGTTTTGGACGCTGCCGTCAAAGCCGGAGCCGCTGACGAAGCGTCTTTAAATATCGCCGCCGTGAAAGGATGCTCCGTAGCCGTAATCTGTACTCCGTCTGATTTAATCTCTTCCATTTACGGAAAAATTGCAAAAATTGTTGATAAAAACACTATAATAACGGATGCCGCAAGCGTAAAAGAATCTGTGGAAACTGCTGTGGCGAAAATATATAAGAAAGGCAAAAATATTTACGGAAGCTTTGCCCCGTTTGTCGCGGCTCATCCTATGGCCGGCAGAGAAAAAAACGGCATTGTTTCCGCGGATGCGAAAATGTTTGAAAACGCATATGTCATTATCACGGGTTCTATTCCGAAATCTTTGAAAAATGAATCGATAATTGCAAAAATGTGGCGGCATGCGGGAGCAAAGACCGTTAAAATGCCTGCAAAAAAACATGATGAACTTGCGGCTTTCACAAGTCATTTGCCGCATATAATCGCTTTTGCTCTGAATAAAATTTATAAAGATATTAAAAAGAAAAATACGGAAATTGACTATTTGACGGCCGGCTCTTTTAAAAGCATGACAAGAGTTTCGGTTTCAAGCGCAGATATGTGGGCTCCGATCTTTGCTATGAACGGTAAAAACGTCGGTAAATTTTTAAAATCTTTTATAAAAGAAATTCGGGTTTTTGAAAAAGATATGAAAAGCCCGTCGAAAGTCAAACGGGACATTTTGAGAACCCAAAAATAAATTTTTTTATCGGCGATTTCTGATGCGGCGGCATGGCCGGAATGCGGTTTTGAGGCGGCGTTTTGCCGGAAATTTTAAAAATGCGGAAAATGAAATATGGATATTGAATTAAAAAAAATAAAAAAAATCGGGGGCGTCATTGAAGTGCCGGCCGACAAATCCATAACCCACCGCGCAATAATGCTTTCTTCTCTGGCGGACGGGGATTCCGTTATCAGAAACTATCTTCCTTCGCAGGACTGCCTGAGAACCGTCGAAGCTTTCAAGCAGGCGGGCGCTCATATAAAAGCGGACGGAGGAAACCTTTATGTCAAAGGAGCAGGACTTAGGCTGCGCAGATTACGGAATGAAATTTATGCCGGCAATTCCGGGACTACAGCCAGGCTTATGTCGGGCATTTTGGCGGGACAGAATTTTGAGTCGATTATAAGCGGCGACGAAAGCCTTTCAAAAAGGCCTATGAAACGCATTATGGATCCTTTAACAAAGATGGGCGCGGAAATAATATCGGAGCAGGGCATGCTTCCTTTAAAAATAAAAGGCACAACCCCGCTTAAAGCCGTAAAATACGAAAATCCGCTCTCTTCCGCCCAGGTAAAATCAGCCGTATTATTCGCGGGTCTTTACGCGGACGGCATAACGTCTTATTCGGAGCCGGTAAAATCAAGAGACCATTCGGAAAGAATGCTGAAAGCTTTCGGCGCCAAAGTGGAAACGGAGGGCAATGCCGTAAG
Organism: uncultured Endomicrobiia bacterium; assembly: GCA_938040055.1. GTDB lineage: Bacteria > Elusimicrobiota > Endomicrobiia > Endomicrobiales > Endomicrobiaceae > Endomicrobium_B. The sequence continues at coordinate 1,977 of CALHWY010000021.1, forward strand.
AATATATCCCGCGCAAAAGCTTGAAGCCTGCGATATGTCCGTGCCGGGAGATCTTTCTTCCGCGGCGTTTTTTATCGCCGCCGCCCTGATTGTGCCGGATTCGGAGCTTGTAATAAAAAACGCGGGGGTAAATCCCTCCAGGAGCGGATTTCTTGAAATTTTGCAGAAAATGGGAGCCCGTATTGAATATGAAAATAAAAGAGAAGTTTCGGGCGAGCCCGTATGCGATATAAAGGTAAAATATTCAAAACTTAAAGCCGTCAGCATAGAAGCCGGGATAATTCCGCGCATGATAGACGAAATACCCGTTTTCGCTTTGCTTGCCGCGCAGGCTGACGGAATAACAAAAATTACCGGGGCGCGGGAACTGCGCGCGAAAGAGAGCGACAGAATAGAAGCCGTCCGTTCTCAGTTTGAAAAGCTCGGCATTGAAATAGAGGCTTTGGAAGACGGGCTTATAATAAACGGATATCCCGGTTACGGGATAAAAGGCGCTGTAACCGACAGTTTCGGAGATCACAGGATAGCGATGACGCTTGCCGTCGCGTCTTTGATTTCGCAAAGCGCGGTAACAATAAGAAATGCGGAATGCGTAAATATTTCATTCCCCGGTTTCTATGAGAGGCTTGAAAGCATATGCCGGTAAAAAAAAGTTCATGGCTGTTTTATACTGGAAAGGCGCTGTTTCGCGTTTGCTTTAAAATTATTTTCAGATGCAAAGCCGAAGGCGCAGAAAATATACCTCAAGACGGCGGAGTCATAATAGCTCCGAACCATATAAGCGCCTGGGATCCGCCTTTGACCGGCTCGATGATGAAAAGACCTTTGAATTTTATGGCGAAACAGGAACTGTTTGACGTTCCGGTGCTTGGTTTTCTAATAAAAAGAACAAACGCTTTTCCTGTTAAAAGGGGAAAACAGGATATGGGGGCTATGCGCAATGCTTTTTCCCTGCTTGAAAACGGCAATGCTCTTTTGATGTTCCCGGAAGGCACCCGCTCAAAAAGCGGAGAACTGGGCAAAGCCAGAGCCGGCGTAGGAATGGTCGCGTGCCACGCGCAGGTGCCGGTGATCCCGGTAAAAATAGAGAATACGAATAATGTCCTTAAATTCAAAAAGATAAGAATACGGTTCGGTTCTCCTATTTATCCGCCGAAAGAATTTTCAAAGGAAGATTATCTGAAACTTTCTCAAAAAGTATTGGACGCCATTTCCGCGATGCCGGCGGTAAAATAATATATAATAGGTATGGCTTTTTGTATGTTTTGATTGGAAAATTAATGTGTTATTCAAAAAAGAAAGTTTTCGAATTCTTGTATATTTTGAAATAAATGTTGTATTATTGGAGTATTTAAAGTAAGGGAGAATTATGTTAAAAGCAATTGATTTTTTTTGTGGCGGAGGCGGAATGACTTGCGGGCTTCGCCAAGCTGGAATTAATGTTATTGCAGGAGTTGATTTTGACAAGGATGCAAAAGAGACTTATGAATATAATAATCCCGGAAGTGTTTTTATTCGGTCGGATATCGTGCAACTTGAAACCGAATATTTTACGAGACGATTGAGGGTAAAAAGACAGGATGATAAATTGATATTCGTCGGTTGCACCCCATGTCAGTTCTATAGTATTATGAATACGGACAAAAACAGATCTTTTAAATCAAAAGACTTGTTAATGAACTTTTACCGTTTTGTGGAATATTACAGACCGGGATATGTTTTGGTTGAAAATGTGCCTGGTATTTTAACCAATAAAGACAGTATTTTACCTGAGTTTCTGAAAAAAATAACAAGTATAGGATATAGTGAAAAAAATAAAATTGTGAATATGTGTTATTACGGAGTTCCGCAAACAAGAAAAAGATTCTCATTGATAGCTACAAGGTTGAATAAGGAAATAGTGTTTCCTAAAGAAGACAGTAAACAATCCTTACTTAAAGATTTTATCGGAAAACAAAACGGTTTTCCTATTCTTAAAGAGGGCAATAGAGATAATAGTATTGCCAATCATACGGTCGCAGGGTTAAGCGAGAAAGGATTAAGGAGAATACGAAAGACAAAACACGACGGCGGAAGCCGATTTGACTGGGCTGACGATAAAGAATTGCAACTTAAATGTTTTATCGGTAAAAACGATAGCTTTAAAGATACTTACGGTCGTATGTGGTGGAGACGTCCTGCACCTACAATAACTACAAAGTTTTTCAGTATTTCAAACGGTCGTTTCGGTCATCCTGAGGAAGATCGTGCAATTTCTTTACGAGAAGGTGCGACACTGCAAACGTTCCCGAAAGATTATGTCTTTAAAACAAAAAGTATTTCCGTAACGGCAAAACTTATAGGTAATGCCGTTCCTTGCGAATATGCTAAAAGAATAGGAGAGGTTATAATTTATGGAAGAAAATAAAAAACTGAAAATGAGTTTTGATCCGCACACGATTGAGGCTTTGGGGGTTAAAATGTATTCGGTTTTGCCCAATGCAATTGCGGAACTGATTGCAAATGCATACGATGCAGAGGCAAAAAATGTACATATAAAATTATTGGATTGCGATGGCAAAAAGAGAATTTCGGTTATTGATGATGGCATTGGGATGACATTTGATGAGATTAACGGTAATTTCTTACGTATAGGTAGAAAACGCAGAGATGAAGATAAAGGTATGAGTCCTAACGGAATACGTAAAGTTACTGGACGTAAGGGCTTGGGTAAACTGGCGTTTTTCGGTATAGGTGATACTATAAAGATTATGACCAAAAAGGATGGAGAATGTGTTGAATTTACATTAAGTTGGTCGGAATTAACAAATTGTGGAACAGCCGATTATGAGCCGAAGTACAAAATCACGAAGTGTAATACAAAAGAAACAGGGACAACGATTATATTAAGTGAGTTAAAACGGGAATCAAGTTTTGATAAACAAGGGTTAGCCGTAAGCTTATCAAAACTTTTTAATTTGTTTGACTCGGATTTTAAAGTTTATATTTCTCTTAATGATGATGAAAATTTACTAATTGATAATAAGCTTAAATATGAAAATCTTGATAAACAAATAGAATGGAACTTTCCGAATAATAATGATATAAAAAATGAAAATTTAGATAATAAAAAAGTTTCTGGTTGTATAATTGCAACGGAAAAACCTTTAAAACCAGGTTTAAGGGGAATAACTCTTTTCGCTCATGGCCGTTTAGTCAATATTCCGGAATTTTTTGGAGTAGGAGAATCCAGTCATGGGTATTCGTATCTAACAGGATGGCTTGATGTTGATTTCATCGACGAAATGGAAGAAGATGTTATTTCCACTGACCGTCAATCATTGAACTGGGATTTGCCGGTAACTACCGAATTAAGAAACAATCTCCAAACACTGTTAAAAGATATAGAAAGAGATTGGAGAGAAAAGAGGAAGAAAGAGAAGCGCAGCCGCGTATCAACAAAAACAAAGATTAATGTTCAAGATTGGTATGGAACACTTTCAAGTGATATTCAACCTGATGTGGAAACAATAGTTAATACAGTAGTAGAAGATTCCGAATTATCAGATGAGAAACAAAGTGAAGTTATAAAAGGGTTGCACACACTAATACCTGAATATGCAAAATATCATTGGCGACACATTCATCATATTGTCAAAGAAGCTTCTTTCAATGACTATAAACAGTCGGATTTTTATAGAGCCGTTATAGAATCGATCAAGAGATATGAATCGGAGGTTAAATCAAAATCCGGTAAAACGGAAGACGGATATGCTCTTATGATGCAAGTCTTTGGAAAAAACGATTCTTGCATACTTTCCGTTTCTTCAAAATACAAAAAAACTGATGGGGCGGAATTTTCGAGCAATACTAAAGAAAATATAGAAGATGGACAAAAATTTATGTCGGCGGGGGTAATGAGTGGAGTCCGAAATCCCTTGGCTCATGAAGAAATCACGCAATTAAAAGATACGGGGTTGTTTACTGAAAAAGATTGCCTGGACATGTTGAGTCTACTATCTCATTTATTCAGACGATTGGATGATGCGATAAAAAAAACATAATTTATGTCCGATATATTTTCAAAAAAGAAACGATCTGAGATTATGTCAAAAATTTCAGGAAAAGAAACCAAACCTGAAATTTTAGTTCGTAAATATTTGTTTTCTAATGGTTTCAGGTATAGAAAAAACGTAAAAAATTTACCTGGTAAACCTGATGTTGTTTTGCCGAAATTTAAAACCGTAATTTTTGTAAACGGTTGTTTTTGGCACGGACATAAAAATTGTAAAAAAGCCGCTCTTCCTGCAACAAATACCGAATTTTGGAACAATAAGATAAGTGCCAATATTCTTAGAGATAAAATAGAAAGAAATGCTCTGCATAAGTTAGGATATAAAACGATTGTAATTTGGCAGTGTAGATTGACGGCAAAATATCGCAGAAAAACATTGGAAAAATTGCAAAATAGCATCAAAGCCCAAAAAATATAAGAGATATACAATGCCAAAAATAAAAATAGCGGACAAATCCGGTTTTTGTTTCGGGGTGCGCAGGGCGATCAGTCTTGCGGAAAAAACCGCGGATTTGCATAAGAAAGTTTATACTTTAGGTCCTGTTATACACAATCCGCAGGAAGTCGAAAGACTGGAAAAGCGCGGTATAAAAACCCTGAAAAATCCGAAAAGAGTTAAAGAGGGCGTAATAATTCTGCGCACGCACGGAATACCACGGCAGCTTCACAAGGAACTTAAAAAGAAAAAAGATATAGAGATAATAGACGCGACCTGCCCTTTTGTAAAGAGAGCCCAGGACATAGTGAAGGAATTGAGCGGGCGGGGCGAAGCTATTGTCATAGTGGGCGAAAAAGTTCATCCCGAAGTAGTGGCTCTGGTGTCTTACGGAAACGGCAATTGCGCGGTTGTGGAAAATCTCAAAGAGGCTAAAAAACTTAAAATTTCAGGATGCGTCAATATAGTAAGCCAGACCACGCAGACGCCTGAAAATTTCGACAGTATTGTAAAATATTTAAAAAAACGCTATAAGATAAAAGTTTTCAATACGATATGCAGGGCTACCTTTGACAGGCAAAGCTCAGCGGAGAAGCTTGCCGGAACCGCAGAGCTTATGATAGTGATAGGCGGGAAAAATTCGGGCAATACGACAAGACTTGCGGAAATTTGCTGCGCGAAAACCAAAACTTATCATATCGAAACGGCGGGTGATCTGAAAAAATCATGGTTTAAAGGCAAAAATACCATAGGGCTTACGGCGGGAGCGTCAACGCCTTATTGGATAATAAAACAAGTACAGGGGAGGGTGGAAGAGTTTTGCTCGCAGGATAAAGCAGTAATGAAAAAAGCTAAGGCTAAAAGCAAGGAGAAGAAGTAAAATGGCAGACAATACAAATTTAGATAAAAATGCCACTCGTTTTGAAGAAAACGAAGAAATGAGCATGGCGGATCTTATGAAAGAGTTCGATTCCGTGGGAAATATCACGGTAGGGAAAGAGCTTGAGGTGACCATAATAGCCGAAAACGAAGACGGGTTTATGGTTGATCTGGGAATGAAATCCGAAGGGCTGATCCCCAAAAAAGAATTTGAGGAAGAAAAAGTGCCGGCAGAGCTCAAAACCGGCGCGACCGTGAAAGTTAAAGTGGTAAATATGCACGGGCAGCCGGTGCTTTCTTACAGAGAGATGATCGAAAAAGAGCAGTGGGACAGGATTGAGCGGCTTTTCAAGGAAGGAAAAACCGTCAAAGGCGCGATAGCAAAAACCGTCAAAGGCGGATTTTTGGTTGATATAGGCATCAATGCTTTTTTGCATATTTCGCAGGTTGACACCGTTTTCGTTAAAGAAGGCTCAAAATATGTCGGCAAAACCTATGATTTCGCCATAACAGAATTCGACAGAAACGCAAAAAAAGCTTCCGTCTCCCGCCGCAAACTTCTTGAAGACGAAAAAGCCGCAAAAAGAGCTTCCGCCCTGGAAAGCATCGCCGAAGGGCAAATACTTGACGGAACGGTTTCAAGAATTACTTCTTTCGGAGCTTTTATAGATCTTGGAGGTATAGACGGGCTGCTTCACATAGGAGAAATGGCCTGGTACAAGGTCAAAAAAGCCGAAGATCTGGTGCATCAGGGCCAGACCGTAAGAGTGCAGGTGACAAAAGCCGACAAGGACAGCGGCAGAATTTCTCTGAGTATGAAAAATCTCACGCCTCATCCCTGGGATTCGGCCGCGGAAAGATTTCCCGCCGGTCTTATAATGAAAGGGAAAGTGACTTCCGTTATGGATTACGGGGCTTTTGTAGAGCTTGAGCCCGGTATTGAAGGTCTTCTTCACGCGTCCGAATACGCATGGAATGACAGCGAAGCCTCGTTTAAAAAGAGCGTTAAAAAAGGCGACGAAATGGAAGTGAAAATAATAGCCGTCGATAAGGAAAACAAAAAAATATCTTTATCCGTCAAGAAAATACAGGCAAATCCCTGGGACGAAGCTTTAAGGCATTATGTTCCGGGAAGCGCGGTTAAAGGCACGGTGCAAAATCTTATGCCTTTCGGCGCTTTCGTAAAACTTCCGGAAGGAATAGAAGGCCTTGTTCATATAAGTGATTTTTCGTGGACTGAAAGAATAAAACATCCTGAAGATATGTTAAAAAAAGGAGATGAAATTGACGTCGTCGTTCTTGAAGTCAATCCCCAGTCCGAAAAAATAGCGCTTTCCATAAAGCATACGAAAGCGGATCCTTATAAAAAATATAAACCCGGAACCGTTGTAAAAGGAAAAGTTATCAGGGTCGCGGAATTCGGCGCTTTTATAGAGCTTGAGCCCGGCATTGAAGCTTTGATAAAAAATTCCGAAGCCTCTTCGGTAAAGGCCGACAGAAACCAGTGTGTTTTGAAAGAAGGGGAAGAAGTTGAAGCGAAAATAACGAAAACGGACATAAAAGACAGAAAGATAGAAGCTTCGGTCAGAAAACTTGAATTCGACAGGGAAAAAGAGCTTGTCAGAAAGTACGCCAATCAGGACGACAAGCCGACTCTCGGAGAGATTCTCACGGAAGACGGAGCCGGAGAATAATTTTTCCGCGGAAAGAAAATCCGTGAAAAATTTGATTTTTCCGTTTTTTTAAATATAATATATAAAATATGGCGCGGATACGCGACTGCCCCGTCGTTTATCGGCGCCGTAAATAAAAACGCGCGTATTATATGTTTTTTTATCAAAAGCCGTGACGCGAAAAGTTGACTTTTGAAATTTAAATATCTATAATACTTGCCTTATTAATTTGCATAGGACAGGGTTTTAAAATGAACAAAAAGACTTATTTACCGAAAGTTGACGGAATCGAAAGAAAGTGGCATTTGATAGACGCTGACGGAAAAGTTCTCGGAAGGCTGGCCGTGGAAATAGCGGACATACTGAGAGGAAAAAAGAAAGTTATCTATACCAATCACATAGATTGCGGCGATTTTGTAGTAGTAACGAATGCCGGAAAACTCGTTCTTACGGGAAAAAAACCTGAGCAGAAAATGTATTTTACTTTTTCCGGATATCCGGGCGGAGCAAAACTTACTCCTTACGGAAAAATGATGGAAAAATCCCCGGAGAAAGTTTTGATGGCGGCCGTCAAAGGCATGCTTCCTAAGAATAAGCTTGCGGATAAACAGCTTAAAAGGCTTAAAGTTTTTAGGGACGATAAACACGATCACGGCGCACAGTTTGCAGTGTCGGCAAGTAAAGAGGAGAAAAAATGAGCAATGTTTCTTATTTGAGCACGGGACGCAGAAAAAATGCGGTAGCCCGGGTGAGAGTTTGCGAAGGAAGCGGAAAAATAATTATTAACGATAAAACTCCGGATGAATATTTCGGCGGTCTTGAAAAGCAGAAAAAAGCCGTGATGAAACCTTTTGAAGTATGGAGCGGCGTAAAAAGCTATGATTTTTATATCAATGTCTGCGGCGGCGGAGTTACCGGTCAGGCCGGAGCCATAAGCCATAGCGTGGCAAGAGCGATATTAAGTTTAAATGAATCTTCGAAAGACGCCTTAAGAAAAGAAGGTCTTTTGACCAGAGATTCAAGAATGGTTGAAAGAAAAAAATCCGGAAGGCCTAAAGCAAGAAAGCGCTTCCAGTTTTCAAAACGCTAAATTTTATTTTGTACTGAAAAAAGCACTCTTTATTATAAGGAGTGCTTTTTATTTTCTCCGGTGTATTAAAAAATTTTTCGGGATAAAAATATTTCCGGCATGCTATCACTAATTCTAATTTATTTGCGCTTATATCTTTTAATGTGAGAAACAGCGCGCTTAAGAAGCGATAAAGAGAAAGTGATAAAGAATCGCTTTGTTCAGATTTGCCGGCGGGCCGTTTTTTTTTGACCGCAGACTTTTTCTTCAAATATTTGAGAAATGAAAATTTGCGCACAGACCGATTTCTTTAAGAAATTCGTATAATTAAAAAAGTGGTGTTAAAACAGTAAAAAGATTGCAAAATATTTTTTATATGATTATAATATAAATCCTAAACGTCAAAAACACAACAAGATAACAGGAGATACTAATGGCTATAGCCCCTTTGAGAAAAAAGTATTTGGGAGAGACATTAGTTGCGCAGGGAGTAATAACACAGGCACAGCTTAACGAGTGCATAAAAGAACAGACCGATACCAAAGAAAAACTTGGCAATATTCTTTTACAAAAAGGTTATGTTACCAAAGACGTTTTGTTAAACGCCCTATCCTACTGCCTTGGCGTTGCTTATCTCAGAAGCGCCGACCTTCAAGTCGAAAGAGACGCTCTTGCGCTGGTTTCGGAAAAAAATGCGAGACGTTTTCTTATCATGCCTATTTCCGCGAAAGACAATGTTTTAAGCATCGCTATGGCGGATCCTTCAAATGTCGTCATGAAAGACGAGATTGAAAAGATCGTCAATATGAGACTTTCGGTAAGCCTGATGGACGAAACCGAAATCAAAGAGGCTATAGAAAAATTTTACGTCAGAACCAGTTTGGGCGCGGATTCCGGAGACGAAACCGATATTTCCGCTAAAGAAGAAGAAATAACCGACGAGGATCTGAGTGAATCCGCGGAAGCCGCTCCGGTAATAAGATATGTCAATTCCATATTTTTTGACGCCGTAGTGAAGAAAGCTTCCGATATTCATTTGGAAGTTTTTGAAAAAGACGTGGTGCTGAGAATGAGAATAGACGGTATTTTAAGAGAATTTTCCGCCCCCCAGAAAAAATATTACAATGCCATAGTTTCAAGAATAAAAATTATGTCCGACTTGGATATTGCGGAAAGGCGTCTTCCCCAGGACGGTAAATGTAAAATAAAAGTCAACGGCAACAGAGTCGATGTCCGCGTTTCCATGATTCCTACGGTCTACGGCGAAAAAGTCGTCATGCGTATGCTCAATAAAGAGCTTTTTGCTTTGGACATTGAGAAAATAGGAATGAGTGACAGCGAGCTTGCTCTTTTTAAAGAAGCCATTAATATGCCTTACGGCATGATTCTTGTCACGGGCCCTACCAGTTCAGGCAAAACCACTACTCTTTACTCCGCTTTAAAATATCTCAATACTCCGGATTTGAACATACTCACGGCGGAAGATCCTGTCGAATACGAATTAATGAATATAAACCAGGTGCATGTAAAGTCCGAAATAGGTCTTACTTTTGCGAATATTCTTCGTTCTTTTATGCGTCAGGACCCTGATGTTATACTGGTCGGAGAAATAAGAGACCAGGAAACTGCCGGTATTGCCATACAAGCCGCTTTGACCGGGCATACCGTGTTTTCGACTCTGCATACGAACGATTCCGTAAGCACGCTTTCAAGAATGTCGTTTATGGGGATAGAATCATTCCTTATCGCCGACGCGGTTAATCTTGTTATGGCCCAGAGGCTTATAAGAAAAATATGCCCGTTTTGTAAAGAAGAAGTGAAACGTCTTCCGGACAATATATATGAAAAATTGCAGCTTTCCCCGGGCACTCCGATATATCACGGAAAAGGATGCGAGAAATGCGATAAATCCGGATATAAAGGAAGAACCGCCATATTTGAAATTCTGGCTATGACCAGAGATATAAGAGAGCTTATAGTCAAAGAGGCCACGGATCTGGAAATAAGAGATAAAGCCATTGAGCAGGGTTTTGTAAACCTCAGGGCTGCGGCGATAAAAAAATTGCTTGAAGGCTCCACGACCGTTGAAGAGGTTATGAGTGTTACTATAGCTTCCGTATAATTCGTATAAATAGACTACTTCGGAGAGATAAAATGCCATTATTTAAATATCAGGCTGTTGACGCAAGAGGTCAAACGGTAAGAGGATCGAGAGAATTCCCTTCAAAGAAAGAAGTTATAGCTTTTTTAAGGGGCGAAAGACTTACTCCTACGAGCATAGAAGAATTAGGCGGAGGGGCAAGGGCGGCTATAGCAAGATCTTTTTCCAGCGCGGCTAAGCCTAAATACAAAAGCGCCGCGAAAATGCCGGGCAAAATAAAAGTGGACGACGTGGCTCTTTTCTGCAGGCAGCTTGCCACTCTTGTTGGAGCGGGCGTTAATCTTCTTGAAGCCGTAGACGATATCGCCGATATGTCAAATAATCCTAAAATGCGGGCAACTCTTAAAGAAGTTGCGGAAGATCTCAGAAGCGGAACTCCGTTGTCGGACGCTTTAAAAAAACACAGTAAAACTTTCAATAAAACGCTGACTTCAATGGTGGAAGTCGGCGAAAGATCGGGAAAACTTGCTAAGGTTTTGGGGGATTTGGCGCTGTATCTTGAAAATAATGTCAAGCTTATAAGAAAAATAAAATCGGCCAGCACTTATCCTATGTTTATCGGAATATTTTTCATACTGGTTTTGCTTGCGCTGATAGTGGGCATTATTCCGAGGTTTGAAGAGATGTTTCTTTCTTTCGGCGCGGATTTGCCGACGCCCACGAAAATAGTAATGAATATAAGCCGGTTTGTTATTGGGAACGCTCTGATACTTGTTCTGTCGGCGGTTTTTCTTATAGTGGGATTTGTGTTGTTTAAAAAAACTCCCCGAGGAAATTTGCTTTATTGCAGGGCTTTGTTTAAAATGCCTATTTTCGGGAAAATTTATATGAAAATGGTTCTTGCCAGATTTTTTCAAACGCTTTCCACTCTTGTAAAAAGCGGAGTCGATATTGTGGCTTCTCTTGAAATATCTTCCAATGTTATGGACAATTCTTTTGCTGAAAGCATAATGCGCAATGTCAGGTCGAGAGTTCTGGAGGGTAATCAGCTCGGAATGGAAATGGAAAAATACGAAATGTTTCCCAGAATGGTGACAAGAATGACCATAGTCGGAGAAAAGTCCGGACAGTTGGACGCGATGTTCGATAAAATAACGGACTATTTTACGGATGAAGTCGATGCCGCCGTAGCGACGATCAGTTCTATTATCGAGCCTGTCCTTATTATAGGTCTCGGCTTTATTGTCGGGCTTGCCGTAACGTCAATGTATTTGCCTATTTTCTATCTTGCATCGGCAATGATGGGCTGAATGAAAAAAACGTTGAATTTTCAAAAAGGTCAAGTATACTCTTGGTGGAGCATTTAATAATGTTTGTAAAAGAAAGGAGATTTATCAATGAAAAAGATTTTTATGTTATTGACGATTTTTGCAATGGCATTCCTTGTCGTCGCATGTTCAAAAGACGATGATAAAAATAAAAAGCCTAAAGCTTCCGTCGTATCAATTTTAGTGACTGAGATGTTCCTGCATCCGGCCGAAAGTCTGGTTTTAGCTCCCGGGCAGGAAATCCGTTTTAAAGCTATGGTGAAAGAAGCAAACGGTAAAGTAATACCCGATGCGGTTGTCAATTGGACTTGCTCTCCGGAGCTGGGTAATTTGACTAAGAAAACGGGAAATACTACGCTTCTTACCGTGACGGCGGGAAGCGGCGATGAATTTTTTATTAAAGCTGACTTTGAAGGGGTAAGTAAGACGATCCCCGTGATTGTAGATCTTCTCAACGTTGATTTTTATCTTCAGGATGATCCGATAATTTCCGGAGCAGGGCTGCATCTCATTAAAGTAACTCTGACGCGCAGGAGCAATAATACCGAAGATACAAAGAGTGCGATATTATGGAATTCTTCCGGGCTGCCCGGTGTGTTTACATCGAATGAAACTAAGTCAAATGAAGCTAATTACTTTGACCCCAAGGGTGGTATTTCCGGTAAGGTAAAATTTGAGGTTGAGGTAAATGGCATTAAGTATACTTCGCCTGAGTATATCATAGTCGAGCAGGATGTTTAAAATTGCCGGATTGAGAAAATTGAATGATAAAGAATAAATGCGGCTTTACTATGATAGAATTTCTTGTGGTTCTTGTGATAAGCAGTATACTTGTTGTGATTTTTGCGGTAAGCAGGAAGTCTCAGATAGAATCCGCTTATTTCCGCGAGGCGGATGTTCTTATAACGGATATTGTAAACAAAGAGAAGTTGGCTTACATGGCTGCTAATGTTTCCAGTTATTTTGATGTTTTGCCTGCAACTGATTATGCCCGTATAGGCGGGCTTGAGGAAGTAGACGGAAGGAAATATTTGTATTTTAGAGAGTTCAAGGTTGAAAATGCGGACAGTTCATCGTTTGAGATTACCGTTTACGGCCATCGTGACAGCATCGCTAAAAATGTCGTGCGTAAAGTAAAATACGTAGACGGGGATCTTATTCCGATGTAATTAGGAGAAAGCTTATGAATAATCAAAAAGGCATGACGCTTATAGAGGTTATGGTGGCTATGTTGGTGCTGTCTATTGCCATGATAGGCGGCATATCGTTTTTTACAAGCGCTTACAGGATAAACTATTCTTATATGGAGTCTGCGAACAGAATTGACCATGCATTAAGATATGTTGAGAAACTGAAAGTGCAAAGAAGAGATTATCCTACTTTCGGCGCGTTTTCAAATATCGGAGGCAGTGGTTTTACCGCCTATTTTGTCGACAGTGAGTTTAATGATTATTACGAGAATGACCCGTATTTTTATGAAAACTATGCTCCTGGCATTATACATTTGCCGGCAACATTTATAATTGAACCAGTTCCCGGCAGAATAAAACCGAATATCAAAATACCTGCCAATGGATCTTTTCAACCCAGAGGATTTTATTACCGCGATGAGGCTTACAAAGTGCTTTACAGTACCATACCCTATACCAGCCCTGTCGTTACCGAGGATTACGGGCCCGACTTTGCGGCTTATCCGAAATCTAGAATATCTTATGCTCTTCAAGACGCTTACGATAATGGATTGTATTTTAAGTTTTTCTCAACCGAGGAAGCAACATTTTATTTAAAGTATCATTATGATAGAGGAACCGGCGTTGAAAATAATGATGCTTATGCGGAAACTACATTTGCTAAAATGGCAAAATATTCCAAATCAAAAAAATATCAAAAGTTGTATGACAGTAAGCGCTTGATGACAAAGTATCACCCTTATACTATCCTTGATAGTATGTTTGGCCCTGGAGGCGAAAGCCATCGCTGGAGTTTTCCATCCGGGATAAAGACGGGAACTATTACTACCCCTTCGGGAAAAGTTGTGCCTGTTAGCACTTCGGACCCGTATTTTCTTATTGCTCCGTTAAGTTACATCTATGTTCCTAGTGTTAAAGAGGCAGAAGGTTTTTATACGCAAATACATCTAACAACACCTATTCTTATAAAAGCAGGTTCGGTACAAGAAAACACAGGCGAATCTTCTTCAATAATAGGAAGTGAAGGTTTTACTTTTGACAGCAGAAGATTTTATAAATACTATCCGTCTATATCTACCCATGATGAAGTTCATCCCAGAGATTCTATAGAGAGTATTTATACGACGAAGATAACCAGACCTCATGACGATCCTAATAAAAGTGATTTGGAAAAACCGGATCCGGTGCTTCTTGCAAACAGCAATCTCTATCATAGAGATGCGATATTTGTTGCTCATGTCTATAAGGGGAATGCTACGGGAAAAGAGCAGATCAAAAAATTATACAAATGGCATTATGATGGAGGAACTCCTCCGTCAGGGGTTCCCATAAATGTCTCTCCGGCGAACAGGCGCGTAGTATTTCAAGTAAATGTCGGTAAAATAAATCCGCATAGGCTTACCAGATACAGACGCAGCGTATATATATCCGTTTGGCCTTTTGAATCCGATGCTGCCGCCAGAGCTTTGATAAGGGAAGCTATTGACTCCAATCCGGATTTTCAGGCGAGAGTGGATTATATAAAGAGTAAAAAGACTTCAGCGCAAAAAATGATAATGATTCCTTTTATACAGTTATACGCTCACGATGAAAACTCTACTCTTTGCGAGGCATTATGAAATCGAAAAAATCTGCTAAGGGTTTTTCATTGCTGGAAACGCTTATTACTATTGTTATCGTAGGCATACTTTCAGCTGCCTGCGGGACGATGCTTATTTTTGCTTATTCGATGTTTGAAAAAGTTATGGGCAAAGGCTCGGCGTCTCTTGAGTATAAAACTTTTAGGTTTACAACAGAAAAGGTTTTTAGAAATATGACAAAAGAAGGGCCTCTTATCTATAATATGATTACGGATGATGTATGCAGCAGAGAAAACAGGCCCCCGGCAACTAAAGAAGAAGAAGAAAATTGCATAAAGATGGATGTCGAATATTTCCCTATTCCTTTCCCGGGCGAGATATTTACGAGAAAATATTATCAAAATGTTGCGGGGAATGCCACAACTAAATATAAAATAGGCAGCGTTGTCGATCCGGGAATTTGGGAAGGCCATGTGGGCAGATCTGTTGCTGTTTACAGCTGTATCGCAAGCGAAAAGATCCCTGCTAATTATAGAAGATACTTAATGACGATGGAGGTCTCTACTGATACGGTAAAAAAGAAGATGGTTATATTGTATTCTTGGGATGTCGTGTATGAAAATAACAGAGTTAAGCCCATAGCTGATGAACTAACACAAGAAAGCATATATAAAAGATCGGATTTTGAGCTTCAGGGCGGCGGCCCGTTACATGCTAAAAGAGAAGTTCTGTTGCACGATGTTTATGATTTTCAGGTAACTTCGAGACTGAGCAATTTAGCAGTAAATAGGATTGTAAGAGAGGAGTTTGCAAAGATTGCGTCGGTAAGGCTTTTTGTTAAGCTTGGCGAGGATGCAGAGACGCAATATTCAAATGATTTTATTTTTGCCAATAAATCTATTTACGGTGATTTGGATAATTTGTTTACCGGAGTTGATGAAGATAATATAATACCGTGATATTACAGGGGAAATAATGAATAAAGAGAAAGGCAGCATACTTGCGATTGCAATAATTTTTATTTTTATATTTACACTGCTCGGCATGTTTGCAATGAGACTTGTTATTCTTCAAAACGAATCGTCAGACGCCGAGCTGTATTATACAAGAGCGCATTTTGCCGCCTTATACGGCTCGGAATTGGCGCTTAATCATGTGATGAAATGGGAAAATATTGCAACAAGCGATACTGTTCATCCTGAAGGCAGGAAATTTCTTGTCGATTCGCCCAAATGTTTAAATTATAAAAGTGGAAAATGGTATCCTTTGGAGGGTCTTTCCGCAAGCGAGTTGGAACAAAATTTTCAAGATGAGGTGACGGGAGGAACCGGAAGCGGCATTTGTCTTGACTGTACTGTAGAAGAAGACACGGCGCCTAATCTCAGTGATGGATATCTTCCAAATTTGTTTCCGGGCAGTTTTGATCAACAATACGGCACATATAAATTCTACATCATAAAAACTATCGCAACAATATACAAAGATCTCAGCGGAAAAACCGGAATGATATCACAAGCTAAGGACTATTTGTACTTTTTTATAGCTTATTCAAAAGGGACGAAGGGTTCAAAAGCTTTGGAAAACATTACTGAAGCCGACGGTAAAGTAGTTTTAGGATTCTATAATGATCCTGACTTTAACGCTTACTTTAATACGCTCTACCCCACTCTTACCGGCAGTACAAGAAAGGAGAAGATAAAAGAAATGACGAAATATTATACTTCGGCTCCTAACAGGTCTATTATAACGGGTAAAGTCCAGCCTATTTTCAGATACTACATCAGAGGGAGGAGATAAATTTGATCGGTCTTGATTGGGGTTCTAAGTTCATTAAAGCTTGCAGAGTTTTGCCGAAGTCGGACGGAAAATATATAGTGTATGCTTCAATGGTTTCTGCGGACGGAAAGGACGGGGAAAGAGAAGAAAATCCTTTGCTTTTAAAAAATAAAGTCAACAATCTCCTGAGGCAGTTGAGGGTTCAAAACAGAGAGACGGCGCTATCTGTAGGCGGCATTGATTTGCTTGCCAGAGATTTTTCATTGCCGCAAATGGCTCCCGAAAATGTTGAAGGCGCGGTTATGATAGAAGCTGAAAACAGCATTTTTGAAACTCTGGATGAGATGTATTCAGATTTTGAGATATTGTCGGAACCCGAATCCGATAAATTGGATGTTCTGTTTGTCGCTTCTCCTAAAGATCATATAAACCATATGTTGGACAGCTTTTCCCAGTCCGAGCTTGACATTATGAAAGTGACGGCTGATAATATCGCTCTTGCGAATTGTTTTTTAGCGCTTGAAGAAAGGCGCGCTTTCGCCGAATCCGTTGTTCTGGTCAATATAGGGCATGAAGTGTCCAATATCGCCATAGTTGACAGAGGCCGTCTCAGATTTATAAGGAATGTGGCTTTCGGCGGTTTGGATGTTACAAGAGAAATAGCCGGGATTTATGAAGTCGATTTTGAAACTGCGGAACAAATCAAAAGACAGCCTGAGATCTGGGAAAGCATAGGGCTGAACATAAAAAATATTTTAAAGAAGAGTTCCAGCAATCTTCTTGAGGCGATTTTCCGCTCAATGGAACATTCCGTCTCAAGACAGAAAACCGGCAAAATAGATAAAATACTGCTTACGGGAGGCGGAGCTATTTTGAAAGGGATAGACAGGTTTATTTTTGAAACGCTCGGCATAAATACCGAAACGTGGAATCCTTTGGCTTCCGAAGATATCATCGGCGTGACGGATAAAGACAAAGGTTTTTTTGCCGCCATAGCCCTGGGACTCGCTCTCCAGAAAGGAGAGGATAATGTATAATATAAATCTTGTGCAGAGAGCGATAGTGTCGTCTGAAAAAAGTCAGAAAGCTGTAAAATTTTTGAAGGTTATCTCATTGTTTTTGACTTTTGCGATAATAGGTCTTATAGCATATACGGTTTATACGGTTATGGAAAGGGACAGGGTGTTCGATGAAATCAGCGAGCTTAAAATAAAGATAGATGAAATGCGGCGTCTCAATAAAATAAAAGACGTCGAAGCCGAGTGGACTTTAAATTATAATAAAATGCTTGCCATTACCGATATGATTTCAAAAAATACCCAAACCGGGCTTATGCTTAGGGATGTCGGGCTGTATATGCCGGAAGGCGATTTTTTATGCTCTTTTATTTTAACGCCTGATTATATGATAAAAGAAGCCGTGAAAGTAAAAGGACTGACGAATGTTTTATATGATACCGCGAGCTATCCTGAAATAGTTAAGGCGGCTTATGAAAGAAGCCCGTTTCTGGGTAAAGATCCGATAACAGCGGAAGAAAGAGAAGTGCTTGAAATCAAAGGTCGAAAAGTTGAAGTTTTAAATATATCAATGCCTTTTGTGACGGAGAGAAAGTAATGGCCAGCTATTCAAAGAAGAACCTCATATATGTAATAATCAGGAATGTCTTTTTTCTTTTCTTCTTAGTCGCTTTATATCAGTATGTCTATAGAAATTTTGAAATGCAGCTGAAAGAAAATATTCTTCTGCATGAGAAATTTACCGGCGTTTATAATGATTTGGAGCAGTTTGTGAAAATGAATGAAAGTATGCAGGAGACTAAAGCCCAGATTGAAGATATTATAGCAAGCATGCCTCTTCTTGATTATGTCCCGAATCAGGATTTGCTTACGGGATACAGGGACAGGATTATTGCTCTGGTTGAAAAATATTCCATAAAAGATGCCGTTGAAACTATAGTTAAAGATGAAGCTTCGGGCATGGTAACCCTGACTCTTAATTTCAAACTTAAATACGAGCCTTTGTATAAATTTCTTTTTGATATGGAAATGTTTTCAAAAGTTCATTCGTTTTCGATAGTTCCGGACAATAATGTGGAAGTGCAGAGCAGTCCGCTGCTCTACAGCGTGCCCGTGGACGATTATTTCAGCGGGAGAAATGAGAATATGGATGAAGTAAGAGCCGCGGGTTATTTTAAGGAAATCTTTAAAAAATCCGCCGATTATGCTTCCAGAATAGGGCACATTCCCACATGGCGCGATATTGACCCGGCTCCGAAAGATCCTTTCTATGAATATGTGCCTCCTAAGCAAAATAAGACGGCCTTCAAAACAAAAGCCGTAAAAAGAAAGCCTCCTCCTATAGATATCTCGGGTATTATTTTCGAAGCGTCCAGTCCTATGGTTATTATAGAAGGGAAAATCTATAAAGTCGGAGATTTTTATAAGAAAAATAATATTATGGTCAAGATAATAGCCATTCAGGAGAGAACGATTACCGTTGAACTTGACGGGCAAAAATATATTATAAAATTTAACAAGGAGGGGTAATGAAGAAGTTTTTAGCTTTGATGATTTCTGTCGTGATGTTTTCTCAGGCGGCCTTTGCCGCTATTGAATCCAGGGGCCTTATTTCCGTCGACTTTCAGGGAACGACCCTTTATACCGTGTTAAATATACTCAGTATGAAAACCGGCAGGAAATTTGTTACGGATGCGGATTTGTTGAACAAAAAGATAGTTTTATCTCTTAAGGATGTTACGCCTGACGAAGCGTTAAATGCGCTGCTTGATACGTATGATTTATATTATGTTAAGCAGGGCGATACCAATATCTATGTTATTAAGAGCAAAAGCGATGTCTCTCCGATAACCGTTTCAAAAGTCATTTTTTGCAATTATGCAAAATCCGCCGATCTGGAAAAAGTTCTTGCGGCCAGGCTTTCCAAAGGCGGAAAGATAGTATCCGACGAAAGAACCAATTCTGTTATTATTACGGATTTGGCCGACAGCATAGATAAAATGGAAAATCTGATCCGTTCTCTTGACGTGCCGACTCCGCAGGTTTTAATCGAATCGAAAATAGTGGATGTTAATCTCAATAACAATTTTCAGATAGGCACACAGATAGATAAGATTTTCAGAATGCCTAAAGCTTTTCAGTACATTAAAGCCGGCGCTGAAAAATGGGGAGTTGACTCCAACGGATATGCCTGGGTGGATCCGTGGAGCGTGCTGGCGGGAGAAAATCCTCCTAAAGGAAAAAATTCTTCCGAATATACGCAGATGCTTTCTGTTCCTCCTACCGTCGGCGTAGGACGTTTCGGCGTTGCGCTGCTGTCAGGAGACTGGAATATACTCGGAAGTATGTTTGCCGGTATTGAAGATAAGAACGCAAAAATTCTGACAAATCCTAAGCTGATAGTTTTGAATAATCAGGAAGCTGCCATAGATATCATAGAAGAAGTTCCTTACCAGTCCGACAGAACTACCGCTACCACCACGGGATCGGTCACGGCGACTACATCGTTTAAACAGGTCGGACTCAAATTGAAAGTCAAGCCCCAGATTAACAGAGACGGCACGATTGTTTTGCAAGTGGAGCCTGAGCAGAGTTTCAGAACGGGTGAAACAATCGAAGGCACTCCGGTTATAAACACAAGCAAGGCAAAAACGATAATGATGCTCAGAAGCGGGGAAACCGCGGTTATAGGAGGCCTGATAAGGGAAACGGAAACAAAAACCGAAAACAAAATTCCTTTGCTCGGCGACATTCCTCTTCTGGGATATTTATTTAAAAACGTCGTGAAAAATAAAGCAAGACATGAGCTTACGATATTCATTTCAGCTAAAATTATAAATTAAAAGGTATTTCAGGTGAATAATTCTGCAAAGATATTAATTATTGAAGATGAAGAAATCGTCAGGGAGACCTTGGCCGAAAACGTTAAAGAAAAAGGTTTTTTTGTCGAGAGCGCAGAGAACGCGTCTTCCGCTATTGAGATGATAAAGCGTTTTCATTATGATATTTTGCTTGTGGATTACCGTTTGCCGGACATGAACGGTCTTGCGCTTATAAAGGAAGCTCTTATGATTTCCAAAGATGCCGTTCCGATTGTGGTTACCGGTTACAGTTCGGTTGAGACGGCCGTTGACGCAATGAGAATGGGGGCTTATGATTATCTTTTAAAGCCGGTGGATATTGAAGCTCTGGTTGTGGAGATAAATACAATTTTACAGGAACGGGATATTTTCAGGAAGGGAAAAGAAAGGCTTCATGAATCCGTCATAAGCGCTTTAAAGCCCCTTAACGATAAAGGGACGGTTATTCTGGCAAGCAAAGACAGTTTAAAACCCTTCGGAAAAGAGGGGATTGTGAAAAAAATAATTTCTATACCCGGAATGTTTTTAAGAAAGATAAAAGAATTTTATTGGGGATAGTGCTTAAGGAGCGTTTATGAAAATAAATTTACTGTCTGCTCTTTTAATTTTAAGTCTTTTTTGCGTGAGCGCGCAGGCGAGACCTAAAAAAAGAGGAGCTGAAGCCGCCGACGATATTCAGACGGCATTGGAAACGACATCGGAAAAAAAACACAAAAAATATAATGCCGCCGACTTGTCTAAAGTCGAAAATTTGTATTTTTCCGGAAAACTTGAAAAGGCCGAACTTGTGCTTAATGAGATACTTCTTACTTATCCGGATAATACCGAGGCTCTCGAATTAAAAAATAAAATCCTGATAATAAAAGAAAAATTGTTTGTCTTTAAAAGAGACACGGCTGAGGATTATCTTGTCGAGTCCGAAAGAAGCCTTAGAGACGGTAATTATTATGAAGGGCTGCTCTACTATAAGAGAGCCGTGGATCTTATGCCTGAAATTTATGACGCGCAGCGCTATAACACCATAATAGGAGAGCTCAACGCGCAGGCGCTTCGTTTCAGGGGAGGTGACAGAAAGAACTTTTTGGTTTCAGTTGAAGCTTTTCAGGACGGCAATTTCAAGAAAGCAAAAAATCTTATAGAAGATTTATCCCATAGATATGAAAATATGGCCGATTACAGGGGCATGGTGGAGTATTATCACGTGGAATATACCAATAAAGAAAGAATGAAAGATTATTTTAAAGAGGCGCTCAGGAACTTTAAAAAGGGCAGATATGAAAATGCCAGAAGCGCTTTGAATTATGCCATGGCGATAAACCCGAAAGACGTTGACATAGCTCTTCTGTCGGAACAAATCAATTTACAATTGCAATAAAGCCGGTCGCGAGGGAGAGGTTAAAAACCTCTCCCTTTTTTTAATAAAACTAACCTGTTTTTCCGCTGAAAACTATCTGCAGATTATCAAAAAACGCCAATATTGACTTTAGCAGGTGTAATTTGTAGAATTTGACTTATTTAGCGTCTGAAAAATACGGAAAAGGAGCGAAAAAATGCCTAAGAAGTATGTTTATTTTTTTGGTGGCGCAAAGGCTGACGGCGACGGCAGTATGAGAAATCTTCTCGGAGGAAAAGGCGCGAATCTTGCTGAAATGGCCGGACATAAAAATTTAAAACTTCCGGTGCCTCCCGGTTTTACCATTACAACCGAAGTTTGCACATATTATTACGAACACGGCAAAAAATATCCTGCCGAGCTTGAAAAGCAGGTGCTGTCGGCAATGAAAGGAGTTGAAAAAGTCATAGGGAAAAAATTCGGCGATGAAAAGAATCCTCTTTTGGTTTCCGTGCGCTCCGGAGCCAGAAGTTCAATGCCCGGCATGATGGAAACCGTTTTAAACGTAGGTCTTACCACAAAAACCATTCCCGCATTAATAGCCAAAACGAAAAATGAAAGATTTGTTTATGATGCCTACAGAAGGCTTATAATGATGTATTCGGACGTGGTTATGGAAAAGGCTGCCGGCATAGAGCCGAAAGACGATATGGGCATACGCAGACAGCTTGAAAGAATCATGGATATAATGAAAAAGGAAAAAGGCGTCAATCTGGACACGGAGCTTGACGCGGAAGATCTCAAAAAACTTTGCGTTCTTTTTAAAGAAAAGGTCAAAGATGTTCTTGGAAAAGCTTTCCCTGACGATCCTTACCAGCAGGTTTGGGGAGGCATAGGCGCGGTTTTTGCTTCCTGGAACGGCAAAAGAGCGATTGCATACAGAAAAATTGAAGGCATTCCCGACGAATGGGGGACGGCTGTCAATGTTCAGGCAATGGTTTTCGGCAATATGGGCGACACTTCGGCAACGGGCGTAGCTTTTACGAGAAATCCGGGCAACGGGGACTCCAGATTTTACGGAGAATATCTTATAAACGCCCAAGGGGAAGACGTTGTCGCGGGCATACGCACCCCCGCCCCGATTAATGAGGCTTCCAAGAGCGAGCATAATAAAGGCGAAAAAACGCTTGAACAGGTGATGCCTAAAAATTATAAAGAGCTTTTTTCAATACAGAAAAAACTCGAAAAACATTATAAAGATATGCAGGATATCGAATTCACTATTGAAGACGGCAAGCTTTGGATGCTGCAATGCCGCTCCGGGAAAAGAAACGGTCCGGCGGCCGTAAAAATGGCGATGGATATGCTGAAAGAAAAACTTATAAACAAAGAAGAAGCCGTTATGAGGGTTTCTCCCGCCCAGCTGGACGAACTTCTGCATCCTATTATAGATCCTAAAGCGGAATCCGGCGCGGAAATCATAGCGAAAGGTCTGCCGGCAGGTCCCGGAGGCGCCAGCGGAACGATAGTTTTTACAGCCGAAGATGCGGTTAAAGCGAATGAAGAAGGCAAAAAAGTAATAATCGTAAGAGAGGAAACGAATCCTGAAGACGTTGAGGGAATGAGAGCCGCGCAGGCGATTTTAACGGCGCGCGGAGGAATGACTTCCCATGCGGCTCTTGTGGCGCGCGGATGGGGAAAATGCTGCATCGTCGGATGTTCCGCAATTCATGTCGATGTTAATGCCAAAACAATGAAAGTCGGCGGCAAAGTGTTTAAAGAAGGCGATTGGATTACTCTTAACGGGACAAAGGGAAATGTTTATGAAGGCGGACTTGATATGGTCGACGCCAGCGAAAATACTTTGCTTTTTGATTTTCTGAAAGTTTGCGATTCCGTAAAATCTTTAAAAGTGCGCACAAATGCCGATACCCCCGCCGATGCCGCAAAAGCAAGGCAGTTCGGGGCGGAAGGCATAGGACTTTTCAGAACGGAGCATATGTTTTACGGAGAAAATTCTGAAAAACCTTTATTTGCTCTAAGAAAAATGATAGCTTCCGATACGACGGAAGAAAGAACAAAAGCTCTCAATGAGCTTTTCCCATTCTTCAAATCGGCTCTTAAAGCTACTATGGAAGCAATGGACGGATATTCCGTAACCGTCAGGCTGTTGGATCCCCCTCTTCATGAATTTATACCGAGAGATGCGGCCGCGCAAAAAGCCGTGGCTGACAGCATAGGCATTTCAGTCGACGAATTCCAGAAAAGGGCGGAACTGCTTCATGAAGTCAATCCTATGATGGGACACAGAGGGGTAAGACTCGGAGTAACTTATCCCGAAATGACTGAAATGCAGGTAAGAGCGATATTTGAAGCTGCGGCCGAGCTTCTTAAAAAAGACAAAAAAGTGTTCCCTGAAATTATGGTTCCTGTTACATGTTCTGTAAACGAACTTAAGCAGCAGAAAGAAATAGTAAATAAAGTCTATAAAGAAGTTCTTTCCAAATACGGGCTTAAAAAAATTGCATATTCCTACGGAACGATGATTGAAATACCGAGAGCCGCTCTTTTGGCGGACCAGATGGCTGAAGAAGCGGAATTTTTCTCATTCGGGACAAATGACCTGACGCAAATGAGTTTCGGTTTTTCAAGGGACGACGTAGGAGGTTTTCTCGGAGAATATGTCAATAAAAAGATTCTCGCGCAAGATCCTTTCCAGACGCTTGATGCCGAAGGCGTCGGCCAGCTTATAGCTTACGGAACCGAGCTCGGAAGGGATGTAAGGCCCGGGATGAAAATCGGCATCTGCGGAGAACACGGCGGCGACCCGAAATCCGTCGAATTCTGCCATAATGTCGGGATGTCTTATGTCTCATGTTCGCCTTTCAGAGTTCCGATTGCAAGACTGGCTGCTGCCCAGGCGGCTGTCAGACAGAAAAAAGCCGAATGCGGCTGCGGCTGCTCAAAAGGCAAGGGCAAATCAAAATCCGCAAAGGCAAAAAAGAAAAAATAGTTCCTCAATGTCCCGGCTCGGTATTGAAAATACCGGCCGGGACTTTTATATGCGTAAAATGAAAAACAAAATCCTTTATCTGCTGTTGCTGTTTATCATTTCTTCCCCGGCTTTGGCGCAAAGAACAAAGCCGGATCCTAAGCCTGTCACATTAAAAATATCTGTTGAAAATTCTTTATTTTCTCCAGCTTTGGCCGGAACGGAAAAAAGCATTGTTTTTATTCCCGAACTGAAAAATGTTAAAAAAACAAAAATGTGGTTTTTGACCGTCAGAAACGGGGAAAACGGCAAAAAAATATGGGAAATAATAAAGTCAAAAACTCCTGTGCCTGGAAAAATCATATGGAACGGCATGGCTGGCGGGCCGGAACCGGCGCCTGACGGGCACTATTCGTACAAATTTTTTGTTTTAACTGACAAGGGAAGTTATGTCTACGAAAAAAACAATGCAATAATCATAGATTCAACCCCTCCTTTTGTTTCTTTAAAATGCGATCAGGACGTTTGTTTTGTAAATGAGGACGAGGGCAGATTCAGCAGGGATCTTGTCGTTTATTTAAGCGCGGGCGATGAAAACGGAATTGATTTTTCCAAAAGCTGCCTTGAAGTGTTAAATTACAACAACAAGACAGTTAAAGAATTTTTTTTTAACGGCAAAATACCCGAGTTTATTGTATGGGACGGTATTGACGAAGTTTATAATATGTCTCTTCCGGCGGGCAATTATAAAGTTAATCTTATTGTCGCGGATAATGCCGGAAACATTTCCCGGATAGACAGCGAAATTGCGATAGCTCCGATGCCGAAAGAACCCGAGCCTCCCAAAGAAGTTGAAGTAAAACAGGAAGACAGAGGACTTGTCATTAATCTTTCAAGCAAAGTTCTGTTTGATATTTCAAAAAGCGATCTGAAGCCTGAAGCTGAAAAGTCTTTGACGGAAGTTTCGGAAATTTTGAAAGTATATTCAAGAAATAAAGTTTTGATAGAGGGGCATACGGATTCCAGCGGCAGCAGGGAAAAAAATATGCGGCTTTCGGTTGAAAGAGCGCAGTCGGTTTTTGATTTTCTTGTAGGTAAAGGCGTGGATGAAATAAGAATGCAGGTATTCGGTTTCGGTCCTGATAAGCCGGTTGCTTCAAACGGAAATGAAAAAGGAAAAGAACAAAACAGAAGAGTTGAGATTGTTATTCTTAAAACGGAAGAGGAGAAAGAAAACGGCGAAGCCGAAGCTGCGCCCGGAGAAACCGGTTTGACGGAAAACCCGGCAAAATCGTCTGCGGAAATTTCAGAAGACGCTGGCAATGCCGCCTTAAAGTAAACTGAATGAAAAACATATTTGTAATCATTTCGCTGGTTATTCTTTTTTTTGCTTTGGTTTTTTCCGCTTATATAGCCGGTTTTAATTTATACTTTTCTTCATCCAGGCTAAATAACTCGGCAAAGCGTTTGTCAAGAATGATATTTCAGAGAGACGTGAAAGTCTCTGGAATATCATTTTCTCCTTTCGGATCTTTTAAAGCCCGCTCCTTTATAATGGCCGCAAAAGGCGGTTTTGACAACGGCGTTCAGTTAAGCGTTAATAAAGTTGAGGCAAAAATTAATCTTAAAAAACTGTTGCGCAGGGAGTTTTGTGCCGAGGAATTGTTTATTGACGGTTTGAATTTGAATCTTAATTATGAGCGCGGGCGCAAATTCAATTACGGTATTTTTTTCTCTAATATCCAATATATATTAATGAAAGACGGCGGCAGAGCCGGGCTTTTGAAGGGCGCTGAAATTAAAAATATGGAAATAAACAACGCTTCCGTCGATTTGCTGACGGACAGAGGCGTTTTTAAATTTAAAAATATTTCTCTCTTGTCAGGAACTCTTGAAAGCGGCGGCAATTTTGACGGCAATATTTATTTTGATTTTGAACACGGCGGCAAACGCCATAACGCAAATTTTAAATTTAATTATAATTCCAAACTGCGTGAAATCAGCTTTTCTGAATTTAAATGCGAAGAGCTTTCTCTTTATGCCGTGGGAAATATTGTTCTTCTTGATAACGGAGAGGTTTCCCTGTTTTTTAAAATCGACGGAAATGAAGAATTTTTTGACGGAGTTCTGAAGAATGTCGTCGGAAGGGATTATCTGCGGTATAATGATTCGTCCTCGGGGCATGTGTCGGTGGTCGAGGTGGAATATCCCGGGTCTGGTCTAAAAAAATAAAAAGCATAAATAAACTTGACAAATTTTTTTCTTTGTGGTATAAATAGTGCCGTAGCAAACGCATTGTTAAGAAGTCTTGACAAAAGAAAACGGATATTGTAAAAATATTCTGCGCAAAAAAAAGACTTGACATAAAATTTAAAATGTTGTATAAAATGCGGGTTGCAAAAGTTCTTTAAAGGCCGTTGATAAAAAAGTTGAATGCAAAATAAAATTCCGGCGGCAAAAAAACGCTTGACAAAATTAAAAAAGTTTTGTTTAATAAGCAAGTTGCAAAATTAATTGAGTTCTTTAGTTTGACTTAACAATAATCAATAAAGTAAAATTCAGCAGTACGGGAATTTAAAAATAGTTTCAAGGGTTATAAGACTCGAAAGGGCACCCTAACTAAATAACAATAATAGAACCTTTGCTAAGAAAAAAGCAAAAAGCAAAGAAGAGAGTTTTTTTCTCTGTAAAAGTTCCTTGAAAACTTAATAACACGCAGATAAGCGCCTCATAAAAGAGGCAATCAAGTAATTTAAGGGTCATTTGTAAATTCTAATGAAAAGTATCAGTAAATAAGAGCTTAAAGCAAATCTCTATAAAATTTTTTATGGAGAGTTTGATCCTGGCTCAGAGTGAACGCTGGCGGCGTGCCTAACACATGCAAGTCGCGCGGGATTTTGCAGAGTATCGCGAGATCTAGCGGCAAACGGGTGAGTAACACGTAGGGAACCTCCCTCAAAATGGGGAATATCTCCGGGAAACCGGAGTCAATACCGCATAAGACCACAGTTTGGCATCAAACAGGGGTCAAAGCAGTAATGCGTTTTGAGATGGTCCTGCGGCCTATCAGCTAGTTGGTGGGGTAACGGCCTACCAAGGCAATGACGGGTATCCGGCCTGAAAGGGTGAACGGACACACTGGAACTGAGACACGGTCCAGACTCCTACGGGAGGCAGCAGTGGGGAATTTTGGACAATGGGCGAAAGCCTGATCCAGCGACGCCGCGTGGAGGACGAAGGTCTTCGGATTGTAAACTCCTTTTAGAGGGGAAGAAAAAAATGACGGTACCCTCAGAAAAAGCCACGGCTAACTACGTGCCAGCAGCCGCGGTAATACGTAGGTGGCGAGCGT
>CALHWY010000022.1 GCA_938040055.1 uncultured Endomicrobiia bacterium
TTGTTGCTTTAAAAGCTTTTCTGTTTAAAAGGTTTTGACTTTTTGCCGTTTAAGCTGCGCTTTTAACGCGGATTTAAAGACAAATATTTGAAAAAAGAATTAAAAGTCTTCAATTTTTTGTTTTATTATATTCGGCAAAAACGCGAGAGCAAGAGATTTAAAAGGCAAAATTTTTCCGTTTTGCTTATTTTTTGAAAGTTAAAGGAAAAAACAATGAAAATCGCCGTTACCGGCATGGGACTTATAACGCCTTTGGGCATGGGAAAAGAAATAAACTGGCGCAGGCTTATTGACGGCCAGTCTCAGGTGCGTTATGAAATAAAGCACGGCGCTTTCACGGCCAGAGCGGCCGGTTTTGACGATATTCCGGAAAGCGCCAGACAATTGGCGATGGCTTTTCTTGCCGCAAATGAAGCCGTGTCGGCGGCTGATCTGGGAAATTCGGGTTATAAAAAAGAAAGAATAGGCATATCCGCCGGGGAAAGCAAATACAATCTGTTCAGCCGTAATTTTAATATGCAGGATTCTCTTTGCCTTTCCCTTGGGAAACTGCTTAATGCAGGCGGACGGACAATCTCGGTTTCAGCGGCTTGCGCTACTGGTTCTTTGTCCGTCATACGCGGCTGCAAAATGATACAAGAAGACATTTGCGATGCGGTAATATGCGGCGGAGCCGAAACTTCAATACATCCGCTCTATATAGCCGCTTTCAAAAACATGGGAGTGCTCTCAAAGCGGGGCGTAAAACCTTTTGATAAAGAAAGGGACGGTTTCGCTATAGGCGAAGGAGCGGGTTTTATAATAGTTGAAGATATGAAAAAAGCTCTTTTGCGCGGCGCGGATATATACTGCGAAATAGCGGGCTTTTCCTGCGGTATGTTTTCCGCCGGCGCCTATTCGGTCAATTCCGGACGGAATATGGAAAACATTATAAAAAAAGCGGCGGGCGGCGAAATTCCGGATTTTATACATATGCACGGCACCGGCACAAAAGCGAATGATTATTATGAAAGCGAAGCCGTATCGAAAAGCTTTCAAAATTCGGATAAAATATCAGTCTGTTCTACCAAAGCGGCGACCGGGCATATGCTTGGAGTTTCGGGTCTTGCCGGAGCGGTCTTTTCAATAATGGCAATAAATAGCGGCATAGCCGCTCCTACTTTGAATTTCAAAGAAACGGATATTCCTTTCGGACTGGATTATGTTTGCGGGGAAAGTAAAAAAAAGAGGATAAATTCGGCTCTTTCTTTATCTTTCGGTTTCGCAGGACAGGGCGCGGCATTATATTTTAAAAAAGCATGGGCGGGCGGCGTTTACGGGTAAAAAATTTACGGATAAAAATATGTTAAAACTTCCTGAAGTAACTTTAGTGGCTCTGGCCTGCACGCATTTATATGAAACCGTTCAGGCAATGAAACACAGTATGAAAGGGATAGAATTTGGCGACGCTGTTTTTATCAGTCATAAAAAACCTTTTTACCTGCCGGGAAACATACGCTACCAATACACTTGCCGGAATGCAAATACGGACGAATTCAGCTATAAAGTAATATATGAAATGCACAAATACATACGAACGGATTTCGCGCTGATAGTGCATTATGACGGTTTTGTGATAAACCCGCGGATGTGGCGGGACGGATTTTTAGATTATGATTATATAGGCTCTCCCTGGCCTGAACTGAAATCTTTCAAAGATATTAACGGCCGCATATGCCGGGTGGGCAACGGGGTTTCGCTGCGTTCAAAAAGGCTTATGGAACTGCCGTCAAAATTACAAATTCCTTTTGAGCCGGACGAAAGAGGCTCTTACAATGAAGATTTGCTTATCTGCATAAAAAACCGGCATATTTTTGAAGCTAACGGAATGAAGTTTGCCCCGCTTGAAACCGCCAAATATTTCGGCAGGGAAGCGGCTTTGCCGGAAAACAAAGGACTTAAAACTTTTTTATTCCACGATTATTTCGGCGAAAATTTTAAAAATAAGCGTTTCGGCAGGGTCCGGCTGAAATATCTGCTGCTCAATAAGCCTTTTGCATATCTTAACGGAACTTTTTTAAAGCCGGCGGTTAAAAAGATACGCAAAAAGTACGACGTACTGGCAAAATACAAATGAAACGGCAATCGACAGCTATTGTTTTTGCCTTTACGCTTTACGCCGCCTAAAAAACGCGGCCGATGAACGGAAAGATTTTTCAAATATAAAGCACTTTTGCAGTTCTTTTATTATCTTTGATAAAAATAGAAATAGTTTAAGGGGCGAAGCCCCTTGCGGGCTTGGGTTTACAAAACCCGAGAATCTTTAAGATTCAAAAGAAAGTGAGCGCTGCGCCTCACG
>CALHWY010000023.1 GCA_938040055.1 uncultured Endomicrobiia bacterium
AAGAGAGGGAGGCAGGACAGTAGGGTCTGGAGTGGTGACGGAGATAATAGAATAAAATTAAAAGGCGGCGGCTGCGGCGTCGGAAACCGCAGCCCCGGGCTTTAAAGAAATATAAAACAGGATTAAAAACTTATGGTAAATGAAAAAGCAGTACAAACTCAGCGGTTGAGAATTAAATTAAGAGCTTATGATCATAAAATGTTAGACGATTCTCTTGCGAAAATCGTGGAAACTGCAAGACGCACCGGCGCGGCAATTACAGGCCCGGTATTGCTTCCTACGCATATAAAGAAGTATACCGTAAACAGATCGGTGCATACCGATAAAAAGTCCCGCGAGCAGTTTGAGATGAGAATTCACAAAAGATTAGTCGATATTCGCGAGCCTTCTTCCAAAACGGTTGAAGAGCTTATGAAGCTTGATTTGCCCGCCGGAGTTGATATCGAAATCAAAATGTAAACGGCGGATTAAAAAATACTTGAATTTTAGAGAGAAAATATGTTAAAATCAATAATTGGTAAAAAAATAGGAATGACGCAGGTGTTCGACGACAAAGGAAATCTTATTCCTGTTACCGTAGTCGAGGCTGGCCCTTGTATTGTTACCGGCGTGCGCACTTGTGAAAAAGACGGCTATTCGGCTGTTCAGCTCGGATTCGGAGATATAGAAGAAAAAAAATTAAACAAACCCCAGTCTGGAATGTTTAAAAAAAACAATCTTGCTCCCAAAAAAATCCTTAGCGAAGTAAGGGTCGACGATGTTTCCCCCTATTCAATAGGGCAGGAAATCAAGGTCGGTTTGTTTAAAGCGGGCGACTATGTAGATGTTTCCGCTTTAACAAAAGGAAAAGGTTATACCGGGGTCATTAAAAGGCATAACTTCGGAATGCAGCCCAGAAGCCACGGGCAGTCTGACAGGACGCGTTCAAGAGGGTCGAGCGGCGGGCAGGGGCCGCAGAAGCTTTTTAAAGGCATGAAAATGTCTGGACATTCGGGCAATGAATATGTTACAATCCAAAAATTGCAGATTGTAAATGTTGACTCCGAAAAGAATCTTATGCTCATAAAAGGCGCGGTTCCGGCCGTAAAAACCGGAACGCTGTTTATAAGCGCTACGGTAAAGAAGACGCCTGTAATACAGGAAGCGAAACCGGCAGCGAAAAGCAAGAAAAAATAAAAGTAATTCAAGAGAGAAAGTAAAATGGAAACGATAGTTTATAATGCTAAAGGCCAGGAAAAAGGTAAGATCGAGCTTCCTGCTTTTTTCAATACGGAAGTGTCAAATACGCTTTTGCATGAAATTACCACAGCTTATCTTAACAACCGCAGATCGGGCACTCATAAAACAAAATCAAGAGGCGAAGTTTCTTTTTCGGGAGCAAAACCCTGGAAACAGAAAGGCACGGGCAATGCCCGCGCCGGACAAAGGAATTCTCCTCTCTGGAGGAAAGGCGGAGTTATATTCGGTCCGAAGCCCAGAGATTATTACACAAAAATGTCGAAGCAGAAAAAAAGACTTTCTTTAAATATGGCATTTTCGGCTCAGTTGCAAAACGGAAATGTTATTGTAGTCGATTCCGTAAAAGTTGAGGAAGCAAAGACAAAAAAAGTCGCAGAGCTTATTAAGAATCTCAAGGCCGAAGGCAAAAAAGTCGTGTTTGCCATCAACGCCGACGCGGATTTCAAACTTGCGGCGCGTAATATTGAAAATGTCGTTGTGGAAAATATCAAAAACATAAATGCATATCAGGTTCTTTGGGCGGATAAAATTATCACTACTCCAGAGGCTATAGAAAGCATTAAAGAAAGACAAACTTTGTAAAAGGATTTGTTTTTATTAATCGGACAGGGAATAAAATGGATATCAGAAACATTATCAAGAAACCTTTAGTAACGGAAAAAGCTTCTATTTTGAAAGAAAAAGACAATAAATATACTTTCATGGTAGATAAAAACGCCAATAAATTTCAGATTAAACAGGCGGTTGAGACTTTGTTTAAAGTAAAAGTTGAAAGCGTGCATACCGCAAACTATGCGGGAAAAGAAAAGAGAATGGGTATGCATTCCGGATATAGAAGCGATTGGAAAAAAGCAATCGTAAAACTTGGCAAAGGCCAGGAAATTCAAATGGTCGACGAAGCCTAAAAGGCTGGGAGTAAATAAAACCCCTGCGATATGATACGCAGGAGTTATTTGTTTATTTGAAGTAACTATGGGCGCGCTCAAGATGGAGAAAGCGTCCGATAACGGGAAAAACACAATGCCGATTAAAACATTTAAACCTTACACTCAATCCAGAAGACAGATGTCCGTTTCGGATTTTTCGGATATCACAAAAACCGAACCGGAAAAATCCCTGACGAAAATAATAAAAAAAAGCGGCGGACGCAATAATACCGGCCGCATTATGGTTCGCTTCAGAGGCGGGGGCCACAAAAGATTTTACAGGATTATAGATTTTAAAAGGGATAAAATAAACGTTCCGGCGGAAGTCATAGCTATAGAATATGATCCCAACCGTTCAAGCAGAATAGCTCTTTTGCAGTATAAAGACGGAGAGAAAAGATATATAATTCAGCCTTTGGGTGTGAAAGTGGGGGACTCGCTTATGTCCGGTCCGGATGCCGAGATAAAAGCGGGGAATGCTCTTCCTATTTCAAACATACCCGTAGGTACGTTTATACATAACATCGAACTTGTTCCCGGAAAAGGCGCTCAGATGGTTCGTTCGGCGGGAGCGGCCGCGCAGCTTCTCGCAAAAGAGGGCGATTATGCCCATTTAAGAATGCCTTCAGGGGAAATAAGGCTTGTTCGGGTGAAATGTTATGCGACGATTGGTCAGGTAGGAAATATAGACCATGAAAACATTACGATAGGCTCTGCAGGAAGGAACCGCCACAAAGGCTTTAAGTCTCATGTGCGCGGAACTGCAATGAATGCTGTCGACCATCCTCACGGAGGCGGCAGAGGCAGATCTAAAGGCAATAACCAGCCCAGAAGCCCTTGGAACCAGCCTGCTAAAGGTTTCAAGACAAGATCGCCGAAAGTATGGGATTGGGTAATAGTAAGCCATCGTAATAAAGCAAAGAAGGCGTAATCGGAGGAACACAATAAAATGAGCCGTTCAACTAAAAAGGGACCTTATGTGGATGAAAAGCTTTTGAAAAAAATGCAAAAGCTTAATGAGACCGGCGACAAGAAAGTTATTAAAACATGGGCGAGAGCCTGCGTTATAACGCCGGAGTTCGTAGGACACACGATAGCAATACATAACGGTAAAAAGTTTCTTCCTGTTTTTATATCCGAGCAGATGGTCGGACACAGACTTGGCGAATTTGCTCCCACCAGGACATTTAAAGGCCACGGCGGTATGACTAAACAGGAAACTTCACTTACATAAAAAAGGACAAATTAAGATGGAAGCAAAAGCAACAGCTAAGTTTGTAAGATATACGCCCAGAAAAGTGAATCAGGTTTGTACGCTTATCAGAGGCAAGAAAGTGGAAAAAGCGTTTGAAACGCTTTCTTTTCTTCCTAAATCCGCCGCCGCGCTGGTTGAAAAAGTTTTAAAAAGCGCGACCGCGAATTCAGGCAGGCTCAAAGACTATTCGGGGCTTAAAGTAAAAGAGGCCTGGGTCGGCAGCGGCCCTGTTTTAAAAAGAATGAGACCGGGACCGATGGGAAGAGGAATGCCGGTTAAAAAAAGAACTTCTCATCTGACGATAGTCGTAACGGATACGGGTGTTGCGGCGGACAAAAGAAAAAGAAAGCCGGCGTCCGTAAAAACTGCGGGCGGCGATACGGCGGCGGTTAAAGCGGAAGTGAAGAAAGAAAAGAAAAAGACGGTTGCGAAAAAAACTTCAGCAGCGAAAAAAGAAGAGAAAAAATAAAGTAAAAAGGTAAGGCAAAACATGGGGCATAAAGTTCATCCTAAAAGCGTAAGATTAGGGTATATTAAAGACTGGGATTCCAAATGGTTTAATCTTAAAGAGATGCCGGATTTTATAGAAGAAGACTGCAGAATCAGGGCAACTCTTAAAGAAAAGCTGAAACTGGCGTCCGTTTCAAAAATAGGCATTGAAAGAGCCGGAAAATATCTGCGGGTCAATATTTATACCGCGCGTCCCGGAATAGTGATAGGAAAGGGCGGGCAGGGCATTGAAACGCTGAGAAAAGAAGTTGAAGCTATGACATCAAGAAAAACATTTGTCAATGTTATGGAAATAAAAAGGCCTGAGGTCGACGCGCAGCTTGCGGCCGAAGGAATCGCTTTTCAGCTGGAAAGACAGATCGCTTTCAGAAGAGCTATGAAAAAAACAATTGAAAAAGCGATGGCTGCCGGAGCCCAGGGCATAAAAGTTATGGTTTCGGGAAGACTCGGAGGCGCGGAAATCGCAAGAACCGAATGGCTTAAAGAGGGCAGGGTGCCTTTGCAGACGTTTAGGGCGGATATTGACTACGGTTTTACCGAAGCTTATACGACGATGGGGCAAATAGGAGTGAAAGTCTGGATTTTTAAAAAAGAGCACTTTAAAAAGACGCCTAAAGAACTGCTTGAAGAAGCAAAGCTTGTCGACGCTGACGCTTTAGAGGCCAATGCGAGGACGGCTGCTTCGGAAGAAAAATAAATTAAGACATTAAGTTGAGGACATTTATATGTTAATGCCAAAAAGAGTAAAATATAGAAAAACACACAGGGGCAGGATGAAAGGTAAAGCTAAAGGCGGAACTTATCTGGCTTTCGGCAAATACGGACTTCAGGCTCTTGAACCTGTCTGGATAAACAGCAACCAGATAGAAGCGGCCCGTATAACTCTCGCAAGGTTTACGAAAAAAGGCGGAAAAGTTTGGATCAGAATATTCCCTGATAAACCAATCTCAAAAAAGCCGGCGGAAACCAGAATGGGTAAGGGTAAAGGAGATCCGCAGTTTTGGGTCGCGGTAGTAAAGCCGGGAAGAATTATGTTTGAAATGGAAGGTCTTCCCGAAGCGGATGCAAGAAAAGCTTTAAAGCTTGCGTCAAATAAACTTCCGATACAAACAAAAATTTTAGTGAGAGCGGATATTTAAGATGAAAAGTAAAAACTGGCAGGAAATGAAACATATGTCGGATGCTGAGCTCAATGCAAAACTCAACGATATGCAGGACAGAATTTTTAAACTGAAATTCCGCCATACTACGGCGCCTGTAAAGAATCCTCTTGAGATCAGGAGCTTGAGAAGAGACATTGCAAGAGTAAAAACGCTTCTTGCGCAAAAGAACGAGTCTAAATAAGACAAAATAATAGGAAGGAAAAATGGCTGAACGTGGAAAACGCAAATACCGTACAGGTGTAGTAGTAAGCGACAAAAGCAGCAAGACAAGACTTGTCGCAGTTGAAAGAACTTACCGGCACTCTTTATACGACAGAGTTATACGTTCCAAAAGCAAATTTGCCGTTCATGACGAAAAGAATGAATCGCATATGGGCGATACGGTGAAAATAATGGAATGCAGACCTCTCTCTAAAACCAAGAGATGGGTAATGGTTGAAGTTATAAACAAAGCATAATTTCGAGGTCTAAAAAATGATTCAAGAAAGATCTATTTTAAACGTAGCAGACAACTCAGGGGCGAAATCGATACGCTGTTTCAGGGTAACGAAAGGATTGAAACGCCGTTATGCCGGCATAGGCGACGTAATACACGCTTCCGTTCAGGACGCGATACCGCATGCGAATATAAAAAAAGGCGACGTGGTCAAAGCCGTTATAGTGCGCACTGTAAAAGAAATCCGCAGAGCGGACGGAACGTATATAAAGTTTGACGACAATGCCGCTGTTATAATTAATGACGAAGGCGAACCGAAAGGAACGCGCATCTTCGGGCCGGTAGCAAGAGAATTGAGAGAAGCCAATTATCTTAAAATAATTTCATTGGCTCCTGAAGTGATTTAATAAAGTATTAACGGGATATGAAAAATGCTTAATATCAAGAAGAAAGACAAAGTTGTGGTTTTATCCGGAAAAGACAAAGGCAAAAAAGGCGAAGTTCTTAAGGTATATCCTGAAAAGGCGAAAGTTATTGTGGCGAAGGTCAATTTCGTGAAAAGACACACCAAACCCACTCAGAGAGATCCGGGAGGGATACGCGAAAAGGAAGCTCCTGTGGCTATCAGTAAAGTGATGCTTGTCTGCCCGAAGTGCGAGCAGGCGGCGAGGCCTAAATTCGATTCGCTTTCTGACGGGAAAAAAATAAGAATATGCCGTAAATGCGGCGAAATGATAGTATAAGGGAAATAATAATGAACCAACCTCGTTTAAAAGAATTTTATCAAAAAAACGTAATACCGGAACTTCTGAAACAGTATAAATTTAAAAATGTTCATCAGGTTCCCAAACTTGAGAAAATCGTAATAAATATCGGCGTAAGCGAAGCCAAGGAAAATATTAAGGCTTTGGAAATGGCTATTTCCGAACTCGGTCTGATAACAGGGCAGAAGCCTGTTACCTGCCGCGCTAAAAAGTCCGTTTCGAACTTTAAGCTCCGTGAAAATATGCCGATAGGGGCAAAAGTCACTCTCAGAAGCTCAATGATGTATGAGTTTCTTGACAGGCTTATCAATGTAGCAGTTCCCCGCATAAGAGATTTCAGGGGAATTGAGCCTAACGGATTTGACGGAAGGGGAAATTTTAATCTGGGGCTTAGCGAACAGTATATTTTTCCTGAAATAAACGTCGAGAAATCGGACAAAGCAAGAGGAATGAACATAACGATAGTAACGTCGGCACAAAAAGACGAGCATGCGAAAGCGCTGCTTGATCTTTTGGGGATGCCTTTTAAAAAAAGAGACAATAAATAAAGTAAAGGATATTTTTTTATGGCAACAACTTCAGCAGAAGCAAAGATGAGAAAACCCCAGAAATTTGCAACACGGTACAGGAACAGATGTCGCCTGTGTGGAAGACCGCGTGGCTATTACAGGGATTTCGGACTTTGCAGAATATGTTTTCGTAAATTAGCGCATAATGGCGAAATACCAGGCGTCACAAAATCAAGCTGGTAATATTTTTTAAAAGAGGTCGGTTAATGATTACGGATCCAATATCAGATATGTTTTCACGCATCCGCAATGCGAATGCAAAGCTTCACGAGAAGGTCGATATACCATCTTCCAAAATGAAAGTCGAAGTGGCAAAAATTCTCAAGGAAGAAGGTTATATAGCGAATTATAAGAATATTGAAGACCACAAACAGGGCGTTTTAAGAGTTTATCTTAAATATACCGCCGAAGGCAAGCCGGTTCTTCAAGGAATAAAAAGAGTTTCGAAATCAAGTCTCAGGATATACAAAGGTTATGCCGACATGCCTAAAACTTATGGCGGGTTGGGAGTTACTATTGTTTCTACGTCAAAAGGTTTGATGACTGACAGGCAGGCAAGGAAAGAAAAAGCCGGCGGGGAAGTAATCGGCTATATCTGGTAAAAAATTTATATTGAGGATCAAAAAATGAGTCGCTTAGGTAAAAAACCGGTTGCTTTGCCGGATAAAGTGAAAGCGGAATTTAAAAACGGAATATTGGAGATATCCGGGCCTAATGGCAAGCTTTCGCAGGTCATTGATAAAAAAATCGCAGTTAAAGTTGATAAGAATTCCGTTCTTTTCGAAGCTTTGGGAGAAAGCCGGGAACACAATATGATGCACGGCCTTTACAGAGGGCTTGCCAATAATATGGTTGAAGGCGTGACAAAAGGTTTTAAAAAAGAATTGGAAATAGTGGGATTGGGTTATAAAGCCAATATCGAAGGCGGCAAAAATCTTGTGATGTCTGTCGGATTTTCCCATACGGTCACGCTTGAAATACCGTCTACCGTAAAAGTTACGGCCGTTCTTACTCCCGATAAAAACACTCTCGTGACAGTAACCGGAGTGGACAAATATGAAGTCGGAGCTTTTGCCGCTAAAGTCAGGGCGGTAAAGACCCCGGAGCCTTATAAAGGCTTCGGAGTGAGATATGTCGGCGAACACATAATAAGAAAAGCCGGTAAAGCAGCGGCCGGCGGCAAAAAATAGAGGATTTAGATGAAAGGTTCAACAAAAAGATTCGATTACCGTGTAAAAAGAGTAAGAAGTAAAGTTGAGGGCACGCAGGAAAGGCCGCGTCTGGCCGTTCACCGCGGACATAAGCACATTTATGCTCAAATCATAGACGACAGTAAAGGCGTGACTCTTGCCTCAGCGTCGACTTTATCTCCTGAATTAAAGGGCAAATTGAAAGTTACCGATACTGTCGCCGCGGCAAAGTCAGTCGGCGATTTGATTGCTAAAAAAGCGGGCGAAAAAGGCGTTAAGAAAGTCGTTTTTGACCGCAGAGGTTATGAATATACGGGAAAAGTCAAAGCTCTTGCCGATGCCGCAAGAGATGGCGGATTAGAGTTTTAAAATAAAAATATGACCGTAAAACGGTTTGCAGCATTTAGGAGGATCAGTTGGCTGAACAATTTGGAAAACAAAATCAAAATGATAGCGGATTAAAGGAAACTGTCGTCGCGGTAAACAGGGTCGCAAAAGTCGTTAAGGGCGGAAAAAGATTTTCTTTTAACGCTTTGGTTGTTGTCGGCGACGGAGCTGGTAAGGTGGGTTGCGGCCTCGGAAAGGCTAATGAAGTGCAGGCTGCGATACAAAAAGGAAGCACACATGCCGCAAAACATATGATCCCGGTACAGCTCAAAGGCAGCACCATTCCCCATGAGATTATCGGAGTGTCGGGCTCCGGCAAAGTGCTGTTGAAGCCTGCCGCGCCCGGAACAGGCGTAATAGCGGGCGGCGCGGTAAGGGCCGTGCTTGAAGCCGTAGGAATTAAGGACATTCTTACAAAGTCGATGCGCTCTTCAAATCCTTTCAATGTCGTATATGCCACAATAGAGGCTCTTAAGGAACTTCGCACAAAAGAGGATGTGGCAAAAATCAGAAATAAAGAGGTTGCGGAAATATGATAGGCTTAAATAATTTAAAGCCGGCGAAAGGCTCAAAACACAGAAAAAAAATCGTAGGACGCGGTCTTGGTTCGGGTATGGGGCGCACTTCAACGCGCGGATCCAAAGGGCAGAAGTCGCGTTCCGGAGACGGTTCAAAAAAGATAGGTTTTGAAGGCGGGCAGATGCCTATTTTAAGAAGAATCCCGAAAAGAGGGTTTAACAATGCTTTCCGCAGGGAATATGAAATAGTAAATCTCGCAAAATTAAATAAATTCGACGCAGGCGCTGAGATTACTCCGGAAAAGTTAAAAGAAGAGGGGATGGTTTCGGATGTCAAATTTGTAAAGATTTTAGGCACGGGCGATTTGAACAAAGCTTTGACCGTAAAAGCCGCAGCTTTTTCAAAATCCGCCGCGGACAAAATAAAAGCTGCCGGCGGGAAAGCGGAAATAATAAAATAATATAAATTACGGATGACGGATCGTACGTAAGCCGCAAAATTTTATAAGCGAGGCGATCGGTAATTTGTAATTGTCGTTAAAGGGATATCGTATATGCATAACAGTTTTGCCGACATTTTTAAAGTTCCTGAATTAAAAAGAAGAATATTTTTTACATTGCTTATTATTGTAGCTTACAGAATAGGCGCGTCTATTCCCATTCCGGGCATTAATGCCGAAGCCGTAAAGTCTTTGTTTGCGGCGCAAAGCAACGGTTTGCTTGGTTTTCTTGATATGTTTTCGGGCGGTGCTCTTAACAGGATGTCTGTTTTTTCCATGGGTATTATGCCTTATATAAACGCATCCATTATAATGAGTTTAATGCAGGGCGCGCATGTCATCCCTTATCTTGACAGGCTTGCGAAAGAGGGCGAGCAGGGCAGAAAAAAACTTACCCAGATCACACGATACGGAACGCTTATTTTAGGCGCAATACAGTCTTTTGGTCTGACGATGGCCATAAGCAGAATGCCTACTCCTTCGGGTATGCCGATAGTGGTTGATCCTTCGATGTCCTGGATTATAATGACCGTTACCACTCTCGTAACCGGCACGGTTCTTATAATGTGGCTTGGGGAGCAGGTTACGGAAAGAGGCATAGGCAACGGTATTTCCCTTATTATTTTTGCGGGTATTGTCGAAAGGCTTCCCCATGCAGTGCTCGGAGTTGTAAAACTCGTGCGTCTGGAAGAACTTTCTTTGTTTTATGCTTTAGGGCTTTTGATTCTTGTGCTTGCGGTGCTTCTTATTGTGGTGTGGGTGGAAACGGCTCAGAGAAAAATTCCCATACATTATGCGAAAAGAATGGTCGGAAGAAAAATGTACGGAGGGCAAACTTCCTTTCTTCCTTTAAAAGTCGACCAAAGCGGAGTTATTGCCGTTATTTTTTCGGTATCCATACTTTCGGCTCCTCTTACTATAGCCCAGTTCGTTCCGGATTGGACAGTTTTCGGTTTTCCCGTAGCCAAGAAGATAACCGACTGGTTCAACCACGGCTCGGTTTGGTACAGCTTAATATACGCTTCTCTTGTTATTTTCTTCTGTTATTTCTATAATTCCATATCTTTTAACCCGAAAGATTTGTCTGAAAATATGAAGAAATCGGGCGGTTTTATACCAGGAATAAGGCCCGGCGATCCGACCGCGCAGTATATACAAAAAGTTTTGGAAAGAATTACTTTGGGCGGAGCATTGTTCGTCGCATGCATTGCGGTTCTTCCCGATTATATGAGAAGTATGATGAGTGCGCCGTTTTTCTTCGGCGGCACATCGCTTCTTATTGTAGTGGGAGTTTCCTTGGACACTATCGGACAGATCGAATCTCATCTTATTATGCGCCATTATGAAGGATTTATGAAAGAAGGACGCATAAAAGGAAGATGGTTTAATATAAAATAGAGATCTTTAAAATATTTTTTTGCTTTGCCGGTACTGCCGCGGCGGTTAAGGTAAAAGAAATTTAAAGAATGTGCGGAAAAGGCTTTAATATGAATTTTGTACTGTTAGGTCCTCCCGGAGCCGGCAAAGGCACCCAGGCAAAACTGATTTCCGAGAAATATAATATAGTGCATTTGTCTACCGGCGATATGTTCAGAGAAGCGCAAAAACATGATAAAGAGCTGGACGCTTTAATGGCGACCGGTCATCTTATACCCGATGAAGTCGTCATAAATATGGTGAAGAATCGTCTCAGAAAGGATGACGTGAAAAAAGGTTTTCTTTTAGACGGTTTTCCCAGAAC
The DNA here is from genome assembly GCA_938040055.1 of uncultured Endomicrobiia bacterium. Lineage (GTDB taxonomy): Bacteria > Elusimicrobiota > Endomicrobiia > Endomicrobiales > Endomicrobiaceae > Endomicrobium_B. The sequence continues at coordinate 11,199 of CALHWY010000023.1, forward strand.
AGTCAAACAGGCTGAAGAACTTGACGCTATGCTGGAATCCGAAAAAAAAAGCATTACGGCGGTCTTTTGTATAGAAATAAACTCTGAAGAGGCGGTAAGAAGGATTTCTGGCAGAAGAATATGCTCGGGGTGCGGAATAAGCGTTAATGTCGCGCTCTATCCTTCAAAAAGCGGGCAGGTATGCGGTTATTGCAAAGGGCGGCTTATTCACAGAGCCGATGACAAAGAAGAAGTTGTAAGAGAAAGGCTCGAGGTTTATGAACATCAGACCATGCCTTTGATAGAATATTATAAAAATGCCGGACTTCTTGTGACTATAAACGGTCTTAAAGGCGAAAATGATGTTTTCGGACAGATAGTTCATTTTATTGAAAGCAGGAACAAATAAATTGTTTTTAAAAAAAAGCAGTATTGAAATCAAAACCAAGCAAGAGCTTGAAAAAATGAAAGTCGCAGGCAGAATCGTAGGCGAAATTCTGGCGAAGCTTTCGGAGATAATCAAGCCCGGAATTACGACGAAAGAGATAGACTCGTTTTCCGAAAAATATATAAGATCATTAAAAATGAAACCTGCTTTTTTGGGTTATAACGGTTTTCCGGCCACGGCATGCGTTTCCGTAAACGATGAAGTAGTACATGGGATTCCGAATGCTTCCCGTGTGCTTAAAGAAGGCGATATAGTTTCTGTTGATATGGGAGTAATTTATGAAGGGTATTATGGCGACGCAGCAAAAACCTACGCAGTCGGGAATATATCCGACACCGCCGAAAAACTTCTTAAAATTACAGAACTTTCTCTGCAGAAAGGCATAGAGCGGATATTGCCCGGCAACAGGCTTGGCGATATTTCTTATGCAGTTCAAAACACCGCGGAAAGCGCCGGCTTTTCGGTAGTCAGGGATTTTGTCGGGCATGGCATAGGAAGAAAGATGCACGAAGAACCTCAAATACCGAATTTCGGAAAAGCCAATACCGGAGTAAAGCTTTTGCCGGGCATGGTTTTAGCCGTTGAGCCTATGATTAACATTGGCGGCTATGAAGTCGGAATACTTGACGACGGTTGGACGGTTGTGACAAGGGACGGCAGTTTAAGCGCTCACTTTGAACACACCATAGCTATAACGGAAGACGGGCATGAAATTTTAACAAAGGTATAAAATGGCTAAGGAAGAAAAAATTGTTGTTGAAGGCAAAATTTTGGAATCGCTCCCGAACGCAATGTTTAAAGTCGAAATTGAGGGCGGGCATGTCGTTTTGGCGCATATATGCGGCAAAATGAGAATGCACTATATTAAAATTTTGCCGGGCGACAAAGTAAAACTGGAACTCTCTCCCTATGATTTAACGAGGGGAAGAATAACCTATAGAGAAAAATAGAAAGCCAATTAATAGCAAGCAGTGCACGGTTAATGGTAAACGCGGGTTTTTTAAGTTTTAAACGGCGGTAAAAGCGAGAACGGGAGATAAAAATATAATTTCGGTAAATCCCGTCACAAAAAATTGATTGTTAACTGTTAATTATTAATTGTATTTAAAATGGAGCAGTGTAATGAAAGTCAGAGCATCAGTAAAACCGATTTGCCAAAAATGCAAAGTAGTAAAACGCAAAGGCGTTGTAAGAGTAACTTGTTCGGATCCCAGACACAAACAGAGGCAGGGATAATTTTAAAAGCATAAAGAAGTCAAATGGAGGATGTATAATGGCGCGTGTAGCTGGAGTTGACTTACCTAAAAATAAAAGACTTGATATAGCGCTTAGGTATATTTACGGAATAGGGCCTGCTATATCAAATGAAATGATCGCGGAACTTAAACTGGATCCCGCAAAAAGAGTAAAAGATTTGACGGAAGAAGAAGTTAATAAAATTAATAATTTAATCACAAAAAGCCTTAAGGTTGAAGGCGATTTAAGACGTGAAATACAGGGTAATATAAAAAGGCTAATAGAAATAGGAAGCTACAGAGGACTGCGTCACAGAAGGAATCTTCCCGTAAGAGGGCAGAGATCCAAAACGAATGCGCGCACAAGACGCGGCAAAAGAAAGACTGTGGGAGCCGGAAAAGCTCAGGTCCAGGGCAAGAAATAATTTAAAAAGGTAATTTTTACGGAGGCGGGAAATGGCGGATGAAAAAAAATCTGGTTCGAAGAAAAGAATCAAATATACCGGCGGAGTAGCCAGAGCGTATATATTGTCGTCTTTTAACAATACTATTGTCAATATTACGGATGAAAGAGGAAACACATTGGCTTGGGCTTCAGCGGGCGGTTCAGGATTTAAGGGAACAAAAAAAGGAACTCCTTTCGCGGCGCAGATGACTGCGGCCGCAGTGGGAAAAAAAGCTTTTGATTTCGGCGTAAAACAGGTGGCCGTATTTGTCAACGGCCCAGGCCCCGGAAGAGAGACAGCTATAAGAGGATTGCAGAGCGCAGGCCTCGGGATAACGGCTATAAAAGACATAACCCCGGTTCCGCATGACGGGTGCCGTTCTCCAAAACCCAGAAGAGTGTAATAATAACGGTGTTTGACATCACGGCTGCTGTCAAAAAACTGTTTTAAATGAGGTAAATAATTTCGGAGGATTTCAATAGATGTCACGTTATTTAGAGTCAGCATGTAAATTGTGCCGTAGGGAAAAAGAAAAACTTTTTCTTAAAGGCGAAAGATGCAGTGCAAACTGTACTCTCGACAGAAAAAGAGGGAAAAACGGTCCGGGACAGCACGGTGCCGGCAAGAGCAAAATGTCCGATTACGCAAAACATTTGCGTGAAAAACAGAAGGCGAGAAGAGTTTACGGCTTAACCGAGGAGCAGTTTCATCATTACTACGTAAAAGCCGAAAAGATGAAGGGGTCCACGGGAGATAATCTTCTCCGGCTTCTCGAACTCAGGCTTGACAATGTAGTATACCGTCTGGGTTTCGCTTCTTCAAAAAAACAGGCCAGGCAGATGGTCAATCATGGCAATATTCTGGTAAATAATGAAAAAATCGACGTTGTGCGTTATCAGGTTAAAGCCGGGGACATAATAACCGTTCCGGAACAATATAAAGAAAATTCCGTTTTGAAAAAGATGCTTGAGAAAACATCTTCCAATATTCCCGCATGGCTGAGCCTTGACAAGAATAAGGCCGCCGGAACGGTAGTCAGCGAACCGTTGCCGGGAGAATCTTCTCATCCTATCGACAGCCAGCTCATTGTCGAATATTATTCAAAATAAACTAACAGCCTTAGCGGCTTGTTAAGTGAGGTTATATAGCATGAAAATGCCAGATTTAGAAAAATTACGTAAACTTACAATGGATGAAAAAACGGCGACCGGATTTTACGGACGCTTTACCGCGGAGCCTTTTGAGCGCGGTTACGGCCACACTATAGGAAATTCTCTTCGCAGAATTTTGCTTTCAAGCCTTGAAGGCGCGGCGATTACTTCCGTTAAAATAACCGGAGCTTTGCACGAATTCGCGGTTTTAAAAGGCGTTAAAGAAGACGTAGCCCAGATAATTCTTAACCTTAAGAAAATCAGGGTGAAGCTTCACTCCGGAGCTACGGAAAAACTTTATCTTAAAGTTAAGAAAGCCGGCCGGATTACCGCTAAAGACATAGAGGCGAACGCCAATGTCGAAATAATGAATCCTGAACAGGAAATCGCCAATATAGACAATGGCACTACTCTTGAGATGGAAATGGAAGTTTCGTCCGGAAAAGGATATGTTCTTGCGGATGAAATAAAAAATCATAAGTATTCCGTAGGCACGATAGTTTTAGACTCGTTGTTTTCGCCTATCACGAAGGTAAATTACGAAGTTGAAAATACCCGCGTGGAGCAGACTCTCAATTATGACAGGCTTGTTATGGAAATATGGACGGACGGATCAATTTCTCCAAAAGACGCCCTTATAGAATCGGCGAAAATATTGAAAAACAGCCTTAGCATCTTTACCGGTGTCACTCCGGAGGAACCGGCGCAGGAGGAAGAAGCCGATAAGGAAGACGACAAAATGTCGGATCTTCTTGACCAGTCTCTCGGGATTATGGATCTTTCGACAAGGTCTTCAAACAGTCTTAAAAATGCCGGGATCGAAACTTTGAGAGAACTTGTGGAAGTTAAAGAAGAAGATATGATGAACTTTGATAACTTCGGGAAACGTTCTCTTGAAGAAATTAAAGGAAAGCTTGCTGAGCTCGGATTGTCGCTCGGTATGGAAATTAAGAAGGGAGCAAAGAAATGATAAAGAATCATAACGGGAGCAAACTCGGAGTTACAAGCGCGCACAAGAGAGCTATGCTTCGCAATCTGGCGGCCGAATTGTTTCTCCATGAAAAAATAACAACAACTTTGCCAAAGGCTAAAGAGCTTGTAAGCTATTCGGAAAAGCTTGTGACAAAAGCGAAACCCGGAGATTTGAATGCGAAAAAAGCGATTCACAGTGAAATAAGCAATAAAGACGTTGTGAAAAAAGTTTTTGAAGTGCTGGTCCCGAGATACAAAGAAAGAAAAGGCGGCTATACGCAGATTCTTAAAGTAGGGCCCAGGCGCGGCGACAGCGCTGAAATGGCGATAGTAAGACTGGTAATATAGAAAATAAAAATACTGTAAAAGCTGAAAAAGCGGAGGGTGGAATTAACGACAAAAAGATTTTGCGTCATATGCCGTTAATTCCACCCTTTGCCGTAAACAATGTTTGAGGATATAAAAATGTTTAATTATCTATTCAGTTTGTTTTCAAATGATATGGGCATAGATCTGGGAACGGCGTCAATACTTGTTTATCTTAAAGGTCAGGAGATTGTTCTCAGGGAGCCTTCCGTTGTGGCGATGGAGAAAGACAGCAAACAAGTGCTTGCAATAGGAGTGGAAGCAAAAAGAATGCTTGGCAAGACGCCCGCCAATATTGTCGCGGTAAGACCTTTAAGAAACGGCGTTATAGCAGATTTTGAAGCCACTGAAAGAATGATTAGATATTTTATTAAAAAAGTTCACAGCAGAAGAAGTTTGCTGCATCCGAGAGTAGTCATAGGCGTTCCTTCTGGAATTACCGAAGTTGAAAGACGCGCCGTCAGAGAATCGGCAGAACAGGCCGGAGCGAGGGAAGTTTATCTTATAGACGAACCGATGGCCGCCGCAATAGGAGCGGGAATTCCTATCCAGGAGCCGGAAGGAAGCATGATCGTCGATATCGGAGGCGGCACAACCGAAGTTGCGGTAATTTCTTTGGGCGGAATGGTCGTAGCGAGATCTCTCGGCATTGCAGGCGATGAAATGGATGAAGCGATTGTTCAGTATTTCAGAAGAAAATACAATCTTATCATAGGCGATAATACCGCCGAAGACGTTAAAGTGAAAATAGGTTCCGTTTATCCTCTTGAAAAAGAAATGACGATGGACGTTAAAGGAAGAGATCAGGTGACGGGACTGCCGAAAACGGTAAAAATAACTTCCGAAGAAGTCAGATCCGCCTTATCCGATCCGGCGAAAGCCATTATCGAGGTTGTCAAAAATACTCTTGAAGAAACTCCTGCCGAACTTGCCGCTGATCTTGTTGACAGGGGTATAATACTTAGCGGCGGAGGTTCTCTTATAAAAGGTCTGCCTGAACTTCTGGCGCAGGAAACAGAACTTCCCGTTAATCTTGCAGATGATCCGATAACATGCGTTGCCAAAGGAACGGGGATTTATCTTGAAGAACTTGATAATATAAAAAATTTTAAAAAGAATATGTTTTAATGCTTTTTTGAGCCGTTTTATATTTAAAATGATAAACTTCTCACGGCTTTTTTCTCTGCAAAAGCCCTAACTTCCCATATTGGGACAAGTCTGTCTCCTATTGAAATTGAAGCCGTTACAGTATAAAAAAATGCGAGATAATCAGAACTCAAAATATGCAAATATAGTTTTAATAATTCTTCTCCTTACAGGATTTCTTTTTATTGCGGCCAATCTGACTCCTCCCGTAAGACTTATAAAAAATTTTGTTTATTATGCCGTTTATCCTAATGTGCATGCAGCCAACCAGATATTCCAATCGGCCGGAAACTTTGCGGACAATATCAAATCAATTGTTTACGTAAGCCAGGAAAATTTTCTTTATAAGCAAAAAAACCAGGAGTTAAAGGATCAGCTTCACAATTATGAGGCGATGGTTTCACAGTACGGACGGCTCAGCTATCTTCTTAATATACCGGTCATAAAAAAGGTTAAATCGGTTTTTGCCAGAGTTACGGTAAGAGAGCCGGGAGAGTGGTATCAGTGGTTTATTATAGACAAAGGCAAAAATTACGGGCTTTATAATGAGCTTCCCGTCGTGTCCCCGGGAATTGACGGCGGCTTAAACGCTGTCGGGCGTATAGTCGAAACATATAAAAGTTCATCAAAAGTGGCTTTGATAACGAATCTTCTTTCGGCTATACCGGTACGGGTAAAAAATAAAAAGATAGACTGCCTTGCCGAAGGTTTTAACGGCAGGGAACTCAAAGTGACTTATATTCCGCTTTATGCCGACATTGAAGCGGGAGATATTCTTCTGGCAAGCCCTTTAAGTTCTGTATTTCAAGAAGGTACGCCTGTGGGAATAATTACCGAAATTTCAAAACTTCAGTCGCTTGATTTCAAGACCGCTACGGCAAAAGTGCTTTTTGATTCGGACGATCTTTATGAAGCCGTCGTTTTGGTTCCGCAAGAGGACCCTAAATGAAAACGATTATATACTATATATTTTTTTATGCGCTGTTTTGCCTGCTGCAATTTTTTTTCGGACAATATATAAACATATACGGCGTATTCCCGAACTGTATTCTCATCGCCGTTGTGTATTTAGGGCTTTCAAAAGGCAAATTGAGCGGCGAAATTATGGGTTTTTTTCTGGGGCTTACCTGGGACGCTTTTTCGACAGACGTATTCGGAGTCAGAGCGGTAATGTTTACTATGATAGGATATTTTGCCGGGATGATGAATAAAAATTTCGATAAAGATCAGATTTTTACGCAGATAGTAGTAGTATTTTTTGCGAATATGATTTACTGGATAGGGTTCAGCCTTATTTATTACATTATTCCCGAAGGCTCCGGCAGTTATAAACCTTTTGTAATCACGGTGCAAGGTTCGTTTAAAATAGCTTTGACCGTAATCGCGTCGCCTGTTGTTTTTTTTATTTTAAATGCATTGGCGAGATTCGCGAAAAAAAATATTTAGACGTGGCTCTTATCCCAAAACCGGCAATAAAAACGCGGTATGTATGAAATAATTTTCTCGGGCCGGCGGTTTAAAGCTCAGGCATTTTGCATATATTGCTCATTCGGGAATTCTTCAAACGACAATCCCTTAAATAAAAAAATTAAAATTAAACTAAATTCATTTTAACTTCACAAAAACGTCCTGCGTGTTTTTGTGAAAGATAAAATCAAAATTAAAAAAGCAACGGCGTCAGCCGTGCGAGAATGAATAAATAATAAGTAATAGAAAAGAAATGCGCTTTAAACGTAAAAGGGCTCAAAAAAACAGGTGCGTTGAAAAACTCGAAAAAAAGCTTTTGTGAACACAATAGGCGCGATAACAATTGCCATAGCGGATTTTTTACATGCCATCGTCAGATAAGATAAATATTAGGGCAAACGGAAAACTCTTCGGCAAAAGCGCATGCTTTGCCGGAAAGAAGTTTTAAATTTCCGCCGATACGAAAATTTGCATGCCGTCTTGGATTATTTGCCGGACGCATCATTTTTTATTTGCTGAAATATTTTTACCGTATTAAAACAATAAAGAAACATAAATTCAACTTTCTGGCGCAACGCTTTAGGGGGAAAGAAAAAAGCGGAAATAGGTAAAATAAAGAGATGAAAAAATACAGTTATTTAAAAGAAGAAGGAAGGAATCAAATTTTTATTTTACTTAAGGCATAAAAGCACGATAAGCCGGGAAGTAAAAAAATTATGGGAAGAAGCGTCGGGCGCATAAAGCGCATTAAAGAGCGGCAAAGAGACAGAAAGAAGGGCATAAGAAATTTGTATTGAAAAGCTGCTGGTCAAGGAAAGAGGCGGAAAGGAGCTTGTTAAAGAGCTGGTCGCCGGAAGAAATATCGGGAAGGGTTAAACAAAACAAAGTATTGGCGGCAATCGGCGCAGAGAGTATTTATCGTCGGATATTCAAAGAAAGAGCGGATTTAATAAATTATCTTACGCGCTACGGAAAAGAAGGGAAGAAATATAGGCGCGGTATGAAGAGAAAAGACGAGAGGAAATAAAAGACAGGGTTGACATAAAAGAGCGTTTGCAAAGGATAAACGAAAGAATAGAGATAAGACATTGGGGAACGGATTTGGTAGAGTATGCTGGAAAAAGCCGTTTAAAAGTTACGGCGGGAAGAAAAATAAGAACAGTAAAAAACAAGAAAGTAAAAGATAAGACGAGCAAAGAATCGAATTCGGCGCTGTTAAGAGTTTTTAGCGAAACACCAAAAAATCTTATTAAGAGCATTACTTATGATAATGGTTTGGAAAACGCGCAACATCGGACGATTAACCGAATATTAGGGACAAAATCTTATTTTTGCCAGCCGTATCACAGTTGAGAAAAGGGAACGGTGGAAAATACAAACGGACTTATAAGACGCTTTTTCCCAAAAGGCACGGATTTTGATAAGATAAGCGATGAGCAGATAGCAGCGGTTAAATATTTGTTGAATAACAGACCAAGAAAATATTTGAATTTTCTAACGCCTATGGAGGTTTTTAATTCCGCTGTTGCGCTAGCAGGTTGAATTTACAAATCCGGACCGCTACTATAAAAATAAAGCAAAAATATATAAAATATGATAATCGTATGATTCAGACAAAAACCGTCCGCCGGACGAAAAACGGAGTTTTTGCAAAATACAAGAGCGGCAAGCGCGGCTAAACACGAATTGATATTGAAAACAAAAAAAACGGCAATAGTTTTGGGGAAATTTTAGTAAATGGTTTGGCAGAGAGAAGATAAATTTTCATATGAAATGTTTTTAGCGAAACACAAGATGATTCTTGTGTTTTTTGTTTTTCTTTTTGCTCTTCTTTCATTAAGACTTTTTTATTTGCAGATAATAAGAGGCGCAAGCTACAGAAAAATTTCGGAACAACAGAGAATGCACAATACTCATGAACGCGCTCCCAGGGGAATAATATACTCTGACGGCGGCAGCATGCTGGTCGGCAATGATTTTACTTATGTGGCTTTGTTTTATCCGTTTGAACAGCAGAAAATGCCTTCGGAAGAAACTATCATGGCGCTTAATAAGATACTTAACAGGGATATAAAACCGACTATAGACAAAGGATGGAGATACGGCAGGGTTGTTAAGCTTGCGGATAATCTCACTACCGAGGAAATGTTTAGAATCCAGGAAAAAAAACTTGCTCTCAGCGGCATATCTGTGGTAAAGGAGCCAAAAAGGGTATACTTCGGAGCCGAAGCTAACTGCCACATAACGGGCTATACCGGCGAGATAAGGGCTGATGAAATCGAAGAGCTTTCCAAAGACGGCTATAAGATGGGCGATTATGTGGGAAGAGGGGGCATAGAGCAGGTTTATGACAAATATCTGCAGGGCATTGACGGAGGCTGGCAGCTTGAAGTAAACGCAAAAGGCCATCAGACAAAAGCTTTTCAGTATGTTTCTCCTAAAATAGGCGCGAATGTGTATACCACTATAAACACTAAACTGCAGTCGGCGGCATATGAAGCTTTAAGAAACAGCGCCAGCGGAAGAGGAGCCGCTGTCGCTATAGATACGAGAACAGGCGCCGTCAAAATGCTGGTATCATGCCCCGGCTTTGACACCAACAGGGTAAACAGCAGAGATTTTAACAAATTTTTGAAAGACAAAAAGCTGCCTCTTTTTAACAGAGCTTTGCAGGCTTCGTATCCTCCGGGGTCAATATTTAAAATTATAACTTTTGCGGCCGCCGCCGATCTTCTTGACGTCGGCGCTAAAGATACGCAATATTGTACCGGCAGTTTTGAGCTTGGCGACAGATGGTACAGCTGCTGGCTTAAAACCGGACATGGAAAAATAAATATCATAACGGCGATGGCCCAGTCTTGCAATGTATATTTTTATAGTTTGGGCCTGCGGCTGGGTGTAAGAAATCTTGAAAAATACGCTAAGAAATTTTATCTCGGAGAAAAAACAGGAATTGATCTTCCAAGCGAAAAAAAAGGATTTATCCCGAACCCGGAATGGAAAAAGCTTAAAATGAAAATGTCATGGCTTCAGGGGGATACGGTTATTTTGGCGATAGGACAGGGCGCTTTGTGGGTTACTCCTTTGCAGATGGCCGATATGACTGCGGCCGTGGCAAATAAAGGAATATATTATAAACCTTTTGTCGTTGACAAAATAGCGGATATGGACGGACGGCTTCTGTACAATCATACAATAAGAATAAACGAACCCATAGAACTTTCGGATACAAGCTGGGATCTTCTTCATAAATCTCTTATTGAAACGGTGGATAAAGGTACAGGAGTGAGAAGTCAGCTTAAAGACGTTTACGTATCCGGCAAGCCTGATAAAATTACGATTAAAGTAGCCGGGAAAACCGGAACGGCCCAAAATCCCCACGGCGAAGATCATGCATGGTTTGTAACTTACGCTCCGGCGGACAAACCTGAAATCGCAATAGCCGTTATTGTGGAAAACGGCGGAGGCGGCGGACTGAACGCCGTGCCAGTGGCGAAAAAAATATACGAGGCTTATTTCAATATAGAACAGCCCGGACGGCAGGAAGAGGAAACAATAAAATGAATTTTCGGGAAAAAGGAATAATAGAAAGACTTGTGTCCGGAACGGACTGGTTTATTATAATTGCGGTTGCTTTTATCGCGGCTATAGGTTTTTGCGCAATCTATTCGGCTACCGTAAATTATGGAACGTCTTCAAGATATCTTTTCGTGCAGTTTCTGGCTTTAAGCATAGGCGTCATGGGGATGTTGCTTCTTACGGTATTTAATTACCAGTATTATAAACAGCTTGACAAGGGCGTTTTTATATTTTCTGTCATTCTTCTCATATCGGTTTTGGTTTTCGGTTCCGAGATAAGAGGAACAAAAGGATGGTTTAAATTAGGTTTTGCGTCTTTCCAGCCGGTTGAAATAGCCAAGATTATGTATATTCTGGTACTTTCTTCATTTCTTGACAGAAAATGGAAAGATGCGAAAAAGCCGTCAATTATTATAGGAGCGTTCGCTATATTAATGGCGCATTTGGCTCTTATAATGATGCAGCCCGACTTTTCTTCAACGCTGTCGTATTTTCCTGTAACTCTGGTATTGCTTTATGCCATAGGAGCCGAAACTTTTTATCTTTTGTGCATAGTAATTTTCGGGGCTCTGGCTGTCGGCATTCCTCTGGCAAACACTTTTCTTAAGCTTCACGCTTCTCCGGCGCAGGAAGCTTCTTTTGCCGGAAATATTTTTAATTATATTTATGAAGGATATGCCGGAATTTATATTCTCATTGCGGTAATAGCTTTTATATTTTTTATATGGTGGATAATGTGGAAACTCAGGATAAGGGTGGCGGTTTTGTATCCTGTTTTGCTGTGCTGCGCCATAACTTTCGGCTGCGCGGCTTCCATACCCGTGGAAAAATCGCTGAAAGAATATCAGAGAAAAAGACTCGTGGTATTCTTAAAACCCGAAGCGGATCCGCGCGGCGCGGGATATAATATAATCCAGTCGAAAATAGCCATAGGTTCTGGGAAATTGTTCGGAAAAGGTTTTGTGAAAGGAACGCAGACGCAGCTCGGCTTTTTGCCGGAACAGCACACCGATTTTATTTTTTCAGTAGTAGGCGAAGAGGGCGGCTGGTTTTTTTCCCAGCTTGTGATTTTGTTTTATCTGTTTTTTATATGGCGGGCGCTTATTATTTCGGCTGAGTCGCGGGACCGTTACGGTTCTCTTTTGGCTGTCGGCATAGCCACTATGTTCGCTTTTTACACCGTAATTAACATAGGCATGGTTATGGGGATGATGCCGGCTACCGGAGTTCCTCTTCTTCTTATGTCTTACGGCGGCTCCTCAATGCTGTCGTCTTTGTTTTCCGTTGGGATACTCCAGTCAATTTATATGAGAAGACACACGTATTATTGACATCATGCTTTAAGCCGTTTTTGCATCAAAAACGGAAGATAATCCGGAAACGGGAAAAAAGATTTTAATATATGTTCTATGTGCGGTATTTTCATCGCTTGCCGCATCCGCGGAGTCCTTATATGCTGCGCATCAGGAAAAGGCTGATTTAAAGACAATAAAAATATAAGCGGGCTCGGGCAGCATCATTATCATCGCGGCGTCGGGGTTCGTCTGCGTACCTGCGGATTGTGCCCGTACGATATCAAAAAAATATTGCGCTGAAGATGATTCTTCGGCAAAAACGGAAAAAATAAAACAATACGGAAAAAATTAAATTTGCTTAAGAGAGGTTTGTATGGATTTTATAATAGAATTTTTTAAGTTTTTAAATATGCCAGGGCAATACATAATGCCCGCCGCCGGAATATCGGCAATTTTTTGTTTTCTTGTATTTTTGTATCTTACATGGCTGCTTTTTAAAATAACATCCCACAGATATCTTCACAGCAGGTATTTTAATATCAAAAATCCTAAATGGTACAAAGCCGTCAAAGAAACGAATTTTCTGGCTGCATTCGGATATTTGGGCGCCGGGCTGATAGCGCAGTTTGCGGTAAAGGTATTTTTCCCGGAAACTTACAAGGCATACCATCTCATAGCGCAAAATATAGTTACCGTCTATTTCCAGATATGCGTGCTTTTAATCATTAATAAAGTTTTGACGATAGTGATGATCGTGTTCAGCAAAAATCCGAATGTTCCCGTAAAAGGGCTTATACAGTTTTTGAAAATTTTTATTAATTTTTTCGGAATTCTCGTAATACTTGCTCTCCTTATAGGAAAAGGCCCCACGTATTTCATTTCCGCTTTAGGGCTTATGGCTTCCGTTTTGCTGATAGTTTTTAAGGATACTATTTTGGGATTGACTGCAAGTCTCCAGCTGTCTATGAATAAAATGCTTCATATCGGAGACTGGATAGAGATGCCGTCCCATAATGCCGACGGAGACGTTATAGATATTTCTTTGACTACTGTGGCTGTTCAAAACTGGGATAAAACCATAGTAATGATACCCGCTTATGATCTTATATCAAAACCGTTTATCAACTGGCGCGGCATGAATGAAGCCGGCGGGCGGAGAATAAAAAGAGCGATTAATATAGATATGCAAAGCATAAAATTCGTAGATGAGCGGCTGTTTGCGCGCTTAAAAAAGTTTGAACTGCTTGAAGATTATCTGGCTCTAAAAGAAAATGAGATAAGAGAATATAATAAAAATCATGCGGTAAAAGAAAATTTATACAATGGCAGATATTTGACCAATCTGGGAACTTTCCGCGCTTATTGCGAAGCTTATTTAAAAAGCAGGCCTTATATAAGCGGCAAACTTACAAGAATGGTTCGCCAGTTGTCTCCCGGCCCTGACGGAATGCCGCTTGAAATATACTGCTTTACGAACACGACCCAGTGGATTGCTTATGAAAATTACCAGTCTGACATATTCGATCACCTTTTGTCCGTAATGGAAGAATTTGATCTTTATGTTTTCCAAAATCCCACCGGATGGAATTTTAAAAGTCTTGTAAGCGGCGCTTTTATCAAGGGAGATAAGGAAAATCCCGTCTGAAGTTTTGTTTGAAAAACCCGTTTTGAACTTCGCTTTACGCCTTCAAAGGCAATAATTTGAAATATAACAGGAGAAATGATTATGGATTTAAGCGTTTTGTCGGCTCTTTCGGTATTTTTGGCTTCGGTTCCTGTATTTTTGCTTGTGGTTTTGCTGGGAGTTTTTAAACTGTCCGGCGATAAAAGCGCTTTTATTACGGCCTGCATAGCCCTGATTACGGCCGTTTCCGCCTTTAAACTGTCTCCTGCCGACGCGGGATTTGCATTTTTGTACGGAACGGTTAAAGCCGTCTTTCCCATACTTATCATTATTATAATGGCTATATTCAGTTATAATGTTCTTGTCCATACCGCGAAAATGGAAGTTATAAAGGAACAGTTCTCTTCCATATCTTCGGATAAAAGCATACAGGTGCTGCTTTTGACATGGGGGTTTGGCGGTCTGCTTGAAGGGATGGCGGGTTTTGGAACGGCCGTGGCCATACCGGCCGCCATACTTATCAGTCTTGGCTTTAAACCTGTTTTTGCCGCGACCGCCAGTCTTTTGGCAAATAGCGTTGCCACGGGTTTCGGCGCCGTCGGCACGCCTGTAAAAGTGCTTGCGACTGAAGCGAATGTGGCAAATATACAGCATTTGAGCGCCGATATAGTTTTGCAGTTATCGCCTCTTATGATAATAATTCCCATTGTTCTTGCTTTTATGAGCAATCCCGGGATGAAAGCTTTGCCGAAAAATATAGTATTGGGTTTATCCGTAGGAATTGTTTCTTTGTCTGCGCAGTATGCGGCTGCCGTTCATATGGGCGCGGAAACGCCGGCCATAATAGGAAGTCTGGCTTCTATCGCGGTAATTATAATTTTTGCGAAAATTACGGAAAAGAAATGCGTGAAAAAAGATAAAACGGATTTCTTTACAAAAGAAAAACTGTCAGCCTGGAGCGTTTACGGGCTGATTCTTTTTCTTATAATAATCACAAGCCCTTTATTTGCGGGCATAAGGGGAACTCTCCAGTCGGTTTGCGTAACCCGTTTTTCTTTCCCTATAGGAGAACATGAAAAAATCCATGTCATAACATGGCTTACGGATGCAGGACTTTTATTGTTTATCGGAGCGCTTGCGGGCGGAGCGATTCAGGGAGCAAAACTAAAAGATCTTTTTAAAATTTTGTTTAAAACCGCCTTTGAGCAGAGAAAGACGGCAGTTACGGTTTGCTGTCTTATAGGTTTTTCCTCGGTTATGGACGCCGCCGGGATGATAGGAATACTCGGGCTTGCTTTGGCGTCCGTAACAGGAGTTCTATATCCTTTGTTTGCTCCGGCTATAGGATGTCTTGGCACTTTTTTGACAGGCAGCGATACGTCTTCCAATATTTTATTCGGGAAACTGCAAACGTCGGTTGCCGGCCAAATAGGGAGTGAACCGTCATGGCTTGCGGCTGCAAATACGGCCGGAGCGACCGGAGGAAAAATAATATCGCCCCAAAGCATTTCCGTAGCGACGTCCGCATGCGCACAGCAGGGAAAAGAAGGGGAAATAATGAAACGCGCTCTTCCTTTTGCGGCGGCTTATGTAATAATAGCCGGGATAATGGTTCTTTTGTTTGCTTAAAAATTTAATATATTCAACCGAAAAAGCGTCGGGATGCCGCAAAATATTGTCCTGACGCTTTTTTTGTTTCATAGCAAAAGTTTTTATGCTATAGTATGTATACTTCAAATACATCATGAATTTTTCAAAAAATTCTATGCAAACTTTCTTGCAAAAATACGCTCGGGAGCAAAAACGGCCCGCAGAAAAAAATATGAACAGAACAAAAATTTACGCTCATTCCGCAAATAAAGAAAACAAGCGCCAGCCGCTTGACCGACATTGTACAAATGTCGCGTTAAAAGCGTCGGAATTTGCGAAAAGTTTCGACTCTGAAGCTTGGGCGTATAATATAGGCTTGCTGCACGATCTGGGAAAGGCTTCCACAGCATTTCAAAACTATCTGAAAAGCGCTTCAAATGAAGATTCTGATGAAGACGGTGCTTATATTTCAAAAACCAATCATTCCGGCGCCGGCGCCGTTTGCGCGGTTAATAATTTATCCGGAATGGCATTGTAAAGATAAGATTTACCGCAGGTTTTCAGTCAAACTGTTTTATATGAGAGGGGGGCATGGAAAAAACTTTTTTAGCGCGGCCAAAGCAGCTGTTACGAGAACATTTGATTAATGTGTCGGATATGACTTCTTTAAATGCTTCTAAAATAGGCTTGCCGAATCTGGGAAAATTATTGGGACTTATACATGATTTGGGCAAATACAGTACATCATTTCAAAAACATTTAACTGAAAATAATAATGATCAAGTTGATCATTCAACAGCGGGCGGTCAAATAATATTTGATAAATTAGATAAATTAAAAGACGATACTTCCAAGAATAGACTTCTTTTAGAAGTTATTTCCTTATGTTGCTTCTCGCATCATTCCGGTCTGATAGACATGCTTGACATGTCGGGTAAGGATAATTTTTGTAAGAGAATAAATAAAGATACCGCTCAGACATATAAAAACGAAGTCCTTAATAATATGGAGGACATAATAAAAGAGAAAATTAATGGCATAAATATTAATCAAATCTCGGAAGAATTGGCAAGACTTGAAAAAAGGATAGAAAAAGAAACGAATGAAATTCCTCACCATTTCTATATGGGAATGCTTGCGAGATTTTTATTAAGTTGTCTTATTGATGCCGATCATACCGATAGCGCAAATCATTTTCTGCAAAACGGGGAAAAAACTTGCGGGGAAAACCGTATTTCATGGGAAGTCATATCGAAACGCTTGGAAGAACATATAAACTTATTGAGTAAAAAGAAAAACTCTTCATCCCAAGTAAAAAAAGTAAGGGAAGAAATATCCAGACAATGTTTCAACGCCGGGAAAACTTATGAGAAAGGATGTTATAAACTTGAAATACCTACGGGAGGAGGAAAAACGCTGGCAAGCTTTCGCTTCGCGGTTGAAGCGGCAAAAAAACATAAACTGGACAGAATACTTTATTGTATTCCTTATACGACAATTATTGAGCAAAACGCAGATGTTATAAGAAAAATTACGGAAATTGAAAAAGTTGATAAAGGAAAAGTCGTTCTGGAACATCACTCAAATCTTTCGCAAAAAAACAGAACGGAAGAAGAAACGGATCTAAATGAAATTTTAACTCAAAGCTGGACGGCTCCGATAATTTTTACGACTAATGTGCAGCTGCTTGAGGTGCTGTTTTCAAAAAGAACTGTAAATACCAGACGTCTGCACCGACTGGCGAATTCTGTAATAATTTTTGATGAAATACAGACTTTACCGATAAAATGCATACATTTATTTAATAATGCTGTAAATTTTTTAGCGGATATTTGCGGCGCGACAGTCGTTTTATGTACGGCGACTCAGCCTTTGTTGGACAGAGCGAATGATGACAGATTCGGTAATTTAAAATTATCCGTTAATAAAAATATAGTAAATGATATAGAAAATATATTCAAGAGCTTGAAAAGAGTCGAAATAATCGACAATGATTTAAAAGAATTAAAAGAAATTAATGAAGTGGGAAATAAAGCAATAGAGCTTGCAAAAGAAAACGGAAATTGTTTAGTCGTATGCAATACTACAAAATCAGCCAAAGAGACTTTTCAGCATATTAACTGTATGGCGCAAAAAGAATTTATGACGTATCATTTAAGCGCAAGAATGATGCCGGTTCACAGAAATTGGATTTTAAGATGCATAAAGCGCGGGTTAAAAGAAAAAAGAAAACTAATAACGGTATCAACACAGGTTATAGAAGCCGGAGTCGATGTTGATTTTAACTGCGGCATTCGCGCTTTAGCAGGGTTAGACTCTATTTTACAAACAGCAGGCAGAATAAATAGAAACGGATTAAGCGATACATTGAAAAAACTTTATGTATATAAATTTAATGATAATTCAAACGCAGTAGAATATATTTCCAATGGAGCAAAAACCGCTTATGGCGTAAAAAGGCAAAATCCCGATATCAAAATGTCGGATTATCAAATGATGGATAAATATTATAGCGATTTTTACTGCGAATATAAAAAAGAAATGAAATATCTTGTAAGGGATATACAGGATAGCCTTCTTAATTTATTATCAACCAATAAAAATAATCCAGGACATAAATCGAGTAAAAATATTTTGAGGCAATCGTTTTTTACGGCAAGTTCAAATTTTAAACCGATAGATGATATAACAATGCCTGTTATAGTAGATAAGGGGAAAGCTAATAGAATGATAGAAAAATTCAGGAATGTATATGATCCGAAAATAAAAAGAAAAATGATAAAAGAATTGAATAAATATTCCGTAAATATATATCCAAACCAATATGAAAACTTGCAAAAAGCCATACATAAAATATCTGAAGATCTGGAAATATATTATATAGATAAAGAGTATTATAATGAACAATTCGGTATTACGGAAGAATATATAATTGATAAGGGAGGTATATGTTGATGTGTAAAGGTATAGAGTTTAAAGTCTATGCAAAAAATGCTCTTTTTGCCGAACCTATAACAAAATTGGGCGGGGAAAAGTGCTCGTATCAAATACCCACTTATGAAGCGATAAAAGGGATAACAAAATCAATTTATTGGAAACCTACATTTGTTTGGATTATAGATAAAGTCCGCATAATGAGAGTTATTGAAATGGAATCAAAAGGAGTAAGAACCGTTAAATATTATAAAGAGGAAGCAGGATTGTCTTACTATACTTATTTAAAAAATGTGGAATACCAAGTAAAAGCTCATTTTGAGTGGAATTATTATAGCGATGAATACGCAAATGACAGAAATGACGGCAAGCATATATCTATTGCAAAGCGCAGTTTGGATAGAGGAGGAAGGCAAGACATTTTTTTAGGCACAAGAGAATGCCAAGGATATGTTGAACCTTGCGATTTCGGGTCAGGGAAAAGTGATTATGACGGGAAAGATTTATATTTCGGGATGATGTTTCACAGTTTTTCTTATCCTAATGAAGTATTGAAAAACCAAAAAAGAAAAGAAAAATTGGAAGCTAATTTATGGGAAGCTGAAATGAAAAATGGAATTATAGACTTTGAAACGGCAAAAGATAAATTGATATCAAGAGAAATAAAAAAAATTACTTCTTATAATTACAAAATCGATTTCAATCTTTTAAGCGTCGAAAAAGAATATGAGAATCTTTTCACCGAAAAGGAGGTGAGTTTATGAGTTGGTTTCAAAGACTATATCAAACTTATGACAATGCGGTTGAAGCCTCTCAGGACAGCGAGTATGTGATAGCTCCTATTGCGCATAAACATGAAAAAGCCAATATAGAAATACATTTAAATGAAAAAGCGGAAATTGAGGAAATCTGTCTTCTCCCTAAGGAAGAAGATACCATAGTGCAAATTACGGGAGATAATAACTGTAACTGGGGTCTTGCCGTCAAACTAAATATATATACCGGAGAGAAAGGTGGGTTATATAAAAATCAATTAAGAGAGTGGGCTGAATTCGGTAAAAATGAAAAAGTTGAAATAGTAAATAAATATATTCAAAAAGAAACATTGTTAAAAGATTTAGAAGATAAGAAGATAATAGAAAAGAAAATAGAAAAGAAAAACAATAAGACGGAATATAAAATATGCAAACAAGATTCAAAGCAGAGATACAAAGAACCTTTTATCCGGTGGATAGTCGGCTTTGGTCAGGGATCTAAAACTTGGGAAAATGACGAAATAATCAAGTCATGGCAAGAATTTATGAAAAAGAAAAATGTGGATGAAGGGATATGTTATATAACAGGGAAGAAAACATCATTGACACAAAAGCATCCTACGGCAAATGGAAAAAACAAATTGATTTCTTCCGAAGATAAGAAAAATTTTGTTTTTAACGGCAGGTTTGAAAATGCCGATGAAGTTGCTTGTATAGGATATGAAGTTTCGCAAAAAGCGCATAATACTCTTCTATGGCTTACGGCTGAAGAAAGAGGACAGGCATATATTAACGGAGAACAAAAATTTGTTGCCTGGAGTTCAAATTTATCTCCGTTGCCGAAATTCGGCGGAGGTTCAGATGAACTTTTATCGGGAAATGTCGGGTTTGACTTTGGTAAGAAACTGAAAGAAAAAATAAAAGGATATAATACGGATTTAGCTCCGAATGAAGATGTTTTTGTTATAGGAGTTGATAATGCAAATCCGGGAAGAGCAAGCATTATTTATTATAGGGAATTATTAGGTTCGCAATTTTTGATTAATGTAGAAACTTGGCACAATAAATATAGCTGGGAGCAATTTTTAAACAATCAATATTTTGTAGGGACACCTTCATTAGACGCGATAGCAAATTTTTATCTTTATAATAAAGAAAAGGAAGGTAAAAAACCGTCGCTCACAGATAGTCAGAGAAAAATAAAAAAGAGCATTGTAAAAGATTTGATTCCTTCAATTACAGAAGGCGTAAAAATTCCAAAGTACATAGAAGATAGATATGTAAAAAGAGCATCAAATCCTGTGGCTTTAAACGAGATTCAGTGGAAATCTATTTTAAGAATAGCTTGCGCCGTGTATAAAGGAAATCATTATGAAAAGGAGGAGCGTATGTATGTTGATGAAAACAACAAAGATAGAAGCTATCTTTACGGAAGATTGTTGGCAATTATTGATGATGCTGAAATGTATGTTTTAAGAAAACAAGATAAGGATAAAGAAAGGTTAACAAATGCAAAACGGTTTATGAATAAATTTGCAATATCACCGGCAACTACATGGAAATTTCTATATGAAAAATTTATGCAGGCATATAGAGCTAAAATAAAAGGGAATTGGATTGAAAATGATGTGCAGGAAATAATCTCGCATAATAGCGAGGCTTTTAAAAATGAAGACAATAGCCCGTTAAATGGAAATTATCTTTTGGGATATTTTTGCCAACTAAAATCCAATGAGGAAAAAAGAAAAGAAATTCAAAATAAAAAGGAGACTGACAATGACAACATTAAACAAAATTGATTTTGCCGTTATTTTTGAAGTTAAAAATGCCAATCCGAACGGAGATCCTCTAAATGAGAATATTCCGCGATATGACAGCAATAGAATTGGAGAGGTAACGGATGTTTGTTTAAAAAGAAAAATAAGAAACCGTTTATTGGATAAAGGTAAAAATATTTTTGTTCAGTCGAATGATTATAGACGGCAGGGAGATGAATATAAAAACTTAAAAGAAAGATTAGAAGGGATAATAGGCAAAATTAGTAAAAATGAAGATGAAAAAGAGTATAAGAAAAAAATTTGCGAGAAGTTCTTTGATGTAAGAGCTTTTGGACAAGTGATAGCTTGGGATAAGCAGTCAATAGGGATAAGAGGCCCTGTCACAATACAGTCAGCATATAGCATCGCCCCGATAGAAATTATTTCAAATCAAATTACAAAAAGCGTAAGTAATGAGAAAGATGACGGAAAAGGCAAGCGATACTATGGGAATGAAACATTATGTGAAAACGGGGATATACGTGTTTAAAGGGGCAATCAATCCGCAGTTGGCTGAAAAAACGGGTTTTTCTTATGATGATGCTCAAGAAATAAAGGATATATTGCCTAGAATTTTTGAAAACGATGAATCTTCCGCAAGACCTGCCGGAACAATGAAAGTTTTAAATCTTATTTGGTGGGAACATAAATCAGAAATCGGTGAATTCTCTTCCGCAAAAGTTCATAGTTCTTTAAAAATCGATGAAAACGGAACGATTATAAATGAAAAAGAATTAAAAGAAGGTTCTGTCAATGAAATAAAAGATCTTAAAGCGGAAATAATACCGGGTTGGTAGAAATTATGTATAGCGACGATGATTTGCTGCATATACGCGGACTACAGCAAATTCTCTACTGTAAACGGAGATGCGCTTTATTGTTTCTCGAACAGCTTTGGGCGGATAATTTCTTTACGGCCAAAGGCATCGTTATGCATGAGAAAGCCCACGAAAATAAGAATGAGCGCAAGAAAGGCGTGATAATAGAACGTGATATTTATATTAAATCTTACGCTCTTGGGCTTGTAGGTAAAAGCGATATCGTCGAGTTCCATAAATCCGAAAGAGGTAGACCGATTCCGTTTCCCGTTGAATATAAAAGCGGAAAAGCGAAAAATGACAATACCGACAAAGTTCAGCTTTGCGCGCAGGCTTTATGTCTTGAAGAGATGCTGGATATACCTGTTGCCAAAGGAGCTTTATATTACGGTAAAACCCGCAGCCGTTTGGATGTCGATTTCGATGAAAGTTTAAGAGATGAGACGATAATGCTTTCAAAAGAGTTTCATAATCTTATTGAAAGCAAAATAACGCCGAAAGCGAAATATTCAAAAAAATGCGATAACTGTTCCTTTAAAGAATTATGTCTGCCCGAAATTTTCGGTAAGAATAAAAGCGTTAAAGAATATTTAAAAAATATTATAGAAGAGTGAAATGAAAAAACTTTTAAGTAATTTATACATCACAACCCAAGAAACTTATGTGTCTAAGGAGCGTGAAAATATAGTTATAAGTTTACACGGCAAAGAAATATTCCGCGCACCCATACATTTGATAAATTCCGTTGTGTGTTTCGGAAATGTCTTGTGTTCGCCTTTTGTTTTCGGGCTTTGTGCGCAAAACAATGTTTCGGTAAGCTTTTTTACCGAATATGGAAAATTTATAGCTAAAGTTCAGTCTCCGGTCTCCGGAAATGTTCTTTTAAGAAAACAGCAGTATAAATATTCCGAAGACGGGAAATTTTGTTTGGAAACCGCGAAAAGCGTCTTAATAGGCAAAATAAGTAATTCGCGAACAGTAATCAACAGAGCTTTGAGAGATCATAAAGATAAAATGAAAGACCTTGCCGCGGTTAAATTAGTTTCGGATAGTTTACAAAAAGCTCTTAATAATATTTTATCTGCGGATAATCTTGATTCTCTGCGCGGCACGGAAGGCGATGGCGCAAATTCTTATTTTAGCGTATTTGATGAATTGGTTTTAACCGATAAAGAAAATTTTTATATGAAAGAAAGAACGCGTCGTCCTCCTTTAGACAATGTTAATTGTCTGCTTTCTTTCGTGTACACATTATTGGCTCATGATGTGGCATCGGCCTTGGAGGGCGTTGGTCTTGATCCACAAGTCGGATTTTTTCATAAAGACAGACCCGGACGACCGAGCTTAGCATTGGACTTGATGGAAGAGTTCCGCAGTGTTATAGCCGACAGATTAGTTTTGAATTTAATAAATTTATCGCAGCTTGATATTAAAGGTTTTATAAAATCACAAAGCGGCGGAGTTACAATGGGCGAAGACAATAAAAAAACGGTTCTTACTGCATATAAAAAAAGGAAAGAAGAGGAAATTTTTCATCCGTTTTTTAAAGAAAATATTCAAATAGGTCTTTTATTTCATGCGCAAGCCTTGCTTTTTGCAAGATATATAAGAGGAGATATAGATGCGTATCCGCCTTTTATTTGGAAATGAGGCAATCTAATGCTTATTTTAATCAGTTATGACATAGACACAACGGAGTCCGGCGGAGCAAGGAGATTAAGAAATGTCTCAAAAGCCTGTTTGGATTACGGGCAAAGGGTTCAGTTTTCCGTTTTTGAATGTGAAGTCGACCCTACTCAGTGGGTTTTTTTGAAAGATAAATTATTAAAGATAGTGGACTTGAAAAAGGACAGTATAAGATTTTATATGCTTGGCTCTAATTGGAAAAGAAAAATAGAGCATTATGGAGCAAAAGAACCTGTTGATTTGCACGGTTCGCTGGTAATATGATTTGTTAGATATAAAATTGCGAACCTGAGGTGATGTGGTTATGTTCATTGACATCGCATATTGAAAAATGAACAAGAATTTGAAATATGCAAACAATATGGCTGTTTTTTTGACACTGTCGCGATAATTAAAAAAAACAAGTTGAATTTATAAATAGTTTTTGTTGTACTGTCGCTCCCTTCACGGGAGCGTGGATTGAAATAATATTCCTACGGTAGACTGGGAAACATATAAGAAGGTCGCTCCCTTCACGGGAGCGTGGATTGAAATTTTCCCCGGGGGAGTAATTCCCCGGGGATTTTTGTCGCTCCCTTCACGGGAGCGTGGATTGAAATATTAAAAAAAATGAAATAAATAAAAGTAAATAAAAGTCGCTCCCTTCACGGGAGCGTGGATTGAAATGTCCCAAACCGCCAAGTTTGGGACGGCTGGGAAAGTCGCTCCCTTCACGGGAGCGTGGATTGAAATGTCTGATTATAGATTGCAGAGGACGCAATATCTCGTCGCTCCCTTCACGGGAGCGTGAATTGAAATCAGATTACTACACGCGAATGATATATAAAGCCGGTCGCTCCCTTCGGGGGAGTTGTGATTCGGTAAATCGCCAAGCAAATGCAAAATATGGAGCAGTCTGCAAGTGCTTAGTATAATAAAATAAAAATAAAGGATCGGCGTCAGACGATGCCAATCCTTTATCGGTTTCAATTTTCTTCAGCTAGGCATACTGGGGCAGGTACTTTTTTGCCAGTTCAAACATCTCCCTGTGAGACATTGAAGTCGTTCTGCCGCCTTTGAAAAGTTCGTCTATGTCTTCTTTTATTTTTATGACGGCAGGGTCATTTTTATCGACTTTTTCTTCGGTATCTCTAAGCCCCGGCATTTGCGTATTTATCCAGAAAGCAATTCCCGCAAGTCCTGCCCTGTCGGTTATTTCGACTTCAGGAGGCCTGTTTAAAATTGCCTGCGTGTCAAAAACATTATAAATTTCCTGTTCCTTTAAAAGTCCGTCAGCATGTATTCCGGCCTTTGTCATATTAAAATTGGCGCCTACAAAAGGCTGGTTTTTCGGAATCTCATAGTTTAATTCTTTTGCAAAATATTGGGCTATTTCCGTTATGGCCGAAAAATCCATTTCGTTTGCGCTTCCCTTGAAAGCTGCGTATTCTATAGCCAAAGCTTCAACAGGCGTATTGCCCGTTCTTTCTCCTATGCCAAGAAGAGAACCGTTTATTCCTGAACAGCCGTAAAGCCATGCCGCCGTAGAGTTGCTCAAAGCTCTGTAAAAATCATTGTGTCCGTGCCATTCAATATACTCAGAAGGCACTCCGGCATGATGCGTAAGGCCAAACATTATTCCGTTTATATTTCTGGGCATAGCAGCTCCCGGATAGCTGACCCCGAAACCCAAAGTGTCGCATGCTCTTATTTTTACCGGCATTTTAGCTTCTCTGGACAATTTCATAAGTTCCATGGCAAAAGGCACTACAAAACCGTAAAAATCCGCTCTCGTAATGTCTTCAAAATGACAGCGCGGTATTATGCCTTCGGACAATGCGGCCTTAACTATGTCAAGATACATATCCAAAGCTTCTCTGCGCGTTTTTTTAAGCTTTAAAAAAATATGATAGTCCGAACAGGAAGTAAGAATTCCCGTCTCCTTCAGTCCCATTTCTTTGACAAGCTTAAAATCATTTTTGTTTGCCCTTATCCATGATGTTATCTGAGGGAATTCAAAACCTTTTTCCTGACACTTTCTGACGGCTTCCCTGTCTTTTTCGGAATAAAGAAAGAACTCCGTCTGTTTTATCACTCCGTTAGGACCTCCCAGCTTATGGAGAAGTTCATAGAGATCCGCTATTTGATTGGCCGTGAAAGGATCCATCGCCTGCTGTCCGTCCCGGAATGTCGTGTCTGTAATCCATATGTCATTCGGCACATTCATAGGAACAACCATGTTGTTGAATCCTATTTTGGGAATTTCTGTATACTGAAAAGTTTCCCTGAAAAGATTGGGTTCCTTAACGTCCTGAAGCTCGTAATGATATTCTTCCGGCTCCAGTATATTTTTCTTTTTGTTAAATGTAAGCATATCTTGCACCTCCCCAAAAAACGTATATTAGCCTAATATTATATCTTATTTTTATTTTCTATTGCAATTAAACTCCTGTAAACTTTTCCGGATGTTCGTAACAGCGGAAAACGGAAGCAACGGCGCAGCTGTAATATTTTCAGGTAAAAGCGGGAACGCGCTTAAAAGCATAATGCATCCCAACCATAAAAAATTTATCTTGCCATTAAAGTCAAAAGCAATATCTCTTGCAGGAACTGTCGCTTTCTTTCGTTTTTTGCGGCGTTGGGAATACTATTGCTTATTTTGTATTTTAAAAATAATAAAGGCGTATATCGCCGTAATTCCGCGGAAACGCGGAAAATAGGTAAAATTGTCCGGACATATAAATGCGCGCTTATTTTTTGATTTCGGCTTTTTAAAAGCTTAGCGGATAAAAAATTTAAAGAAGCGGTTTTGAGTTTTTTTGAAAATGATAGACGCGGGCGCCGAAAAACCGGCAATTATAATAAGTTTGTGAAAAAATCTAAAGAATGCGGCGCTGCAAAACTTTATTCGACGGTTTTGTTTGACGCACGCAGTTTCGCAGATGTCAAAAAGTCCAAAACCCGGACAACATAAATTTGGGAGAGCCGGTTATCAGATTTCCGTTGCGGCGTACAAAATAGCCCGTTGTGCGGCTTTCAAATTTTCGGAATTTAAAGAAAAACTTCTTATTGCTAACAATCTAATTAAAAAGATATTTTAAAATACGGATAAACCCGAGAGAAAAATAAAAGGCTGCCGGCATATGACACAAGACATTGCGGCTATGGAAAAAAATGGTTTTACGGCGATAGCAGACAAATTGCACAAATTTAAAAAACAGGCAGAGTGACGGTTCAGCATAACAAGATATAAAACGGAAATATATTTTGCGCTAAAACGGCGCGGAAAGCTTTTATTTTTGACTTATGCCGGGAATAAAAAAGGTGAAAAGCCGGTCATTTCGTATATTTGTATAGAGGATATTAAGGCATGAACGAAATGCAGAGCAAACTTTGCGCGGAATAATATCCAAAACTATGAATTGCAAAAATGGAATTTTTTCAAAATCAAAAATTCCCCTGTTCTTGGCGGCGAAAAAACTGACTTCAAAAGAAACGGCATTGCTTGCTTATGCGGATAAGATTTTGTTAAAAAACTCGCAAAAATAAGATTTTATAAAATACGGAAACCGGCGGTAATTCCGCTCGGCGCAAAGAAATGCATAAAAATGCCCGCCGGCTCGGGCCAAAAATTTTATTTGCGTTTTTTTGAAATTTCATAAAGTATAACCGCGCTGGCGCAGGAAGCGTTCAGTGAAGAAATGGCGTTTGTCTGCGGAATAGAAATTAAAAAATCGCAGTTTTCCTTTGTCAGTCTGTGCAGTCCGGAGCCTTCGCTGCCTATTATGATAACAAGCGGGAAAGGGAGATTGCACTCTTCAAGAAGCTGTCCTCCGTTTTCCGCTCCGGCTATCCAGAAACCGTTTTCTTTTAAAATGTCTATGGTTTGGTTGGCGTTTGCCACTCTTGAGACGGGAATATGTTCAAGCGCTCCGGCTGATGCTTTTGCAACGGTTTCATTTACTCCGGCCGCTCTCCATTTAGGTATTATTACACCGGCCGCTCCGAAAGCTACGCAGTTTCTGATTATGGCTCCCAAGTTATGCGGATCTTCTATCCCGTCAAGCAAAACCAGAATGCTGTCTTTTTTTCGTTTTGCGGCGGATATAAGTTCTTCAATTTCCATATATTCCATAGGAGAAACTTCTGCTGCCACCCCCTGCGAATTCTGCGCATATTTGTCCAGTTTTTCAGGCGGAACATTGTGTACCGCTATGGCTTTGCTTTTTGCTAGAGCTATTATTTCGCCTATTGCATTTCCTCTGGCGGTGCGCGCAATCATAATTTTATTTACGGTTCTTTTTCCGGCTTTGAGCAATTCCAGCACGGGATTTCTGCCGTAAATAATATTGCCTGAAACAAAATTCTCTTTATTAAAATGCTTCTTTTTTGGGAATTTGCCGTATGTCATAGTTTTCCTTGCCAATATATTTTTCAGATTTATTAATACGTTCCGGCTACTGAAGCGGAGTTCATACTTTCGTAATGTTTCCCGTGCCGGCTAATTATATCAAATTTTTTATCACACGTTTTTTTACCTAAGGCAAAATCGGTTTTCCTGCATAAACGGAGCCTATCCTAAAAAGCTGGCATGAGTAAAAGAAAAGTTTTTTTTTAGAAAAATTTCCGGGAAATAAAAAAAGTATCCGCTTTTTACCGCTTTAAACGGCATTGTATGTCAAATGCTTCCGTTTGGCTGAAAATTTTATTTTTGACATAAGAAAATATACGGAAAAATTTTTCCTGTAAATATTAAAGCGCAAATCTTTGCTTGGCATCCAATCCGCCAAATTACAAGAAAAACTATACTTATTAGAACAAAGATGAAGTTTATGAAAGAAAAGATAAGTTGTCCAATGGATAACATTTGTAAATACGCGCCACAGGCGTATCGTTTTTATTCGGTTTGTTAAAAAAATATTATAAAAGACCGGCAAAATCTTATGAAGCACTGTAAAAAATATACGATTTCGGAAGATAATCAATGAAAAGAACCGTGCGGCAAAGGCTTTCAGCCTGAATATGACAACAAGCCACTCCAAAATAAGCGGTAAAGCAAAACCGTCTCAGAATAGCTTGGAAAAATAAATTATCATCGCTCTGCAGTATTATTTTTCGTAAAACTTCCTGCCGGTATCGGAAATATTTCAATTTCATAAAAAGACCGGACAGACTGATACGTTCGGTTTTCCCGTTCCGTCCGATGCCGGCAAGCGCATATGCTTTTATTTCATAAACGATACAGGATGACTTGTCTTTGAAATATAAAAACGGAAAAAAATGAAAAAGTTTTTAAAAAAGAATTTCCAACGCAGCTTTATCGCGGCTTCCGCGTTTAAAAAGGAAAATAAAAAGCTCCGGATATTTTTACCGGATGCTTTTCATTTTGATAATCAAAAAAATTTTTTTAACCGAAGATTACCGCGCATCAATGCCGCGGTTTTTTATATTTTCTTCATTAAAAGCGAAGTGCCGTCTTTATTGTCGACGATTTTATATCCTTTTTCGTCCAAAACTTTTCTGAGCCTGTCGGCTTCAGCCCAATTTCCGGCTTTTCTCGCATTATTTCTTGCAGCAAACAGCGTTTCAATATCGCCTCCGCCTGTTTGTTCTCGCGGCAGAATTATTCCCAAAGATTCGTCGGCAAACTGTTCGAACAAAGTTCTCATCTGCCACAGCCTTATTGCGTCGGCGGTAAAAAGCTCTTTTAAAATCATATTTTTAAGTTCGTGCAGATAAGACAAAGCTTTTTCCGAGTTAAAATCATCGTCAAGCGAATTTAAAAAATTATTTTTAAGTTCGGCAAGACCGGAGTCTTCTATGACAGGCGCATATTGCTTTGCCTTGGCAAGCAGCCTGAGATACGCGTCATCAAGACCCTGAAGCGTTTTTTTAGCGGCTTCAAGACCGGAGTCCGAAAAATCAAGCGGGCTTTTATAATGCTGCGTCAGAAGATAATATCTTACGACCCTCGGATCGTACTTTTCAAATATCGTTTTTAAAGTAAAAAAATTATTGAGGGATTTTGACATTTTTTCTTTATTTACTGTTACAAAACCGTTATGTATCCAATATCTGACAAACCGGCAGCCGGAACATGCTTCGCTTTGCGCTATTTCATTTTCATGATGGGGAAAAATCAAATCCTGCCCGCCTCCGTGAATATCTATGGTGTTTCCGAGTATTTCGGAAGACATTACAGAACATTCTATATGCCATCCGGGTCTCCCCTTGCCCCAGGGGCTGTTCCAAGAGGCGTCTGCGGGTTCGTTTTCCTTAGTTTTTTTCCATAAAGCGAAATCAAAAGCCGAATTTTTATCTCCGCAAATGTCTACTCTTGCTCCGGCTTTAAGATCTTGCGTGTTTCTTTTTGAAAGTTTTCCGTATCCTTTAAATTTGTTTACCGCATAATAAACATCGCCGCCGATTTCATAAGCATAACCTTTTACGATAAGTTTTTTTATAAATTCTATTATTTCCGGAATCATCTCGGTTACGCGCGGATAATGTTCGGCTCTCATAATATTAAGCTTGTCCGTCTGCGCAAAATAGTCGTCAATATAAGTTTGCGCCAAAGCCGCCGGGGATATGCCTTTTTCCGCCGCCCTGTTTATTATTTTATCGTCTATATCCGTAAAATTCTGTACATGGCGGACTTTGTATTTTCTTTTAAGCAGATGCCTTTTAATTATGTCGAAAGTCACGTATGCCCGCGCATGTCCCAAGTGAACTTCGTCATAAGGGGTGACTCCGCAGACGTACATGGAAACTTCTTTTTCATTTTGCGGTTGAAACACTTCTTTTTTGCCGGTAAGAGTATTGTGAATTTTTATGGACATTTTTTATTTCCTCTTATGGACGCCGCGGCCATGGCAGCTATTCCTTCTCCTCTTCCTATAAAACCCATTTTTTCATTTGTGGTGGCTTTTATGGCTATGCGCGCGGCCGGAAGTCCGGTTATTTTTGAGATGTTTTTTTTCATGTCATATACGTGCGGATATATTTTCGGGCTTTCCGCTATAATAGTAATATCGATATTATTGACGCTATATTTCCGCTTTTTTAGCTCTTTGCAGACTTTTTCCAGCAAAAGCAGGCTGGAAATCCCTTTATATGCCGGATCGGTATCCGGGAAAAAATGACCTATGTCTTCAAGACCGGCCGCTCCTAAAAGCGAATCCATCAGAGCATGTACAAGCACGTCGGCGTCGCTGTGACCGTCAAGACCTTTATCCGAGTCGATTTCGACGCCGCCCAAAACCAGCCTGCGCCCCTTTTTAAAACGGTGCACGTCATAACCGAAACCTATATACATCGGGCTTTCCTTTGTAAAATTATATTTTTTGCAGCTTCAAAATCGGTTTTTGAGGTTATTTTGAAATTAGGGAATTTTGTTTCGACAACGGCGACTTTAATTTTCATATTTTCCATAATCTGGGAATCATCGGTTGTTTTTTCTGGAATTTTGTCCGAATAGGCCTTTAAAAGAAGGTCAGACGCAAAAATCTGCGGCGTTTGCGCATTCCATAAAACGCTTCTGTCTAAAGTTTGTTTTACAAATCCGTCTTTAACGGTTTTTACGGTATCCCTTGTTTTTTCTGCGGCTATTGCTGCGCCGCTTGCAATAGCTTTGTTTAAAACGGAAAGGATGTCTTTTTTGTTTATCAGAGGCCTGGCCGCGTCATGTACCGCGATAAAATCAATGTCCTTGCGTACGGCTTTCAGTCCGTTTTTTACGGAATCAAACCTTTCCTTTCCGCCGGATACTATGGAAAAACCGGACTTTTTATATTTAGCGGACAAAGAAATATTCATATCCGCAGGAACCACAAGCACTATCTGCTTAAAATTTTTTACCGAAGAAAAGGCTTTTACGCTGTGCATAAAAACCGGTTTCCCGCAAAGAGGCAGAAACTGCTTTGGAATTTTAGTTCCAAACCTTTTGCCTTTTCCTCCGGCAACTATTACCGCCGCCGCTTTCATCAATGTCTGCCGTTTCCGTTTTTTCTGGGATTGTAGGGCAAGGGTTCGTTGTTTTCCGAAACTTTGCCGAAAACCATTCTGCCGGAAGATGTTTGTATAATGGAAGTCACGTTAAGCTCTATTTTTTTACCCACGTATCGTCTTCCGTCTTCGGCGACAACCATGGTTCCGTCGTCAAGGTATCCGATGGCCTGATTAGGCTCTTTTCCTTCTTTTACGAGAAATATCATTACGCTTTCTCCGGGGAGAAAAATGGGCGTAAGGGCGTTGCAAAGATCGTTTATATTGAGAACCGTCACGCCCTGTATAGCGGCTATTTTATTTAAGTTGAAATCCGTGGTTATGATTTTGGCGTTAAGTTCTTTGGCAAGTTCGGTAAGTTTTGAGTCCGTTCCTTCAATATTATTATAAGTTTTGTCGTAGATTTTTGTGAGAATGGCTTCGGATTTCTGGAGTTTGGCGACAATGTCCATGCCTCTTTTCGAACGGTTTCTTTTTATCGCGTCATTAGAATCCGCCAGCTTCTGAAGCTCTTCAAGCACGAATTTAGGTATGACAAGAGTGGCGAGGAGAAACTTTGTTTCCGCCATGTCGAGTATGCGTCCGTCGATTATGGCGCTGGTGTCTAAAAGAATGGGTTCAAGAGGCTTGTTCTTTTTTGAGATTTTAAGGATATCTTTATCAAGCAGGTCAAGTTCGTCTTTCTTTTTAACGGCTATAACCATGCCGAAATAAGAAAATACGAATTTAATAAGGAGCGAATACTTTTCAAAGAAAAGGTCGACTTTATCGCTGCCGAGAAGAAAAGCGCCGTAATCCAGTATTTTGGCGGCTATCAGCCCCATAACTATTCCTATTATCGCTATTACGAGAGTGTCAAGAGGAGTTTTTTGAAAGGCGAACTCAATAATGACGATAACGGTTGAAATGCTTAATCCGATAAAAGCGCTCTGCAAAGTAGGCTCTACCTGAAAATACGCTATTAACGGCCCGGCCAGAAGAATTAGAATTCTTACAATCCAAATTAACATGATAACCTCATAAATTTACCCAGTAATTTTAACGCGCTTTTTGTATCCGGATATATTCCCGTCCAGATCTTGAATCCGTGAGCGCCCTGGTTTACTAACATCCCTTCGCCTGAATAATAAATAATTTTGTTTTTACGGGCTGCTTTGGAGAAAGGAGTTGTTTTATTATATATCAAATCGTATATAACTGCGGTTTTTTTAAGATCTTTTATTTCAAAAGGCAAAAAGTCGGCCGCGTTCATTCCGCAGGCGGAAGCGTTTACGATCAGATCCGCATCCGCAGCAATATCCGACGCTTCCGGGAACCCGGCGGCTTTTATGCCGAACTCTTTTGCCAGACATACGGCTTTGGCATATGTTCTGTTTGCTAAATATATGTTTTTTGCGCCGCTGTTTTTAACGGAATAGATTACGGCTCTTGCTCCGCCGCCCGCTCCGAAAATAAAAACATTCTTTCCTTTTACTTTTACGTTTTTTAAGATAAGATCCGAAGCAAAACCGGAATAATCCGTATTATATCCGTAAAGCTTCCCGTTTTTGACCGCTATCGTATTTACGCTTCCGATTGCTTTTGCGGCTGTGTCGGCGTAGTCCAGATATTTTATAACGGCGCTTTTATGCGGTATCGTGATATTTATTCCTTTGAAACCCAGAATTTTAAGCGCCCCGACGGTTTTTTTTAAGTTTTCCGGATCCGTTTCAAAAGGAAGATAAATGCAGTTAAGCTTTTCTTTTTTAAACCATGCGTTTTGCATAAGCGGTGAAAAAGAATGCTTTATGGGATAACCCAGAATCGCAAACAATCCGGTTTCAATGTTTAAGCTGGAGTCTCTTTTTTGCCGTTTCATCTTCAGGATACAAGGTCAGAATTCTTTTCCATATTATAAATTCGCGTTTTTTTTCTCCTATGGAGTCATAAGCGCACGCCAGTTTTTTAAGAGTAGCCAAATCTTCGGGATTTTCATCAAGGCGTTTCATATAAACCGATATTATGTCGAAAATTATTTCTTTGTCTATTGTTTCCACCGGCACCGACAATGGCTTCTTATTTTTCTCATTCTGCGATATAAGAAAGCCCGAAGTAAAAAAGAAAGCGGACAAAAGGAGGAAAACAACGGCGATCTTTTTTCTTTTCAGCAGGACATTTCTGTCATTAAATATTATATTTTTAAAATAACCGTTTATTTTCTGCACAGACTGCGGTTTATAATAATATATCCAGCCCATAATAAAAGAAATTAATGATAAAAAATAGATTGATAATACCATAACTTTTGCTATTTTACCATAAAGCGCTTTTCTTAGTCAATATAATATAAAGAGCCTGCTGAAAACAAAAACGCGGCGGGCAAAGAGGCGCGAAAGCGGAAAAACCGCATTTTTCCCGCTTTCGCATAATTTTCAGCCGCCGCTGAATATGATATTTGGCTCAAAAACGCATAAAGAGCGCTTTTTAACCGTCTTTTAAAAATTCGCTAAGATCGGATCTCATTATATAATCAAGTTCGTTTCTGTCTTTTTCTTCCGTTTCCGTGAAAATAAAACCGAAAACGGGAGAGTTCGGATCTTTGATTTTGCGCATGCACAAGACTTTCTTAAATTTGGCTGCTGCGGCCTCATAATCGAATTTTTTGTTGCGCGTGCAAGAAGGAGTTTTGTTTAAAAGGATAAAAGCATATGTCTTATTGTTTTTTTCTTTTAAAAGAGTTTCCCAGTCAGGTTTGGCTTTCCTGAAAAAATAGTCGCAAGTATGAAAACCGTAAGCGAAATAAGACAAATCCGTCGTGCACCATCCTGCAAAACGCATCGGATTGAATTCAATGGGAATAATTTTGCCGTCTTTTACCCTTATTTCGGTATGCAGCGGGAAGTTTTTAACTTTAAAAAAACGATTGACGCAATTTAGAAAAGCGGTAAAATCTTTTATATTGCTTTCAATTATTTGCTTGCTTGAATAATACAGTCTGTCGGAAACGTCTGCGTCCGAGCTGAAATCGTGTTTGAAGATATTCAATATAACCGCCTCTCCGTTTTCGTCGTAATAAGCGTCTAAGGCATATTCTTCTCCTTCTATGTACTCTTCCATTATAAATGAAGATTTCCCAATGACCTCATCGCAATATTCTTTTTTCCACTTTTTTATATCGGCGTTTATGTCTTCAACAGCTTTATTCCAGCTTTTTTCATCGGAGACCGCATACACTCCCACGCTGAAAAAACCTATGGAAGGCTTCAAGACAAAAGGAGTTTTTAAAGAGCCGAAACTGATATTTTTAAGATTTTCCGCGGACACTTCGGCAAAGAAAAAGTCCGGATACATACCGGCCAGAAGCTTTCTGACGACGGCTTTGTTTTTCATCGTTTCGATTCCGCTTATTTTAGCTTCGTCTTCCAGATTTTCGTATATCCATTTTAATGAATTTTCGGATATGGTAAGGAGATTTTTATTTTTGACGAGCAGCTTTCTGAATTCTTTCTCATTTTTTAAATTGAGTTCATAATCTTTTTTTATCTCCCGGGCAAAATCGTTTTCAAGCACCGGCGTAGCGGAGGTTTGCAGATATTCTTTAAGTTCCTGCGAGGCGAAAGGTTTGTCAAGTATTATCATTTATTTTCTCCCGTAAAAAAGAACGGCATTCAGTTTTTCTCTGGGATGCCGTCCTTTTATGCGTTTTTTTGATTGTATGTAATCGTATATTCGGATTTTTTAATTGCTGCCCGGTTTTCCCTTTCCCGCTTAATTATCCGTGCCGGAAGCGTCTTTCCCGTCCGAAGAAGCGGAATCAATTTGATTTTGCCGTTCCGGTTCGCTTTTTTTATCTTCAGCAGCCTTTAGCCTTTCGGCGGTTTTAAGCATTTCGGCAGTCGGGGGCTCGCTTTTTTTGTATATCATTTCGGCATCGTTTTCAAGCAGAGCTTCTCTTGTGTATACGCATCTTGCATTCCAAAGAAGCCAGCTTGGTATATCGAGATCATAGCAGGCCTGTATTTGCGCCCTGATCTGTTCTTTTCCGTATTTATATCCGAACATGGTGAAATCCTGAAGCCACGGGCGCAGCTTTTCTCTCGGAATTCTTTTCATCGCTCCTTCCATTGCTTTATAAACCACTTTATAGGGCTCTTTATTAGGCTCGGCAAAACCGAACTCTCCTTTATAATAGTGGGAAGGATAAACCATCGGGCTTACATAATCGACCCATTCGGACATTTCGACTATTTTCTGCCCTATTCCCATATCCGTAGAAGCCGTGGTCGTTCCTCCGAAAACGTCTATGGATATTGTGGCGCCTTTTTCTTTAAGTCTCCTGTTTGCTTCTTTCAAAAAGCCGACTATGGCTTTTGAAGCTGTTTCGCTTGTATGGTTTTTATTGCTGTATACGCAGCTTTTCGTATTGCCGTCCGAAGGAAATCTGATATAGTCGAACTGTATTTCCTTAAAACCCAGATCTATTGCTCTTTCGCAGATTTCAAAAATATATTCCCAGGCGTCTTTATTGTAAGGATCGAGCCAGGTTATTCCTTTCCTGTCCGTCCAGAGAGAGCCGTCCGCTTTTTTTACCGCCATGGAAGGTTTTTTTCTCGGCATGAGATTGTCCCTGAAAACAACTATTCTTGCTATCGTGTAAACATTTTTTTCTGCAAGCTGCGCAAGATACTGTCTTGCATTGGGAATGGCGTTGAAGTGCGTGCCGTTTGCGTTCGCGGTTTTTACGCCGTCTATATAAACCTGCCCTTCCATTTCTTTTATGTCCATTACGGCCGTGTTCAATTCCGTATTGTCGAAAAGATCCATAACCGCATTTCTGTGTTTTGCCGGACCGCTTATCCAGGCGGACAAGTGAATGCCTCTGAGATATATTCCCGGTTCCGGCTCAGGGGCGGCTGCTTCGGCAATCTCTTCCGCTATTGTTTCCGCAAGAAGCTCTTCTTCGGACGGCTGTTCCAAAACAGTAGTCTGCCGGCTTGACGTCACGCCGGCGCATGACGAAATCATAAAAAAAGCGGATAATGCAAAAGCCGATGTGAATTGTTTAAATGTTTTTGTTTTCATAATACGGTTATTCTAATGAAAAACGTTCTTTTTGTCAATTTAAACATATCGCGCCGGAAAAAAGTGGCGCTTAAGTTGACAAGTTGAAAAGTTTTTTTTGTATAAGTATAATAATTTTATGAAAAAAATAATTTTGCCGTTTATATTGCTTTTGCAGTTTTGCGTTTATTCTTTTGCGTCCGGAACGGGGGAAAGATTTATCGTGTTTTTTGCGGAAAGCGCTGATATCGCGGAAAATGTCGCGGATAAGATTCTGCTTTCAAAAAGATTTTGTATGGCGATGCCCGTGACTTCGGGCGGCGCCGTTGCCGCAGGGCTGGAAGAACTGGTTTCAAAAGGCAGAATCGAACCTTCTTTGGTTTTTGAGCCGGAACCGGTTTTTCCTATACTGGCTTCGGTCTACAGTTCCGGCATAAAAAAATCGGACAGACAGGGATTTAATGATTTCGTTCTCGGATCAATGAGTTCTTTCTCCGAAAGCGTAAACAGGGAAAATTTCGGAGTTTTTCTGAATTCGGGAGCCGTATCCCATAATATATTGTACTATTTCGCCGGCTTGAACATTCAGTGGATAAACGCGGATAATATGGAGAGTTCCTTCAAAGGGGCGCATAGAATAGACGGTATTACGGTATTTTCCATATATAAAAATTTCCCGACGGCCCAAAAAGATATTATGAAATGGCTTTCAGCGAGAAAAGAAAACATCATCCCGGTGTTTCTTACAAACAAACATCTCAAAAATGCGGAATTTATGCAATACCTTATAGATCTTTTTGACAGAAGCAAATATATAAAACCCGCGCTTCCCGTCTATGTCTCTATGCTCAAACAGAATATGATAACCGAGAAAAAGGATGTTTCCTTTGAGATTGTTCCCGTAAAGGCTTATGTAATGACCAAGCTTTATTCCGCGGTTTCCTGTATAAATGATTACAAAAGATCATCCGGCTTTATCGAATATTCCTATAAAAACGCCCAAAGCGAACTCGTATATCTGTGCAGCAACGGGCTTCTTAAAGGTCTGGCCTTAAATAAAGAGTCAAGCCGCAGAATGTTTGACGCGGCATACAATAATATATTCAGACTGCTCGGAACGGAAGTTCCTTCGGATAAAGAACTGCACTCCAAAAAACCTGAAATAGCCAATGCCAATTTATATGCGGGCACTGAGGAAATTTTTCATACTTATGTAAAAGCTCTGGATTCAGGCGTTTCAATAAATAATGACGGAGCGGTAAAAAGACTTACGGTGGCTTCGAGAAACGGTTCCGTAAATTTTGCGCTTTCTTTTGAAAAAAACGGATGGGATGACGGAATTTCTTATGTTGATATATATATAGATATGAATAATTTTGAAGGAGCGGGTTCCACGGCAATGCTTTCAGGCACCGACGGATATATGACGCCGGCTTCCGCCTGGGAATATGCTTTAAGGGTAAGCAAAGATAAAGTCCTGCTCTACAGACATTCCGCCGATTCGGCTGTTTTGATAGCCGAAATTCAAAAATCGGCCGGTTCTTCTTTTTCAGTCCTTAATAAATATATTAAAGGCAATCCCGTCAATTGGGGTTATCAGGCGGTTGCCGTAAGAAAAAAAGAGGACGGAAAAACGAATATTGAAGATTTCTTTCTGCAAAGCGCGCAAAGCAGAGAAAGTTTTCTTTCGGTCAAACCTTTTCAGACTTCCGCGGTCCGCGCCGGAAAATAGAAAAAATTTTGTCTCTGAAAACCGCACGGGCGCTTCCCGTTTAACAAAACTTTTTAAAAACGCCGAAAATAGCCGCTATAAAAATACGCTCTTTGCCGGGCGTTTTTTTATGACGGTTTTTAATTTTTAAACCAGCATTATTTATGGATTATTAATGAACGGGCTGTTCTTCCAGTTCCGTGACAGGTTCTTCTTGCGTTTCTCTTTCGTCCGAGGGTATTGAAGCGTCTGCGGGTTTTGCGAGTTCAAGCAGAATTTTTTCTTTATATGTATTGAAAGCTTTTTTGTCTTCTCCATGCAAAGCTGTTGTCGGAGGCTGTTTCATAGTAAGAAAATTAAAAAATTTGCCGTTCTTTTTGATTCTGAAATCAAGATGAGGGCCCGTTGACAGTCCGGTGCTTCCGACATATCCTATTACCTGCCCCTGATTTACCCTGACGCCTTTTTTTATGCCTCTTGCGTATTTGGACAAATGTCCGTAACCGGTCACATATCCGTTAGCATGCTTGACTTCGACATAATTGCCGAAACCGCCGTTATATTTAGCCATAGTAACCGTCCCGTCGGCTATGGAAGAAACGGGCGTGCCGGTGGGCGCGGCATAATCTATCCCGAGATGCGGTCTGACATATTTCAATATAGGATGCTTTCTTGCCGTGGTAAAATAGGAGCTTATTCTTCTAAACTGAAGTGGCGCTTTCAGGAAAGCGCTTTTTACCGATCCGCCTTCATCGTCAAAATAGCCGGATGTTCCTGCGGAAGTTTTAAAAAATACGGCATTATAAGGTTTTTTGCCGGATATATACTGAGCCGCGATAATCTGCGAGGACAAAGGTATATTTTTTTTGCTTATCGTTTCAACATCGTAAATTACCCTGAAAGTGTCTCCTTTTCTTGTGTCGGTGAGAAAATCCATCTTCCAGGCGAAAATATCGGCAAAAGAAAGTATGATGCCGGCGGGAACGCCCTTTGAAGCCATCGCCTCCCATAAAGACGAGTTTATAGTGCCTGAAATATTGTGCCTTGCGGATATTTTGCCCAGAGTTTTCAGAGACGATACGATTGTTCCGTCACTTTCTTTTTTTATCGAATAAAAGAGTTCTCCTTCCGGATAATACCAAAAATCCGTCCATTGTCCGGATGCTCTTGAATAAACGATTTCAAAAAAATCGCCCGCTTTGATTTTCCCTATATTGTATTTAAGAGCTTTAAGTTCTTTTTTTATTTCCGTTTTATCGCCGTCTGACAGTCTTGTTGCGGACAGACAGGCGTCCATGGAATCTCCGTAATTGATATCGGTTCTTTCGATATCCATAATGTATTGCGCAGGCTCGGGCTTAAATTCAAGACGTCCGATTTTATAGTACAGTATCCAGGAATAAAGCCCTGCCGTTATTATAAAAACAGATATGTATATGCGGATTCTTCCGATTTTTTTGTTCATTTCCGAACTATTTTACAAGATTTAAACCGTTTTGACAATGCCGGAATAATTATGGTAAAATCGATAAACAATGCATATGAATATCTTCTATATATGCGTTTTGATATTAAAAACGGAGAATTGCCATGGCAGAGATCAAAGCTTTTGACGCAGTAAGATACGCGAAGGATAATATTACAAATTATATATGTCCACCTTATGACGTTATCGGTCCGGAAGAGAAAATCAGACTGCAGAAGCTTTCTCCGTATAATATCGTAAATATAGAGCTTTCCGACGCTAAAGGCAAAAAGAATAAATATGTTAACGCTTCGCGTATTTTTAAAGAATGGCAGGCCGAAGGCGTTTTGAAATACGACGGCAAGCCCGCTTATTATTTTTATGAACAGGTTTTTGAAGATCACGGAATAAAAATGACGAGAAGAGGTTTTTTCGCCGCTTTAAAACTTGAAAATCCGCATTCCGGCAAAGGAGCGGTTAAACCGCATGAAAAAACTCTGGCAAAACCCAAAGCGGACAGATTAAAGCTCCTTAAAGCCGTTAAAGCAAATATCAGCCCGATATTCGGGCTTTTTGACGACGGCAAAAAAAATATGGTTGAACTTTGCAGAAAGATAGCCAAGAGGCGCCCTGAAGCTACCGCAAGGGACAAAGCGGGCACTTTTCATAAACTGTGGGTCGTTGCGGACGAGGATATAATCGAAGATATTGAAAAGTATTTGACGAACAAAAAGATATTTATCGCCGACGGACACCACAGATACGAAACCGCCTGGAATTACAGCCAGGAAAGAAAAGCGAAAGACAAACAATATTCCTCTTCAAAACCGTATAATTACGTTCTTGCTTATCTGTGTCCGATGGAAGATCCGGGTATTTCCATATGGCCTACCCACAGAGTGATTGAAGAGCCGGAAAACCTTGAAGAAAATATCGAAAAATATTTCGACGTGCATCCTTCGGGGGATTTCGCGAAATTGTCAAAAAAAGAGCTTCAGCCGATGCTTATATATAAAGACGGCAAATACAGGACTCTCACGATAAAAAAAGAGTCCATGCTTAAAAAAGCCATGCCCGACAAAGGCAAAGCTTACAGAAATCTTGCCGTCAGCGCTTTGCATTATGTGCTTATGCCCGGGATAGACGCTTCCGAGTTTACTTATGTAAAAGACGATAAAGAAGCTGTGGTTCTGGCGAAAAAAACCGGGAAAATAGCGGTAATAGTTCCGGCTACGCCCGTTGAAGCGCTGCAGTCCATAAGCCTCAACAATGAAATGATGCCGCAAAAGTCGACATATTTTTACCCTAAACTTGCGAGCGGAATCGTTATAAAAACAGTATGACGCTTTTAATAGACATTTTTATTCTGGTAAGCATTCTTCTGATAGCCTGGTTCGGCTGGTCGGCGGGGCTTACCAGAAGTTTTTTTGCGGTTCTGGCGGGTTTTGTGTCCGTCATGGCTGCGGAAAAATATCCTTACCAGTCAGGCATAAACTATTATTTGGTTTTTGCCATCTGCGCGCTGGTTTTTTATATGGCGGGCGCTTTTGCGCTCAGAATCGTTAAGTTTTTTTATATGAATCTGATAGACAAAGCCGGCGGCGCGGTTTTGAGCGTGCTTGTGTGGTTTGTCGTATGCGTCAATGTAGTGGTTCCCACGCTTACTTACGGGACGCAGGCGCTGGGCGGCTCGGAGCGTTCTTTTTATAAAACCGTTTCGGCTTCAATGCAAAAAAATATGCCTTTCATAAAAGCTTATGTTCCGGCCGTTCTGGAAAACAGGGTTATAGCAAGACAAAGCGGCAGTGAAAACCAATAAATTATCGCGGAGAGATAAAAAATGAAAAAATTGAGATTGGGCTTTCCGAAAGGCAGCCTTCAGGAATCGACTGTCGAGCTGTTTAAAAAAGCCGGAATAAAAATAAGCGTTTCTTCCCGCTCGTACTTTCCGGCTTCAAACGATGACGAACTTGAAATTATGCTTGTCCGTTCGCAGGAAATGGCCAGATACGTGCAGGACGGTTTTTTCGACTGCGGACTTACGGGCTATGACTGGATCTGCGAAAGCGGCGCGAAAGTAAAAGAAATCTGCGAACTCAATTACGCGAAATCCGGTTTCAGACCGGTCAGATGGGTGTTGTGCGTTCCGGAAGCTTCTAAAGTCAAATCCATAAAAGATCTGCGGGGAAAAAGAGTCGCCACCGAACTTATCGGCTACACGAAAAAATATTTCGCGAAAAATAAAGTTAAAGCCGATATAGAGTTCTCATGGGGTGCCACCGAAGCAAAAGCGGGCAGCCTTGTGGACGCGATAGTCGAGCTTACCGAAACGGGTTCTTCTTTAAGGGCAAACAAACTCAGAATAATAGACGAAATGCTTATGTCGACTACAAGGTTTATCGCCAATTATTCCGCTCTGAACGATAAATGGAAAAGAGAAAAAATAGAGAACATGGCCATGCTTTTGCAGGGCGCGTTGGCTGCCGAGGGAATGGTAGGACTAAAAATGAACGTCCCCTGCAAGACTCTTGAAAAAGTGACTTCCGTGCTTCCGGCTTTAAAAAAACCCACGATTTCGCAGCTCAGCGATAAAAACTGGGTGGCGCTTGAAGTAATTATCGAGGAAAAAACCGTAAAAAAGATAATTCCAGCATTAAAAAGAGCAGGCGCCGAAGGCATTATAGAATATCCTCTCAATAAAATAATTTATTAAAAAAACCGATATGTTAAATAAAAAAGTTTTGGCTTTATTGTCTTTTGCGTCGTTTTTTTGTTTTGCGTCTTGCGTTACGGAAGATAATTCGTATATTTCTTATACCGTCAATGATGAAATTAAAATTGATATTCCGTCTTCTTGGAAAGACCGCTCCAAAGATGAAGATTCTCCGTATGAAGCTTTGTTCGTGTCGCAGAACAATTCCGTAACCACGGGAGTTTTTATTTTTTATAAAGGAAATTCCGGCCAAGACTTTTCAAGCGGAGAAATATTTGAAAGGCAGATTGACAGGATAATTTCGGCGGCAAAGCCGAATTCCGTAATATCCGGGCGGAAAACCAGACAAATGCCCGGGAAAACGGTTACCGATACCGTATATTCGGGCGTTTTTAACGTTTCGAAATACTGCTATGCTTTTTCTCTGGTGGAATTTGACGGACGGGATGATATTTTTGCCGTTTGCGTGCAGATATGCAAGCCCGCTCTGCTTGAGGAGTATTCTTCAGTTCTTGAAAAGATAGCCGATTCGGTTTCTCTTGTTGAAAATCATCAGTAAAAAGGAAAATAAAATGTCAGAAAACGTCAGAGTTCGTTTTGCTCCATCTCCTACGGGAGATCTGCATATAGGCGGCGTGCGCACCGCCTTGTTCAACTGGCTTTTTGCCGCGAAAAACAAAGGAAAGTTCATTTTAAGAATTGAAGATACCGATGAGGCGCGTTCGACGGAAGAGTCCGTGAAAGTTATTTTGGACGCGATGAAATGGCTCGGGCTGGGCTGGGACGAAGGCCCGGGAAATGAGCCGGTTAAATACGCTCCGTACTGTCAGATGCGAAGAAAGGAAGCCGGGATATATCAAAAGTACGCCGACGAACTTGTAGAAAAGGGTTTTGCTTATCCCTGCTACTGCACTCCGGAAGAAGTCGAGGAAATGCGCAAAAAAGCGCAGGCGAACAAGCTCCCTCCCAAATACGACGGAAAATGCTCTTGTCTTACTTTGGAACAAAGAAAAGAAAAAGAAGCCGAAGGGCGGACGGCGGTAATAAGATTTAAAACGCCTAAAGAGGGAAAAACCGTTCTGGAAGATATGATAAGAGGCAGGGTGGAGTTTGAAAATTCGCTGCTTGACGATTTCGTGATAATGAAAACCGGCGGGGTTCCCACATACAATTTCGCCTGCGTTATCGACGATCATCTTATGGAGATGTCGCATATTTTAAGGGGCGACGACCATATTTCAAATACCCCGAGACAGATGCACATATATAACGCGCTCGGATGGAAAATGCCGGAATTCGCGCATATGGCAATGATACTCGGCGCTGACGGAGCGCGGCTTTCCAAAAGGCACGGGCATACTTCCGTTCTCGATTACAGAAAAGAAGGATATCTTCCCGAAGCTTTGCTGAACTATCTTGCTCTGCTGGGCTGGTCTACCGAAGACAGCCAGCAGATTTTTACCATTTCCGAACTTAAGGAAAAGTTTTCCGTTGAAAGATGCGGCACAAGTCCGGCTACTTTCGATCCCGCCAAACTTTTATGGCTTAACGGCGAGAAAATACGGTCAAAAAGCATTGACGAAATTTATGATTTGTTTATGGACTGGCTCAGACATTCCGGAAACGAAAAAATAATAGATGGCTGGGATAAAAATATATTGAAAAAAGCCATGAAGCTCGAACATGATAAAATAAAACTTTTGAGCGATATTCCTTCTCTTGTGGATTTCTTTTTCGTTAAAGACGTCGACTATAAAGAAGAGGCCGTCAGTAAAACTCTTCTTTCGGAAAAAGCCAAAGACAGCGCGAAAACGGTGCTTGCGGAAAGCGCCGAAAGGCTTGCCTTGCAGCAGGATTTTTCAGCCGAAGCGCTTGAAAAATACGCCAGGGAACTGGCTGCCGAAAAAGGTTTGGGCACGGGGAAAGTTTTCCATCCGATAAGAGTGGCGGTTTCCGGCAGAACGCAGGGGCCGAGTCTTTTTCATATGATGGAACTTATGGGAAAAGACGAAACCGTCAGAAGAATTAAAAACTGCGTTAAAAAATATTTTTCCGCTTAAACGAAACGGCGGCATAAAATTTTATAAGCCGCGGCAAAAGCATTAGTCCGTTTCTTGCGGCATAATTTTAAGAAAATATTTTACGCCGGAGCATACCGGTTTGTACGGCGTAAGGTAAAATCCGGAAATGACGGCGATGCTTTTACTTTAACGCGTTACGGAAGAAAAAGTATAAAATCAATATATAAAGGAGCAGAAAATGACAGAAAAAGACACTGCCGATTTTAATCCCTATTTGTTTAACCTTATAACAATGTTCGCGCAGTCCGCATGGTGCCAGTTGGGCAAAGTGCCGAGCCCTATAGACAACAAGATAACAAAAGATCTTAAAAGCGCCAAAATGACTATTGATATGCTTCTTATGATACGCGATAAAATGAGAGGAAACCTGACGAAGAAAGAAGAAGATGTTATAAGCGCGACCATATCCGAATTGCAGCTTAATTATGCCGATGAAGCCGCGAAAGGCGATTCGAAAACGGAGAACGCTGAAACAGAACAACAGGATTGCGGATGCGGCGGCAATAATGAACATAGTCATTCCGGCGAAAACCTGCATTCTTCCGACT
Source organism: uncultured Endomicrobiia bacterium (assembly GCA_938040055.1). Taxonomy (GTDB): domain Bacteria; phylum Elusimicrobiota; class Endomicrobiia; order Endomicrobiales; family Endomicrobiaceae; genus Endomicrobium_B. Next base: position 56,048 of record CALHWY010000023.1, read on the forward strand.
GCGGATGCGGGCATAAACATTAATTTTTTAAAGAGCCGGAAAATGAAAATACTGACTTTGACCGGCGGTATTTCAAAAGATTCGATGAATAAAAAACTCTTTGAACTTATTAAGCCTTTGGCGCCTTCAGAGTTTGAATTCGAAATTTTCGACATATCCGGGCTTCCTTACTTTTCGCAGGATATAGAAAACGATATGCCTGAAAGCGCGAAAAATTTTAAAAACGCGATCACTCTTTCCGACGCCGTTCTTTTTATTACTCCCGAATACAACCGTTCAATGCCGGGAGTTCTTAAAAACGCCATAGATTTCGCCAGCCGTCCTTACGGCAAAAATGTTTGGGCGGGAAAACCTGCGGGCGTATTGGGCGCCGCCGTGGGCCCGTCAGGCGCTTTCGGCGGGCAAGCAGAATGTTAAAATAACGCTCTCTTTTCCGTCGGCTCTCGTAATATGGCAGCCGGAAATAAATTTTCATTATCCCGCTTATGTTAATGATAAAGGCGGACTCGATGTGAATTCGGAAAAACTCTTTGGAAATTATTTTAAAGCTTTTAAAGCGTGGATTTAGAAAGACAAGTCTCGATAAATGAAAACTTCCGGTTCGGCTAATACATGCTCTTGTAATATATTTTAATAAGTCTTGTTAATTTTAACGCGGCTTTTATTGAATATGTTTTTATATTGTTTTTTTAAGTTGGATTTTCCCGATGTTTGTCCAAAAAAACTCCATATTACATTAACAGAGACGCTATTTTTTCTCGTTTTATTTGTTTTCAGCAGGCAAAGATATTATGCGCTGTTTGCAAATTTTCGGGAAAAGCGGAGGTTGAATATCCGTTAATCTTTGTCTTATTTTTTGCGGCGGATTTTTTTATTTTTTCGGATGACGGAAACGGGCAGGCGGAAAATCATTAGGATTAAAAAATGAACCGGTCAAATTTCTGCGAATGTAATAAATGATGTAATTTAAACCTGTATAAAAAAACTTAAACGCATATTAGGCATTTCAACGGAAAACAAATCATATTGTCAAAGGCGGGTTAAACCGCTTTTTTCGATAGGGCTCAAATTTAGGAATTCTTAATATGCTTTATAATAGTTCACGCCGGGAATTTTCGGCATATTATTGACTATTGACCATAAAGATATATTGCCAAAAGCCGGAACTTTTAGTATAATCTTAACTCATAAAACTTCATAGGAAACATATCTTTAATTGCCCGATGGTGTAATTGGTAACACGTCTGCCTCTGGAGCAGAAGTCTCCTGGTTCGAGTCCAGGTCGGGCAGTTTTCTATTTGGTGCCTTAAAACCCCAAAAAGGCTCATAAATCGGCATTTGCCGCGGACGTGTCGCGCGTTAATACAAATACTTTAAAATTGATAACGGACAATATAATTTATATTATATTTCGAAATTAACGGCAGCTTTTCAGCGCGTTTTTTAGGACTTAAATGTTTGTGTTTCCGATGCGCAAAATATAATCCGTACAGAGAGCAAAAGTAATGGATAGAGAGCCTTTATTGTCTAATATAGATAAAGTTCATACTACAGAAACGGGTATTGTCAGAATTAAAAAGAATTTGAAATTGACGACTGATGACGTAGTCGGATATTGTAAAAACAAGATTCCGGATAAAAATTGCAATATCCGTAAACGCGGCAAGAATTTCTACTGTGAAATAGACAATATAAGGATAACCGTTAACTCATATAGATGCACAATTATTACCGCACACATATTTCAATAAACTCCGGTTTAGCCGACCGGCAAAATTCGTCTGTGTTTTTATATTATGATGAAGCGTCGGATATAGGGGCATAAAAAATGAAAATCTTGGCGCTGTCCGACTTTTGCGTCGACATATTTCCTCAAAGCGGGCAAATTTTGTCCGGAGGCAATGCTTTAAACTTAGCGGTTTGCTGCAAACGGGCCGGAGCGGAAGTTTTTGTTATGGGCAATATAGGAAAAGACAAATACGGCGCTGTGTTAAAAAAAGCGATGGATAAAAACGGTCTTAACCGGGGAAAAATTTATGAAGTCGAAGGGGAAACGGCAAGACAGATAATTCATATAGACGAAAAAGGCGACAGATATTTTAAAGAAGGTTTACGGCATGGCGGCGTTTTTGATGCTTTCAGGATAAAAGAAAATGATAAAAAGTTTTTAAATTCCATGGACGCGGTCGCGGACACAATAGGCGACCCCGATTTTGAAAATATTGTTTTTTTTTTAAACTAAGACAAAAGACCTTTCTTTCATCTGTTGCGATATTTCCATCGCGGCTGTTGTGATGACTGTTGCGGAAAAAATATTTTATTTCCCGGAAACCTTTCCGTCTGCGCGCAAAGCGTTTAAGCCAGAATGCGAAAAAAACTTTTGGCGGCTGTTGACAAAAAATAAATATTTTAATATATTTGAATATGTTAATATTAGTATTTTTGAATATGTCTGAAGGAGGTTTGATATGTCTAAAGTCGTTGAGTTGTCGGATTCAAATTTCGAACAGGAAGTTATAAAGTCCGAAACGCCCGTATTGGTTGATTTTTACGCCGAGTGGTGCGGGCCTTGCAAAATGCAGCATCCGGCGATAGAAAAAATTTCCGAGATGTTTGAGGGCAAAGTGAAAATAGGAAAGCTGAATGTAGACGAAGCCCGAAAAAAAGCCGCTGAATTCAATGTAAGAAGCATCCCCACTCTGGTTGTTTTCAAAAAAGGGGAAGTTGTCGAAAGAGTAATGGGATATCATACGGCTGAGCGTTTGGCTTCGATTTTAAATAAACACATATAAATAAAATACCCGGCGGAAAATAGCCTTTGGGATTTTTTAAGCCGATATACCGCAAAATGTTTTTTTTTGTGCGGGGATATGAATTTCGGGTTTAAAAAAGTTTACGCTTAAAAGCTATGCTTATTATTTGAGCGAAACTTATCGGGCTGCCAAAAGGCGGCGATGGCAGGCATAAAGTCCGGCGGAGAGATTCGGAACGTAATATAAAGTCCGGGATGAGCCCGTTTGAAAGTTTGGCGGAATAACCGCAGAAAATGTAAAAAAGTTATTTTAGAAAATAAATTTCGGCCGCAAATACAGAAGTATTATATCCGGCCGCGGGATAATCTGAACGTAAATACGCGCATGTCAGGATTTAAAGTCTTTATTAGAGAATTCAATTCTTTGAAATAAAATGAAGTCGGGGGGGGACGCGCAAGGGGTTTTCATTTTAGAAAACCCCTTTAGCATTGTTTAAAACCGCAGTTAATTTTTTTTCGCGGTGAATGTCAATCCGATCGAGACTTGAGTATTGCATAACGGCCGCAGCTGATTTTTTCTTCGCGAAAAAAACGGCAAATCTCCTCATAACACAAAAAACTTATCAATGCCGAAATGGAAACCGGTTTGCAAAATGCCTCCAAAAGCCGGGATATTGATTTGTTCATAAAACCCGGTCGTTTTTTTAACAAAGGCGTTTTTATATTAAGCTCCAAGGGAAATTCCGCGGATTGCATTGTTATTTGTTTTTATAGGTTTTATTGACAAAATCCTGATATTTACCGATACCGGATTGAAAACGTTTTTACAAAATTTTTCAATTTTTTAAAAATGCGCGACGCTCTTGCGGGCATGAATTTAAAATTTCATATCCGTTGCCGAAAAACCGGTTTCTTTTTTTGTTTCTTTACGGGGCATCGTATTGAATCTGCCCGGGCACAAAACCGGCGGCGGGCGGGATAAGCCGCCGGCTTTGTAAAAATATGCTAAAAACATTTTTGTTATATGCGCGCCGATCGCCGCTGTGGTCTTTTTTTTTGTTTATCGACGTTATTAAGTTTCGTCATAATTATTTAAAACGCAAATGCCAGCGGTTCCGCAAATTATGCGCATATAAAATTTTTCCGTATTTTTTAATGAAAATATGGCAAATTTTTCGCAAGATGATATAATAATAAAAATCCGATTTCGGCCAGGGAGGAAAAATATGCCGATAAAAATATCTAAAGATCTGCCGGCGCGCAAAATTTTGAACGAAGAAAATGTGTTTATTATGGATGAAAAGCGCGCGGTAAGCCAGGATATCCGCCCTTTAAAAATAGCGATACTGAATTTAATGCCTAAAAAAATAGAGACGGAAACCCAGCTTTTGCGTTTGATAGGAAATACTCCGCTGCAGATAGACATTGAACTTTTGCAGATGGCCAGCCATAAGTCAAAAAATACTCCGGCGGAGCATCTGCTCAAATTTTATAAAACTTTCGCGGACGTCAGAAACAATTATTTTGACGGGCTGATTATTACCGGAGCTCCCGTGGAAATGCTTGCTTATGAAAAAGTCGATTATTGGGAAGAATTATGCGATATTATGGAATGGTCTAAAACAAATGCTTTTTCAACCCTTCACATATGCTGGGGCGCCCAGGCCGGATTATACTATCATTACGGCGTTAAAAAATATAATCTTGAGAAAAAAATGTTCGGCGTTTTCAAACACGAAGTAAGCGCGAAAAAACATTATTTGCTGTACGGTTTTAACGACGTTTTTTACGCTCCCCATTCGCGTCATACGGGCATAGATGAGGAAGACATTAAAAAAAATAAAAAACTTATGGTTTTAAGCCGTTCGAAAGAAGCCGGCGTTTATATTGTCTGCAGCAGGGATTCAAAACAATTTTTCATTACCGGACATTGCGAATATGACAGAAATACTCTGGCGGACGAATATTTCCGCGATTTGGGAAAAGGTCTGGACATAGAAATACCGGTAAATTATTTTCCCGGAGATAATCCCGCAAAAAAACCGAAAATGACCTGGAGAGCGCATGCAAATGTTTTGTTTTCCAACTGGCTGAACTATTTTGTTTACCAGCGCACTCCTTACGACTATGTCGAGCGGTGATTAAGGAAACTTCGACGATGAAATAAACGGTTTATGCTTGACGATATGAACTTTTTCGCTGCGCAATGACGCGGTATATTGTTAAAAAATCTGGAATTTATCGGTTTCATTTGTTAGAATCTAAAAAATTTCGACTTTAAGGGGTGTTTATGATTAAAGCTGTGATAGCCGGATACGGAAATATCGGGAAAGCCGCTTTTAAAGCATTGTCGGCGGCGGATGATTTTGAGATATGCGCGGTGATAAGCGCTTATGCCGACGCCGTAAAATTTCCGGAACTTGAAAAAATTCATATTGCGAAAGATCTTTCCGGACTTAAATCGAAACCCGACGTAGCTTTATTATGCGGACCTTCGCGCAGCATTCCGGAAACGGCTGAAAAATATCTCAGAAGCTCGATTAACACCGTCGATTCTTATGATATACACGGCAATATAGCCGCCGTCCGGGCTTCTATTGATAAAACGGCGAAAGAAGCCGGTAAAGTAAGCGTCCTTTCGGCGGGATGGGATCCCGGTTTGGATTCGGTTATACGCGCTCTTATGGAAGCTTCGGCTCCGAAAGGGATTACATATACGGATTTCGGTCCGGGAATGTCTATGGGGCATTCGGTCGCGGCTAAAGCCGTAAAAGGAGTTAAGGAGGCGCTTTCAATGACGGTTCCTCTCGGTTCTTCCGTTCACCGCAGAATAGTGTATGTGGAAATTGAAGACGGATACGATTTTGAAGATATAGCGAAAAAAATAAAAACCGACCAATATTTCGCAAAGGATGAAACTCGCGTTATGAGGACGGATAATATAGACGCTCTCAAAGATACCGGGCATGCCGCGCACATAATACGCAAAGGCGTTTCCGGAGAAACTCATAACCAGATATTCGAATTTAATATGAAGATTAACAATCCGGCTCTTACGGGGCAGATTCTCGTCTCCGCCGCGCGCGCTTCAATGAAGCAAAAACCGGGCTGTTATACAATGATAGAAATTCCGGCGATAGATTTTCTTTGCGGGGAAAAAGAGAAACTGATAGAAAGACTTGTATGATTTTTCCGTAAAATATTTCATTTTCTTTTTGAGCCGGGGTTTTGCCTCGGCTCTTTTTTTAATACCTTTTAAAGCGGAAAATTTTTCGTCAAAATATCGGGATAAAATTTTTGAAGCAAAGATTTTTAAAAAACGGATATTTCGGAACAAAAAAACCGCGAAGATAAAAAACAAAACCGAAAAGGCGAAAACGGCAAATGCCCGTATGTTCGGCGCAAATTTTCCCTAACCGCCGAAACGGCCGGTATAAAGCGACGGCAGTTCCTTTATTTGTTTTTCGGCAAAAACAAAAACCGTTTTAAGGAAATTTCCAGAAGTTGAAAATTATTATTCTTATCCTGACGTCTAAATCCGGATAATTAGTTTTTCGATTTTTGCCATGGCTTCTCCGGCTTTCATCGGAATAAAAATATCCGTTATCTGTCCGGTAAAAGCGGAGGGGGAAGGATTTATTTCAATTATGCAGGCTCCGTTCTGCGAGGCGTTTACGGGCAAAGACGCCGCCGGATAAACTGTTCCCGTCGAGCCTATAATAAGCATAACGTCGCATTCCAGCGAAGCTTTGCGCGACATAACCATATCGTACTCGGGCAGCATTTCGCCGAAAAAAACAAAATCCGGTTTAAGCAAAGCGCCGCATTCGGCGCATTCGGGAGGGGTTTCAAAGTCAAATTCATCCGCCGCAAATTCAGAGCCGTCATTAAGGCAGCGCAAAATACCCGCATTTCCGTGAAGTTTGTAAATTTCTTTGCTGCCGGCTTTTTCATGCAGGTTGTCTATGTTTTGGGTAATAACTGATTTTATTATGCCTTTTTGTTCGAGTTTTGCCAACGCGAAATGCGCGGCGTTCGGTTTTGCTTTTAAAGTATTTTTGTAAAAACCGCCGCAAAGCATTTCCCAGGCTTTTCGGGGATGCTCCGTAAAATAATTTATTTCAAAAAGTTTTTCTTCGTATTTGTTCCAGATTCCGTTTTCCCCGCGGAAAGGCGCTATGCCGCTTTCGACCGAAATTCCCGCTCCGGTAAAAGCCGCGGCATATTCGGATCTTTTTAAAATCTCGGAAACCTTTTCTATGTTTTCATTTTTCATTTTTTATCCTGCCCTGACAATTTTTTTATTTTTATATTTTAGAATATTTGGAAGCCGCTTTTTTTCTCGTTTTAAGGAAAAGCCGATGCTTCTCTTTTATTTCTGCCGTCCGCTACGGCGCAAGAAGCCGGCATTTCTCCATAAGCAAAGCCGCTTTATAATCCTGTCCGCCGGCAGAACGCCCGCCTGATAAATGATGAATTTTCTGCCCGCGCGCGGATTTTGCGTTAAGTTATAATAAACTTTAATCATTAACCCTCAAAACCCTTGAAATACAAGGATATTTGCAAGAGAACAAGTTGAATTTACTACCAATTTACTACTTTTGAGGAAAAAGCCTTGATGTGCTGTAAAAACTCTTGCAGATAAAAGTATTTTACCACAGATACAAAAGGTATGTTGCAGGGATCAAAATTAAATAGGAAATCGTAAAAGCGGTGATCTTTCGCTTCTGTAAAGGAAGTATAAGGACACTGCTTTTTTCATGCCCATGTTACGAAGTAGAAGCAAATTAGGACTTGAAATACAAGGCTTTTAGATGGCGGTTTTGATATAGCAAGGGCAATATACCTTTTCCTTCAAAATCGTCCTTTAACTGCGTAACAAATAAGAATGAAAGGAGTATCAGCATGGCAGCTTTAAGAAAAAACAATGGATATATTGTATTTTACTGACTGCAGATTTAATTTGAACAACAGTAACAAAGCTATATAGTGAGTATCCCTTTATAGATTTACATTACTTTTTATGGTGGTTATAGCACCTAAAATATATCCATATGTATATGCTGTCAAAGATTTGACTTGTGTGGTATAATAGAAGTAAATATTTGTGTCTTATCTGAAGGGAGGGCAAGATTTGAAAGAAAATAATATCATCTTAAATCGGCTCTTTACCCAGAATG
>CALHWY010000024.1 GCA_938040055.1 uncultured Endomicrobiia bacterium
AAGCAAAGCTTGAACAAGCCAAGCTTGAAGCTGAAAAACAAGCTGAACTTGAGCAAGCTAAGCTTGAGGCGGAAAAGAAAGCCCGGGAGGAAGCGGAGAAAAAAGCGAAAGAAGAGGCCGCAAGGCTCGAGCAAGTCAAGCTCGAACAAGCAAAGCTTGAACAAGCCAAGCTTGAAGCTGAAAAACAAGCTGAACTTGAGCAGGCCAAGCTTGAGGCTGAAAAGAAAGCTCGGGAGGAAGGGGAGAAAAAAGCAAAAGAAGAGGCTGCAAGGCTCGAGCAAGTCAAGCTTGAACAAGCCAAGCTTGAAGCTGAAAAACAGGCTAAGCTTGAAAAGGAAAATTCGGATAAAGAGAAAAAAAGAGCGGAAGAAGTAAAACCTAAGAAAGATTATTCTTTGATCACTACCTTGGGCGAAGCCATGGAATCCATTGCGGCCGAGCCTGATAATTATAAGCTTTATTTAAAGCGCGCTGTTTTGTATGCCCGCAAAAAAGACAATCTTAAGGCTTTAAATGATTACAATCATGCCGAAAAGCTGACCGGCGCAGAAGAGTTTTCCGTTTTTGATGAAAGAGGCGATTTTTATTTCCGGTCGAATAAATTTAAAGAGGCCGAACAGGATTATTCCAATGTTATCCGGCTGCGTCCGGATAAACACGGCTGCTATATCAAAAGAGCCCGGACAAGACAAGCTCTCGGAAAAGAAGCGGAATTTATGCAGGATTTGGCAAAAGCCGTTGAACTGGAACCGGATAATCCGCAGGCATATGTTATGCGCGCCGAATATAATGTTTATAAAAATGCTTTCAGAAAATCGCTTGAGGATGTTGATAAAGTGATACGGCTCAAGCCGGATAATCCCAGCGTATATTACTTTAAAGGTTTTATTCATTATAATTTGAAAGAATACCCGCAATGTTATGAAAACATGAAAATAGCCCTCAAACTTAAAACCGACGAAAAAGAAGTTTATAAATATCTGGGAATCTGCTGTTGCAATATGCAAAAGTATAAAGAGGCGGCGGATTATCTGTTTAAAGCTTTGGAATGCGGCGTACAAGACAAAGACGTTTATTTCAACAGGGCCGGGGCCGAATTTCATCTGGGCAATTTTGACGTAAGCGTCGCCGAAATTTCAAAGGCCATAGATATTAGCTCTAAAGATTATTCGTATTATTTGCTGCGGGCAAGAAGTTATGATAAAAAAGGCGTTTTCGACAAGGCTTTTAAAGATTATGAAAAGGCTCTTAAGTTTAACGATTCCGACGCCGGGCTCCGGCTTGAACAAGCGCGTTTTCTTGTTAAATATGAAAAATACGGAGCCGCCGTAAAAAGTTTTACGGAACTGGTATCCAAAGACGGCATGAATGCGCAGCTGTATAAAGAAAGAGGTTTATGCTATAAAAAAACCGGGAAAGAAAAAAATGCGAAAGATGACTTTGAAAAAGCTTTGAAACTTGATCCTTCCATAGACGTTTACGCGGAAAAACCAAAAGAACGGCCCGCGGCGCAAAAAAATGTTCCCGAAAGCGTTTCGGTTCCGCAAACAAATCCGTCCGGAACGCCGCCCGGACAAAAAGAAGAGAATGCTCGGGAACAAAAAACCGATACCGCGTCAAAGGCCGGAAATGAAAATGCCGGCGACGGGATTAAAGAAGAAATAAAAATATCCCAAGATAAAAAGAAGAGCTCCGCAGCGGCTTGTGAAATAGAAAAAGATATCTCTTCCGGAGAAAAACAAAAAGAAGCTCTCGTCGGAAATATACTGGACAAACTGAAAGAGGCCGCGGATAAAAAGAAAGAAAGCGGGCTTTCCGGAGACAAAAATGCCTCTATCGCAAAAACGGACGAAAAAACGGAAAAAGAGGTTCCCAAAAAGGCCGGTTTCTTAGCGAGATTGTTCGGGGCAAAGCCGAAACGGGATTTTGCGGACAAAAAAAGCGGAGTTTCGGCAAATAAAGCTTTGCCGGATATGTCCGCCGCAAATACGAACGCTTTTAAAAACGCGGAATCCGCAAAAGATATGCCGAAAGATAAACCGCCTCATGCCAAAACCGATGAAAAGACCGTCCCTCAAGCCGCGCCCGCGCCTGTCGCGCAAAGCCGGCCGCAGCCGGCTTTGGACGCCGATTCTTTGTTCAACAGGGCAAACGCGAATATGAAAAATAAAAAATACGATCTTGCGCTTGAAGACTGCAATAAAGTTTTGGAAGCGGATCCTTATCATCTCCAGGCTTATTTGCTCAGGGCCGATCTTTATGTTATGAAGGAAGATAAGGATAAAGCCGTAAAAGATCTCAGCCGGGCGGCCGAAATATCTCCGGCGGGTTTTATGCCGTATTTTAAACGGGCGGAAATATATTTTTCGAAAAATATGTTAAGCGAAGCTTTTGATGATTATAAAAAGGTTTCCGAAATAAATCCAAGATACGGCGGCGCGTATATGGGGATGGCGAATATATATGCCGTAAACGGGCAAAATGAAGAGGCCGTCGCAAACTACCAGCTTGCAAAGAAATATGACATAAAATACGGAAAACCCGCCGATATCGAAATCAAAAAATTAACCGGAAAATAACCGCGCTTTTTGCGGCTTTTCCGGTAAAAATTTTCTTTTTGCGCTTAAACTCGCCGCCGAAAATATTCGCAACGCTTTCAAAGCCGGGCAATATTGGAGTATTAACTGCTTCGCTGTTTAAACTCGCCGAAATGTTCGCGGTTTGTTCCGCGCAGCCGCGGTTTGCGCGTCGTTATTTCCGCGCTTTTTTATTGTCTGCGGATTTGCCGTTGTCTTTTAGCGCAGACCGTATATTTTGTGCATTTGCGGCATCAGGCGGGCATTGGGCAGTTCGCCCAGACAGTAAGAATGAAAATCATAAAGTTTTCTGATGCCGGGACGGTCTTTGCCTGTAGAAGGCTGGATAATAAGATATGTTTTTTCCGATACCGCTTTTATTGTTTTCACGCTTTTTTTTATCTCTGAAAATTTCGTTCTGTTTGTTATTACGGTTTTGACAAAACCTTTGTTTTTCGACAATGCCAAAAACTCCTTATGCGCTTTCCATAAGTTTCTGCCGCATTCCGAAGCGAATTTGAAATCCATAGAAATTATATCGCAGTATCGTATAATCTTTTCCAATTTTCGCGGCAGAGTCGCGTTTGTTTCAAGATAAACGGAGAAACCGCTCTTTTTCAAATCAGGCAGAAGCTCTTTTAAAAAACCGGCATATAACAGGGGCTCTCCTCCGGTAAAAGAAACTGAGGGGGGATTTGTGAGCAGTTTTTTATTTTTTACGGAAAGCTTTTTTATTTCGCCGAGCATTTTTTCCCGCGACATAAGCATGGCTTTTGCGGATATTTTTACGGAATAAGCCGTATCGCAGCAGCGGCAGCGTATATTGCAGCCGGCAAAGCGCACGAAAATCTGGGGAAGACCGGTATATAAACCTTCTCCCTGATAGGAAAAAAATATTTCATAAACGAAAGCCTGCTCTTTAGAGCGCTGGATCATTTAATTTCGCCTCTTTAAAACCTTTTGCCCTGAGTTTGCAGGAATCGCATTTCCCGCATGCCTTGGAGTATCCGTTATAGCATGTCCAGGTAAATTTATAAGGAACTTTCAGTTTCATCCCCAGCTTTATTATCTTAGCTTTTGACATCAGCGAAAGCGGAGCCGTCACCCGTATGTTTGTTTTTAAAGCTTTCATAATATTATTGTAAGCTTTGATAAAAGCCGGAGTGCAGTCCGGATAATTCGAGAAATCCACTGAATTGACTCCTATAAACACGGCTTGGGCGTTTACCGATTCGGCGCAGGAAAGCGCATAGGACAGAAATAAAGTGTTTCTGCCGGGCACATATGTGTCGGGAACTGATTTGTTGATAATATCGCGGACGGGCACTTTTCTATTTTTGTCGGTAAGCGAGTCTTTCGACCACGGAAGCGATATTTTGACTATTGAATACGGTGTTTTGGCAAGTCCGGCTATTTTTACGGCGGCGTGTATTTCCTTTCTGTGTCTTTGTCCGTAATCGAAAATGAGACAGCGGCATTTATAGCCTTTGGACAAAGCATAATACAGCGCTGTTGCTGAATCCAGCCCTCCGGAAAACAATACTACGGCCTTTTTCTCTTTTTTCATTCAATGCTCCGTTATTTGCCGCACCGCCCGCCGAGCGGAAAATTTTTTAAAAGTTTCCGCTCGGCGTTTGTTTTATAAAAAGCGTTTTTTAAAACGTTTGCCGGCCTGCTTGCGGCATGCCGTTTTTAAATTTTAGCGCGGAATTTTCGGGGACAAACTTTTAACGTCCGCGTTTTTGATATTATTCCGAAATGCCGTTTGTAAGCTTTGCCGGCGTCCGTTTTGCAAGGTTTTTGCGGCGGCGCGGAATGTTTTAAAGTTTTTTATGCGCGCAAGTGCTTGCGGAAAACAAATTTCTTCTTTCGGAACGCAAAAACAAAATATACGCGCGCGTTTTGCCGGACAAACGGTTTCCGGTTTTGCGGATATATGCTGTAAAAGCATATTAAATTCCAAATCTGCCCAACATTGTCCGCCATGCCCCGCGACGCTTCTTGTGCGAATCGTCTTTTTCAGCCTTTATGCTTATGCGCCGTTTATACGGCTCAAGCCGGTCATTTTAAAAAACAGTCTTTTTAAGGATACGGTTTTGCGGCGGGAATCAATGCCGGTTTCCGCCCGGTTTTTCAGCCGGCGGTTTCCCCGCATACCGCCGCCGAAGAATTTTCGCTTTCCCAAACTTCCACTTCGCATACTTTCGCGGTTTCCGTTTCCGATTTTTTGAGTTCGCCGAAAATATATGCCGCTATGTTTTCGGCCGTAGGATTTATTTTGTCAAAAGGAGGCGTTTCGTTAAGAAATTTGTGGTCAAGATAATGCATTATCCTGCCAAGATGGGCTTTAATATCCGTAAAATCCATCAGCATGCCGGTTTTATCGAGCTTTGTCCCGCAGAAAGCCGCCCTGACTTTCCAGTTGTGTCCGTGCATGTTCTCGCATTTTCCTTTATACTCTCTCAAACAGTGCGCGGATGCGAAACTTTTTATTACCGAAAGCTTATAATTCATCTTCTACTCCAAATTTATTCTCTTTACGTTTTTTATTTTTTTCGAAAAAAAACGGCTGCCTATTTTTTGAAACTTCTCAGGATTGTCGCTTACATAAAAAGAGAAACGTTTTCCGCCGCTTTTATCCGCAAGAAGCCCCGCCCCGGCAAGAATATCCTTTACTGCGTCGGCGGTGGCGTCTGCGGAATCTATAAGTTTTATTTTTCCGCCGGCGTTTTTTTGCAAAAGTTCTCTTAAAAGCGGATAGTGAGTGCAGCCGAGCACGAGAGTGTCGATATTTTTGGCTGTAAGAGGTTTCAGATAACGCCTGACTATAGCGTCCGCGATTTCGCCTTCGGTCCATCCTTCTTCGACGAGCGGGACAAGCAAAGGACAGGACTGCTGGTAAACCGACGACGATGATATCTTCTTTACCGCTTTTAAATAAGAGCCGCTGTTGATTGTGCCCTCGGTTCCTATGATTCCTATTCTGTTTTTGACGGTGGCCTCAACGGCGGCTTTGGCGCCGGGCTCGATAACGCCCGCCACCGGAATGTCAAAAGTTTTTTTAAGTGCCGGCAAAGCGAAAGCCGAAGCGGTATTGCACGCTATGACAAGCATTTTTATATTTTTTTCCATAAGGAAAGAAGCGATATCTGCGGAAAATTTTATAACGGCTTTTTTGGATTTGGAGCCGTAAGGAACATGGGCGGTATCGCCGAAATATATAAGTTTTTCATAAGGCAGCTTTTTGTGAAGTGACGACATTACCGTAAGACCGCCGAATCCCGAATCGAAAATGCCTATGGCTTTATTTTTTTCCGCCGTTGATTTTATCTTTTCGCGCATAATATTTTTTTATCCCCTCATAAATCGAATCCGCGACCGCGGTCTGGAATTTCTTTGAGCTCAGTCTGGATTCTTCGGAATAATTGCTTATGAAAGCGCTTTCCACAAGCACCGAAGGCATCCTCGCTCCCCTGAGAACGTAAAAATTCGCCTGCTTTACCCCTCTGTTGGCAATCTTAAGCCTTCCGGGGGTTTCTCCGGCTATAAAACTGCACAGTTCGGAAGATTCGTTTATATATTCGTTTATCATCATAGACCACAGCATTTCCTGTAAAACGGCGCGTTTTTTTGTCGGTTTGCCTTCCAGTTCCACTACGGAGTTTTCAAGCGTAGCGGTCGCGGCGGACTGGGCGTCCGTGGCTTTTTCCGACAGAAAGTATATTTCAAAACCGCCGGCGTTTCTGTTAAAGTTGGCATTGCAGTGAATGGAAACGAAAAGGTCGGCATTATTTTCATTGGCGGTATTGGTTCTTTCCACCAAAGGTATGAACGTATCGTCTTTTCTGGTAAGAATGACCTCAAAATCGTCATCGCCTTTGAATATCGCGGCAAGCTCATGCGCTATGGAAAGATTTACGTCTTTTTCTTTTGTTCCGTTTGGCCCTATGGCTCCGGGATCTTCCCCGCCGTGTCCGGCGTCCACGACTATAATTCTTCTCTTTTTAAGCAGTTTTTTCTTTGCCGGCGTTTTTGCCGCGGCAAGCAGATCCTTCGCGGATTCCGTGTCGTCAATTATATTGTAGCTGTCGTCCGCTATCGTGCTTTCTTCAAATTTTACCACTGGAACTTTCGCAAGATCCCGATTGTCCTGCCCCAGTTCCACCGGAGCCGTGATTTCCGTTATTTCGGACTGCGCATAATCGTCAGGCAGAAGTTTTTCGCTGTCTTTGAGATGATCCGGCAAAGTGTTATATTCCTGCGAATCCGGTATTGTCGAATCCGCGAGAGAAGTCAGATCAAGCGCGGCGGAATGCTCTATGTCCACGGTTATTCTGTCGGGGTTTTTCAGTTTTGAACTTTTTACTATTTTCGGAGTCTGCTGAAGATTTATTTTTACTACCGCGTCCCTGCCGTCCGTGCCGTAAAGAATGTCTCTTACGGCTCCGTTGTTTGCATAAACAAAATCTCTCTGCACATGCCCTTTGTGTATTCTTAAAATTACGGAGCCGGGAGCTTTTGATATCGTGTAGGGAAGATCGTCCGTGAGCTCGATAACCACCTGCGTTTCTTCGGGCCTAGTGAAATATCTTACGGCGCTTATGTTGGAATAAGAATTAATAGTCAGTACATTTGTTTTGTCGTTCCATACGGTTTCGGAAAGGGCGATTTCCGAAAATTCTTTCATCGTAAGCATTTCGGGAGACACGTACAATTCGTTTTTTATAAGCCTTGAAGGCATCTCCGTTTTTTTAACGGTTTTTCCGAAAGTAATATGGCGGCTGTTGGTTTTAAGCGTTATTTTTTTATTGTTGAGAGTCATTGTCACCGCCGAACTGACCGGCTTCCATTCAAGGTTCGCATTATAGATTTCGGCGATTTCCCTGATTGAAAAAAACTTCGTTTCCTTCGTGACCGCGTAAGCGCTTACGCCCGAAAAGGAATTGCCGTCAATGATGACGTATACCGGAACGGGCTCCGGAAAAAATTTTTTCTCGTCGGCATATGCCGGATAAAAAGCCCGCATCATTATAAGTCCGGCAGCAAACAATTTAATTGTTTTTTTCATTTTTATTTTTAAAATCCGCCTTTTTGCCGTCAATATAAATGGCTTCTATTACCGCTTCTCCGTCGGGGCCCAGCCTGATTTGCACGCTGAGTTTGCCGCGCATGGCGGCGTACTCTATCTCCGGGCCTCTGCCTTCTGGAACAAAGTAATTCTCTATGCCGTAAAATATAAAAAATTCGCTTCCGGCGTTAAATTCCGGATGCGGTACCGTTTCGGCTTTTCCTTTTATAAAAAGGCCTTTTTCGGGTTTTTTAAGGCGGATATCTCCTCCTTTATAAAATTTTCCGTCTTTAACCAGCATTACGTATACCGTCTCGCCGCCGGTAATATTATACGACGAAACGCCGCCGCGGTAATCCAGAATTTTCTGGTTTTTATTCGCAACGTTTATGTCATATCTTAAATTAACATAGTCTCCGCGGAACAGATCTACCGGATCAAAAGGCATCGTTTCCAGCATAACCGAATGTCCGAAGCGCAGAATAATTTCTTTATAAGCGCTGTATGAGGCAATAACTGAAAACCATATTGCCATCAGCGCCAAAAAAGCGGTTTTGCGTTTACGGCTCATAAGTTTTCATCTCCGTTTTTAAGTCTCTGCGCTTGTGTTCAAAAAAGAAAGCCGACACAATCAAAAGAATTCCGCCCGCGACAAAAAACAGCGAGCGGGGCAAAAGTTTCCAGAAACAATTAAAATATTGCCCTACAGTAAAAACTATAAGCCAGAATGCTGCGAGATTGACATAAAACATCTGCCTTTTTTTATATCCTGAAAATATCAAAAGTAAAATCATCGCGGCGAAAAAAAGAGTCGCGGTGGTTTGGCATATACAAAGCCCGGATATCAAATAAGCGCAGAAAGCGGCCGCCGCCGCTATCATAAGATTTTGGGAGTTTTCATTCGTTTTTGAAGGATTGGCAAAAAAAACCGCGCAAAACATCGGCACGGCTGTCAAAAGAAGGACGACGGGAAACGGCAAGAGAGACGTTTTGCTTAATGACAAACTGTAGGCCGGAGTTCCGTAAAAAGACGGAAAAGTAAGAAAAAAAAGGCTTGCGAAAATAATAAATACCGCGAATTTTTCACAAACTTCCGATATTTCCGAGAGCGATTTTTTAAAAGCATTGAGTTTTCCCGTGCAGAAAATGATAATTCCCAGAAGGCAGTTTACCGTCAGCGTCAGCACGAATTTGTCATATGTATTTTTGTAGAGGTTGATGTGCGAAAAAAAAGAATTTATCCATATAACGGAAAGAACGCAGGAGAGAACCGCCGCCGGCTTGGAATTGAAAATATAAATATAAGGCATGGTCAGAACAAGCCATAAAAACACAAGAATATAAAGATTTTCCGGGGATACGCAATGGTAAATCTGCGAAACGAGGGAAATTAAAGCTCCTATAAGAAGGGAGCTTAAAAAAAGCAGAGAGCCTCCCGTTTTAGGGTAATTTTTATTTTCGTATTTAAGAAAAAAACCGCCGAATGCGCAGGCAAACGTCAATGAAGCAAGCATTAATATTTTTACGGAGGGCGCGATAAACTCCCAGTTTGAAGCGACAAATAAAACAATTCCTATTGCCGCAAAAGACGAACCTATTATCGAAAAAGCCCAGATTATTTTTTTTGCATTCTTTTGCGAAAAGTCTTTTTCAATATCGGAACGCATTTTGTCGGCCTGTTGCGGGCTTATCAAACCTTCGGCAAGACATTTGTCGATATAATAATATTTTTTCATTTTTGTAAACCGGTTCAAAAACCGCAAAATCCGGATTTTGCCCAAAATAAAATTTTTTAAAATACGCTCGAAAACGATCCGTCCGCAAAAGCGCGGTAAAATGATTTCACGATACGGCGTATTTGAAGAACCCGGCAAACCCGTACATATGCGGATTTTTTTGAAGTCTCCGTATATTTTTTCAGCCTGCCGCATATTTGCCGCGGCTTGAAGCTTGAAGAGCGCCGCCGGACAAGACGCGGGCGGTATGAATATTTTTTCGCGTCTGCGGGTTTTTAAGCCTGCACCGGTATAATATTTTTGGAATAAGTCTTTCCGGCAGAATGTTTTGTAAAATCATCTGCGCGGCAAGCTTGCGATAAAGCCGCAGAAATTTTAAAAGACCGGCGTTTTTTTAAACGCTTAAAAAATCAATAAGTTCAGGCTTTTTTCCGCTTTTCGCAAGACTTGTCTAAACTAGCATTTTAGCTTTAAGCCGTCAAGATTTTACGCGAAAAAATTGTGCGGGGCTTGTTTTTATATTTTCAGATGAAGGATAAACGCTCTTTTTTTTGCGTCAACGATTTTCATCGCTATGCGGGTGTAAAGTTTAAGCCTGCCCGCAAGCATTTTCCTCGCGTCCGTAAAAAAAACGCGCTGCTCCGTCAAAACCGTCGCAGATTTTTTTGCGAACTCCTCCGCGTCGTTTATGTAAAAGTTCATAACGGCGCCGGAATTGCCAGTTTTTTTTACGTATTTATTCGCATAGCGTATTCCCGTTTCATTAGTTGCGTCGAATATAAGCTCGCAGGATTTAAAAGCGGCGCGCACATTATTTATAAAATCCAAAACCGCGTTTTCATTAAAATACTGGAAAACTCCGGACGCTATAAGCAAAGAGGGAAGCCCGGCTTTTATTTTTTTTGCCCACGACATGTCGAAAATATCGCAGCCTATCAGAATTTCATTAGCATATTCTCCCAGAACGGCGCGCCTGACGTCAATTATCCCGGGCAAATCGATTTCGTAAAAAACGGCCGAAGGTTCGTTCAGCCTGAAATAGGCGGTTTCAAGCCCCGCGCCGAGATAAATGATATTGCAGGCGCCTTTTTGCGCTATGAAACTTTTTACCATGGAATCCATATTATAATATCTCGCGGCTGAAGCCATCAGAGAATATTCGGAAGATTTTTTTAGTATTGTGTCATCGGGCATATGTTCTTCAAGGGAAAGGGCTTTTCGGTCATAAAAATATTCGGGATATTTTTTTGAAACAAAAATACGCGCCGCCAAAGGAATAAATAAAGTATCCGCGACGCCTTTTAAGACGCTCATTACGGGAACCTCCGAATTATGATTTTTTTATCCGCGCATAAACGGTAAAAGCGCGGGAATTATAAGCCGACGTGAAGAAAGTAAAACGGGAAGAGGAGTTCTTTAAAAGAATATCAATGAAAAAACGCCGGCAAAACGTTTTTGCATAAAAATAAAGAGATTGAGACGATTTCGGAGTTTGATAAGCCCAAAAGGCTTCATTTTCAAAGGAAAAGTTACCGAACTTAAAGATACTCCTGATTTTATAAGCAGCTTTAAGTCTGCTCCAAATGAAAATCCATTGAGGTGGAGGTGGCGGGAATCGAACCCGCGTCCGAAAATGCTTCGGTAAGACCGCTACAGGCTTAGTCCGGAAGATTTGTCTCGTTCATAATGCCGTCTCCGGACGGGATTACATTATAAACCAGCGCCGTTTGAATTTTATTTCAGACTGACGGCGCAAGCCGCCTGAAACTAACCTGCTCTTGTCGTTTTATCCTTATAGCAGGTGTCTAAGGTAAAACGAAGCCGCTTAAGCGGCTATTGGCATAAATCCAAATCCCATCATAGGCATGGGATTCGCATTCTGCAACGGAACGATTTTTTTATCGTTGTTTATTTTTCGGTCGATTTTTACGGAGCCATCGACCAACTCCGGCCTGCTGTCTGTACTTCTGTCCATTCCCGTCGAAGCCTTTACACCCCCGTTTTTTGCGGATCCGGATTTTAAGTTTTTCCGGAAAAGCCGCTCGTCAAACGCGCCCGCGCCGGATTTTTTACGCTTAAACCGCTTTTTCCGGCGCCGCATGGCCCGTCTTATGTTTGCTTTCCGCATGGCAGCCTTCATTTCATTTGAAGGACATGCCGCGGCTGCCCGTTTGAAAACATTAACGCTTTGAAATACGGCAGCAATTTTAACGTCTGTTTTTAAAGAACTTTTTTATTATTCCGGCGCATTCTTTTTCCATAATGCCGCCGAACACTTTCATCCTGTGGTTGAGTTTTTTGCTGTTTGCTATTTTAAACGCGCTTTTGCAGGCGCCCGCCTTTTTATCGAAAGCGCCGAAATATATATTTTCCAGTCTTGCGTTTACAAGAGCTCCGGCGCACATCGCGCAGGGCTCTATTGTAACATATATGCTGCATCCGTTCAATCTGTAATTTTTTAACTTTTTTGCGGCTTTTCTTAATGCCGCTATTTCGGCATGCGCCGTGGGATCTTTATCGTTTATGCATCTGTTATAGCCTTCGGCTATTATTTTCCCTTCTTTTATTATTACCGCGCCTACGGGCACTTCCCCGTTTTGTTCGGCTTTTGCCGCCGCGGCCAAAGCTTTGTGCATATAATATGATCCGTCTTTTAAAGTATCTTTATTTTTCAATGTGTTTTTCAAGAGTTTCCTTTATGTCTTTGGGAAAGCGCACCGGTTTGAAAGATTTGTCCACTAAAGGATGTTTAGTCTTTCCCGTAACCAGCGTTTTATCTCCTTTCCTTATTATGTACGAACAGGTAAGACTGGCGGCGCTAATTTCGGAAAGAGCGGTTTCAACGGTTATAAGATCATCATATCTTGCGGGCGCGTGATAGCTGCATTCGGCGTAAATGACGGGGAAATAAAAGCCGCGTTCTTCGAGTTTTTTATATTCCAGTCCTATTTCCCTTAACAGTTCGGTCCTGCCTCTTTCATAATATGTAAGGTAATTGCCGTAATAAACCATGCCCATTTGGTCGGTATCGGCATATGCCACTCTGATTTGCAAAGAATTAGCCATACTTGAAGTTCCTTTATATTTTTAAAAAATTATAATAATTTTCCAATATGCGGTCAAGATGTGAAAAAACCGAAAATTCATTGACAAATTAATAGTTTTCTTATATACTCACTCTAAAGAATTTGTGAAATTTATATAAATATACGGAGCATAAATTGAAGGATTTTAAAATAAGAAAAATTATTTGTATGTCCGCATGCGGTTTTTTTCTGCTTGCCGTCATTGCGGAAACGGCTTTTTGTCTGCCCGGAGTTTACAATAGCGCCAATGACGACTTTTTAAACCAGTGTATGAAAATAGCCGAATCGAGAGACCGTAAAGTTCTTGTGGCCGCGGAGCAGATAAAGCTTGCGGAGGTCAGAGTCATAAGAGCGGGACGCGCTTTCTTTCCGCAGGTTCTTCTCCAGCACAGAACTTCAAAAGGAAAAACCGCGCTCAGCGACGGGGCCCATCCCGGCAAATATGACGATACCGAATATACTTCGGAAGATTACGGCGTAAGAGCGGTGCAGACGGTATATGAAGGCTACAGAACAAAGGGGCTGTATAAATATGAAAATATGATGGTGGACGCGGCCAGATACAATTATACAAAAACCAGGGAAGAACTTTTTACAAGAATAAAACTGGCCTATTATGAATATCTGACGTTAAAACAGGAATACAAAGCTTTGGGAAAAGCTTTCGATATAGTCGACAAGCTTATGCTGAAAGTGAGAAACGAGTATAAGGCGAGGGCTATTTCGGAACTGGATCTGACCGAGGCTGAAAATTTTAAAGATAAAGTCGAAGACATGCTCTCCGCCGCCAGAATAAATCTTGATTTTTCCGTGAAAAAGCTTATCGAAACCGTCGGCGTCAACACTTTGGACGATATAAACGCGGCGGTTTCCGACGAACTCCCAGATGACGTGGCCGAAATCACTTTTATGCTTCAGGATCTTTTAAGTTTTATTCTCACCAACAATCTTGACGTGCAGACCGCAAAAGTGCAGGCTCTTATGGCCGATATGAAAATAAAGATCAACCGTTCTAAAGTCATTCCGAAGTTCTACCTCGAAGGCTTTTACGGCAAAAGCGGGGAAGCCTTTACCACCGAAGCTCTCGAACTTACTGCGGCCTGGAGTCTGATGGGCAGAATGTCATGGAGCTTGTGGGGCAATTCTCTTGAAGTCGCTTATGACAAGGAAAGAACCGAGCCTTCAACCATAGTCGACGCCAGCAAAAGAATCGAAACTTCTTCTCTTGACATAAGGCTTTCCCTTTTGGACGATATGGGCTATTTCGTAGATACGAAAGAAGGAAAAGTGGGGCTTAACCAGGCGAATGCCGACTATATAGACGTTCTTAAAACCAGAAGGCTTGAAGTGGAAAAAGCTTACAATGATTATTTGAACTCCCTCAACAGCGCGCGCACTTTGAGAAAAGAGATCAAGCTCAGGGAAAGAAAACTCGCCTTGATGAAAAAAAGGAACGATCTTTACGAAGTGCCCACCGTGAGCCTTATGGAAGAGTCCTGGAAATATGCCGAGGCTATTTCTTCATATGCAAGAGCCACTTATCAAAATCACGCTTCCGTAACGGAAATGGAAAGGCTGACATTAATGCCGCTAAGATAAAATTTCATATCAAAAAGTATTCCGGAGGGTATTTTGGAAAAGATCAAATATTATTTTTATATGTTTAAGGACAATCTCACGCATAAGATTGCCAATTACAGGGCGCAGTCGCCCGAACGCTTTAAAAAACTGACTTATATAGCCGCGATTGCAATGTTTTTGATATTTGCCGGAATCGCGGTTTATATCATTTTCTTTAAAAAGAAAGCCGTGGAAGAGTCCGTCAGCGATGCGATACAGGTCAAAGTAATAAGAGTAGCCAAGCAGGACTATACCGATAAATATACCGTAATGGGCACGATAAAAGGCGCCATAGAAAATGATATGCGTTTTGAAATAGAAGGGCATCTTGCTTTGTATAATTATAAAGAGGGAGATCAGATTCCGAAGGGGCAAAATATATGTTCTCTTGATCCCAAAGACGCGCTGACCAAAGCCGATTATGCGCAAAGCAAATACAGAAGCGAGAACTCCGCTTATATGTCGGCTAAAGAAAGATATAAAGTTTATGAAGATCTTTACAATATGAAAGCCCTTTCCGAAAGCAAACTTTATGAAGCCAAGTTTGAGATACAGTCCACCGAATCGCGCGTTAAAGCCGCGCGTTCCGAACTTGAACTTGCCCAGTCCAACCTGAAAAAGACAAATCTTGCCGCGCCCAGCGAAGGAATTCTGGCGCAGATTATAATTAAGCCCGGAGAATACATCACTCCGCAGGACGTTGTCTGCAAGTTTATAAGCAATCACGGAACCAATTTTGAAATAGATATTCCGGAAAAAGATATACAGAAACTTGCCGTGGGACAGAAAGTCAAGGTTTTAAGCGATTCTTACGCCGACAGGGAGTTTGAGGGCGTACTGACAGAAATATCCCCTGTGGTAAATCCCAGAACAAGAACTTTTAACGTCAAAATCAATGTCGACAATGAAAAAGGCGAGCTGCGTTCCGGAATGTTCGGAAGAGGTACGATTTATCTTAAAGAGCTTAAAAATGTCGTTCTCGTTCCTTCGGACAGCGTTATATCCCTTAATAATATGACATTTTTGGTGCCTGTTGTAATACCGGATTCAAGAAAACCGGGGGAAGGAATAATACAAATGAGGCCATGCGTCACGGGAGATAAAGTCGCCGATAAAACGGTTGTCATAGACGGGCTTAACCTTGGCGAGCTTGTGGTTTCCGAAACGCAGGGGCAGCTTTCGGACGGAGCCCAAGTGAAGTTTCTGGAAGTCGCCCCTGAGGAAGAATCCATTCCCGTGGAATATTAAACTCGGGAAAACAAATACTGCAACGAAATTCGAAAAAAGGAAAGATATAAATATCATATTTATATCTTTTATCTTTCCTGCATTATAAGGCTTCTTTTATTCGTTCCCGCATTTTGCGGCATTAGAGTAAAATCATTAAAATTTCAATTAATTTTAACATTGTTTTTACCGTAAAATAGTATAATAAAAATTATGATTATCGATTTAGGCATAAAAAAGCCGGTCACCACCCTGATGATCGTACTTGCATTGATGATATTTTCCAGCATCATGCTTGTGCGCATTCCCGTTGAATTAAACCCCAACACCGCTTCCGGCATGGTCAGCGTTATCACAAGACTGCGCGGGGGCGTGGCTTCCAGCGAAGTTGAAAAGTATGTTACCCGCCCGCTTGAAGAAGTCTTTTCCGAGCTGAACGGTTTAAAAGAAATGATTTCTTCTTCCAAAGAATCCGAATCCAATATAATGATGATGTTTCATCACGGCGTGGATACGGATTTTATAGTTATTGACGTGCGCGAAAAGCTTGCAATGGTCAGGCATCTTCTCCCAAAAGAAACGGAAAAGCCCATTATCGCCAAATTCGAACAGTCCGACGCCCCTATCATAATAATCTCTTTGAGTTCGGATAAACATTCTCCGGAGCAGCTGAGGGAAGTGGCCGAAGAACAGATAAAAGAAAAAATTATGCGAGTTTCCGGGGTCGCCAATATAGAAATCGGAGGAGGCAGGGAAAGAAAACTGCTTATAGAAATCGACAATGCCAAGCTTCTCGCCTACAAGCTTCCCATTCTTGAGGTAGTGCAGAAAATAAATCTTTCCAATATCTCTATTTCCGCGGGAGAAATAGATGAAAAAAGCCGTAATTATATCATAAGGGCCACGGGCGAATACAATAATGTGAGCGAAATTGAAAATACCGGCATAGCAGTAACCGATTCCGGGTCTACTATAAGAATAGGGGATATAGCTACGGTCAGGGATTCTTATTATGAGCCTACTTCATTTGCAAGGCTTAACGCCAATGACGTGGTTTCTTTATATATACAGAAAGAGTCGACGGCCAATACCATAAGCACCGCGCGCGAAGCGCTTGTCGTCATTGAAGATCTTAAAAACGTTCTTGACGAAAACATAGTGGTTACCGTTGTAAAAAACGACGCGGAATACATAAGCAAAGCGATCTATTCCCTGTGCGAAGCGCTTGTCGTGGGGGCGATACTTCTTGCCGGAATACTTTTTTTGTTTATGAGGAATATAAAAAATATCATAATAGTCGGCACCACGATGCCGCTCAGCCTTTTTATGTCCGTATTGATGATGTATTTTACGCAGCAGACTTTTAATGTTATGACTCTCAGCGGGCTTGCCATGGGAATGGCGAACGTTATGGATAATGCCATAGTCGTAATAGAGAATATTTCCTTCCACCATCACAGAAAAACTTTTAAATCCAAAGCCGAACTGGTGGTTAAAGGCACCGCGGAACTGTGGCAGCCTATGTTTGCCTCCACGGTAACGACCATAGTCGTATTTTTGCCTCTGGTGTTTTTGGAACCGGAAATAAGGCAGCTTTATATGCCTTTCGGCCTGACCATTACTTTCGCGCTTATAGCTTCCCTGGTAAGCACCATGATATTTATTCCCCCGCAGATTTTCAGCTGGCAGCATAATTTCGAATTGGAATTCCAGGGTTGGTATATGCGCATAAGGCATATTTACGGAAAAATACTTAAATTCGTTTTCAGAAGACAGACTTTCGTGTGGCTGTTTGTCATCGGATTATTTCTGGCCTCGCTTAAAATTCTTCAGACAAGAGATTCGGAATTTCTTGATCCCGGAGACGTCAATACTTTCAGAATAGGAATACAGTTCCCGCCGGCTACGCGCATCGAAGTTTCAAACGAGCTGGTCAAGAAGATGGAAAAAGACCTTCTCTCATACAGGGACGATGTGGAAAGAGTCTCTTCAAAAGTCGAAAAGCTGCATACGTTCGTCGAAGTTAAAGTATACAAAAACGCCGAATATTTTAAGGAGGAGTTCCGAAAGCGTTTCGGGGAATATACGCCGGCTTTTGTTTATTATCAGGACTCCAACTCCGCGGGCGCCAAAGAAATGTATGTGGATTTTTACGGGCAGGATTACGACACTCTCAAACAGCTTGCTTTTTCTTCTTCGGGAAGGCTTCAGCAGGTCAAAGGGCTTACAGACGTGAAAATAAGAATGCGCGAAGACGAGCCGGAAATAAATCTTTTTGTAGATAACGACAGGCTGGCGATATTCGGGCTTACGGCTTATTATTTCGGAAACACTCTTCACTGTCAGATAAGAGGCCTTATAGCCACGCAGTACAGAACCGAAGGAAAACAGATAGAGACGATAGCGAGGCTTGTTCCCGGAAGCGTTAAAAACGTCAACGAGGTTCTTTTTTTGCCTATAGTAAATCCTAAAAAAGACATAGTGCGCGTGGGGCAGGTGGCCACAGCCGAGGAAATCAAGTCCACGCAGGAAATATGGCATAAAAACAAAAAACGTTTCATCCAGATAAGCGCAAACAGGAATAAAATCGGGCTTACCACGGCCGCGCGCGGAATTACCGCCGCTTTAAAAGGCGTGGCTTTTCCCAGGGATTATTCTTTCAATATAGCGGGAGATTATGAAAAGACGGTAAAGAACCAGGGCTCTTTCATTCTTGCGGTAGCGCTGACCGTTATTTTGATATTTTTTGTGCTTGCTTCCATATTCGAGTCGTATAAACAGCCTTTTCTTATTATGTGCGCTCTTCCTCTAAGCCTTATAGGCGTTGCTTTTTCTTTGTGGATATTTAAAAAACCGATAAGCCTGGGAGTGTGGATAGGCATAATGATATTGTTCGGTTCCATTGTTTACGGATCGATCATTATTGTGGATAAGATAAACCAGAGAAGACACGGCAGAAAAAATATTATGAGGGTCATATTCGAATCCTGCAAGGAAAGACTCCGCCCCGAACTTATAACTTTTTTGATGAAAACCATAGGGCTTCTTCCCATGGTGCTCAGCCGCGACGAAGCGGCGTCCATGTGGCGCTCGCTGGGGCTGACGGTTCTGTGCGGAACGGTTACCGGCACTATGCTGACGCTTCTTATCATACCTACGGCTTATTATTTAATGGATAATCCGCGAAAAAGCTTCGGCGGGCTTATAAGCAATATCAAAATTTTCGGACGGCTTTTCGGCAGGGTAAAAGCTCCGGGCATGAAAAAAATAAAAGATTTAACGCTCAAAAAACTTCCGGGAACGCACAAAATTCCGCCTGCGCCGGATATAAATAACGGCAATAAAGTTTTGCCGAAAATTCCCAAAATAAAAATTTAAATTCGGATAAAAAAGGATAAAAGATGAGCATTTTAAGATTATCTGTAGACAGGCCGGTTACGACGGTGATGCTTTTTTTGTCAATAGGGCTTCTGGGATTGATTTCATATACGAGAATACCGCAGGAGCTTTTTCCTTCCATGGAGTATCCGCAGATAACCATTGTCACGAAATACGAAGGGGCGGGTCCGGAAGAATCGGAAAAACTTATAAGCAAAATGGTCGAAGAAACCGCCGGAACGGTAAAAAATATCAAAAGAGTTTCTTCCAATTCCAAAGAAGGCGTTTCAATAGTCACCTGCGAATTCAGATGGGGAACGAATATGGATTTCGCGGCTATGGACGTGCGTGAAAAAATAGACCTGATCAAAGAAGCTCTCCCGCGCGACGCTCTTGAGCCGGTCGTGCTGAAATACAATCCCACGCAGGTTGAAGCAATGATGCTTTCGGTCAGTTACAGCAAAGGCTCTTCTTCCGCTTTAAGGATGGCGGATCTGAGGCAGTTCGCCAAGAAAAATCTCAAAGACGAACTCGAAAGGCTTGAAGGAGTCGCCAAAGTGGAGCTCAGAGGGGGGGAAGAAAAAGAAATTCTTATAGAAATAGACAAAGGAAGGCTTCTGGCAAACCAGGTTTCCATAACGGAAATCATCACTTCTCTTCAGAATGCCAATATCACATATCCTGCCGGAACCATTAAAGAAGAAAAACACGAATATCTCGTTAAAACGGTGGGTGAGTTTCAGGACGCCAAAGACATAGCCGCTTTGTCTTTCAGCAAGATAGACTATAACATACAGCAGAATATGAGCACCAAAAGGGTCAGAAACCAGCAGCAGGAAACCGGGGACAAAATAGTATTTTTGAAAGACGTCGCTGAAGTCAAGGAATCGCTTAAAGACAGAAAAGGATATTCAAGATACGGCATAGGGCAGGATATAAATGAAAATATTTCCGTCAGCATTTACCAGCAGTCCGGCTCGAACCTGATCAATCTTTCGAATAATGTGCAGAAAAAACTTAAAGACATCAGGGATGCGGGGAAAGTTCCGGAAGACGTCGATATAAAAATAACTTCTGACCAGTCCGACTTTATCAAAGAATCTCTTGCCAATCTTTATTCCAGCGGCGTTCAGGGCATTCTTTTATCCTTTATTCTTTTGTATTTTTTTATGAGAAGCTTTATGGCTTCCACCATTATAAATGTCGCCATTCCGGTGGCGCTTTGCTCCACTTTGAGCCTGATGTACTTTAACGATATATCCATCAATACCATGTCTCTCGGAGGGCTGACCGTGGGAATAGGCATGGTCGTCGACAATTCTAATATGGTGCTTGAAAATATCCTTATGCAGGTGCACAAAGACAGGCTCAGAGCCAAGAAAGAATCCATTTACGCCGCTACAAAAAGTCTGCTCGCTCCGATACTCAGTTCCACGTTTACTTCGGTGGCCATATTTATTCCTTTCGTATTCGTCGCGGGAATGATAGGACAGCTTTTCAAACAGCTTGCCCTTACCATAACGTTCTCTCTTTTGTCTTCGATATTTGCCGCTATGTTTCTGGTTCCGCGCCTTGCTTTAAGCGCGGATTTAAGCAAACAGTCAATCACGGCCGGCAGGGACGCAATTGAAAAATATTTTACGCCGGTATTTAAAAAGGCTATGGATTGGAGAATAGAAAAGATAGCTTTGTGTCTTTTTGTATATATGTTTATAGGCATAGTGTGTTTTTCATTTATCCCGAAAGAGTTTATGCCCAAAGTCGATGAAAGAAGATTCGTTCTTAATGTGACCATGCATCCGGATACGCCTCTTGAGATAACCAACGCCACTTCAAAAAGAATAGAAAAACTTATTTCGGGATATTCCGAAATAAAGGATATTTCCATAAGCGTGGGTTCAACCGGCGAAAATTCCGGAGTGGCCGCGATAGAATCTCTTTCGACGTATCAGTCCAGAATAATAGGAAGGCTTAATAAAGAGGGGATGTCGACAAATGAACTGGTCGCCGATATTTCCAATGAAATAAAAAAGTGGAATATAAGCGGGCTTGACACCGAATTTATGACCCAGCAGGGTCTTTTCGGCTCAGGGGTGGGCGCCGCTTCGGGCCTTATGATAGAAATCAGGGGCAAGGATTTGAAAGTTTTGAAAAAATCCGCGGACGAAATAAGAAGAATAATGGATGATATGCCGCAGTTTTACGGCATTAAGCTTGATCCGCCTGACGAAGTTCCGGAACTGAGGCTTATCATAGACAGAGAAAAAGCGTCCTTATTCGGCCTTTCCACCCAGGACATTTCGGCTATGACGCTGGCCGCCATTAAAGGTTTTGTGGCCACGAAACTCAAGATGAAAGACGATGAAATGGACATAAGAGTCAGAATGCGTTCGGAAGACAGGGACAGCCTTGAAAAGGTTATGGAAATGACCGCTTATTCCCCGTGGGGAATGACTATAAGGATAAAGCAGATTTCAAATCCGAGGTTTGTAAAAACCCTTCCCGCAATCAAGAGAATTGAAGGCGAAAGAACGTATTTTCTTTCGGCGAATGTCAGAGGCAATTTTTCCAAAGCCGTGGGTGAAATAGAGGAAATTCTTAACGAGAGATACAATAATGACGACGTGCATTGCGTTATCTCCGGAGAAATGCTTGCCATGAAAGAAGCTCTTTCGCAGATAACTTTCGCTTTGGGGCTGGGCGTGATAATAATATTTATGATTCTGGCTTCCGAGTTCGAATCTTTGTACCAGCCGATAATAGTTATGACGGCCGTTCCTCTCGGCATAATAGGCGCGCTTCTGGCTCTGTTTCTGACAATGCAGTCGATTAACTCGATTTCAATGCTGGGCTTTATTATGCTTGTGGGAAATGTTATCAATATATCCATTCTTCTCGTTGACAGATTTAATATAATGTTTGAAAAAGAGACAAATGACAATAACGGAAAAAAGCCCGATATGCTTGTTCTTAAGAAAAAAGTGCTGGAGACCACGGTCAATCACATAAGGCCTATCACAATGACCACTCTCACTACAATCACGGGCATGCTTCCTTTGGCTATAGGATTCGGCGGCAAGGCCTCTACTAACCAGCCTATGGCCATAGCGGTTGTGGGCGGACTTTTCTTCGCTCTTATTCTGGCGCTTATTTTTGTTCCTTATGTTTATCTTGCTTCAAAGGGTATGAGAAATTACCGGGAACAGGAACTTTTTATGCGGGATGATGAGAATAATATAAATAATGATCAGATACAGCCTTTGCTGCCTTGATATAATATAAAATGGGATTTTTTAAGCATTTTGCTCTCAATATTTTTTTCTGCCGGAACAAAGACAGCATGAACTGTTTTAATCCTACATTTGAAAGGGTTTGAACGCGGCTTTGAAAAGCATGTGATTCCAATGGAATTGCATGCTTTTTTCATTGCTTATAAATTATTGAAAATTCAATAAAAAAATTATATTGGAAATGTTTGGCGGCTCTAAATTCATTGACTTTATTTTCAAATTAGATAAAATTGTATCAATATAAATATATAGATAAAAAAATACTTATAACTTATAGAGGTGCTTTTATGAGCAATGAAAATATGCAGGAAAATGTGAAAAGTTTTTCGGAACCCGCCATAAGAAGACTGCCGGTATATCATCATTATCTTATTGAAGCCAGCAAACAGGGAATTTCTTCCATATCAAGCACCCAGATAGCCGCGGATCTGGATCTTGTGCAGGTGCAGGTAAGGAAAGATCTTGAGGTAACCGGTCTTGAAGGAAAACCGAAAATAGGATACGATGTCGGCGCTTTAATAAAAGCCATTGAATGTTTTCTGGGCTGGAACAGGATTAATCCGGCTATCCTTGTGGGGGCGGGACATTTGGGCAATGCTCTTTTAGGATATCACGGTTTCAGTAATTACGGTCTGAATATAGCCGCGGCTTTCGACAGCGATTTTGTAAAAATAGGAAAACTTATACACGGCAAGCCGGTTTTTTCGATAGATTCAATGGAAAATTATATAAAAAAACACAATACGGAAATCGGGGTTCTTACCGTGCCGGCAAAATACGCCCAGGAATTGTCCGATAAAATGATAAACGCCGGAATCAAAGCCATATGGAACTTTGCCCCGGCGAGAATAACGACCGCCGATCCCGAAGTCATAATACAGCATGAAAGTCTCGCTTCTTCATTTGCGGTATTATCTAAAAAAATAAATCTTAAATATCACAAGTAAATAACGGGGGACGTTATGGAAGCAAATTACAGCAAGTTCAACAGGGTCTGCCAGATTATTGAGGAGAACAATTTTGACGAATCAAAGCTGATTCCGATATTGCAGGCCGTCCAGAACGAATACAGATATCTTCCGGAAGAAATTCTGGCGTTTATCGCCTCGTCTTTAAACATTTCTCCCGCCAGGGTCTACGGCGTAGCCACTTTCTTCGCTCATTTCACGCTTAAACCGAAAGGCAAATATATCATTAAAGTATGCGACGGCACCGCCTGTCATGTAAAAAAGTCCACGGGCCTTATCGACGCCATTAAAAACAAGCTTGGTTTTAAGGAAGGGGAACATACTACGAAAGATATGCTTTTTACTCTGGAAACCGTATCTTGTCTGGGCGCGTGCGGGCTTGCTCCGGTTCTTTTGATAAATGAAGAGGTGCACGGACAGGTGACCCCGGACAAAATCGTCAAGATTATAGAAGACGTGATTAAACAAGAGGAGGCGCAATAATGATAAATCTTGATAAAATCGCCGAATCCGTGGGAAAAGCCTCGGAATCCATAGATAAAAGAATTATTATATGCGCGGGAACCGGCTGCGTTGCCAACGGCTCGCTTAAAATTTACGAAGCTTTCAAAGAAGCCGCAAAAGAAACGGGCGTGAATATGACCGTTGAGTTAAAAAGAGAAGACGAAAAGGCGGCTTTGCTGTCAAAAAGCGGCTGTCAGGGTTTTTGTCAGATGGGTCCTCTGGTAAATATAGTGCCCGCGGGCATTCTCTATACTAAAGTGAAAACGGAAGACGTTAAAGAAATCGTTGAAAAAAGCGTAAAAGGCGATGAAATAATAGAAAGGCTCTGCTACAAAGACAAAGGAAAAATATGCAAGGGCCAGGACGAAATTCCTTTTTATACAAAACAGCACAGAATGGTGATAAAACAGTGCGGAGTGATAGATCCCGACAATATGGACGAATATATTTATGACGGCGGTTACAGAGCCGCCAGAAAAGCCTGTCTTGAAATGAGCGGTAAAGAAATATGCGATTTGATTTCGCAGGCGGGTCTCAGAGGCCGCGGGGGAGGAGGTTTTCCGACCGGCATAAAGTGGAACGCGGCGAGAATGCAGCCTGAAGGAAAAAAATACGTAATCTGTAACGGCGATGAAGGCGATCCCGGCGCTTTTATGGACAGGAGCGTTATGGAAGGAAATCCGCACAGCGTTATAGAAGGAATGATAATAGTCGCAAAGGCCATAGGAGCGGATGAAGGATATATTTATGTAAGAACCGAATACGCCCTGGCCGTGGAAAGAATGAAAAAGGCCGTGGCCGATGCCGAAGAAAAGGGCGTGCTGGGAAAAAACATATTCGGCTCGGAACATAATTTTACTCTGCATGTAATGGAAGGCGCGGGCGCTTTTGTCTGCGGCGAAGAAACGGCTTTGATCGCTTCGGTTGAAGGAAAAAGGGGAATGCCTTCGCCCAAACCGCCTTTTCCGGCGCAGAGCGGTTTATGGGGAAAACCCACCATTATAAACAATGTCGAAACTCTCGCTACGGTGCCCATGATAATAAATTCCGGTGCGCAGTCCTTCAGACAGATCGGAACCGAAGGTTCTCCCGGGACGAAAACATTCGCTTTGACCGGGCATGTGCTCAATACGGGGCTTATAGAAGTGCCTTTCGGCGCTACTTTAAGAAATATAATATTTGACGTTTCCGGCGGCGTTACCGATGAGAAAGGAGAGGTCAAAGACGGCAATTTCAAAGCCGTCCAGATAGGGGGGCCTTCCGGGGGATGTCTTACGGAGCAGCATCTTGATCTGCCTCTGGATTTTGACAGTTTGAAAAAAGCTGGCGCCATGGTGGGTTCGGGCGGTCTTGTGGTAATGAATAAAAATACGTGCATGGTCAAGATCGCAAAATTTTTTATGCAGTTTACCCAGAATGAATCCTGCGGAAAATGCGTTCTTTGCAGAGAGGGAACAAGACAAATACTTATTATGCTTGAGGACATAACGGAAGGGAGGGCCGATGAAAACACGATTTCTTTGCTTGAAAAGCTTGCAAAAGCGGTCCAACTGGGCTCTTTGTGCGCTTTGGGCAAAACAGCGCCTAATCCCGTGCTTTCCACATTGAAATATTTCAGAGACGAATATGACGCCCATGTTAAGGAGAAAAGATGCCCCGCGGGCGAATGCGCGGAACTTGTCAATTACGTCATTACCGACAAATGCGTAGGCTGCACTCTTTGCGCGGTAAAATGTCCCGCAAAGGCGATCCGGGGCGAACGCAGGCAAAAGCATGTAATTGACGCTGCGGCATGCATAAAATGCGGAGTATGTATGGACGTATGCAAATTTAAAGCGGTGGCAAGGGGTTAAAAATGGAAAAACAACTGATTATCAATAATGCGAAAGTTGCGTTCGGGGATGAAAGAAATATTCTTGAGGTAATAAGAAAACAGAAAATAGAGCTGCCCACTTTCTGTTATCATTCCGAACTCAGCGCTTACGGTTCATGCAGGCTTTGCATGGTTGAAGTTGAAGGAAAGGGCATACTTCCCGCCTGCTCCACTCCGCCCGAAAACGGAATGAAAATAAGAACCAATAACGAGCAGATACGCGAAATGAGAAAGATTATCGTCGAACTGCTTCTGGCCAATCACGATAAAGACTGCACTTCATGCCGCAAAAGCGAAACATGCCAGCTTCAGTCTTTGGCAAGAAAACTGGGCATAGACGCCGTGAGATTTAAAAATGTCGCCAAAAAAGAGGAAAAAGATTTTTCGACGCATGCTTTGGTAAGGGATCCGGGAAAATGCGTTTTGTGCGGAGACTGCGTAAGATTTTGCGAAGAGATACAAAGCATAGGCGCTATAGATTTTGCCGGCCGCGGTCCCAATTCGCGTGTCTGCCCCAGCTTCGGAAAGGATCTTGACGATTCGGAATGCGTTTACTGCGGACAGTGCGCCAGGGTATGTCCCACGGGAGCCATAACGCCGAAATCCGAAGTCAGCGCCGTGTGGAAAGCTTTGAGCGATCCGAAAAAGAAAGTCATCGTCGCGATAGCTCCGGCGGTGCGCGCGTCTATAGGAGAATCTTTCGGGCTCGTCGGAGAAAACGGAACCGAAGCCGCCGGCAAGATAGCGACCGCTTTGCGCGCGATGGGTTTTGACAGGATTTTCGACATTTCGTTTGCCGCCGATATGACAATAGTGGAGGAAGCCAATGAGTTTGTGGAAAGGCTTGGAAACGACAAACATATGCCGCAGTTTACTTCATGCTGCCCCGCCTGGGTAAAATTCGTGGAGCAGTATTATCCCGATATGATAAAAAATCTTTCAAGCTGCCGTTCTCCGCAGGGAATGTTCGGCTCGATAGCCAAAAAGATAATGCCTGAAATTCTTGAAGTGCCCCGGGAAGATCTTGTCGTAGTGACGGTTATGCCTTGCACCGCGAAAAAATTCGAAGCAAGAAGGCCGGAACTTTCAAAGGACGGCATTCAGGACATAGATTATGTTTTGACGACGCAGGAGTTCGCCAGGATGATAGAAGAGTCCGGTCTGCGTTTCGCCGATCTCGAACCTTCGGCTTTCGACATGCCTATGGGTTTTAAGACGGGCGGAGGGGTAATATTCGGTAATTCCGGCGGCGTTACGGAAGCCGTTCTCAGAAATGTTATCCAGACAAAAGACGGAGTCGACGAAACCGAGGAGTTCAGTTTTGTCAGAGGCGAAGACGGCGTAAGACAGGCTAAAGTAAATGTCGGCGGAAAAGAGCTTAATATAGCCGTTGTGCACGGTCTTAAAAATGCCAGAAAAGTCGTCAGGGATATCAAAGCCGATAAATCCAAATACGATTTCGTCGAAGTTATGGCCTGCCCCGGCGGCTGTATCGGCGGAGCCGGCCAGCCCGTTTACAAAGATCTTTCCGTGAGAAAAACCCGCACGAAAGTATTGTATGAAAACGATAAAACTCTTGAGCTTCATAAACCCCAGGACAATCCTTATGTCCAGAAAATTTATGAACAGTTTTTAGGCAAACCGGGAAGCCGGGAAGCTCATGAACTGCTTCATTCTAAACACAGCAATAAAAAAAGACTGCAGGAAGGGCCGTTTGCCATTTACACGCCCAAAAAGGAAAAGAAACTTAATATTAACGTATGTTTCGGCACAAGCTGCATGCTTAAAGGTTCGCAGAAACTTTTAAAGCAGATTCTTGAATACGTCGAAACTATGGATTTTAAAGATTATGTAGGGGTGGACGCTTCGTTTTGTTTTGAAAAATGCTCAAAGGGGCCAGTAGTGAGAATTGGCGGGCAGACAATAGAAAAATGTTCGATAGAGCTTGCCGAAACGGCTATAGAGGAAGAGATAAAAAAAATTCCCAAATAATTTAAAACTTTTTGTTTGAAAATGCTAAAATATGGTGCCGGCCGGGACAGCCGGCGCCTTATTTTTCATTATCGCGGGCGCGCGAAATACCGTTTTAAGGGAGATCCGTTTGGGCAGGATAATGGGCGTTGATTACGGTCTTAAAAGAATAGGCGTAGCCATGACGGATATTTTACAGATAACGGCTTCTCCTTTCGACACAATAGACGGCGGCGGCTCCGTTAAAAAGGACGCCGAAAAAATAGCGGCTATGGCAAAGGATAATGACGTCTCTTTAATAGTCGTCGGAGTTCCCGTCAATATGAACGGAACTGAAGGCGAAATGGCGCAAACGGTAAGAAAGTTTATCGAAGAGATAAAAAAAATTTCCGGCATACGGATTTTTGAAATAGACGAAAGGCTTACCACGGCGCAAGCCGAAAGAATGCTTATTGACGAAGGCGGGGTTTCAAGGCAAAAAAGGAAAGGGCTGAAAGATAAGCTTGCCGCATCTTTTATTTTGCAGACTTATCTGGACACTAAAGGGTTCTGATAATACCGCCCGCTTTTTCAAACTTTGAAAATGAGTCTGAAATCTTTGCAATTTTCGCTTAAAGATTTATAAAGGTCAAGCCCGTAATCATTGGAAACGAGTCTGAAATCTTTGAATCTTTTGCTCCGGACAAAATTAAGCCTTCGCATAAGACGCTTGGCATAAAGCCCGCCGGATTAAAAAAACATTCAGGAAAAACATGCATTATATCGTTGACGGCTACAATATTATAAATTCAAGCGATATGTTTACCGCCAAAACCCTTGAGGGCAGGCGTAACAAGCTTATAGATTTTATTTCAAACAACAGGCCTCACGGAAGCCCGAGGAACACTGTCACGGTGGTATTCGACTGCAAATCGAAAAATCCTTATGAATGCGGAGGCTATAATGTCTCTCATGCGGGCGGCATAGAAATAATTTTCAGCGGCGGCGTTATGTCGGCCGACGATGTAATAGCCGAAATCGTGGACAATTCCGAAAATCCGCGCCAGATAACCGTTGTTACAAACGACAAAGGAATAAGAAGACGGACCGCCCCCGGCGGAGCAAAATGCGAAAATACCGAAAGTTTTATAGCAAAAGGCTTTAAAACCAAAAATATAATCCGGGCGCGGGAAGTTTTGTCCGGGGAAGCGAAAGAAGAAATTAACGAGGAGTTTGAACGTCTGTGGCTGCAAAAGCGCTCGGCAAAATAAAATTTTTCGCGTTTTCGGCTGCTTTACTGGTTTTTTCCGCCGCGGCCGGGTGTTCATCATCCGCGGGAAAAGAAAAAGTGATTTTTACGGTAAAAAGCGGCGAAAGCGCTTCGGGGGTGGCGGCCCGTTTAAAAAGCAGCGGGCTTATTTTCTCCAAAAATTTATTTTTGGTTTATGCTAAAATTACCGGTTCCGATAATAATATAAAAGCCGGATATTATGAATTCAGCGTAAAAGACGGCATGTTTACGATTGTCAGAGAACTGAAAGCGGGTTCAAAAAAACTTATGAAATTTACCGTTCCGGAAGGAAGCACCGTAAACCAGACGGCCGGAATATTTGCTTCAAAAGCGGCAATAGACAAAGACAGGTTTATTCATTTGGCGTCGGAAAGAAAAATGGAAGGTTATCTGATGCCGGAAACGTATTTTTTTGATCCTTCGGCGGATGAAGAAGACATTATCGCGGCTATGAAAAAAGAATTCGACAAGAAAGTCACCCCGGAAATGCGCGCCAGGGCGCAAGAGCTCGGCATGAGCATGGAGCAAATAATAACAATGGCTTCAATAATCGAAAAAGAGGCGGTAAATCCGCGGGAGCGTTCTACCATAGCCGCCGTTTTTTATAACAGGATAAAAAAGAATATAAGACTTCAGTCATGCGCGACGGTTCTTTACGCCATGGGCGTTAATAAAGCCCGCCTTAGCGTGGAAGATACGTATTTCGACTCTCCTTATAATACTTACAGGCATGCCGGACTCCCTCCCGCTCCCATATGCAGCCCGGGAATAGAATCTATAAAAGCGGCCTTATATCCGGCCAATTCAAGCAGCCTTTTTTTCGTTTCACAGGGAAACGGCAGCCATTTATTCGCCGAGAGTCTTGAAGAGCATGTAAAAAACAGGCGTGAAAGCGAAAAAATGATAAAAAACAGACAAAAGCAGCGGCGGGAACAGTCCGGCTGAAACATATTCGCAAAGCGGAGAATAAAAAAAGAAAGAGAAATGCGCGCCATTGCTTTTTATTTATCCGCGGCCGGATAAAGCCGGAAAATATTAATTTTAAAACGGTTCTCGGAAAAATTGCGCTCCGTTCTTTTAAAATAGGAAAGGAAGTTTACGGAAAAACCGCATATGCGGCTGAAAGCGGGAATAATTTAATTAAAAATAAATCCGGCTTTCGCGGAAAAAAGGCTTTTTTTATGCGTCTTGAACGCGGACGTGCGCCGTATCACGCAATTGCCGGCCTGCCGCGCCATAAAAATGCGGCGGCGCTCATAAAAGCCCGGAAAGCAAAACGTTTTTTTGCCGCGCGGGAAAATATCCGGAAAAACGGATTAAAAAATCTTAAAAATTTTGTATATGGCGGGAAGGGAAAGCGGACAGGCTTATCTGACGAGATAAGCAAAGCTTTGCGGTTTTTAGGCGCGAATCTTTTGGCGGAAAAATGAATTCGTCTGCGTCCTGACATTAAAATAACAGGCGGTTTTATATGGAGAAAAGAAAGGTGTATCTTGATAACAGCGCCACTACGCAAGTGGCGCCGGAAGTGCTGGAGGAAATGCTTCCTTATTTTTGCGAAATATACGGGAACGCTTCAAGTTTTCACGATTTCGGCAAGGAATCGAAAACGGCTCTTGAACAGGCGCGCGCGGAAACCGCGGAACTTCTTAATGCCGACGCCGGAGAAATTATTTTTACCGGCAGCGGTACCGAGGCGGACAATATGGCGATTTTCGGCATTCTTGAAGCTTACGGCAAAAAAGGCCACATAATAACCTGCAAAACCGAGCATCATGCGGTATTGTATTCTTGCAGGCATCTTGAAAAAAACGGTTATGAAGTTACGTATCTGGACGTTGACGGCGACGCAGTAGCGTCTGCGCAAGATCTTAAAAAAGCCGTCAGGGACGATACGCTGCTTGTCACGGTAATGCACGCCAACAATGAAGTCGGCTCCGTGCAGCCGATAGCCGAAATGGCGGCCGTTTTGAAGGACATAAACAGGGAGCGCAAAGATAAAATATATTTTCATACCGACGCGGTGCAGACCGCCGGGAAAATCAAAATCGGTGTGCGGGAGTTGGGGGTCGATCTTCTTTCGATTGCTGCCCATAAATTTTACGGGCCGAAAGGAATAGGGGCTTTATACGTAAAAAAGGGAACGAATATTCTGCCGGTAATGTACGGCGGGCATCATGAGAACGGGCTGCGGCCCGGCACGGAAAACGTAGCTTTCGCCAAAGGGCTTGCGAAAGCTTTGGAAATGTCCGTATCCGCGACGGAATTTAACTATAAACATGCGCTTTTGTTAAGGGAAAAACTTAAAAAAGGCATTCTCAAGTCGATACCCGAAGTGATAATTAATGCCAGCAATGAAAAAGCTGTGCCGAATATATTAAATGTCAGTTTTAATTACATAGAAGGAGAATCTCTTCTTGCGATGCTTGATATGAACGGCATTGCCGCTTCGACCGGTTCCGCCTGCGCTTCCGGAGAAGCGGGCTCGTCCCATGTTCTTGCGGCTATGGGCGTGGATCCGATAGCCGCGCAGGGAGCTATCAGATTTTCTTTCGGCCGGAGCAATACGGAAGAAGAAATAGATTATGTGCTCGGAGTTTTGCCGGAAATAGTTGCGAAGTTAAGGGCGATGTCTCCCGTATGGCGCCGGAAAAACAAATAATGCCGCTGATATAAGAAAGGAAACTCGATGAAAGTATTGGTTGGTATCTCCGGAGGAGTGGATTCCGCTTTAAGCGCCTATCTGCTTAAAAAGCGCGGGTGCGAAGTTTCCGGAGCCACTCTTGTTTTGCATGACTGTGTTAAAACGGAAGTCGAAGATGCTGAAAAAATATGCGCCGCGCTGGGCATAAAGCATTTTGTTTTTGAATTTAAACGGCATTTTGAGGAAATTGTGATAAGCGATTTTATAAACGGTTATATTTCCGCCAAAACGCCCAATCCCTGCATTATCTGCAATGAAAATATAAAGTTCGGCCTTTTGCTGGACAAAGCGGCAGAGCTTGGTTTTGATAAAATCGCTACCGGCCATTATGCGAACATAGAGCAAGAAGAGGG
The DNA here is from genome assembly GCA_938040055.1 of uncultured Endomicrobiia bacterium. Taxonomy (GTDB): domain Bacteria; phylum Elusimicrobiota; class Endomicrobiia; order Endomicrobiales; family Endomicrobiaceae; genus Endomicrobium_B. The sequence goes on from CALHWY010000024.1 coordinate 31,625, forward strand.
CTTTTTTCAATTGAAAAAAGGCGCGGATATACAAAAAGACCAGTCATATGTTCTTTACAGGCTCGGACAGAAACAGTTGGCGCGCATTTTGTTTCCTTTAGGCAAGATGACTAAAGAGCAAGTGCGCAAAACGGCGCAGGAAGCCATGCTGCCTTCGGCTGAAAGACAGGAAAGCCAGGAGAATTGCTTTATAGAAGGCTCCTACACGGATTTCCTGTTAAAAAAGCTTAACCCTTCGCAAATAAGGCCGGGGGATATTTACGATACGCGCGGAAACAAACTCGGCAGGCATAAAGGCCTTATTTATTATACCGTCGGGCAGCGCAGCGGTCTGGGGCTTACCACCGAAAAACCGGTTTATGTCGTAAAAATAGACGCAGCAAACAATGCACTGATAGTGGGAAATAAAGAGGAAACGCTTTCAAAGGAAATGGAAGTCGAAGACATTAAATGGACGGCGCGGGAACCGTCTTTTCCTTTTGAATCCGAAGTAAAAATACGGCGCATGCACAAGCCGGCAAAAGCGGCCGTATACGGAAACAGGGTAGTTTTTGAACGGCCTCAGGGTTCGGTAACTCCCGGGCAGTCGGCGGTTTTTTACCAGGGAGACATTGTCATCGGCGGGGGCTTTATAAAGTAAAAGCTTCAAAATGCCGGACACTGTTTTTTTAAAAATAAAAATTTTATTTCCCGCCGCTTTTTTGCATGTTTGTTTTTTTCGCTTTGTTTCGGGTTATTAAAAGCCGGACATACTGGATTTTTTGTAATCGGGTTTTATCGCGGGCAGTCCGGTTCGCCGCGCGTTTAGTATGCCATGGCGCCGCAGGTTTCGCCTGAACGCAAAATAGATTTTGCAAACGGCAGAAACGGATTTTAATATTCCCGCGACGGAAATTATTCAGTAAATAATGTTTTTGGCATTTCTGCGCCCGTTGCCGGAAGTATTGCTTTAATATTTCGGTTTTTATGCGGGAATTTTTTGAGGAATGTTTTTATGAAAGAAATGCTTTGGGTTTACAAGATTATTATCTGGTCGGCCGTTTCTTTGCTCGCTTTGTTTTTTGAGGCAAAGTTTATAGGTTTTTTTATAAGAGACGTTTCCGCAGGCAAAGATATCTTTATTCCGGGCGTCCTTATTTTAATGCTCGGAGTTTCCTCCGCGGCGGTGTTTGCCGTCACGCGCGTCGTAAAATATGTAAAATTTCTCGGAAATAAAAACAAAAGCGATTGAACGAATAAAAACGGAAACGGTTTAGAATACGCCCGGCAGCCGGGTAAATGTTCCGTCAATATTGCCAGCGGCGCGGATGCATCATGCCGCCGGTTTTGCCGTTTTATGAGCTTTATTTAAGCGCGGCGGAAATGTTTTCTGAGCAAACCGGAAAAACGTTTATTTTCAGGCTTGGCCGCAAAACTTAAAAAAACAAGCGGATATTACGGCAGCCGGCAGCGGCGTCAAATGATACCAAAGCATTTTAACACCCGCAAAAACGCCTTTCCGTCCCGGCAAATAGTTTTTTTGCCGGCAGGCTGAAAAACGGCGTATTTGACGGGAAAACCGCTTTCGGACAAATCGGTTTTCTGTCAGAAAGATTCAAGAAGATGCCGTAAAAAAGCATACCCGTTTAAGAAAAGACAGGCTGTTTCGCTGAAACCGGAAAGGAAAAATGCCGGCTTGCCGCGAACCGGTTTGTTTTGCGAGATGTTCAGGATATGCGGTTTGCGGCAACGGAAAAGATATCGGGTTTCGCGGATTTGACCGCTGCGGCGCGCAGATGTGAAAAGAGAGGACTTAGCGGAAATGCAAAAACCTGAAAGAGTCCGCGCATAAGAAGATATATTGTCTTTGCCGCTTCGTATATAAAAATTATTTGTCGTTTAAAAAGTTTATAAGCTAAGTAAAAGAATAAAGGAGAATCGTAAATTTTATGAGTATTGGATCTTGGGCGAAAAGTTTTGTTGCGGCAAAACCGTTCGAAATTTTTATAAGCGTTGTAATCGTCGTGAACTGTTTATTTATAGGCGTTGAGACATATTTTCATAATCCTAAAATTTACATAACTCAGCAGATAGCATTATCGATATTTATAGCCGAAATCATACTGCGCTTTATTGCGGCTCAGGGCATAAAAGCTTTTTTTAAAAGCGGCTGGAATGTTTTTGATTTATCGCTTATTTTGGTAAGCCTTGTGCCGGAATCTTTATTCGCCCATCCGGCCGCGGTAACGTCCCTGAGAATTTTAAGGGTGTTTAGGGTTTTAAGGCTTGTAAGAGCCGCTCCTGAAATAAAACTTATAATAAATGTGTTAATCCGTTCTTTCAGCGCTCTTATTTATAATGCTTTGTTTTTTATAATATTTCTTTATCTTTTTGCGATAATGGGAGTGACTCTTTTTAGGCTTCCGCAGGTAAACGCCGCGAGTTCTCCCGCCGTGATAGAGTCAATGAAAAAAATGTCCGTTACGGCGCCTAATGCTCCTGAAAATTCCCCTGAGCCTTACGGAACTTTGCATGAATCCATGTTTACTCTTTTCCGCGTTATGACGGGAGACGACTGGACCGATATAAGATATAATCTGCTTAAAGCTTCCGAACTCAAACTTATACACGCGCCCGCTTTTGTGATAACGGCTTTTCACGTTATATGGTTTTGTCTGTCTGCGTTTCTTCTTCTTAATCTTGTTGTGGGCGCAATAGTCAATAATTATCAGGTTATAATGGATGAAATGAGAAAAAAGAGAGACGCCAATGCCGCTGTGGGCCGGAAGTGAAAATATAAAGGTTTTATTTTGCGTTTATTGATAATTGCAATATATTCGACAAAGGCGGCAAAGTCTGCCGGATGCTAAAAAGAGACGAATGATACGCTTGGCTTCGGCTGCGTCTGCCGGCCGGCATAACTTTATAATCGGAGCGGAAAAAAACGGAGCTTTCGGCAGGAAGACGGCGGCATTATCGGGTTAAGCCAGGGAACTGAAATAAAATGGAAATTGCATAACGGCAAATGCTTGAAAAAGTTTCGTATTACGAACGGGATTTGTTTTTTCTTTTAAACGGAAGCGATTGCGTTGCGCTTGACAGATTCATATGGCTTTGCACGGGTAAAACGGTATGGCTGCCGCTGGCCGCGGTTATACTGGGAGTTCTTATATATAAAAGGGATTTGCGGGAGCGGCCGCCTGCGCTTATAGCCGCCGTTTGCGATCAGTTTTCTTCTTCATTGATCAAACCCGCCTTTGAACGCCTGCGTCCGGCTCATCATCCCGATTTTATGGAATCCGTAAAAACCGTATACGGATACAGGGGAGGACATTTCGGTTTCATATCAAGCCATGCGGCAAATACTTTCGGCTTTGCAATGTTTATGTCATTGTTTTTCAGGAAAACTCTGTTTTCATGGACTGTTTTTTGTGGGCGGCGTTTACGGCTTATACGCGCGTATATTTGGGCGTTCATTTTATTTCGGATATAATCGCAGGCGCTTTGTCCGGAGCTTTTTTCGGAGCTGTTATGTATGTCGTATGTTCGTATTTTAACGGGCGGCGCATATGCCGGAGCAATGCGGCGGCTGGACTGGAAATGCCGCCGGCGCGCCGTATTCGGATAAAAGAATGCGTTTAATCGCCGCCGTAATTATTATTACTCCGGTTTGCGTTTCGGTTTTCAACGCGCCTTTGGCGGCTTTTTTGCATTAATGCCGCAAATATTTTAAACCCGTAATTTATTTTGAAATGCGCACGGAAACAGCCGAAAGTCAGAAAAAATTCAAAAGCGTTTCTTTAATAATACGGATAAAGCTTGCCGAGCGGATGGATTTTTATAAAAAATTTTTTAACGGTTTTTCCGGGCATTAAGTCAAATTTTTAAAAACAGCCGTTCCGGATATAATACGATTAATTAAAGTTTTCAGCCGCATATATGTTTTTTCATAGTTCCGTCCGGGGCGCAGCGAAATAAGTTTTTCATATGTAAAGGCCGTGAATATGATGCCTGTTCCTTCGCGCAGGCGCAGGACTCGGACAGCGGATAAAATGGCCGGAGAAAACATATAAAGCTTTGCGCGCGCAGCGGGATGTAATCTCAGGCGGCGGACAAAAAGAACCGGACAAAAAATATAGAGAGCCGTTTTCTTTGCGGCGCAATAATTTGAAATTTCTGCGGCACTGGTAAATAAAAACCGGTTTCTTGCCGCTTTATGCAAATGCGAATTTGAATTCTGTGAAATCCGGCCCGATTTATTACGTCCGATATTATGACGAAAGCCCGCAGGCATATTCAGGATTTGTCGATTAACCGCAAAAGCGCGGCAATCAAAAAAAGAAAAGGCTTTGATTTGCAATTCGGTTTCCGTCCGGATATTTTATTTTCTTTTGCCGCAAACGGTAAAAAGATTTGACAATCCGAAAACATAAGACGCGAAGAAACGCAAAAAATCCGGCATACGCCCGGTGAATATGAAATTTTTACCGCTTTCTCCACTCAAAGAGTTTTTGAAGATTTTTTTTGTCCGATCCTTCCGGTTTTTTCGGCGTTTCGATAATGCCGACTTCGGCCGTATCTTTAATGCGGCGGACAAAATGTTTCAGCCCTTTTTCTCCTATCATTCCAAAACCCAGATGTTCATGCCGGTCTTTTTTTGATCCCAAAGGCATTTTTGAATCGTTAAAATGAATGACTTTCATTTTTTCAAGACCGATTATTGCGTCAAACTCTTCCAGCATAAGGTCGGTTTTTTCCGGGTCGGACAAATCATAACCGGCGCCGAAAGCGTGCGCCGTGTCGAAACATACGGCGATCTTATCTTTATTACGGATATGCGAAATTATATTAGCGAGTTCTTCAAATTTAGAGCCTATTTTCCTTCCTTCGCCTGCAAGGTTTTCCAAAAGCAAAACGGTTTCGACATTATTGTTTTTATAGATTTTATTTATGGCGGCGCTTATTCTTTTTATGCCCTCGTCGATATTTGATTTTTGCGAATAAGAGCCCGGATGTATGACATAATATTTCGCGCCTATTTTGTCGGCAAGGAGCAGATCTTTTTCAAAAGCGGCGAAAGATTTTTTATAAAGTTCTTCATTTGCCGAGGCAAGATTTTGCAGATAAAAAGCGTGGACGGTCAGCGGAAAAATGCCCGAAGCTTTTAAAGCGCGGCGGAAACCGGTTATTTCTTTTTGCGAATATGCCGCGCTGTTCCAAACGCGCGGGCTCCTTGTAAAAATCTGAACGGTTTCGCAGCCTGTTTCCAAAGCTTGTCTTAACGCGCCGGAAAGTCCGTTTCTGAGCGAAGCGTGTATCCCGAAATTTATCATACGGGCTATTTTATCATCTGTCACAAAAAGAGTCAATTATGTTACTGGCTCCGGCATCAGCGTATTTAAAGCCGGGAATAAAAATATAAAAGCTGTAAAACCGTTTTGGCGGGAAAATAAGAGTCGCCGCCATGGTCTTCCGGCCGGACTTTGCGGCGGTTTTTGTTTTTGCGCAATGCATTGATCTTAAAATGCGCGGAACAATTTTGCGGGCGTTTCATTGCCGCAAAATCGTCAATCCGGGCGGCTTTTTAAGATATTATCCGGCATAAATAATCTGTGTCCGGACTTTAAAATATTAAAATAATGCCAATTTGACAGCAGAGCGGCTTTTATTATAAAATAACCCTCTCATCCGAAATTCCGTTTCCGTTCTTTAAAGCCGAGGTGGTGGAATTGGCAGACACGTGAGACTCAAAATCTCAAGTCGCTCCGGTGACGTGCGGGTTCAAGTCCCGCCCTCGGCATACCTTTTTACAGATTTTACAGACTGCTTTTCAACTTGCGGTTTTCGCTATGTCGGCTGCAACTCTTTTGGCCTGTGCTTGCGATAAAATTATTATGGCAAAGCATTCGGCTGTCGCTCCGATAGATCCTCAAATAGGATGTATTGCGGCGCATGCCATATTAAAAGAGTTTGAAAAAGCCCGGCAGGCCGTTCCGGAAAATCCAAAGGCTTCTCCGATATGGTTAGACGGAATAAAAAATTTGCCGTTTGAAATACCGGCAATGTGCGGGGGGGGGGGGGAGACTAGTAAACTTTCGATAGAGAAAGCTTCTTTCACAATATATGTTTAAAGACGATAAGCAAGGCGTCGAAAAATCTAAAAATATTGCCGAGCGGCTTGGTAAATTCGAAAATCACAAAACACACGGACATCCTATTTCCATAAAAGGAGCCGTGAGCAAAGGTTTGAAAGTAAAACCGCTTGAACGAGAACGGAAATTACAAGATAAAATTCTGTCAATATTTCATGCAGCAATGGCAACCTTTGCTGTTGCTGCGTGTATAAAAATAATTGAAAATTATAATGGATAAGGCGGATTTCTTACCGTCGGCAGACGGTCTTATTGAAAGCCTGTTTATGTATTGCCTCTTTGCTTTTGTCAGTCTTTTTAAACATTAAAATTCAGAGCATTTTACCGCTATTCCGATAGCAGCCCGGATTCCGTCCGGATAATGCGGCAAATAAAAATCAAAGAGTTTGCTTTTAAAAGCAAACTCTTTGATTTTTGTCGTTTCAAACCGCCGGCGTTGCCGGCGGTTTGAAAAATATTCAGCCGTGAAAAGACTATAATGTCCGGGTAAAGCGAGGAAAGAAAAGCTCTTATTTTTCAAAAAAGCAGGCCGGCCGCCGCCCCGGACATTAGCAAAAAATTCAGATAGAAAACAAGCAATTAAACCGGATTAAACTTAGTTTTGCAAAACTGCTTACTTCGTATATAACGAAACCGCCGGCGGAGCCGGCGGTTTCATCGCTTTTAGAAAAAATAAACATTTGCCTTAAGGCGTTTTTAGCGCAAAAATCCGTTGTTTAGCGTCAAAATATTTCTATTTCGCTTTGCCCTGGTTGGCCACCGCTTCCATGGCTTTTTTGACGGCTTCGGGATCGCCGATATAATAATTTTTAACGGGTTTGAGATTTTCGTCAAGTTCGTAAACCAAAGGCATCGCCGTGGGAATGTTCAGGCTGACGATATCTGAATCGCTTATATTGTCCAGATATTTTACCAAAGCCCTTAAACTGTTGCCGTGGGCTGCTATTATGATTTTTTTCCCTTCTTTTATTTTCGGAGCTATCTCTTTTTCCCAGTAAGGAATGACTCTTGCGACGGTGTCTTTAAGACATTCGGTTAAAGGAAGTTCTTCTTCGGCAAGCGATGAGTATCTTGAATCGTTGCCGGGAAATCTTTCGTCGCTTTTTTCAAGCGCCGGAGGCGGCGTGTCATAGCTTCTTCTCCATATTTTAACCTGGTCTTCTCCGAATTTCGCCGCGGTTTCGGCTTTGTTTAATCCCTGAAGCGCGCCGTAATGCCTTTCATTTAATTTCCAGCTGTTTATTACGGGAATCCAGTTCAAATCCATATTGTCCAGTACCGTCCAAAGAGTTTTAACGGCTCTTTTTAAAACCGAAGTATAAGCCATATCAAAAGCGAAACCTTCTTTTTTGAGCTGCTGTCCGGCTTTGGCCGCTTCTTCTTTTCCTTTTTCCGACAAATCCACGTCCGCCCAGCCGGTAAATCTGTTTTCTTTATTCCACAGGCTTTCGCCGTGCCTTATCAATACTATTTTATACATTTACCCCTCCGAAATTTTTACAGTTAAAATACTATATTAAAAAAATTTTTGCAAACGCGGGCTTTGTTTACAAAAGTTTACGGAAAAACTGCCGTTTTCGCTTTGTTTTTTATTGTTGACAAGCAAAAGAAAAAATGTTCTACTTAGGAATATAAATATACAAATAATGAAAAAAGGAGGGGATGCCGGAATACTTTGTTGAAGGGGTTGTAAAATAAAATTAAGGGGGAATCCTGTAATGAAGAAGTTTATGTCTTTTTTAATCGTTATGGTTTTTAGCGCGCAGTCTTTATATGCGTATGACTACAAATTTATGAAGAACATTAAGTTTTACGGCGAAGGACAGACCGTGGGATACAGTATGCAAAACGGTTATGACCTCAATTTGGGAAAATTGCTTTCGGGTCTTTCCAACGGACAGATTCCCGGCATTCTGAATTCAAATTACGGCGGAGTCGTAAGCTTTTTTACCGCGGGGCTGACTTTTGACATAATGGAATATTTGTCCGCCGACTTATCCTTTTCCTACTCGAATAACTGGGCGGAAGGCGGCAACAAAATTTTTTCGCTGGCAAATAATCCAAGCTATTCGCCTCTTAAAGGAAACAGCATTCAGAGTTATCTTGACAATATAAGAGTGCAGACGGCCAATGTTACGATAAAAAATCTTCTTAAAGTCGAAGGACTCAGCGCTAAAATAGGCCGTCAGTATTACGGAGACGAAGACAGTTCCATAATGTATTTCGGCGTAAGACATTACCAGCCTTTGTTCGGGCTCAATCTTCCGTTTTTGGGTTTTGACAATACCACTTCCGTAAACGCGGCGACGCTTTATTATGAGAAAGAAAAAATGAAAGCGAATTTCATATACGCAAACCTCGGACAGATTCTCGGAACGTCTTTGAATTTTGACGGCGCCATACTGAATCTGCTATTCGGAGGTTCTCTCCCTTTTAACGAGCACAGCATCAATTTGGGCAAAGATACTACGGTTATAGGAGCGGATGTAAAGCTGCTTAAAATAGCGGACGCGTTTAACTTGCAGGCTTACGGATATGATATTGAAAGTCCTCTTGTGGCGCATTATTCCATTGCGGGCATAAAACCCGCCGTAGAATCCGGCGGTTTTAAAGCTTCTGTGGAGTTCGCTTTGAATTTTGCGGGGAAATCTCCTTTCGGATACGACAGCATACTCAATACCGGACTATTTAAGATGAAAGGAAATTCAAATCTGTTTAAAGCCGACCTTTCATACGAAATGGATCAAAAGGCAGCCGCCAGGGCTTCTTTTGCCATGCAGGGAGGCAGCGAAGGAATTGAAGAAATACTTAACGGAATCCCTGTAGGCACTTTGGCCGTAAAGCCTTTTTTGAATTTCGGCAATTATGTTCCCGGAATAGTTTTCGGACAGCAGACAGTTACCCGCGTTTTGTCTATGGTGGATTTCAGGGCTATAAATGTCGGAGCCGATTATTTTAAAAACGATTTTAAATTTTCTTTTGACTACTACAATTTTGCCGCCAGAGACAACGGGCTGAACTATGGCGACGAAGTCGATTTGCAGACCAAGTACAAATACAGCGACGGGATAGATTTTTTCCTTGCTTTCGGCTGCTTTATATCCTCTAATGACATCGATTCGAAAATAGAAAAGCTTACGGGCGAGGAAGATTTTCTCGCGGACATAAGTTCGTCCGTCCAGTTGGGAGCTTCATACAAATTTTAATTAAAAAAACGCATTTAAAAAGCGGGAAAGGCTTTAAGCCTTTCCCGCTTTTTTGCGCATAAAAAACGCCGTCCGGACGGTCTTCCCGAAAATTTGTCCGAACGCGTCTGATAGATAAGCGGTATTTATTAAACCGGCTTTTTTGCGCCGAATGCCTTTTGCGGCAAAAGAAACGGACAAAACCCGGCCATGCATACGATTTGCGGCGGTTTTAAGCCTGTTTTTTCAGGCCGCAAAAAGCTGCGCCGGGCGCTTATTTATTTTAAACCTCTGTCGAAATTGAATTTTAGTCCGCCCTGCAGCGGTCTTTTCCCGTAAAAAGCGTCCAGAACGCAGGATAGATAGTTTTTATCGGGTTCTATGAAAGAAAGGTCTATAATAAACCGTGATATCCCGGCTTTTTTAAGTTCTTCTTTTTTGTCAAACAGCATAACCGGATACTGCGCGAGCACGGCTGTTTTTGCGCAGAATGTTTCTATGCGCAAAGAATCTTTTTGTGAGCTGATAATTCCTTTTCGCGGCATATCCGCGTGCGGGCTCATCGCGGACAGCGCAAGAGGCAAAAATCCGGATAAATAAAAAATTCCTTTCGCCGCGGCTTTGCTTTTTGAAAGCTCTTTGATGTTTTTTATGTCGTCTTCGGCTGAAAAAACGAAGTTCCGGACGCCTTTTTTGAAAAGAAAATCAGCCGAAAAAGAATTGAGGGAATATAAAAAACTCCCGGCGTAAAGTTCCGTTTGCAGCTTGTCGAAAAAAGAAAAATGCCCTATATTGTTGAGAAAAAATTTTTTCTTTTTTCGGGCGAGTTTTAAAATGATTTTCTTGTAGGCGGGCAAATCCGCTTCGCCGATATACGGCGGAATTTCAAAATAATCCGCGTCGTTTAAATTTTCCGCCGCGGCGGCGTTTTCCGCGGAAAGGGCGAAAATAATTCCGGTTTTCCTGCCGTCTAAAAATTTTATCCATTGCGCATTGTCCGTCTTGATAAAAAGTTTTTCTTTCGCAAGCTCTTTGGAAAAAAGAGGGAATTTTACGTTTTTTTCTTTAAACTCCGGGGATTTTTTCGTTATCGCGGTTTTTTCGATAATATCTTTAAGATAAGCCGCAAGGCTTGCGTCGGAAGTTTTAAATATTTCCATGCCGTTTCCTATAAAGCGGGAATCGGTTTCCAGAAAATAAACCCCGCCGGAAAAACGCATGGATATTATGCCGATTTTGTGATACATATCGTTTTTCGGATCCGCCGCTTTAAGAATATCGTTTTTGTTAAGACGCATTTCCGTTTTAATTTCAAAAGAGCCGTTTTTCGCGTTATGAACCCTGCCTATGAATATGCCGCTCTGTTTTGTTTTTTGCGGGGAAAAAATATCTTTTGAAGCGTTTATGAAATTAAAAGATGTTTTAGGCCTTGCGAAATCCAGAGCCAAAAGCCCGGCGGCTTCTTTTAAAGCCTCTGCGCTTGCGCCGGAATCGGCAAGCATTCTGTAGGCTTTGACCGTTTTATAAACATATTGGGCGTTTTTCATTCTGCCTTCTATTTTCAAAGACGATACGCCGGACGCGGAAATTTCTTTCATATAAGCCGATAAATCCAGATCTTTCGGAGAGATATAAAAGCCTTTTTTGTCTTTAAAGCTCCATATTCTGCGGCAGGGCTGTGCGCAGGCGCCTCTGTTGGCGCTGCGGCCGCCTATGAAACTTGACATAAGGCATATTCCGGACACTCCGAAACACAAAGCTCCGTGACAAAATATTTCCAGTTCGGCGGAAGTTTTTTTCTTTATTTCTTTTATCTCTTCAAGAGAAAGCTCTCTTGCCAGCACGACCCTTTTAAATCCGCTTTTCTGGGCTTCAAGCACTCCCGCGCTGTTATGCACGGACATCTGGGTGCTTGCGTGCATTTTTAACTCCGGAAAATGGTTTTTAACCATGTTTGCGATTCCGAAGTCCTGAATTATGACGGCGTCCGCTCCGGTCTGCGAAACCGCGCTCATAAGCCGCACGGCTTTTTTGAGTTCGGCTTCTTTTACAAGCGTATTGAAAGCGACGTATACTTTTACATTTTTTTTATGCGCGTATTCCGTAAAAGAGGCAAGTTCGTCCGGATAAAAGTTGCCGGCTTTGCTTCTTGCGCTGAACTCTTTCAGTCCGCAGTAAACCGCGTCCGCGCCCGCTTCAACCGCGGTTATAAAAGATTCTTTTGAGCCTGCCGGCGCTAAAATTTCCATTTTTCCCATAACGGGCTTATTTTAGCAAAAGCGGAGACTTTTGCTAAATAAAAATAATATCCGAAAAATCTATAGCATACCGGACTTATTCGATAATAAAAGTTTTTTTCTTGGGACTGCATGCCGAGCTTTATCGGGCTTGCAGCCCAAACTAGTCTTGGCGCGCCAATGCGCCTTACTTTTAGAAAGTAAGCAAATCGCCGCCTGGTTTGCAACCGATAACGGCAAGGGGCTTTTGCCCCTTAAACCCCTCTTTCACACTTTTGCATGCGATCAAAAGTGTGCAAAACTCTGCCGCTGAAGCGCATTCGCTTCAATATTTTTCAGATAATTTTATAAACTCGTACGTTTCGCGTACTTCAGACATATAAAATTAAGGCATCTGAAAAATCTTTCCGTTCATAAGCCGCGCTTCTAAGGCGGCAAAAAAGACAAAGACTATTAAGGTGTTTTACTTCAAACAGCGCAAACCTTGCCAGGCAGGAGGGTAAGCGGTATCGCTTTTCCGAATTCTTACGCCGGTGCGGTATGTGAACGGTAAAATTAGCTTTCGGGAAAACGTATTGCCCAATCGAAATTAAAGTTGTAAAATCTTAAATAATTTTTCAAATTTACCGCTGGGAGAAACTTATGGCAAAAAAAGTCGGCATTATTACTTCCGGAGGGGACGCGCCAGGAATGAACGCGGCCGTCAGGGCCGTCACAAGATACGGAACTTCCCTCGGATACCAGATGATAGGAATAAGAAGGGGATTTAAAGGATTGCTTGACGACGAATTTGTCACGCTTACGCTGCGTTCGGTCAGCGGCATAATAAATGCGGGCGGCACTATGCTTCATACCGGAAGATGTCCCGAAATCAAAACCGAAACCGGAATGAACAGGGCCGTTAAGACTATAAAAGATCTCGGTCTTGAAGGACTGATAATAATAGGCGGAGACGGATCTCTTGCCGCCGGGAACGCACTTTCAAAGCGCGGCGTAAAAGTCATAAACATACCGGCTTCGATAGACAATGACATTTACGGCACAGACGAAACCATAGGTTACGACACCGCTCTTAATACGGCGGTTGAAGCCATAGACAAAATAAGAGACACCGCTACAAGCCATGACAGGATTTTTGTCGTTGAGGTTATGGGAAGAGAGCACGGTTTTTTAACGCTTGACGTAGGTCTCGCCGCCGGATGCGAGTTTATAGTTGTTCCTGAGATGAAGTTTGACATAAAAAAACTCGCGGAGGAACTTACAAAAGGAAAAGACAGAGGAAAAACGTCGGAAATCATAGCTTTCGCCGAAGGCTGCGGCTCTTCCGCGGAATTTGCAAAAAAAATAGGAAAGATGACCGGGCTTGAAGTCAGGGTCAGCAATCTCGGTTACATACAAAGGGGCGGCAGACCGACCGCGAGAACAAGAATTCTGGCTTCAAAGTTCGGATACGCCGCGATGCATCTTTTCCATAAGAAAAATTATAACCGTCTTGTGGGCCTTGCGAAAGGAGAAATAAGTTCTATACCCGTGTCCCAGGCGATAAAGCATGAAAAGAAATTTAATGAAAAAGTGCTGAAAGTATTGAGAAGTCTTTCGGTATAAATAAAGGAATAATACAAATGAAAGAAGCGCTGGAACTGATTAAGAGAGGTACGAATGAAATCATATCCGGGCAGGAACTTGAAAAAAAACTCGCTTCGGGAAAAAAACTCACGATAAAGATGGGGGCGGATCCCACCGCCGCGGATTTGCATCTGGGACATACCGTGATTCTCAACAAGCTTAAAGTTTTTCAGGATTTGGGGCACCGCATCGTTTTTCTGATAGGGGATTTTACCGCTAAAATAGGCGATCCTTCGGGACGTTCCGAGACGCGTCCGGTTATGACCGACGAACAAATAGCCGAAAACGTAAAAACGTATACCGAGCAGGTTTTTAAAATTCTCGACAGGGAAAAAACCGAGATCGTATATAACGGAAAGTGGCTTAACGCTTTGGGAATTTCCGGCCTGCTGCGCCTTGCAGGCAAAAGCACTGTCGCCCAAATGCTTGTGAGAGACGATTTCGAGAAGAGGTATAAAGAAGACAAGCCTATAAGCATAGTCGAGTTTTTGTATCCTCTTTTGCAGGCTTATGATTCGGTCGAGCTGAAAGCCGACGTGGAACTCGGAGGAAGCGACCAGAAATTCAATCTTCTGATGGGAAGGCAGATACAGAGGGATTACGGACAGGAGCCGCAGGTGGTTATAACAATGCCTTTGCTTGAAGGCACCGACGGCGTTAAAAAAATGTCGAAATCATACAATAATTACATAGCTTTAAACGACTCTCCCCGGGACATGTTCGGCAAAGTGATGTCGGTGTCGGACGAAATGATGTTCAAATATTATGAACTTCTTACGCAGGCCGATTTAAAGGCCGTCCGGGAAATGCATCCCAAGCAGGCCAAGCTCGCCCTCGCCCAGGAAATTACCGGAAGATATCACGGGAAAGAAGCCGCCGGAGCCGCCAGGGAAGAGTTTGAGAAAGTTTTCGCCAAAAAGGATCTTCCAGACGATATGGAAGAATACGTTTTGAAGGCTTCTTCCGTCAAACTGTCGGATTTATTGGCGGAAAGCAAAATGGTTTCAAGCAAAAACGAGGCCAGGAGACTGATAGAGCAGGGTGGCGTAAAAATAGATTCGCAAAAAGCCGTGGGAGATTGTGAAATAAAGTCCGGAAAAGAATTCGTTCTCCAGGCGGGAAAAAGAAAGTTTAAAAAGATATTGCCGTTAAAATAAAGAAGGAGTTATTTATGAATTTTAAAAGTCTGGCGTTTTGTTTTTTTGCGGTTTTATTTGTTTTCGGGCTGTCGGCCTGTTCGGGCCCGCAGGTTACAAGGCTTGATCCGTCCGAAGAAGTCGATTTCAGCGGAAACTGGAACGATACGGACTCAAGACAGGTTTCTTCGGAAATGATAATGGATTCTTTAAGCAGGCCGTGGGTTGACGAATACATAAGAAAACACAATAAAAAGCCCAGAGTGATAGTAGGCGCCGTAATAAACAAAACCGACGAACACATTACTACGGAAACTTTTGTCAAAGATCTGGAAATGGCTCTTACCAATTCGGGCAAAGTCGTTATGGTGGCTTCAAGCGCGCAGAGGGGAGAAATAAGAGCCGAAAGGGACGATCAGGCGGTCAATGCCAGAGCCGACACCGCGAAAGCGCACGGGCGGGAAATGGGAGCGGATTTTATGGTTAAAGGCCAGCTGAACACCATACCCGACAAGAAAAAAGGCGCCGAACTTAAATATTATCAGGTCGAGCTTGAAATGATAAACATAGAAACGAATGAAAAAGTCTGGATAGGGCAGAAACAGATTAAGAAAGTCGTTGCCAGAAAAAAATATAAAGTTTAGCCGGAAAGATCGAAAATGTCAGGCTGCGGTTTTTTCATAAAAATTATCAAAGCACATCCGTTTTTAGTTTTGCCGGTGCTGTTGTCTTCGGCGCTTCTTGGCGGATGTGCTTCGAATTTGAAAAATTTATATTCCGACGTCGACTCTAAAATAGAGAGAGGGGATTATAAAGCCGCCGCCGCGGCGGTGGATAAATCGAAAGGAAAATACGGAAAGAAAAACGTCCTGCTGTACTATCTCGATTCGGGAATGACGAATCATCTTGCCGGAAATTACGCGAAAAGCCTGAAAAGTTTTGAAGCCGCAAAAGAGAAATTCGACCAATATTACCAGAAAAGCGTCAGCGCCGGAGCGGCTTCATTTGTGTTTAATGACAGCGCCCTGCCCTACTACGGCGAAAATTATGAAAGAGTTCATATAAATGTCTTCCAGTCTTTGAACTATATTAAAGAAGCCGACGGAAACGAAGCGGTGGTTGAAGCAAGGCAGGCGAATAATTTGTTCAGGGCTTTTGCCGTAGAAAAAAAACATAAAAATTTTTATAATGACGACGGTTTTATAAGATATTTTATGGGGCTCGTCTACGAAAACGGAGGGTATGTCAACGACGCGCATGTGTCTTATTATCTCGCTTTAAAAGCGTATAAAAACGGAATTTCGGGAGTAGCGCCTCCGAAGGATCTTGTCAATGACGCCTATACCACGGCATTGCTTTTGGAAATGCCGGAGCGGGCCGCCGGAATAAAAAAAGATTTTCCGCAGGCTGAAAAATCTTTGATTCCCAAAGGGTTCGGAGAACTGGTAATAGTGGACTATAACGGCGCCATGCCCAGAAAAACCGACAATATCCTCGAGTTTGCCTTGTTTGACATATGGCCTTATGTAAATCAGGTTGAAGTCGACACGGATGAAGCGGCCGAATTTGAAAAGGCCCGCTCCGTTTCAATCTCGGTTTTCGCGAAAGATTATGTCAAGGTGGTTTTTCCCAAATACAAAAGAGTGCCCAACAAGGTAAAAACTTTTTCGGTGAAAGCCGGAAGCGTTTCTTCAAAACGCGCTTATGAAGCGCAGAATTTCGCGGAAATCGCGGAAAAGTGTCTTCAAAACGATATAAAAAAAGTTTATGCCAAAACTCTCGCGCGGGCGGCCGTGAAATATGCGATAGGAAAAAGCGTATCCAAAGCCGTTGACGATAATACAGGCGGCGAAGGATGGGGCGCTTTAACCCAGATAGGTTTTAACATTTTCAATTCGCTTACGGCTTCGGCCGACAAGCGCGGCTGGAGAACGCTTCCTGAAAATATTTTAATGTCGCGCATATATCTGCCGGCCGGGGAAAACAAAGTAAGCGTTGATTATCTGGGCCCGCGGGGGGAAAAGCTTTTTTCGGAAACTTTCAGCGTCAATATAGAAAACGGAAAAAAGACATTTAAAATTTTGAGGAGTTCTATGTGAGAGGAAAGCTGTTTTTGCTTTTTTTGCTTATGTTTGCCGCGGCCTCCCTGCCGGCGCAGCCTCCGGCCTGGGTTAAAAGCGGGGAAAGCGCGGCGTATCCCGGCAAAAGATTTCTTGCCGCATTGGGAAAAGGAAAGACGGAAAAAGAGGCTCTGACGGACGCGCAGAGAAACATCAACGAAAACATTTCCGAAATTCTTATCGCAAAAGGCATGGAAAAAGCGAAGATCAACTCCGCTCCGGCCGGTATTATGAAATCTTTTGAGAAAGGACATTCGTACTATGACAAAGATGATGATATATGGTACGCGTTCGGCATTGTCGACAAAAATATGGCGCGTATAAATATTGAAGACGATCTTTACGGCGCCGAACAGGTGCTGCAATACCGGGCTTCCATTTATGAGGAATTGGTTCTTCCCGTTATTCCCAGAATAAAAGCCGTTAATGAACTTTTGGAACTCTATGCCAGAAGAGACTGCGCGGCCGCTTTGAAAGAAGCTCTTTCGGAAAGTCCCGCGCAGGACAAAACCGAAGATTTCGAGCGCGAAAAACTCAAATCGGAAAGAAAAAGGCTTTACGGAAGCATTGTGTTTTACATAAAGGCGGACAATTTCAATGCCGGCAGACTCAGAAAGCTGATTGAAAGCAAAGGTTTCGCCATTGTGCCCGAGCTTCCCGCAAAACCCGTCTCCGGAGATAAAGGCATTGCCGTTATAAACTGCGCCGTCAGCCTGAACAAAAACCCGTCAGACGCGCAAGCCGGATACGGCTGGATCGCGGACTTTGTTTTAAGCGACGCTTTTAACGAAAATGCGCTATTGTATTCCAATACGTCCGCGGGAGACGAAATCGGAGCCTGCGAAGACGAAGCTTTTTCAAAAGCCTCTTTTGCCGCCGCGGCCGGGCTGAATAATATGGCGGAAGAATTTTTTAAAAGCATTGAGTGAGTTTAAAATGAAAGGCAAAAATGTTATAATTATCCGGATTTTTTTAAAAAAGCAGAGAAAAAATGTTTAAAATAGTGCTGAAAGAGATTCTCGGAAAAAACGTAAAGAGTTTTCTTATAGAAGCGCCTGACGTGGCCAAAAATGCTAAAGCCGGGCAGTTCGTCATGCTCAGGACGAATGATAAAGGGGAAAGGATTCCGCTGACCGTCGCAGGAACCGACTCGCAAAAAGGACTTGTCCGTATAATTTTTCAGGAAACCGGAAAAACGACTTTTGAGCTCGGCTCTTTGGAAGAAGGGGACTATATAAAAGATTTCGTAGGTCCTTTGGGGCATCCTACCAAAGCGCAAAAATACGGAACGGTGGCCGCAGTGGCGGGAGGGGTCGGGACGGCGGAAGTTCTTCCCGTCATAAAGGTGCTTAAAGAGGCGGGCAACAAAGTTCTGGCCGTGATAGGCGCTAGAAACAGAGAACTTATTATTCTTGAAAAAGAGCTGGAAAGCGCATGCGACGGGCTTTTTTTTGCGACCGATGACGGTTCGTACGGCGTGAAAGGGCTTGTGACGGACGTGTTAAAAAATATTATGGACGAAGAAAGCGTCGATATGGTTTACGCCATAGGGCCTGTGCCTATGATGAGGGCGGTCGCCGGACTTACAAAAGAAAAAAACATAAAAACGCTTGTTTCTCTTAATCCGATCATGGTCGACGGCACGGGAATGTGCGGAGCGTGCAGGGTTACCGTTGACGGCAAGACCAGATTCGCCTGCGTTGAAGGCCCGGAATTCGACGCCCATAAAGTCAACTGGGAAGAACTTGTTTCAAGGCTTTCTCTCTTTAGAGACTATGAAAAAGTTTCATTGGATAAATTTAAGCATAATCCGGAGTGCAAATGCCGCAGAGAATAAAAATGCCGGAAAGGCCGGCAAACCAGAGAAATAAAGATTTTTTGCAGGTCAATACCGGATATACCGGCGAGCAGATGATGGCGGAAGCTAAAAGATGCCTGCAATGCAAAAAGCCTCTTTGCATTGAAGGCTGTCCCGTTGAAATTGACATTCCCGGTTTTGTCAAAGAACTTGCACAGGGAAATCCGGAAGGCGCTTTTAAAGTTCTTAAGAGCAAAAATAATCTTCCGGCCGTATGCGGAAGAGTCTGCCCGCAGGAAAACCAGTGCGAAAAATACTGCGTGCTTGCGAAAAAAGGGGAAAGTGTAGCGATTGGCAATCTCGAAAGATACGCCGCGGACTGGGCCGCCGGGAATTTAAAAAAAACGGAGAACCGGCGAAAAAATCAAAACGGCATAAAAATAGCCGTCATAGGTTCCGGTCCGGCCGGGCTTACGGCGGCCGGCGATCTGGCGAATATGGGTTATGACGTCACCGTTTTTGAATCGCTTCACGACATAGGAGGCGTTTTGCGTTACGGGATTCCCGAGTTCAGGCTTCCGGTGGAAGTTCTGGATATAGAGATAAACAATCTTAAGCGGTCGGGGGTTAAATTTGTTTTAAATACTCTTGTCGGAAGAACAAAAACGATTCAGGATATTTTCGATGAAGGCTTTCAGTCGGTTTTTATAGGCACGGGCGCAGGTCTTCCCGTGTTTATGGGCATAGAAGGCGAAAATCTCAACCATATATATTCGGCCAATGAATTTCTTGTCAGGGTCAATCTCATGAGGGCTTTTGACTTCCCGAATTATGATACACCCGTTTACAAAGGCGCCAAAATTGTCGTAGTCGGCGGAGGCAATACCGCCATGGATTCGGCCAGAACGGCTTTAAGGCTGGGAGCGGCAAGCGTTAAGCTTGTTTACAGGAGAACGGAAAACGAAATGCCCGCAAGAAAAGAAGAAAGAATTCATGCGCAAAAAGAAGGCGTTGAATTTGTCCCTCTGGCCAATCCCGTTAAATTTATAGGGGATGAAAGAGGATTTGTCAAAGCCGCGGAATGCGTGAGAATGGAACTGGGAGAGCCCGACGAATCAGGAAGAAGGCGTCCGCGCGAAACGGAAAACTCTAATTTTATGATAGAAACCGATATGGTTGTTTTGGCGCTGGGATTGAATCCCAACCCCGTTTTGCCGTCTCTTACCGAGAAACTTCAAACGGATTCCCGCGGTTATCTTATAATAGACGACAATTACATGACTTCTGTTCCCGGCATTTTTGCAGGTGGAGACATCGTCGGCGGAGATACCGTTATCCAGGCTATGGGAATGGGCAAACAGGCCGCCAAAAGGATAAATAAATATTTGAGCGGTAAAGCGGAAGTAAAATAAAAAACGCATCGGAAAACTCCGGGACGGATTTTTTTGCAGGCGGTATATTTTTGTAAAACGATTAAAACCGGAAAGTCCGCCGCTTTAGAAAAATTCAAACACTTACGCAAAAGCGCGGTTAAGGCGGACTGCGGAAAATAAAAACGGCTTTTGCAAAAACGATAAAATTTTTGTACAATACCGAATCTGAAAATATGGCTTTGCTTCATGTTCTTGCATGAGGCTGCTCCCTGAAAGCGGAAAATTCGGCAAAAAGCTTCAGGGAAATCCAAAAAGGAGGTAAAACCGCATGAATTACGAGAGCACATTTATCTGCTCCCCGGAAATGTCCGCAGAAAAAGTAGAAGAACTTACCGGAAAAGTACTGAAAATCGTAGAAACCGCAAACGGCGCCGTAAAGACGGTGCAGCAGCTGGGTAAAAAAAGACTTGCTTATCCCATAAACAAGTTCCGCGAAGGGAATTATGTTTATATCGAGTTAAGCGGCAGCGGCGAAATGATTTCCGCAGTTGAAAGCTTTTTCAAACTTAATGACGGCGTAATCAGATATCTTACCGTTAAAGCCGGAAAGAAAAAAGCCGCCGCAAAAGCTGAACCGAAAGCGCCGGAAGTTCCGGCTTCTCCGGAGGTAAATAAAGATGAACCAGCAACACAGCAGCCTTCGCTTGCCTGAACAAAACAGCGTTATGATGGTGGGACGGCTCACGAGAGATCCTGAGCTTCGCCGTACGTCTACCGGAAAGGCGGTTTGTTCTTTTGATATCGCGATAGGCAGAAGATTTAAAGACCAGTCTACGGGCGAGTGGAAAGACGCGGATCCGACTTTTGTTCCGGTAATAGTATGGGGAGACCAGGCGGAAAGATGCGGGGATCGCCTGAGAAAAGGCGTTCCTGTGCATGTCGAAGGCAGGCTTCAAACCAATAAGTGGGAAGGAGCCGACGGACAAAAAAGGAGCCGTCTTGAAGTGATAGCGTCAAGAGTGCAGTTCTTGTCGATAGTAAAACAGGAATCCGCTATAGGCGCGAAGCCGCCGCTAGAAGATTCAGATTATTCGCCCTCAAGCGACATTTCGGGCGATGAAGACGAAGATATACCGTTTTAACGGTTGGAGGAATAAAATGGCATTTATAAAGAAACCGGCGGGACAGGGCGGAAAGCCCGGCGAAGGAAATGCTCGTCCCGGAGGAAAGTTCAAAAAAGGCGGGCCGATAAGAAAAAAAGTCTGCCGTTTTTGCGCTGATAAAGTTGAAATAGATTATAAAAACGTAAGTCTGCTGCGCGCTTTCGTAACGGAAAGAGGAAAAATTCTTTCCGGCCGCGTAACCGGCACATGCGCGAAACATCAGAGAGAGCTTGATACGGCAATTAAAAGAGCAAGAATGCTTGCGCTTATACCTTTTACGGTCAATTAATAAAGGCACGCAGGCGCACGGAGGAAATAATGAAAGTTATATTAAGGTCGGACATCACCAATGTCGGCCGTCAAGGCGAGATAAAAGAGGTTTCCGCGGGTTTTGCAAGAAATTATCTTGTGCCCCAGAATCTCGCTATGGAAGCTACTGCCCGGAATATGAAAATATGGGAAAGAGAAAGAGTGAAGCTTGAAAAGCAGAGAGAGGAAATAATAAACAGGGCGAAAGAAACCGCCGCTAAAATGGAGTCGGCGGAATTCGGCGTTAAGGTTAAAGTCGGAGAAAACGGCAAAGTATTCGGTTCCGTGACAAGCTCGGCCATTGCAAAGCTTTTTGAAGAACGGGGCTTTGAAGTAAACAAGCGAGATATTCTTCTTTCGGACGGCATAAAAGAGCTCGGCGAATATACGGTCAGCATAAGGCTTCATCCGGAAGTTATAGCCAAAATAAAACTGTCCGTCTCCAGCGAAAAAGAATAATAATTTTATATAATAAGGTCTGCCGCAGGATTACTGCCGGCGGACCTTATTTTTTTAACGCAGGGTTGATAATGGCAAGTTCAAATATCATAGAAAAAGTACCGCCTCAGGCCGTTGACGCGGAAATGGCCGTTATAGGCGCGATGCTGATAGAAAAAGAAGCCATAACCACGGCCGCGGACATTATATCCGAAAACGATTTCTATAAAGAAGTGCACAGACAGATATTCATATCCGTGCGGGAACTCTATCTCGAGAACCAGCCCGTTGACATTATCACGCTTTCGGACAGGCTAAAAAAAAATATGATGTTTGCCGAAGCGGGCGGAGCGGCTTATCTGACCTCTCTGATCGATTCGGTTCAGACGGCCGCGAATGTCGAGCATTATGCTTTGATAATACGCGACAAATCCATACTCAGGCAGCTTGTCAATACGGGTTCGGCTATAGTCAGCGAAGCTTTCAACGAAACATATCCTCCTTATGAAGTATTGGATAAATCTCAGGCGGCCTTATTCAATATTTCCCAGCAAAACAATAACAAAGGCTTTTCAAAAGTTTCGGATCTTGTCAGGCCTACCTTAAAAAATCTTGAAAAGCTTCATTCGGATAAAAGAGATATACCGGGTCTTCGCACGGGTTTTACCGATCTTGACGGCATGACCGCCGGTCTTCAGCCTTCGGAACTTATAGTTCTGGCGGCGCGCCCTTCAATGGGGAAAACGTCATTTGCCCTTAATATAGCCGAGCATGTCGCCGTGGAAGAAAAGAAGCCCGTCGCCATATTTTCTCTTGAAATGTCAAAAGAACTTCTTATGATGAGATTTCTGGCTTCGCTTTCCAGGGTTAACGCGCATAATCTCAGAAAAGGAAGATTCCAGCCGGCCGACTGGAGCAGGCTGACTACCGCGGCGCAGAAAATTTCGGAGTCGCCGATTTATATAGACGACAGTTCGGATGTCAGCGTCGTGGAACTCAGGGCAAGGGCCAGAAGGCTTGCCACGGAACTTGAGGCTAAAAAGACGCCTTTGGCTTTAATTTTGATAGACTATATACAAATTATGCGGGGTTCAGGAAGAAATGCCGAATCCCGACAGCTTGAAGTAGCGGAAATTTCAAGATCGCTGAAAGGTTTGGCCAGGGATTTGAAAGTTCCGGTTGTGGCTTTATCCCAGCTTTCGAGAAAAACGGAGGAAAGAGGAAGAAAAGACAATAAGCCCCAGCTTTCGGATCTCAGAGATTCCGGAGCTATCGAACAGGACGCGGATGTTGTCGCGTTCATACACAGAGAAGGCTACTACAATAAAACGGATCCCGACGTGAAAAATTCCGCAACAATCATAATCGGGAAACAGAGAAACGGCCCGGTGGGAGAAGTGGAGCTTGTGTTTGAAAGCGAATTTACGAAATTTTCGGATAAAACGGTAATTAAAGATAATTTTTAGCCGTTAAAATAATAAACGGATTCAGTCAGCGAGGTTAATGTCCAATGAAAAAAACAAAACCGCCCTCAGCAGTCCCCGTTTCAAGAAGACCGCCGGTATTTTTCCGCCAGAACTGGGTGGAAGTCGATAAAAGCGATTTTCATTTTAATCTTAAAAAAATTAAAGAGTATTTGGCGAAAGACACTAAAATTATGCCGGTAATAAAAGCGAACGCTTACGGCCATGGCGGAGTGGCTTTGGCTAAAGAGGCGCAGAAAGCCGGCATTCACTGGATAGGAGTTTCCTCAATTGAAGAAGGAATACAGTTCCGCGAAGCCGGAATAAAAACGAATATTTTGGTTTTGGGAAGCGTTTTTCCCCTGTCGAATCTTTCCGTAGCCGTCGCGCATTCGCTTACGCCCACGATTTCCAGTATGGCGGGAGTTCTGGCGCTTGAGGATCTTGCCGTCAGAATAAATAAGAAACTCGGTTTTCACCTTAAAATAGACACGGGAATGGGGCGGGTCGGAGTTCTTTCCGAAGCCGCTTTTTCCATAATTGAAAAAATCGCTCATACTCCGGAAATCAATATGACGGGAATGTATACGCATTTTGCCGTAGCCGACACCGATCCGGTTTTCACGCGCAAACAACTGGACGTATTTTTGAAAACGGTAAAATATGCCAAAACCGTTTTCGGGCTGAAATTCGTTTCCCATGCGGCAAATTCGGCCGCTTTGTTCAGGGACAAAAGAACGCATCTGGATATGGTGCGGCCCGGAATAAGTCTTTACGGACTGAATCCTTTTAAATACGCCGAAAGAGTAATAACTTTAAAACCCGTCCTGTCATGGAAAACCAGAATAGTTTTCCTTAAAAGAGTGCCCGCCGGTTTTTGCGTAAGCTACGGCAGAACTTATGTCACAAACAGAGCTTCGGTTCTGGCCACCATTCCAGTAGGATACGCTGACGGCTATAACAGGCTTTTGTCAAATAAAGGGGACGTTCTTGTCCGGGGCAAACGGTGTCCCGTGGCCGGCAGAGTCACTATGGATATGACCACGATAGACGTTACCGGAGTAAAAGGCGTTTGCGCCGGAGACGAAGTGGTTCTTATAGGCGCCCAGGGAAAAGAGCAGATTAAAGCCGATGAACTTGCAAAGATACAGGATACGATAAATTACGAAGTCACGTGCGCCATATCGCCGCGCGTGCCCAGAATAGTCGTATAATAAAGATATGATTACAAAAAACGCGCTAAAAGCAAAAAAAACCGCCGCAAGCGCGGTTTTTCGGCAGGATTCTTTCATTTACTCTGTGCTTGAAAGCATAGGGCAGGCGGCTTCTATGACTTTTGAAACTTTCAAATGGATATTCAAAGGTTCTGTTCCGGTTAAAAATACCGTTTCCCAGATGGTTGAAGTCGGCTGGAAATCTTTTCCGATAATTATGCTCACCTCTTTTTTCACCGGAATGGTTCTAGCTCTTCAGGTGGGCTCTTCCACCAGCAATCTTTTTAACGAACCTGTATACGTAGGCACCATTACCGGTTTTGCTTTGGTTATAGAACTCGGGCCTGTTCTTACGGCGATAGTGATAACCGGAAGGGTCGGCGCGGCTATAACGGCGGAGCTCGGCACTATGAAAGTAACCGAGCAGTTGGACGCTCTCTACACTTTAGGAACCAATCCGGTAAAATATCTTGCGGTTCCGCGTTTTATGGCTCTTTTTTTTATGCTCCCTCTGCTTACGGCTTTTGCAAATATAGTGGGAATATACGGCGGAATGATAGTTACGGTCAATACATGGGAGATTTCTACGACGGTTTACTGGAATGACGTTCTTGATTTTATGGTAATAGGCACTTTTATGCACGGATTTATAAAATCATTCGTTTTTGCTTTGATAATAGCGGTCGTGTCCTGCCACAAGGGATTCAGCACCGGCGGAGGAGCCGAGGGCGTGGGAAGGGCTACGACAAGCTGCGTGATGCTTTCAATGATTTTTATTCTTGTTTCGGATTACTTTCTGACGGATTTTCTGGTGGCTTTGAAAATAAAGTGATTTTACCGCGGCGTAATCAAAGCGAAAACCGTTTTTTGCGGCGCAAATAAAGGTTTTTCAGTTTTTTGGCAAAAAAACTGAAAAAATATAAAATATAACGAATCAAGCGAATGATAAAAGTAAAAAATCTTAATAAATCTTTCGGAAGCAAGCGCGTTTTGCGCTGCGTCAATATAGAAGTTAATGACGGAGAGACTCTGGTGATTATAGGGTCTTCCGGCACGGGAAAAAGCATTCTGCTTAAAAATATGGTCGGACTTGTAAAGCCTACTTCCGGATCCATAATGATTGACGATGTGGAAATAACTTCCTGTTCTTTAAGCGAACTGCACGAAGCCCAGAAAAAGATGGGATACGTGTTTCAGGAAGCCGCTCTTTTCGATTCTCTTACCATTGAGGAAAACGTGGCTTTCGGGCTCAGGAATCTGACAAAACTCAATGATGAGGAGATTTCCAAAAGAGTGGGGCAATGTCTGGGCATGGTGGGTCTGGAAAATGTCGAAAAACTCAAGCCCGCGGAACTTTCGGGCGGCATGAAAAAAAGGGCGGGGCTCGCGAGAGCCATAGCGTATCAGCCTAAATATATTTTTTACGATGAACCGACCACGGGGCTTGACCCCATAATGTCGGACGTGATAAGCGATTTGATAATTAATCTGAGACAGCATTTGAAAATAACTTCGGTGGTCGTCACTCATGATATGAAATCCGCTTATAAAATAGCCGACAGAATAATAATGCTTTATAAAGGCGAGGTTATTTTCAGCGGCACCCCCGAAGAAACAAAAAGTACGGATAATCCCGTGGTAAGACAGTTTGTCGAGGGTTCAAGCCATGGTCCGATAGAGACCGACAGAACATTTGAAATGGAAGAAATATGAACAATAAAATCAAACTTGGAATTTTTGTGCTGGCCGGACTGGCGGCGATTTTGGTTTCTTTAGTCGCCGTAGGAAGTTTTTCCCTGAATAAAAAATACACGGTTTACGTGCTGTTTGACAATGCATCCGGACTTACGAAAAAAGCGAAAGTAAAGATAGCGGGCGTTGAAATAGGAGTGCTGAGGGGAATTGATCTTTGGGACACCAAGGCGCGTCTGCGTCTTGCAATAAGAGATGACGTGAAACTTTATCAGGACGCCTCGGCCTCCATAGTGTCTATGGGGATTATAGGAACCAAATATATAGACGTCAATCCGGGCAATTCTTCTTTGCCGGAGGTAAAAAACGGGGATATGCTGTCGACAAGCAAAGCTCTTTCTCTTGAGGAAAAGCTCGGACAGATTGCCGAGAAGATAAGTTCCGCCATAGATTCTCTCGGCAAAGACGGGAAAAACGGCGATATGATAGACAATCTCGCGCAGTCCATCCGCGATTTAAAATCAATAATGCACAATATTGCCCTGCAAAATTCAAAAATTACTTCGGCTATAAACAATTTAAACAAATTTTCTTATAATCTTGCGGATATCGCCGAAAGCAATAAGCTTGACATAAGAGAGGCGGTTTTGAGCATTAAAGAAGCGTCTGCAAAACTTGAGTCCGTAATGACGAAGATTAACGAAGGCGAAGGCGCTTTCGCGGCTCTTATCAATGATGAGCAGATGGGGCGGCAGCTTAAAGAAACCGTGTCGACGGCCAAAGACGCGGTGGCAAGCGCCAAAACTGCGATAGACGGACTAAGCGAAACTTTCGGAGAGGTGAACAAACTCCAGCTTTACTGGGATTATATGGGACGTTACGACTCCAAAGACGAAAAACTCAGAAGCGATCTCGGCATAGGCATATCTATGAGAAAAGAAAGATTTTATTATGTGGGCGTTTCAAATGCTGCCGATGCCAGCAATGAGAAAGACAAGGAAGAGAAAGACAGGATGAATACGCTGACGGCGCTTCTGGGATTCAGGGGAGAGCATGCCCAGATATACGGCGGAGTAATGCGCAATAAGGCCGGAGTCGGAGTCGGATATTCTTTCTTTGATCCGATTTATGCCCCGCGCAGGAGGCTTCAGATTCATTTTGACGCTTTTAACTTCCCGAGAAAAAACAAACCTCCCGAATTCAATGCCGGAGTTCGTTTAGGCATTACGGGATGGTTTTATGTCGGGATTTCAGTTGAAGACATAGCTTATAAAGCTTCCTTGACGCCTTATGTAAAGCTTGAAATAAAAGATACTGACATATCAAGGCTTTTGGGCATAGCCGGAGTAGCCGCGGCGGCCTCGAAATAGCTCTTATCTTTTTTAATTTCCGCGCCGGCGCCTATGCCTGGCGTGAGGCGGCGCGAGCGGCGTTTTTTTTATTATCGCCGGGCGCTCGAACCGGAAATTTGTTTCGCGCCGGCCGGGGTTTCTCGCCGTTTCGGTTTGGTTTTGACGTGAAAAGTTTTGCGCAAAAGCAAAGTAAAAGCCGAGGCTTTTTTGGAAGGTCATCTCTTTAAAGAATAATCTTAAATAAAAAACACAAATGCAGAAGGCAGCCGGTTTTGAATGCTCTTTTCAAGCTTTAAAGAATAAACTTAAATAAAAAATAAAACGGGTAAAAATCTTTTGCGCGGCCGTTTTTGTAAACTTTAAAAGTGATTGTGAATAAAAAAACATGAAAAAACAAAAGTACAAAATTAAATTTTTATGCCAGCAATGCGGATATGAATCTGCCCAATGGCTGGGCAAATGTCCGGCCTGCGGCTGCTGGAACAGTTTTAGCGAAGAAAAGTTTTCGCCGGCGCAGACGAAAGGAGCCTCCGCGTCAAGACAGCTTACGGGTTTTTCTTCAGACGCGGTAAAACTAAAGGATATATCGGCCGCGGCTTTCAAAAGATATAAAACCGGAATAAGGGAATTTGACAATATGACGGGCGGAGGCATTGTTCCGGGTTCTCTTATCCTTTTGGGCGGCGCTCCTGGGATAGGAAAATCCACTCTTATGCTTCATGTTTCGGGCGCTTTAAGCGGCATAGGGACCGTTCTTTACATATCCGGCGAGGAATCTCTTGCTCAGGTAAAATCAAGGGCGGAGCGGTTAAAAATCGAAAAAGACAATATCTTTTTGGCTTCGGAAACCAATCTCGGAAATATTATCGGAGCCGTTGAAAAAACAAAACCGGAGTTTTTGATAGTAGATTCGATACAGACGACATATCATCCGGAGCTCAGCGGGGCTCCGGGAACCGTAGGGCAGGTAAGAGAGTGCGCCGCGGAATTATTGAGAATGGCAAAATCGAAAAACATAACAGTTTTTCTTTTGGGGCATGTGACAAAAGAGGGAGATCTCGCGGGACCGCGCGTTTTGGAGCATATTGTCGACACCGTATTATATTTTGAAAACGAAAGACAGCATATATACAGAATTCTCAGGGCGTATAAAAACCGTTTCGGGCCTACGAGCGAAATAGGAATATTTGAAATGAACGCTTCGGGGCTTGCGGAAGTTTCAAATCCCTCAATGATTTTTCTCGGCGAGCGCAGCCTGAACGCTCCGGGAAATGTCGTTACCGTATCTATGGAAGGAAGCAGGCCTATTCTTCTTGAAGTGCAGGCTTTGGCCGCGAGAACTAATTTCGGCATTCCCAGAAGAATGGTTTCCGGCTATGACGCGAACAGAATTACAATATTGATAGCTGTTCTTGAAAACAGGCTCGGGCTGCCTCTTGAAATGCAGGATATTTTTGTAAATATTGCCGGAGGCGTCAAAATTAAGGAAACATCGGCGGATTTGGCCGCCGCCTGCGCTATAGTGTCGGCCAATTCCGGTTTTATATGTCCTAAAGATATGACGGTTTTCGGCGAAGTCGGACTGTCGGGCGAAATACGCTCTGTGGCGTTTGCGTCGGAAAGGCTTTCCGAGGCGGAAAAACTCGGTTTTAAAAAAGCCGTCATACCTAAAGGGAACATGAAAAATTTGTCTTATAAGGGAAAAATAGAAGTATCCTGCGCCGAAACTATGGACGATGCGGTAAAAGCTTTAAGAAGCTGATTTTTCGGATAAATTTGTTTAACGGAAATTTTTTTGCGCGTCTTTTCTATTTTGTTTATCATAATTTCAAAACGGAATTTCTTAACCGGAATTCATATTTTTTCCCGGAAATCCGCCTTTAAAAAAATCATATATTTTAAAATGCCGCAAGATAACCGTCCTGCAAAAGAAAATATTTCCATAATTGATAAATCTTGCGGAGTTTCCGTAAAATTTGGAGAAATTATGCAAAAAGCGCGTTAACGGCGTTTTATATATGTGCAAATCAGGCAAATTTTCAAAAATGCCTGCCGGATTTTCCGAGGTCTTTTTACTTTCTTTTGAATATATCTTTGTCAATAACTTCGGTATGGAGCGCCGTGTTTCGGCTGCAAACGGGTTTAAATTCAAAATTTGCCGGAAAATTATTGTTTCAAAAAGCCTATTTTCAAGTTTTTTTGCTTTTAATGTGTACGGCTTTTTATGCGCCTGAAGCTGTTATGGCAGACGGCGTTTTTTTTAGCGGCAAGAGACTATGCTTTTTTATTTTAATTATTTATTGGAAAAATAAAGTCCCGCGGGCATTTATAATACCGTTTTTTATGATATATGACCGCCTGCGCCGAATGTCACATGCGCGGCAGGCATTCATAGCGCTGTGTTTAATACACATATATATAAGCGTATTGTTGCCGTTTATTAAAAAGGAAAGTGTAAAATATCCTGAAAAAAACCGGAAAGAATGTCCCGGGCATATTTAAAATGCTTTCGGAGCCCGTCTTAATTAAAAAAATTTTTGTTCTTTTGGCGGCGATAAGCGCTTATCTATCGTTTTTTGGCGCATTTTGTTTTGTTTTCTTGCAGAAAAACCTGTTTCCCGCGCGCGGAAATCGGAAATCCGGCGGGAGCAAACTGTAATCTGCAAACCGAATATTTCCGGACGGCTTTCGGCGGCGCGGATTTTTCATTTTTAATTTCTTTTTCCTCTTTAATGCGTTTGCGCCTTTTTTTAGGGTCCGGGACAGCATATTGCGCTAAACCTGAAACTTTTTGAAAAAACGCCGGAGTTTTTCCGGCAAAGCCGGAGGCCGTTTTTATGCCGCGCAAATTTTAATGAGAAAGCCGTTTTTGGCTTTGCAAAAGACCTTGCGGCGCTTATTTACGTCAGTAAGTCACGAAAGAATTCCGGAAAGCCGAAAAAGCACGGTTTGGGATAAAGAAAAAAAACGCCGCAAAAGAGGAAAAGAATTTTTTTAAAGAAAGAAGCATATGTCGGCAGCCGCGCCGTGTACGGCGGTCGAAACCGTGACGGAAAAACGCAGAATTAAATTTCATAAAAAAATCGGACGCTTAAAAGCTTTTTTATTTTCGGATTTGAAACTGCGGTTTATATATAATATAATATGCGAATTAATAATGTATTACAGGGGAAAAGATGAGCATCAGATTTGTTACCGCAGGTGAATCTCACGGGCGCGGACTTTTGGTAATTCTGGAAGGTATCCCGGCAGGACTGAACATCAATGCCGAAGACATAGACGTTGAACTTGCCAGAAGACAGAAAGGTTTCGGGCGCGGGCAGAGAATGAAAATAGAAACCGATACAATCAAAATATTGTCAGGAATGCGCCATGCCAGATCTCTGGGTTCGCCGATAGCTTTGTACATAGAAAATAAAGACTGGGACAACTGGAAAGGAACCATGTCGCCCGTTTCGGTGGATTTGGACGGAAAAGTTCTTTTAAAGCCGAGACCGGGACATGCGGATCTTGCCGGTTTGATGAAATACGGCGTAAGCGATTTCCGTGATATTCTTGAAAGGGCTTCCGCCAGGGAAACGGCTGCAAGAGTGGCTGCTGGAACGGTATGCAAAGGGCTTTTAAAGGAATTCGGAATAAATATTTTGTCATATACTCTCCAGATAGGCAATGTGAGCGCTAATATGGAAACTGTGCCGCGGGAGAAAATATGGCATAATGCCGAAATGTCGTATGTGAGATGTCCTGACGAGGCCGCAAGCAAAAAGATGATCCAGCTTATCAAAAAAACCGGAGCCAAAGGCGACACTCTGGGCGGCCGATTCGCGGTTACCGCCCAAAATGTTCCGGCGGGTCTTGGAAGCCATACGCAGTGGGATCTGAAACTTGACGGAAGACTGTCGCAGAGCCTGATGTCCATACAGGCTATAAAGGCGGTTGAATTCGGCTGCGCCTCCAAACTCGCTTCGGTTGCGGGTTCGGTTTCTCATGACGAGATTTTCTATAACAATAAAAAAGGGTTTTACAGAAATACAAACAGGGCGGGAGGAATTGAGGGCGGCATAAGCAATGGCGAGCCGATTGAAATAACCTGCACCATGAAAGCCATTCCTTCCCTTGCCAAGCCTTTGAGATCTGTCAATATCAATACCAAAAAGCCCGTTAAGGCGGAAGCCGTCAGAAGCGATGTGTGTGCTGTCGCAGCGGCCGGGGTGGTGGCCGAAGCCGCCGTAGCTTTTGAACTTGCAAGGGCAATGAAAGAAAAATTCGGCGGGGATTCCCTGGAAGATATGAAAGAAAACTTCAGGGCTTATATTTCCAGAATACAGGTAATATAATGAATCTGGTTTTTACCGGTTTTATGGGAAGCGGGAAAACTACTATAGGCAAAATAGCGGCCGAGAAGCTGGGCCGCGCGTTTTTTGATACCGATTTGATGATAGAAAAAAGCGCCGGGCTGAGCATAAGCGGAATATTTGAAAATTCGGGAGAAGAAGCTTTCAGAAAAATAGAGTCCGAAACGGTGGCGGCCGCAGCCGGGATGGACGATATTGTCATTTCCTGCGGAGGCGGAGTTGTAACAGTTCCGGAAAATATTGAAATTCTGAAAAAAAACGGAATAATCGTGAATTTGTTCGCTTCTCCTGAAGTGCTGCTTGAAAGAATTTCCGAAAGCGGGCGCAGACCGCTGATCGCTGAAGCTTCAAATCCGCTCGGCGAAATAAAAAAAATGTTGCTTAAGCGGGCGCAAGCTTATACAAATTGCGATTTTGCTTTTGATACCGGCGGTTTGTCTCCCGCGGAATGTGCCGAAGAGATTTTAAACGGTTTAAATATCGCCGGCATTTTGGAAAGAGGATACAAATGAAATTTGATATTGCCAGACTTGTATGCATTTTGTCCGTTTTTGCGCTCTTAACCGGCTGCGAAAGCCGCAAACAGATAAATACGGATATGCTCAAAGACGGAGATATAATTTTTCAGAATAAGAAATCGAAACATTCCGAATTCATCAATATTTTGACGGCCCCGGAATATAATCATTGCGGAATATTGCTGTCGAAAAATAATAAATGGTATGTTATTGAAGCCGCTCAGCCCGTTGAACTTACTCCGGTCTCAGGCTGGATAAATTCCGGGGAAGGCGGCTTTTATGCGGTAAAACGCTTAAAAGAAGCCGACGCTGTTTTAAACGACATAGGAACCGCCAAACTGAAGAAAGCATGCAAAGAATATCTGGGCAAACCTTATGATATTTACTTTTTGTGGTCAGACGACTCTTTCTATGCTTCGGAGCTTGTGTGGAAAGTTTTCAATAAAGCGCTTGGCATTGAGATTTGCCCGCTCCGGGCTCTGGCCGATTTCAATCTTGCTTCAGCGGAAGTAAAAGAAAAAATCAGGGATATTTACGGCAATAAGGTTCCGCTGTTTGAAGAAATGGCTTCACTGGAAGATTTATTTTCTTCTTCCGGACTTATAACGATCATTGATAACGGAAATTAATCTAAATCCGCCGGCGGATTTGTTCCCGGCATATTTGCGCGGTTTTGAAATGCAGGATTTTTTCAAAATGGAGAGAAATTCAAACTGAATATTTCTGCGCAAAACAAAAGAAAGCTTGAAAGATAAGACATTGCCGCGGCTTATGTTATTTGTCATTATTAAATAGAGCGCCGGGACTTGCGAGGCCGGATGATTATTCAATGCGGGTCTGGAAAATATTTTAAAAAAACGTCTTACCGCATTTTTTAAGCCGCAGGGCGCGCAACTGATTTCTTTTTTTCGGACGGCAGTTCATATATGCCGCGCGGGGATGTCGGGCGCGGATATGATTGTTGCGGCGCAGGGCATAAGTTTCTTTTGCTTCGGACAGCGCATAAAGTATGCCGGCTCCGTATATGCGCTGAAAAAACAAATGGAAGCCGAAAAACGTCGAAGGCGCATTCCTGACGGTAAAACGGGCGTAACTGAAGAAATATTTTCAGGGAAGGAGAATTTTCCTTTTTCAAATTGCAAAGCAAAGGCATGCTGCCGTAAATTTGCCCGCGGTACAAAAAAAACGGTTCCCGGCGCTAAGCCGGAAACGTCAGCCGGCATAAACCGAACTGTTGCGGTTTTGCGGGCTGGAAAATCATGCGCTGTCGCAAAAGCTTATAAAAAATATCGGCCGGGTTGCGGTTTTGCGGGCGGAAAGATTTTTTTAATGACGGTTCCGGCACGTCTTTTTGAAGCGGCGTCGATTGGCGGAAAGGTTATGCGCGGGCGGCGAGAGTTTTGAAACAGCCGTTTTTTGCGCATTGCGGCAATATTGATTTGCGGGGCGGCTTTTTATTAAGCTTTATTTGAAAAAATTATTGAAAAATAAATAATTATTATAAAAAAAACATATGCCGCGCTCATATCGAAATTGACTTGAAAATACAAAAATTATAGAATTATCAATATTTATTAAAAGAGAGAGAGGTCTTAAATGCTCAAAAAAATAATTTGCGCTTTTATAGGTTTGTCAGGATGTGCGGCGGCCGCTTTTGCCAATAATCTTTATTATATGGACACTCCGACGACCGGCATACTCAATTACGGCAGTTATGACGTCAGTTTCAGGTTTTACAGCGGCGGCAGCGTGATGACAAGGCTTGACTTCGGCGTTTTCAAATTCATGAACCTCGGGGTTGCCTGGGAACTGGGAGATTTTATAGGGAATAAAAATACCACTCTTGCAATTCCGGCGCTTTCGGTAAAAATAAGATTATACGAAGGAAATATGATCTGGCCCAGCGTTGCGATAGGATATGACGGGCAGGGATATTTTTTTGACCGGGATTATGACGGCGATTATATGCAGAGGGGCAAAGGTGCTTATTTGGTAATAGGAAGAGAACTGTTTGTCGAAAATTTAAATTTTAATCTTGGCGTTAATATAAATGATTTTGCAGATTCGGGAGTGCACGCTTTTGTCAGCGCGATAATTCCCGCGCCTTTCGCGCAAGACGCGCTTTTTTTTATGGCGGAGTATGACAATATCGGATATTTTCCGGACGCAAGGCTTAATTTGGGGCTGAGACTGAGCCTTACGGAAGCGGTGGATATAGATTTTATGGTCAGAGACTGCTGGGGAAAAGACTCGAATGATAAAATTCCGAATGAAAGAGTTTTTAAAGTCAGCTATTCGGGAAAATTTTAGGGGTATACATGAATAATTCCTTTGACTTTGAACAGCCTATAATTGAAATCGAAAAAAAAATAGAGGCTCTTAAAGCTTCGTCCGACATAGACTATTCCGAGCAGATAGAGGAACTTGAAAAGAAAAAACATGAACTGAGACAGAAAATTTACGGTTCTCTCACCCCTTGGCAGAGAATACAGATTGCAAGACATCCGCAAAGGCCGTACTCGACGGATTATATCGGCATGATATTTGAAGATTTTGTCGAACTTCACGGGGACAGGACGTTCGGCGATGACAGCGCTTTGCTTTGCGGAATGGCTTGTATTGACGGAAGGCCCGTTATGGTGATAGGACATCAGAAAGGGCGCACTTTACAGGAAAATATGGACAGGAATTTCGGAATGGCCCATCCCGAAGGATACCGCAAGGCCATGAGGGTTATGAACCTTGCCCAGAAGTTTAACCGCCCGATAATAACTTTTATCGACACGTCCGGAGCTTATCCGGGCATAGCTGCGGAAGAAAGAGGACAGGCTGAGGCGATCGCAAGAAATTTAAGGGATATGTCGGATTTAAAGGTTCCGGTATTTAGCATAGTTATAGGAGAGGGCGGTTCCGGAGGCGCTTTGGGAATAGGAGTAGCCAATAAAGTGCTGATGCTTGAAAATTCCTATTATTCGGTTATTTCCCCCGAAGGCTGCGCGGCAATTCTTTTCAGGGACGGATCAAAAGCCAAAGAAGCCGCCGAGGCCATGAAAATAACTGCGGACGATCTGCTTAATCTTAAAGTTATAGATGAAATAATTAAAGAACCTCTAGGCGGGGCGCATGTCGATCCCGCGAAAACGGCCGCAAATATTAAAACCGCCGTAAACAGATGCCTGAAGCGGTATGAAAATATGAAACCGCAGGAAATTGCGGATGACAGATATGCAAAGTTCAGGAATGTCGGCATTTTTTCGGAGCCTTCAGCGGCAAAACAAGCCGGCCGGAAAGCGAAAGTTTTTAAAAAATCCGATACCGGAGAAAAAGTGAAAAAACGGATTGAAAAGGCTGCAGGAAAAACAAAAAAAACGTCAGGCAAAAAGAAGTAATTAATAAAGGGGGCACAGAGAATGGCTTTAGTACCTGCAAAACAAATTTTGGATGAAGCAAGAAAAAAAGGTTACGGCGTAGGCGCTTACAATGTAAATAATATGGAACAGATTCAGGCGATTATGGAAGCCGCCAAAGAAACTCAGTCGCCTGTAATTATCCAGGCCAGCAGAGGAGCGTTGAAATATTCCAATTTCACATATCTCGGATATTTGATGAAAGCCGCCGTTATTGAAAATCCCGATATTCCGGTAGCAATGCATCTTGACCACGGCAACTCTCTCGAGTCCGCGAAAAAAGCCATCGAACTCGGTTTTTCTTCCGTGATGATAGACGGTTCGCTTATGGAAGACGGCAAAACTCCTTCAACTTATGAATACAATGTCGGAGTGACCAAATCCGTGGTGGAATACGCTCATGCAAGAGGAGTGTCGGTTGAAGCGGAGATAGGCACGCTCGGCGGGATTGAAGACGGCGTAGGTTCGGGACACATACATCTGACCGATCCCCAGGAAGCGAAAAAATTCGTTGAAGCCACCGGAGTAGACTCTCTGGCGATCGCTATCGGGACTTCGCATGGAGCTTATAAGTTTAAAGGAGCGGCGAACCTGGCCTTTGACGTGCTCAAAGAGATCAGAAGCCTTATAGACATTCCTATTGTTCTTCACGGAGCTTCATCGGTTCCTAAAGAACTGATTGATGAGGTCAATAAATACGGCGGCAAAATGCCGGGAGCCACCGGCGTCCCTATGGCTGAACTCCAGAAAGCGATAAAGCTGGGAGTTTCGAAGATCAATGTCGATACCGACGGCAGGCTTGCCATTACTGCGGCGATAAGAAAAGTGTTTACCGAAACGCCCGAAAAGTTCGACCCGAGAGATTACTTGGGTCCTGCAAGAACGGCGCTCAAGAATCTGATAGCGACAAAAATGAAAGATTTCGGAACGGCCGGACATGCGGGAGATTATCAACCCGTATCTCTTGAAGATATGAAAAAGATATATTAAAAAGCGTTTTGTTCATTATTGACAATGAAACTTATCTCTGTTATAATCAGAGCGTAAATTTGCAAAAGAAGTTTAATATAAACCTCAGGAGGGTGAAATGTCACTTTACGATGTGAAAAAAGTTCAGTTAATCTCGGTTGTTAAAGTATTTCCGATAGTTTTCGGTATTTTAGGCGCGATCATAGGTATTTTTACATTCTTCATTTTTCCTACCGATTTGGCCGCCGGTCTCGGATTCGGCCCGAGATTTTTGTCTTGGCTGATTTTTGTAGTGCTTTATACCGTTATTATGTCAGTAGGAGCGATTGTTGTCGCTTGGCTTTATAATTTTGTAGCCGGCAAAATGAGCTCGGGAATCGTAATTTCTTTAGAACCTAAAGAATAAGATATTTTTCAGCTCTTAATAATTTACCGGGCATAGTATGTTCCTATGTCCGGTAAATTATAAGGTTTTGCCTCAAAATACTTTTTATAAGGTCTGCCCATGAACTTAAGGCTTAAGTTCACTCTTTCGGTTTCCATCCTTTTGTTTTTAGTAATTTTCTTCATTTCTTTCACAATTTTTTCGGCTCAAAGAAATTTTCTGACTTTGCAGTTTGAAGAAGACCGGGTAAGGTCTTACAGGGTTTTTTTTCATTCCTGCGAAGAAATTGTAAAAACCGGAGAAGACGACCAGCTTGCCAATGCCGTCAAAGCGATAGTGGCAATTCACAAGCCTTCCATTGTGTACGCCGGATACGCTTCATCCGGCAAAAATATCTATACTTCAAGAGACGGAAAGAATATAGGTTCCGCATTCACGCCGAGAATAAAAAAAGCCTATTCCCCTAAAACGGACATTTACGAATCTCTTACGGGAGAACATATATTCGAATATGCCGCGCCCGTGATGATAGGAGACAAATACAGGGGCACTATCGTGGTGGGTTTTTCACAGGATTACACGGATTCTTTGGTGCAGATGGGAACCTCTCTCATTTACAGGCAGATAAAGACCGTGGCGCTTATAGCGTTTTTTCTGGGAATACTCGGCGCCAATTTTATGGCGCGCCAGCTCAGCAAACCAATCAGACAGCTTGCGTATGCGGCTGAGAAGCTGGGAGAGGGCGATATGAATGTCAATGTCAATGTCAAAAGAAGCGATGAAATCGGCGTGCTTGCAAAAACCTTTAACGAAATGATTGTAAAAGTAAAAGAAACCGACGAACTTAAAGACGGATTTGTTTCAAGCGTTTCGCATGAGCTTAGATCGCCTCTGGCGGCCATTGACGGCTACTGCGACCTGCTTATGGAAGGAGTGGAAAAGCGGTATTCTGCGCAGCAGCAGCTTAAAGGTTTGAAAATAATCAAAGACGCCACAATAAGGCTTACGAACTTCATAAACAATATTCTTGATCTCGCTAAGATTAAAGCCGGAAAATTCGAAATAAAAGCGGGACCCGTTTTTGTGGATGAAATTATCAAAGAAATCGTTATGCTTTTTGAATCTCTGGCCGTAACGCACAATAAAAATTTTTCTTTTGAAATTTCTCCCGGTGTATCCGCAATTTACGGAGATAATGAAAGAATAAAGCAGGTTATCACCAATCTTGTCAGCAATGCTTTTAAGTTTACCGGGGAGGGAGACGACATAAAAATAAGCGCAATGATATCTCCGTCTTACGGCGAGGAATTTGTGGAAATTTGGGTTGCTGACACCGGGATAGGTCTGGCGAAGCAGGATGCCGAAAAAATTTTTGAGAAGTTTTACCAGGTTAAAGAAGGGGAGTTTAAAAAGCCGAAAGGAACGGGACTGGGGCTTTCCATAGTTTATGAGATAATAAGACTGCACCATGGGCGCATATGGGCGGAAAGCGAGCTTGGCAAAGGCACGGTTTTTAAATTCGTTTTGCCCAGAAAGGGCGGCAGTTGACATATGGCGAAGATATTGATCGTTGATGACGAGCCTTTTTTAAGAGAGATACTGAGCGATATTCTTACTCTTGCCGGATATGAGGTGGTTAAAGCCTGCAACGGCAAAGAAGGACTCCAAAAGATTTTTTCCGAAAAGCCCGATATAGTTTTGCTGGACTGCTCAATGCCGGAAATGGACGGATATGAAGTTCTGACCCAGTTGAGAAAAGATCCTAAATTTATGAATCTGCCAATAATAATGCTTACCGCGATAAGCGATGAAAGCGAAGAGATAAAAGGTTTCAGCCTAGGCGTTGACGATTATATAACAAAACCTTTTAAATCTTCCGTTCTGCTTGCGCGCATCAGGACCATACTCGAGCGCAAAAAATTAAGCGTTGACGCGAATCCGCTTACTTCCCTGGCGGGAAATGCGGCCGTAAAAGCGGAAGCTGAAAAACGGCTTCAGCTCGGAAAGAAGTTCGTGCTTTTGTATATCGATATTTCAAATTTTAAAAGTTTTAACGACAAATACGGTTTCCAAAGAGGCGATGATGTGATAAAATATACGGCGGACTGTCTTTTGTCCGCTTTAAAAAGCGACTGCAACGAGGAAGATTTTGTCGGACATATGGGAGGGGACGATTTTGTCATTATAACGACTCCGGGAAAAGCCGAACCTCTGGCCGTAAAATTCATAGAACTGTTTGACGGCGGCATTTTGAATTTTTATGATGAAAAAGACAAACAAAACGGCTATATTATGTCTGTTGACAGACAGTATAATAAAAAGAATTTCCCTATTATGACGGTATCGGTGGCGATTATATCCGCCGAAATAAGCAATCTTACCCACTTTGCTGATATTGTAAAACGCGCGGCGGAGCTGAAATCGGTGGCGAAGCGCAGCAAAAAAAGTTCTTATGTTTTTGAACGAAGAAAGTGAGGAACTAAATGATAGAAAATAAAATTGTCGTGGTTGACGATGACGAAGGAATACGAAATCTCGTTAAAGATATTCTG
Source organism: uncultured Endomicrobiia bacterium (assembly GCA_938040055.1). Lineage (GTDB taxonomy): Bacteria > Elusimicrobiota > Endomicrobiia > Endomicrobiales > Endomicrobiaceae > Endomicrobium_B. The sequence continues at coordinate 71,048 of CALHWY010000024.1, forward strand.
CAAGAAGAAAATTTCAAAGTCATATCGTGCCAGGATACGGACGAAGGGTATAAGAGAATATTGAAATCGAAGCCCGATCTGGTTATATTGGACGTGAAAATGCCGCAGATCGGCGGAATAGAATTGTGCAGGCTTTTAAGGGAAAATGCGGAAACTAAAAATATGCCTATAATTATGCTTACCGTTGAATCTTCCGAAACGGATAAAATTATCGGTTTCGGAGTAGGGGCCGACGATTATATAACCAAACCTTTCAGCAATAAAGAATTTGTGGCAAGGGTAAAGTCTCTGCTGAGAAGGACAAGCCGCAAAGACGAGTCTAATATTTTAGAATGCGACGGGCTTGTTATGAATCTGGATTCACGCACCGTGACCGTGAATAAGAAAGAAATAATTTTGCGCCCTAAAGAGTTCGATTTGCTGCATACGTTTCTGCTCAGACCCAATTATGTTTTAAACAGAGACTTTATTCTGGAGAATGTTTTCGAATACAATGTGGCCGTTACTACGCGGACTATAGACACGCATATAAAAAATTTGAGGCAGGCTTTGGGAGCATGGAGCAAAAGAATAGAAACCGTCTTCGGAAGAGGTTTTAAATTCGTGCCGGATCAAATAAGCAAAAAAAAATGACGGCAAGCGGGCGCCCGCGTCCGGCGGCGGACTTTTTTGTTTTTAAAGTATTGAATGAATCCGGAGCGTTCTTGCTTTTTCTCATATAGGGTTTTCGAGTTTTTTTTCTTTGGTCTTTGAGACGCTTTTGTATTATGGCTGCCGGGCCCGTAAAAACGGTGCTTTTATTTTATATATATGTGCTGTTTTATGGTAAAGCCGCTTTTAAAAATGTCCGTATGATATAATTTCAAAAAAGTTATGCGAAAGTCCGCAAAACATATCGGCTCACGTCAAAAATAGACCATTGCAAAAGCCGCCGAAAAATTTTCCGCGCCGCTGTTCCCGAAGTTTCTTTAGTTGCGCCAGTCTAAAGAAAATTATTTCGGCCGCTGTTTTTTCTAATGCGCGGGCATATGAGGCTGAGACGGCCGGATTTGCCGGCGGACCGGAATAAAGCGAGATTCAGCCCGAAAAATTTGGTACAATTAAGAAAAAATAATTCCGGACGGGGTTTGTTTAAACGGCATTGCGGAAAAAGAGGGATAAAAAAGTGCCGTTAAAAAACCGGCAATAATTTAAATGTTTTCGCCTGAAAAGAAGCTGCCGGCAATGCTTGCCGATATCAAACTAAAAGGGATGTAAATATATAAATGGATAAAAATAAAATAACTTCGTTATTTTTTGCCGTTTTTCTTGTTTCAGTTGCAGCTTTGTGCGCATATGCCGACGCGGGCATTACTTCGGGGCAGATGCTTTCTTATAATCCTAACCCGGTTACCGGCGCGGCCGGCGATGCGGGCGCGGCGTTGCGGTCGGATAAAGCCGCTTCAGCAATAGTGAACCCCGCTTCCACTTTAGACACATACCGCATAATCGCTTCCGTAAGCAATTCTTCTTTGCCGGGCGAAATACAATATAATTATCTGGGCGTGCAATTTCCTACCGAAATAGGAAATTTCGGCATTTCGTTTATGTATTGCGGATACGGAAATATCGACTATTACGATAATGCCGGCAATCCCATAAAAATGGACAGTTCTTATGATGCCGGAGTCGTTCTTAACTACTCTCTTCCTATTAAAAAAACCGTTCCGGTTGAAACCGATTACGGCGGAGTGGGCATTAATGTAAAAGCTTTGAGATCCGCTCTCGGCGATTTTACGGCCGAAGCTTTTGCCGTAGATTTGGGGGGAATTTTTACCCTGCCTTCCGTAGATAATATCTCTCTCGGAGTGGCATGCAGAAATCTCGGAACTTCCCAGAAGTTTGTAAAGGAATCGTATGATCTGCCTCAGACTCTTTCCGCAGGGCTGTCGTATAAAGAAAAAGATTTCTATAATCTCAATATACTTCTTGATTTTAACGCCCAGATGCATTCAGGAAATTTTTATTCGGTAGGAGCTTTCATAACGCCTGTTTATTTTTTAACTTTCAGGGGAGGGGTGAAACTTGCCGACAAATCTTTAAACACGGACTTTCGTCTCGGCATGAGTTTTGAATTCAAAAGTTTTATGTTTGATTATTCTTATTGTCCGTCCGACAAATTAAACGGCACGCATAATTTCAACTTAAGCTATGCTCTCGGCAGGTTTTCCGGACAGAAAGCCGCTTACGATTATTACATGCAGAACCACTTCAGGGAGGCTGTCGAGGCGTATCACAGAAAAGATTATATAACCGCCAGAAATAAATTCGACGAAATACTTGCGGTCTATCCCGAACACAGGCCTTCGCAGAAATATCTTCAGAGAATCATAGACGAACTTTCGGACATAGACGTATATAATGCCAGAAGAGTTAACGAGTACATGAGAAAAGCGAATCTTGCCCTTGAAAAAGGCGATGTTACTAAATCCGCTAAAAATTTCAGCAAAGTTCTTGAGCTTGATCCGGAAAACACTCTGGCAAGAACGGGCATAGAAAAAGTCAATGAATATTCGGAACAGGTTGAAATTGAAAGAGAAAGACGGAAAAACAGCGAAAGAATACAGTATTTGTGGGCAAGGTATGAAAATTTTCATATGCAGGGCGAACTGGTGCGCGCCAAGGAAGCGCTGAATTTCATTCTTGACATAGATTCGGAAAACGCGACTGCCAAAGAAGCTCTTGTCGGCGTTGACGGAGAGCTTTCAAAGATCGCTTCCGATAAAGTCGCCGAGCTCTACAGCCAGGGAATGGATTTGTACAATCAGGGTAAATTCCAGGAAGCCATTCGGTATTTTGAAGCCATAGTCATCGCTGCTCCTCACAGAAGAGACGCGCAGGAGCTTATAGCAAAAGCGGAAAAAAATATTCAGGAAATAACGAACTATCAAAGGGAGCAGGCGAAGCTTGAAAGGCAGGAACCGGTACGCGACGAACTTTCGCGCACTTTTGAGACGGCTTTGAAATATTATGAAAAAAACAGGCTCTCCGACGCGGTTAAATATTTCAGAAGGAGCAAAGATATCGCCGATAAATATGAATTTGAGGATTATTCGAAAAACGCCCAGACGTATATAACGAAAATCAGCGACGAACTTTCCGAAAATCATTACAGGAAAGGTTTTGAACTGTTTAGGAAAAACAATTTTGAAGGAGCCGCGAGAGAGTATAAAATTGCTTTAAACTACAATCCCAACAATACTTCCGCTTTGTTCGAGCTTGAACGAGTCGCCGGAGATGTCGCCCAGAAATACTATGAAGAAGGCATGTCGTTTTACAGCAGGGGAGATTTTGATAAGGCGAGAGAATACCTTAAAAGATCTATTTATTATAAACCGGATAAAACCGAAGCTAAAAGAGCCCTGGAGAGGCTGCAATAATGAAAAATATATTGATTATCATATCTGCATTGTTTGTGGTCGCCGGTGCGGCATATGCGGTAAAAGTATATCCTAATCCGTGGATCCCGGACAGCAAAGGCGGCAGCCATGGAGATTATAAAGGCGTAAATTTCGACGGGCTTTCCAACAAGGGAGGCACTATATATATACACAATGCGACAGGCGAGCTTGTCAGAAAACTTTCTTGGCCTGAAGGCGAAATATCGGTAAAATGGAACGGAAGAAACGACCGGGGCGAATATGTGGCAAGCGGCGTTTACATTTGGGTCGTTAATGACGGAGGAACCAAATCCGGAAAAGTCGTCGTGATAAGATGAAGTTTTATTTTCCGGGAAAATAACCGTATTACGGAGAAATAAGTTTTTCAAAAATTTCACAAATACTTTAACTCTATTTTTAACGGCCGCAGTATAATATTAACGGAGTAAAAAATCGCAAAAAGGAGGATTTGGCAGTGAGAGAAGTGCAAAAAATAAAAATGGAGGGTGTCATGAGAAAAAAACTAATGTCTTGTTTAGTGGCTTTCGCATTCGTGATGTCGATTGCGGCGCCGTCAGCTTTTGCAGCGCCCGATGCAGTGTCATCGGAAGCAAATATGGGGGTTATGTCGGACACTGGTAAGCCGACTAATACTCCTCCGACGGAAGGCCTGCAGGATATGCAGAGTAATGAGGAAATCAACAAAATTTATTCAAGATTCACAAGCGTATTTAACTACAGCGCGGGAGTTTTGGTAAGCGTTATCAATGCTGACGGGGGCTTTTCCCTTATTGAACGAGGAATGGCGAGGGCTACTTTTACTAAAAACGAAAACGGAACATATGCTCTTGCGAGCTTTAATTTTATGCCGGGAGACATTGATATAATAAATTCCATGCCGGGAGCAAGTGGTGCGGAAAAAATTAAAAACTTCCTGATATCCATAGGCGCTGAGAAGATGCTTCAAGTTGAAAAACAGGAATTTGGGGAAGACGGCAATCTAAAAACATATGAAGATCCTGATGCTTATGCTAACAGAAAAGTTGAAAAAGTTGATGTGGCCTGGTTCCAAGTTCTTTATGACCATTTATCAAAAGGCATAAATCATAGTGCGAGCATTGATTTCCAGGCTTCAGGCGGACCTGAAGTCACTTTGAGTGTAAACGGACAGCCTACCTATACATATGCTGCTCAAGGCGGAGATAAGAACAATACTCCTGTCGTGAAGAAAGAGTATATCTACTCAGACAGCGGTTTTCTTGTCGGGATAAAAGAGCTCAGTTTTAAAGTAGATCTTGATTCATTGAAAGAAGGATATGAGTCTTTGAAGAAAGAACAGGAAGGAAAGAATCTTTCAGATGATCAAAGACAGGCTTTATATGCTCAAACCAACGGTTCCGCTAAATTTGTCAAAACTTACACTTATACGCGTATGAATGCTTTTGGACAGCCGGCTTTTGTTGAAGACGAGAACGGTAAAGTTCTCCAAAAATATAATTATTCCTCTACGAATTCTATTGTTTCCATGAATGATTATGTGAATAATACTACGAACTATTTCGTAAACGGGCAATTCGACTATTCCGTAAACAGCAAAGGGTTTGTTACCGCCAGAATGTTCAGATTCCAGAACGGTATGTCTAATTATATGATGAGTTACAATGACGGTATCGCTACCTCAATGACGGTTTTTTACAATAATCAGGCGGTTATTACTCTTAGCATGGCCGGCAGCCAGGAAAAAGGCCTTCCGATTTTAGATGCTAACGGTGCGAGGGAGCTTTACAGAGCTTTGAAAGATCCTACTATGAAAGGGTTAAACGAATTTGTTAATAAATATATTACTGATGCTACGGCAAAAGCTAACTTCTTGAAAGAAGTTGAAGATATGACGAAAAAAGCTGACGAACTTGAATTGTATGACAATCCTAACTATGAAAAAGACAGCAAAGGTAGAGTGGAGAAAGAAACTTCAAAAGGCACAAGAGTAGAAAATTCGCATGAAGTAAATGTGAAATATGCCTATATAAGCACTCTGATATCCAAATTCGGCGTAACCAGCTTTTCTGTCTATGTACAGGATTTAAACAATCAAGCTTTACTGAGAGTTCTTGGGCTTGATGCTGCTTTTGAAATAGCCTTGATGAGAAAGCAGGAAGAAGAAGCTAAATCTGAAGTTGACAAACTTAAAGCCGAAGAAGGCAAAATGAACACTCTTTTAGAGTCTATCAAGTCAAAGGATAATAATCAGGGCAGCAAACTTGAAAAGATTGGCGAAGAGGAGAAAAAGAAAGAAGAAGAAAAAAATAAAATTGATGCGTCTAAACTTACAGATGAAGAGCGTGAATACTATAATTGGAAAACATCTTTAGTTGAAGCGCAGAACAGCGCGAACAGCAATAATGCGGCAAATCGCGAAGCCGCTTTGAGATCAATTAAGAAAGCGCTTCAGCTTATGAGAGAGTTTAATAATGGAGCTTCAGCTGTAATGACTGCGGCTTTTTCAGTAACAGACGGCCAATATAACAAAGATTTCAAGAAAGAGTATTATGAAAATGGCCAGAAAGTAAAAAATGAAGATGCAGAGAAAGAAATTAATAAAGCGGGAACCACTCAGGGATCCGGAAACACTCAAAATACAGTGAAACACAATTATAAAGTAAAAGACAGTTGGACGCAGGTCAATAAGAAAACATTATCGATAAATCTTTCCATCAATACTTTTGGTGCTGCAAGAATAGGTTATACCGCTAATCATACTTTGCAGCATAAAGAAACTGCGCAATCCAAAGAAACCGATAAAGAAGTTTCGTATACTGTAAAAAGCGATCCTGTCGTTATCGGAACTCAGGGCGGATTTGTCGGTGAAGATGGGAAACCTTTGGTCAATGAAGACGGTTCACCTATGACAAACGAGCAGATAGCCGAATATATTGAAAATGGCGGAGTTGTATATGTATCTGTAAATGCCAGCGATGTAAATATAATGGACGGCTCAGGGTTCCAGGCTGTTGACGGTGAGGAAATTCTTGTCCGTGTTGCTAATGCTGACGTATTCAGGGCACTTGCTAATAATACCGGCAATCCCGTAATGCTTATGGGAGACGTAACCAATGATGTGGATGGTAAGAAGACAATGGTCATGAATCTCAATTACGGCGGTGGTTTTGTTATGGGCGCAGATGATATAACCGTTATGAAAGGAATTGTGAACAATGCTGAAGCCGATTGGGTAAAACAGAATCTTGAGAACAATTCTTGGCTTGGAGCATTTGCAGGCGAAGGTTTCGATTCACAATGGAACAGACTTGTCAATAACGATAGAAATGACAGAAGTGCGGTAGCAAATGCGAGCATTGAGGCAAATGTATGGAAGCAGATGAAGATAGAGTCAGCTGAATGGCTTAAGGGCATTCCCGGCAGTATGAATGCAAAGTGGGATATGATTGTTATGAATAACAATTCTGTTGGCTCTATTGAAAAACAGAGCAAAGTTGCACTTATAGCTTTAGCTTTGGGATTGACAGCTTCAAATGCCTTATTTTAATGTTTGACTGAAATAAAAAAAGCGGGCCGATGTTTTTTCGGCTCGCTTTTTTTATTGAAAAAAATATAAAAAAAAGCTAGAATTTTAAAGGAATTTTTACTTATTGCTTAAATAAAAATGGAGGATGTATGGAACCGTCAAAAAAAACTAATAAAAAATGGATTATATTCGGAACTATTATAGCTGTGCTTGCGATTTTGGTTCTTATAGGTCCCATCCTTATTTCGCAATATATGAAAAATAAATATATGAAACCCAATATTGTAAGAAGCGAACTTATGATAAAAGTCAAGGGAGAGATAAAGCAATCTTTGGACGGGAAAACTCTTTATCTTGCGGGGCAGAACGGTTTATTTTATGTTCTTTTTGGAGAGCAGTCAACCGAGATTGCGAAAAATATTGATAAAGCTGCTACCGTATTTGGTAATATTTATGAGCCTCAGAAAGATGAACAGATTGACGGCTCTCCCGTAAGAATGCGTATTAATGTCGTAAATATTGATTATACCGATTCAGATGAAAAACAGGATTAGAATTATTAAAATGCCGTCAACTTATTATTTTTAAATTTACAAAAAGTTCACAGTTTTTTCAGTCGGTTTTCAGCCTGTATTGTTATAATTATTACGAGGGAGGGGATTATGAAAAAAATAAAATTTATTTTACTATCAATAATTTTTATAGCAAGCCAGGCTGACGCTTCTTTTCTTCAGATGAGAAGCGCTTATGAAATAGGAACTCCGGGAAGAACCGTCGACGATTTAGCCGTGCAGTGGCAGCCTCCGGTAAGAAGTGTTAATATTTTATCCAACAGACCTCTCAAAGCTACGGATAAAGAGGGCAATCATCTTTATTATACTACCAACGGAAGAATGGCGGTCAGCTTTGATAAAGACGGAAAAGCCACTTTTTCTTTGGGAAATATGACGATTACAAAAGACAGGGAAGGAAATGTTTCAACTGTTTCAAGACATATAAAAGGCAGCGATTTAATAGAAATTACAAATGAATTCGGTGAAGTTCTTTCTTATAAACAGCTTGGCTTTGGCGGCAAGGTAGTGGCAACTTACGATAAAGACAAAAATCTCACGGCGACCTATAATTATAATCAGTACGGCAAGGCTCTTGTTTCCATAAAAAACGAAATGACCCAGGGTTTGACAATTTTTGATGAAAAAACCGGATTGCCGCAATATGATCTTGATGTTGACGGCAACCGTATGATGAAATATATTTATGATGATTATGGCAGGCTTAAAGAAAAAGTGGATTCTTACGGCAATATTATGTATTTTGACAATAACGGGGCTATTACGCACACTACCGATAAAGACGGCATAGTTATGGCTAAATATAATTATGAATATGATGAGAAAAATAATTATGTTCTTAAGAGTGTCCTCAATCCCCAGACCAGAGACATAACTTATTTTGACAATTTGGGCAGACAAACGGTAACCAAAAATTATGCCGGCGCGGTAACTACAGACTATCTTTGGAACGGATCCAAGCTTGTAGCGACTTTCAACAGAGAAAGTCAGGAAACCACATGGTATGAAGTTGACGGCAGAGTTCTGTATACGAGCTTTAATGATCAGGTTATAAGCAAAAATTTATATTATAAAGGACAGCTTGTCGGCATTTGGGATGCGAGAAAAAATCAAGTTACCGTTTTGCAGAATGAAAGAAGAGAAGTTGTCGTTCAGCTTGGCAGCACCAGTTCTAAGACTCCGGTTGAGTTGACTACTTTGGTACGCTGCACCGACAAAGACGGGCATTCTACGGTTTTAACATTGGAGCAGTTTAAAGAAAACGGCAATCTTGGAGCTGCATATGAGAATGTTGAAGAGTTTCAGGGTTATGTGTTAAAATCCGATGAAAACGGCAATATAGTCGAATACGATCCTGTAGTAGAACCTACCGCAGAGATGATAATGCAGTGGATTAATTCCGGGCTGATAGATAAAAAATATTTGTTTAATCCGTTATAAATTTAAGTATATGTATAAGCTGGAGTTTCCCGAAAATGAAAACAAAGCAATTAAATTGCCATTATGATTTAAAAGCGGCAATGTTTCGCGCAAGAATCATTGTCGCGGCGGTTTTTTTTGCTATTTTGGTCAATATCGTTAATCTTGGCGCTTTTTATAAAGGGAGCATTGCCGATTTGGGAGCATTGCCTTTACAGGCTCAGTCATCGGATATCAGCAAAGTGTTTAACGCGCTGAATATTCCCGTTAAAATTGTTGGGAACTTGTTTAACGGTTTTCACAGCGGACAAAAAAAGCAGGATAAAGAAGCTGCAAATGAGAAATATGCCGTAATCGCCAATCCGGCGAAAAGGCCGGGCATTGAATTTGTTAAAAGGGATCTTTTTTTCCCCGTGAGCGAATCGAAATCTTTAGTCGTCCCTCCTGTTGATACGAGTCCTGATATTTCTCTATTAAATTTATTTTGTTTGAATGGTTTTATAATGATACTGATGTTGATTTTAATGCTGATTTCCGTATTGCCCAGAGGAATTTCTTTTAAAAACAATAAAATATATATATTTTCTCGTCCCGTCTTTATATAAAGACGGGTTTTTTCTTTCTTAAAGAGAAAATGGAGGTTAAAATGAAAACAATTAAATTTTTGCAAAGGAGAATCCTGCAAGGGATTTTGCGCTCAGCTGTTTTTGTCAGCGAGTACGGCAGAACTCTCAATGCCGTTAAAACTACAGCCGTGATGGTGGCGGTTTGTTTTCTTTTAACTTCCGTATGCGGGCAGGGGCTTGCGGCTATAGCGGAGGAATCGCATGCTAATAAACAATTTAATCAGATATTCAGCGATTTTGTTTTGCCTTACTCTTATGGGAAAATAACATCTTCGAATTTTGCGGGAAGCGAAAGCGTTGTTATAAACATACAGGATCTGCATTCCCATCCCGAAGTGCAAAAAAATATCAGCAACATAATCGACGCTTTCGATAAAAAATTCGGCATTGCCAAAGTATATCTTGAAGGAGCTTACGGAGAACTGGACACTTCATGGCTTACCGCAATAAAAGATAAAGAAACCGCTATAAAAGTACTGGATTCCATGCTTAACAGCGGCAGGCTGACCGGAGCCGAATATTATTCCGCAATAAGCGGCCGCACCGATATTATAAGAGGTTTGGAGAATAAAGAAGAATATCTTGAAAATCTGCAAAGATTCGGAAAAATTCTTGAAGACCAAAACAGAATAAACATAATACTTGCCGGAATTAAAGAAGATTTAAACAGGCTTAAAAAAACATATTATAACAGACAGCAAAAAAAACTCGACGAGCTTTCCAGACAGTATCTTAACGGAGAAATAGAGGCAAGAAAATATTTCGCTCTTTTGTATAAGCATACGGACAAGCTCGGAATCGATGTGTCAAAATATGAAAATACAGACGCATACAAAACCCTTTTGGCTCTTGAAAAAGGACTTGATTATAAAAGGATCTCTCTTGAATTAAACGCTTTGGTCTTAAAACTGAAAGAAACTCTGCCTTTTTCGGCTTATAAGATGATTTTAGACAGCACCAATAATTTTGCCGACGCCGATAAACTCTACATATATCTTATAAGGCTTGCAAAAGAATATGATCTGAATCTGGATATCAATTTTTCCAATCTGAATAAATTTTTCGCTTATATAGAGCTGAGCCAGAAGATCAATCCTCTTGAGCTGATAAAAGAGGAACAAAGGCTTGTAGATGAAATAAATGAAAGATTTTCCGTTAATGAAAGCGAAAGAGACATTGTTTTTTTGGCGGGCTTTAACAAATACCTGGCCGATTTTCTTTCGAGCAAAATAACTTCTGACGACTATCGGTATTATGAAGAAAATAAAGACGAGTTTGAAAGGCTCTGGATTAAATATATTGACAATAAAAAGCTTGATTTGCTCGGCGACTACAGGAAGTTTTCCGAGACATTTTACGCGGTCAATATAGACAGAAACAAATATTTTTTCGACAATATCGACGGACTTGTTCCTTCCGCAAATGCGGATGTTTATGCGGAAGGCTCTGCCGGAGCCGCAAAAATAATTAACGATTTGGAAAATAAAAAAGCAAAAACCGTATACGTGATAATAACCGGAGGCTTTCATACCCAGGGCGTTTCCGATTATTTGAAAGAACACGGGATAAGCACCATAGCCATTACCCCAAATGTTTCGGACGGCGTGCAGCTTGCGGAAGAAAAATATTATCAGATAGCAAAAGAACAGAGCAAGATCCTTTTTCAGGCTCTTGCCGTGCTGAACACGACTCAGGCTCCAGACACGCAAAAACTCGAACTTGCTGTGCAGTCTATAGCGGATGCGTTTGACCGTAATTGGAATGATGTGGAGAGAGTTTTGCGCGATATGCTTAAAGGCGACGCGTATGAAGGCATGAGCGCGTCGATGAATAAAGAAGGGAAAAACATTGTTTTTACTTTTGAAAAGGCGGGAAAACGTAAAGTTACGGTAACTTATGATACCGAAAACAGGCAGGCGAGCGCATTGCAGTCGGCCGAGCCTCTTGAAATGTCGGTAGGGAGCAGAGGGCCGATTAAAAAAGCTTCGGCGGCCGCGTTTGCGGCTGCCGGGTTAACGTTTTTTGCTTCATTGTTTTTTGCTGTTCCGGTACTTCCTTTTGTCGCCGTAATTACAATGCTGGCTTCAGGAAGTTATTTTGCTTTTTCCGAATATGAAATAAAGAACCTGGAACAAATATCGGCAAGCGCGCTTGCCGAAAGCGACATAAGCGACAATGAAGTAACCGTAAGGGTTCTTGAAAAGCTTAAAGACGCTCTTGCGCATGGGCTGTATATGGAATTTCTTAAGAAAGTCATAAAACCTGCCGACGGGACTGTAAGCCGGAAAGAAATAGACAGGCTTGAAAGCCTTATGGCGGCTGCTTCGGAAATAGCGGATTTGGAAAAAGAGATAAAAAGTTTGACGGCAAAAAGAACAGCCGTTCAAAAAAATGCCAGCCGCAAAAACGCCAGGAAAGAGAAACAGCGCAAAAACGCGATTTCCGGAATAAACAAAACAATCGTAGCGAAACAGGATGAAGTAAGAGCAAAAATAGCCGCCATTAATGAAAAATATGGAACCGGATTGAAAGATTATAATGAACTGCAAGATGCTATAGCCGCAACCCTTTCATCGGCGGTGGAAAATAGCGGAAGCGCAGTGGCGATGCAGTTTGAAGCCGACGGGTTCATACATCTTAATTACAGGCTTTTGGCCGGATTGTTTTTGGATAATAAGACGGGCGGCATCAAAAATGAGAAATTTCTGGAAGTTGTTGTTAGACATGAACTCAGGCATGCGAAAACGGCGGCAAAAGCCGAAAAGGGAAACCGGTTCGCAAAGTTCATTCATTCAAATAAAAATCTTGAGGAAGTATTCGTATCGCTTGGAGACTTTCCCGATTTTATAGCCTCTTTTATAGCGCCGCTGAGAAACTGGTTCGCGTCTTTAAGAAGTTCCGCTTCCGGATTTTTATCGCAGCGTTTACAGATTTTTGCTCCGCAGACGCTTTCGCCTGAAATTATTGAAGCTTTCAGGGATTATATGGTTTCCCTTTACGGAGAAAGCGCCAGAAACAGCGCGCAGACGAATATTCAGATTTTGGCCGCAAAATATATAGCGGCTTTCAAAGACGTGCATCTTGGAACCGGCGGAGGAAAGACAAATGCCGGACGTCTCGCTTTGGCGCAGATACTGGCGGACACCGGCGGAGATATAAGTTTTACCGGCGGTCTTTATATGACCAAGGACTCCCAGATAGTAGGGGATATGGCGGGTTTTGATTCTTTTATAAACAGTCCGGGCATCAATTCCATTCTTGCTGAAAGCGGAGTCGTAAGCGCCGGACAGTCCGTTAAATTCGGTTATATTCTCACTAATGAAAAAGGCGAAAAAGTATTTTATGTAGTTGAAAACGGAAAAGGCGTTGAAAGAACCGTTAATGCCGCGGGAAAGAAATATACTTTCGCCGATCTTCAAAATGAATGCGCCGTAGTGGGCGGAGTTATGTCGGATTTCAGCCATCTTTACCAGCAGGGGCGGTTTTCAAAAGACAAGAGGGCTTTTTTCGGTTTGAACGACGAGGGGCATGAGTCGCTTTCGGACAAAGCGAATTCTCCTAATTCTATAGCGGGCTCGGCAGAAGTTGAAAATGCCCGGGAAATGCAAGAGGCTCTGGGTGAAATATTCAGTCTGGCGCTTGATATACGCAAAGCAAATGAAGAGGCCGGATCCGATGACGGAGAGTACAGAGAATATACGGTTAAACAGCGGCGGGTAATGCTGTCGGACAGATTCGGGTATGAATTCGGCGACTATAAGCCCAAAATGGCGGCAATACAAGAAAAATATCCCTTCCTTAACGAAAAGGACATACTCCATTATATTGAATCGTCTTTATCGACTATGTATTCAAATGAATTCGGCAATGATTACAGGGTTGAAAACGGAAAAATAGTTTTGCTTTCGGCGGGCGTTCCGCAGTACGGGCAAACCAGAAAAGACTGGGGGCATTTTCTCCTTGAAAAGTGGGCTGAGCAGCAGGGACATGCGGACTTTAAAGGCGAATATACGCTTGAAACAAAAACATTGAGCCAGCAGACGAACGCCGTGTTCATACACAGAATTTTCGGCGGAAAATACGCGGCTTATTCCGGCTCTCTTATGGATATCTCAAAAAAAGTAAAACGCCTTTACGCGAGAAAAGTGAAATATATAAGCTCTACCGAAGTTTCCCGGCAGATTGACAAAGAAAACCAATGGGCTGAAACGGAAGATGAAAAATTCAGAATAATAGCGCGGAGAATAGCCGATGCGCTAAAAGACGGGCATTCTTCAGTGCCTGTGAGGGTAGAATCTCCCGGACAGGCTTTGAAAATACAGAATCTGCTTGAAAAAGAATACGGAATTTCCCGCGAAGACGTTTTTATATTTGCTACCGAAGGAACGATGCCTGAAGAAAAAATAAGGGAAAGAGCCGCAAAAGGATACGCGGACCCGCGGCAAAAAAGAGTCTGGGAAAGCGGAAATATTGCGGATATATGGAATTATGACAGAGACGGGCTGATCGACGTTTTAAAATCCCATTTGCAAATGCCCGCAAGAGTAGCTTTGGTAACCAGTGCCGCTGCAACCGGGGTAGACTTAAGGACCAATCTCAAAAACGGTGTTGATGTTTTCAAATCTTTTGATACAGTTACAGGCAGTTATATTACGCAACAGCAGTATCGCGGCAGAGTAGGCAGAGGCGGCGATAAAGCGGAATATGCCAGAGTTTATTCTCTTGAGTCTCTTGAAGCTTTCAGAAATATCGATACAGCAAGTTCCGAACTGATAGATAAGATAATAGAATCCGTGCGCAAGGGAGATATTAAAAAAGCGGACAGACTCTACAAAAAATTGCAGGATATGATATATGACGAAGAGATTGCCCAAAGCGAGCGGGTAAAAAGACAGGGGGACATGCTTGACAGAGCCGCGCTTGAATTCGAGGCTTTAAAAGACGCGTATACGAAAACCGATGAGAACGGCGAGATAACAGGATGGCACCGGCTTGTTTTCGGAAAGAAAGATCTGAATTATGAAGAGATAGGAAAAGCGGGTTATCCTCATATAACCGGCAAAGAAGAGCTTGAAAGGCGCGGCAAATGGCTTGCCGAACAGTTTAGAAAACAGGCTTTGCGCAATATAGAAAACGCTTATTCCGATTTTTTAAGAGCCGTTGAAATATCCGGCAGTAGGTCTGCTAGCACTGTGGGAGACACCTTTGAAGGTTTCTTGCAGCAAATCGCGGAAACCGATCCCGAATCGGAAAATATAGACAGATTCGACTCGGCCTTATCCGATTTTTTTAATTCCGTCCAAAGAAAAACAATGCTTTCAACTCTTATAAACGTTCCTGCGGACGCTGAAAAAGGCATTGGGAATTATAAGATAACTTCGGCTGTTTTCGGGCGGCTTGAAGGGGATATATATAATCCTTTTCCTGAGCTGTTAAAAAATATTGTAGGAAAACCCATAGGCGCGGTATTGAAAATATTCGACGCTTACGCTCCTGTTATAGTCAGATCCGTTGCCGCTGTGCTTGCGTCGTCGGTCTTGCTTGCTTCCCAGCTTTCGGCTTTGGGAATAAATATCGCCGCGGTAAGTTCTTTTTTTGCAAGCATGCCGCTTCTGGGTTCATTTGTCAGCGTTATAAGCGCGCTTGCCGCGCCCCAGCTTATTCTTATCGCCGCGGCCGGTTTTCTTATTACGCTTCTTTTAAAGAATCTTTTTATAGACAGAATCGCAAAATATGATCAGGAAAGCGGCAGAAAAACAGCCGTGGCTGAGTTTAAAGCCGATCCGACCGTAAAAAATTTCTCTAAAGCCGCCTTTGCCGTATTTAATAAAGTTTTAACGGCTGTAGCAAGCACATCGGTTTACGGCGCGGTCGGAATATTGTTTATAGGCTTTTTCGTTCCTTCCGTTCTTCCTTTAGCGGTAATTTTTGCCGCGATAGGAGTTCTTTCCGGAGCTTTGGCGGCATTAATCAATATCAATAAACTCGCAATTATGTCCAAAGCCGTGCCCGATAAATCAAGCTCGGTATCCGCCAATATCATCACGGGCATAGGAATCGGCGCCGTTTTATTCGGAGTCGCGCTCGGGCTTATTCCCGTTCTTCCGGCTTTGATATTTGCGGGACTTCTGTCGGCCATACAGTATGCTGGAAAAACGGACTATCTCAATTTCAAGAAATCCGCCGCAACGGTCGCCGCCGGATTGGCGGTTGTGGCGATTCCAGGAATACTTTTTGCTTTAGGAATTGTGTCTGCGACCGTCGCCATACCCGCCGCTGTCATAGGGGTTATGGGGCTTATGCTCGTCATGGCGGTAAGCGGAGCTTTTATAAGAGCGAAAAACAATAAATACATTGATGAGCCGGTTGAAGAACTTAAACGTCACGGAAAAATATCCAAAGCTAAAGAATCCGGGCTTAGAATCGCTTTTACATGGATGTTGAAAAATATGTCCGTGCTGCTTAAGCCTAGCATAGTAAAAATTTCAGCGTTAGGCATAGTTTTAAGCGCCGTTACGGCTGCTCTTGCCGTAAGTCCTTTTTTCTGGTTCGGGACGCTGCTGCTGGTTCCAGTAATTGCGTATAAGCCTTTTGATGTTTTCTCCGATAAGGCAAGACAGAATAGAAGAAGCGCCATAATCGGCGAAAAGACATGGAATAATATTGAAGAAAACGCAAAAAAAGAGAAAGGAGCGAAAGGCGCGCAGTTCGAAATTCAAAAGAAAAAAGACAGAAAAGCCGGAATGATAAAGACGGATGGCAGGTTTTACGGATTGAACCGTTCATTAAGACGGATGGTCAGTTCAAGAACTTTTAAAGTCGCCTCCCAAGCCGCAGTAGCCGCTTCGGCGGCGGTTGTCGTTATGGGGGCGACCGCGAACGTTGCATATGCGCAGGAAGGCGATACCGCCGCTGTTGAGGAAACTTCTCAGGATACCGAGGCTCCGGACAGTTCGGCTGTTGAAACTGCTTCCGACGAACAGATAAATGCCATGGATGGAGAAAGTCCCGTAACGGAAAGTCCTGCTTCGGAAACAATTCCGGAGCAAGAGCAATCCGAAACCGCCGTAATGGAATCGGAAGAGACTCCCGCGCAGCAAACGCCTTCGCCGGAAACCGAAATGCCTGCCTCGGAGGCTCCTGCAACGGAACAGACAACAGATGAAACTCCCGGCGCCGCTGACGCGCCTGCCGCGGATGAAGAAACGCCCGTTCAAACTCCGGAACCCGCTTCTCCGCAGCAGACTCAGGAAACCCCTGTGCAGCCGTCGGAAGAAACACCGCCGCTCCAGCAGCCGGAAACTCCTGCAGAACAGACACAGCAGCCGGAAGTATCCGGAGAACAAACGCAAGAAAACCAGACCGTACAGAATATAATTGACAAATATAATTTGTCCGCTTCCGGAACTACTATTACCATCCCTTCGGATTCGGCAATAACCGAAGAGGAAAAAGCTGTTTTGACGCAGGCCGGATATAGTTTTGAACAGCAAAAAGCTCCGGAAGTTCAACAGCCTGCGGCGCAGCAAACGGAAGAAGACGCGCGTCTTGATCAATTGAGAGAGGATTTGAAAACGGAACTTGAGAAACTTGGGATAGATGCCGGCGGAGTTAATCTTGATTACATCATTTTCCCTGCCGGAGCCGATAATTCGCATTTGTCCGCGGCGGAGCTTGCCGCTGAATATAAATTCAGACAGGATGTGAAGGCCGAGCTTGAAAAACTCGGGATAAACACAAATGGGTTGAATCTTGACGGGCTTATTTACCCCGACGGACAAAGAACAAATCTTTCCGCCGAACAAGTCGCCTTGAATTATAAGAAATATCTGTCAGGACAAACTTCAGCGGCTGAAGAAGATTCACAATCGTCTTATTCCGGCAGCGATGCGGCGCAATCTTACAATCAGAATACATACGGTACTCCCGTCCGTGCCGGCGATGCGGCGCAAAATGATCCCAATCTTTGGGATTTAACAAGAAAGCTTCAGGCGGCAGGATATAATTTTGACGGGCCCTTAATCGATGAAAACGCTCCTCTTGATGATAATAATCAGTATCCTCTGTATTATACCGTTGAAAAATACGGGCTCGGCATTAGAGTGTATCCTTATAATAAATGGGGCTCTTATGTCTTTGATATAGACGATTTGAATTATACATTTGACAGTTATAAAGCTCTTATTGATGACGGGTATCAAGTAATCTATCATTCCGATTCTTTTTCCGTAACCGATAAAAACGGTTTAACGATAGATATATATCTTTTCGACTCTGCCGGAAACCGGACTTTTGATATATCGAAAGTCAATAATATATTCAAATCTTATAATGAATTAGTCGGCGCTTTCGGTAAAGAAAATGTTGCACCTAAGGTTGACTCCGACGGAAATTTTTACTTTGAAATCACATATGCTGACGGCAAAATTCATAAAGAGTATATTTTCGACGAAGACGGTAAATACGCATTTGATATAGACTCCGTTAAGATTATAGTCGAGGCTTTGCGTAAAGGTAAAGACGGGGCTTATATTCCCGTAAACGGAGATTCGCTTTTGGACAGCGCCATAGCCGCTAAAAATGATGCGGTAGCGGCTCTTGCCGAGCAGGCGCAAAGCGATCAAACAGGGACGGCGGAAGATACAAGACCGTGGTACCGGAAATTTTTCGATTGGCTGCTTGGCAAAGTCGGAATTATTACCGCTTCGGCCGAAGAAGCCAAAAAGAAAGAAATAGCCGCTGCGGAAGCCGCTAATAATGAGGCTGCGGTAATGGCCGTTTTGAAATCCGTGGAAAAATCCGAAGATATAACCGACGATGAAGGCAATATCACGGGAAGGGAAGCAGTGACCGTAACCGGAGTAAGAAAAATCGTCGAAGAAGACGGGACGGTAAAATTCGTCTATGTGTATCAAAAAGAGTATTTCAGCAATAAAAACGGAACTATGGAATCCGTGGGGACGGAACATTTTGTCGAGTATGACGGAACCGTTTACAGGGTATGGTTTAACGACGAAACCCGGAACATGCTTGATGAGGCAAAATCCGGTTACGGCGCTTTTGCCAGTTCGATGCTTTATATAAACGAAGACACAAACGGCGAAGGCGTTTATTTCGCGTCGGCATTTTCCATTGAAGAACTTGAGAACGATCCGAACTTTATAACAAGATGGGACGGAAGTACATTGGAGACTTTGTATAGAAACAATGACGGCACCGAGATACATTTGCAGCAAATATACGGCGATTATTACAGTAAAAGAAATAAAGAAATAAACGAAATGCTTTCTTCTTTGGAATCAGGAGAGGTATCGTCGATAGATGTTTCAAGAACACGCGTTTTCTTAGGAAATACATTCGAATATGTAACCGCAACGGGTACGGAAACATTTGATATGAGCAATAAAGCTGACAGGGAAAAAGCTTCCGAACTGTTACAGGATGCGAATATTATTTTTGATGAGACGACAGGGAAATATTTTGATAATAATTCAGTATCTGTAAGCGAAGACGGCCGCAGAGTCGTCGTGACAGA
The DNA here is from genome assembly GCA_938040055.1 of uncultured Endomicrobiia bacterium. Lineage (GTDB taxonomy): Bacteria > Elusimicrobiota > Endomicrobiia > Endomicrobiales > Endomicrobiaceae > Endomicrobium_B. The sequence continues at coordinate 90,145 of CALHWY010000024.1, forward strand.
TACGGAAGACGGTTCGGGTTATGTTTTTGACGGGCAAAATACGGGACAAAAAGACGATGAAGGGGCTGCCGTTTACAGAACCGGACAGGTACTTTCGTACTATCGGTCAATAGACTATGACGATTTGTCTTCCGAAGATAATCTCGGCCGGACAAACAAAGGCAATCTTGATACATTGTTTGAACTTGTACAAAAAGAAAGCGGTTTTTCTTTCCCTTATAAACCTGAAGATTTACATTGGACGCGAACCGAGACTTACGATGCCAACGGTAATGTTTTATACACTACTTGGCAGGCATATTCCGAGGCTTCCGGAAGAGAACCGGTTGTTGAAATCGACAAGGACGGTTTCGTCGATTTCAGCGGAAGTTATGACGGAATAGATATAGGTTTAAGATATGATACTCATTCGGTTGCGGACGGACAAAAACCGCTCAACCTCGTTGTTCCTGCTGCGGGGGTCGGTACTCTTGTGATAAATTATTATGACGGCTCTGTGTTTGTCGAAGACAGGGCGGGAGAAGGTTATCTTAGAAGCAAATATCATATAACCGTACAAGACGCCACCAATATTATTACAAACAAAGGCGGAACTTTCCCCGATACGGGCGGAGATTGGCGCGCGACAATGGATTCTTATATGTCAGATTGGAAAAGGATAAGCCAAAGCGACGATATAAATTCTATGATCGGCAATGTTAACGCCCTGGGTAACGGCGACATTTTTGAAGTGACAAGAAGAGAAGATTATTCATATGAAGATACTTTAATAGATGGAGACGCAGCTCCCGAAGTACAAGGGTTTTACAGCGGAAGCGCTCTTGCTTTTTACGGTATTCCTTCGGGAACAATAACTTATAGGGTTGACGGGAACGGCAATCCCATAGGAGAAGCGATAAGCGAGAGTGTTTTTAAAGGTATTGATTGGAACGAGGAAAGAATATACAGCAATGAGAAAATACATTTGAACGGAAAATCCGACTCGGGCATTGAATCGGAATTCAGAGAAATAGACAAGCAAAGCGATTTTAACGGAAATGTTTTACAGCAATTTGATATAGAGGAGGGTAAATATGTTTCCGGGATTATCGTGCCGGAATATAACAGACACGGTATAGGAGTTAAATCATATACGGTTGTTTTTGATAATGGAAAATGCTATGTCGTAAGCAGTTCTGAATTTAACAGCAGAGTTTCCGCAAATGCCATAGTTTACGACGATAATGTAAATACGATAATGTTTGCCCATGAAAGAACGCAGGTGGAAGACGTAAATCCTCTCGCGGTTAATGCCGAAACCCTCAATCGCGGCGTGACGGGCATTTCTTCGCTGAATATATTTAATATTCAGTCCGACCTTATCGATTCCGACGGAAATTTAATAGACAATAGCCGCTCGAATAAAATATATACCGAAAAATCGTATTTGTTCAATAATGCGGAGGGACGTAACGTTATCACTCTTTCAAACCTTCTTCTCGGCAGCGACGGAGAGATAGTCAAACCTACCTCTTCCAATGCTTCGGAGCTTGAAAGAACTTTCGGGACTCCCGCAATAATTTCTTACGGCAGATATTCCGGATATTCCGAAGATTCCGCAACGGCTTCGGTCATAGACGAGCAAAGACAAATGATGCTCGGACATCCTTCCACCGTTGTTTCATATGCTTATGCAGGTACTCTTGACTTTGAGGCGTATGGCGCGCAAGACTCCGACGGCAATCTTGTAGAAGACCCTAAAGAAGCTTTTGTCGGCAGTAATTTTATAACGAGAATGAATAATCTCAGGGTTGTTACTCTTGATGACGGAACAAATGCTTTGGTATATACCTCATATGCAAATCCGGACTTTAAATCCGATAATTTCTGGTCCGGAGTCGCGTTGAGATTGAATATTGACGGTTATTCTATCGGCAATGAGCAGAAAGACGCTGTAGCAAAATATTATTCTCAAATGGACGGACTTAATGTCGTATGCTTTAAGAGCGACGGGACGAAATATTTTGAGGTATATGATTATGCTTTGGGCGACTCGCCGCTTGGAACTTTTTCGGATCAATCTTATGAAGTCAACATATTAAACAGAAGAGGCGTGGCAAGATACGGCTTCCTTATAAACGGAGAAGATACGGGCTTCAGCTCTGACAATGATAAGGGTTGGTGGTATTCATTTATAGGCAATGTTCAGGATATCGAATCTGAAATATCCGATTTGGAAAGAGCCGAAAGAAAAACATTGGCGGAATTGGCGTCGGATTATGATACTCAGGAAAGAATTCCGTATAACGATAAGTTAAAAATAACAAAAATATTCGCTTATGTGGACACTTCCGCAAAAAACGGTTTTGCAGTCAATAATGTTTATTATGAGCCTTCTCATTTCAATACCGGAGTTGCCCCTATATATCTGAAATATACATATCGTTACGGAAAAACCGGAGTGTTGGAAAGTAAAGACCAGACCGCTTTAAAACAAGACTGGCAAGATGAGATAAGAACAATCAAAATAAGCATTAGCAGATTTTTCAAAAAATTGCCTATGCCTGTAAGGATTGCGCTAGTTATGATTCCTGTAGTCGGGGCGGCTTGGCTTGCTTTTAGAATTATAGACGCGGTTCATACGAAAAATAAAAAAATAAAGCAGATAAGAAAACAAAAAGCAACGGCGGGAAAAGGGGGAGCAATCGCCCGACAAATTTCTGCAAGGACCGCTGCCGCGGCAAGGGCGAATATTGAACAGGGCATTATTGCAAGTCAGACGGAAGCTAACGGATTTAATCTTCAAAGATTCAAGAGAGCTTTGGAAAGTTCGGCCGTTATTAAACAAAATCATGCCGTCTTCTTTAAACAGTGGGCGGAAGATAATAATAAAAATACGGATATTAACCGGGCTACGGAAGGCGATTTGAATCAATATGTGGAATATTTCCTGAAGAGATCTCTAATAAAATCTTATGAAAGCTGGTTAAGAGATATAAAATATCCCGGTCAGTCTGAAAAAATCGCCGAGGCTGAAGATGATTCGACCGAAGCTAAAAGAGCCGCGGCTCAAAAATTAAGAGAAGAGTACAGACAATATGTACGCGAACGTCAGTCATTAGAAGGCAGCGTTGACACGGAATCGATTTTCGATGAATACAAATGGTGGCTTAAAAACGTAATGGGACAGGAAAATACGGATGATTTAAGATTTACGAACGAAGATTTGTTATTGTTCTATTACATTTATATCGCTTGTGATTCTATGAGACAGGAAACGGCCGGATTTAAATGTTTCTTGTTCTATAAAGCAAAAGAAATGATAGATAAAGGCGAAGCGGATAAAGCGGCATATTTCATAAATATAGAAACATCGAGATTTATGCAGTTTGTCGATAAAGGCGTTACGATAGAACAGCAAGTGCAGCAGATGGAATATGTTCTTGATCAAATTACTGAGCAATATAAAGATAAAAAAGGTTTATTTAACAGAATTGCGTATGCAATAAAAACGCGCAGGCTGAAAAGAGGAATTGAATACTATAAAGCCAATAAAAAAACAATAGATGAACAGGAAAAGGCGTATAAGAAGTTTGTTCCTAATACATTCGCGACAGCAAAAAGTCCGCAATTTTTTAAATATACGGAATTAATGGACAAATACTTTAAAAAATACGGTTTCAGAGCATTGTTCGGGGTAAAAGGGGGATTCGGCGCCAGAGTCAGCACAAGACCTGATGAAAATTTCTCTTATTATGATATAGATGCAATTTTCAGAAATCCGAGTTATGTAAGCAATTATAGCAGCTATGTCGACAAGAGCGCGGAATATACAAGAGATAATGATGCGAAGAAAGATAAAACGTCATTTAATTTCGTTCCTCAGACTCTTCCTTTTAGAACATATATCCCTTATGCGAATCAATTGCAAAATATCGTTAATGCCAGAAAAGTTATAGCATTATGGCTCGGGAATTTGGCTGTTACCGGCGGTATAGTCGCATTCTTTATGCAGATATTGGCATTCTCGGCGACGGCTCTTGCCGCTGTTTCTACTGCTGGAATAGTTATTGCCGTAGTAGCGGCGGTTACGGCAGCCGTTTATTTTGCGTTATCCGGAATTGAAAAATATTTGCAGCAATATATGAATCCGGTAAATGCTTATTTCGGTAAAACCGTTATGGTTTCGCAAGACAGAGGCCTTTCGGGAAAAAGAGACGATATAAAGAAAGCTAAAATATCAATGGTTAAAAGATATCTTCCTTTGTTGACGCTGAAAACGGCATGGGAAAGTTTATTGCTTTATTTTACGCTGACTCCTATTTTTAAAGCCGGATTTTTGACTTTCATCACTAATGTAACTATCGGAAAAGCGGGTTTATCCTCGCTTATCGCAGGAAGCGTATTCGGAATTTCAACGCAAATCTTTATACCTATACTGCTCGGAGCCGTTTTGGTTGTGAAATTCTATCCTAAAATAAAAACAAAATTTACTCAAAAATTTACCGATTTAGAAACGGGAAAAAGCGACGATAAAAAAATTACTGTATGGTCGGTAATGTCATCTGTCGCCCTATTTATCTCTCCGTCTGTTTTAATTGCGCTTTTGCCTTTAATTCCGTTTGCCCCGGGAGTTTTTTATGTTGTGTTTATGATTATGCCGATTCTTGCTTTTACGTTCTTAGACTTCTACGGATTTAATGATTTGTTTAAGGCTGTAAATATCAGATTGCAGAAAATCAAGCTGGGTGCTTTTGTAGGAAAAAGCTGGGCGGATTTTAGAAATTATGTGTATGATAAAAAAGGAACATCTCATGCCGATTCTTTAGTAAAAGGCGACTTTTTTAATGAATGGGTGTCGGTATTTTTGCCGGAAAATATTGAACGAAAGCTTACCCCACAAGAAAAGCAGATTGCTTTCGCGATGTATTTTAATAAAGTAGTGGAAGACTATTACAGGTTGGGAAAAATATCAAAAGAGGAATATAAAAAATACAGATTTGAAATTTCGGAATATAAACAAGGAAATAATTTAAACAGAGTTATTACAAAATATCCGGATTTATCTAAACAGCCGTCGACTTTCGGCGCAAAAGAATTATTTTTTAGATTGCATAAAGAAACGAGAGAAAGAGCGATAGAGGGGTATAGACAGCCCAATTTAAGGGATATCAGTTTAAATCCCGTCGTTCCCGCAAATGATGAAGCCGTAACTTATTTATTGTCTGACGGAGAATTAAATAAAGAGGGCGCGGACGGCCATACATTGCTTACGCACATAATAAATGTATATTCCGGCGAATGGAAGAATATGCTCACAAGATTACAGCCTGTCAATGAAAGTGACAATGAAATAAGCATAAGCGATGCCAAAACAATCCGTAAAGCCGGCGGGAAAGTATATGCCGTGGATTTCAGAGGCAGGAAAAAAGAATTGAGCGAAGACGATTTGGAAGTAATAGAGCGTATGAATGATATGCTCGACAAAGACAATTTCGTAAAGAAAGGACAAGCTCTTACTAGGGCAGACGGCAGCAATCTTCCCGAATGCTGGGTTAATGAAGAAATAACCAGATGGGTGGATCCGAAATTGCAGCCTTTATCTCCTTTACATATAGGGCTTGCGAATTTAAGAGATACTTTGGATTTCTTGGCGGAAATAGAATTTGCCGACGAAAGAAAAGGTATGAGCGAAGAAGATTGGCAAAAAGCCATGCATCAAAAGGTTGATGATTTAAATTGTTATGAAGCGATAGTCGGTTATCAGCAGTTCGGAAAAATCTATAATGACGGAAAAGGCGCAAATGACGCCAGAGTTATAGGTTTATTCAGGAACTTAAAGGAATTCAATTTCTTTACTACTCCCGTACTTCATGGAAGAACTTTTAAATATGCGGATTATAAGCACCTTAAAGATTTGCAAAAGAAAGGACTTGTTTCAAGTTCCGATATCGCCTTGATTACGGAAATAGAAAAAACGCCTATAGGCAAACAATGGAAAAAAGGGACGGAAACGCAGGATGAAGTTAAACTGGTATCTTTTAGAAGACTTAAAGCCGTTGAGGCGGATTACGAAAAATATAAAGAACTAAAAGAAAAAGAAACAAAAGGAATTCTGACTACCGCCGAAGAATTCTTATTGAAACAGCTTGAACTTGAAGTAAATAAAGAAAAAGCAAAATATGAAAGATGGAAAAACGAAGACCGTGAACAATTTTTGGTTAAAGAATATGAAACTGACGGCGAGGCGGCGGTCTTTAAACATAACGGCGGGAATTTAAAAGTCGTTATTTTTGATGACGGCGATGTTTCGTCCGTAAATTACCGGCAGTATAAAGAATTGGTAACAAAAAGAAAGCGCGGAAATATTTCAGAGGCTGAGAATATCTTGTTGGAGTCTATAGAAAGGGCAATTGAAGCCGAAAGCCTGAAATATGAAGTATTTGGAACTGCGCTTGCGGAATATGATGAAGCCTCGGCGGAAAAAGACAAAGATTTCGTTATTCTTAAAAACAGTTCAATATTAAGTGATTTAGAGATTGATAATATAACCGACTATATTAATTTGACTGAGAAAGATTCTCAATCTCTTACCGAAGAAGAAAAAGACTTGCTTAATAGAATAAAAGAAGCAATAGAGGAAGAAAAGCGGAAATACGAAGAACATAGAACAAAACTTGCAGGGTATGATAAAGCCGAGACGGATGACGATAAAATAAAAGTTATTTTCGGCGATTCTTTTATAGCGACGGCATTTGACGACGGAAAAGTATATTCGACGCCGTTTACCGGTATGGGCGGCGGCGGTATTTTTGCTCAAGGTAAAGTTGACCATCATACATACCTTGAAAGTTATATAAATAAAAGATTTATTCTCCAGCTCGATATGAATCAGGGTTTATACGGACAAAGCGCATTAACATTCTTTACGGCATTGCAGCCTTTATTGCAGGATGATGAAGTATATAATGTATCTTTGCAGGAGCATATACCTACCGAAAGATTAACAAGAGTCGGAGCAAAAGGCTCTCTTGCAGAAGCCGGATTTAATGCCTCTCATGAAGATATGAACGATATGTGGCAGTTGCATATGTACGGACATCCCAATTTATTAAGAAGCAGTTTCCTTAAATCAAAGACCGGCCAAAGCAAATCCGTAGTCAGCGAAGATATGGCGGGCGGAAAATTCGCAAAGGCAAAAGGCGGCAAAACGGTTACGATTCACGGAACCAGCGTTGAAAAAACCAGAGAAGCCGGAGTATCGTTCCATACGGGAATGGTAAATAAATTCGCTATGGGGTCAGGGGAATTTGCGCAGTCGCCTATGGAATATGAATATCAAAAAGCTCAGGAAAAGGCTTTCGGCCCGATAGGAAGCATATTCTCTTTCTCTATGGATTTCTTTGAAGGTCCGGGCTTTTATTTTAAAGAAAGATTGGTTGTCCCCGTAGTAAGATTGTTCCTGTTCGGTATTTTATTTATGGGAATCAGCCCTTTCGCATCGCTTCCGATAGCTTTTGTTTTGGCGGTATTCGGCGTTATTTTATCGCAAAATGCTGGGCTGCCCGGTTTGGTGACAAAAATGATGGGCTATGAAGAAGGGTGGAATTATTCAAAATTCGGTAATAATGTCGTCCTAAATAGAGTTTGGAATTATTTCGGTTCTTGGTTTTTGTGGGCAAAGGGCTTATTCGGTAATTTCAAATTCTTTGTAACACAAATAATGACGCATTGGGACGGCAGAATAAAAGGAACGAAAGGCAGAGCCGCTTATGTAAATACCGGAAGAGGTCCGGGAATATACAAACAGGAAATAATTCCAGGCGGCAAAGATAATACTCCGGTATTGTCGGCATTGTTCGATTCTCATTTTGTCCCTTCCGCCTCTACAATATTTATAGTTGTAGCGGCTTTTATTTATAAATTTACTCCGGCTACGCAGGCGTTTTCTTTCCTGTATATTTTAATACCTTTTGCTTATATACTTGGACAGACGCAGATGCTGGCGGGATATAATGTAATGATAGACGGCCCTCGTTTGGCTTTTAAAAATTTATTGGGCGAATGGAAAAAACTTCCGCAAGCGATAAAATATGAAGTGACAAGCAAACCTAAAGACGAATGGAAAAAAAGACCGATTCCAGACAGAATACATTATACGATCGTTTCTTCCGTAGTATTGTTGACATTGACCGCTGCGGATATTATCGATACTTTTGTATACGGCATGTTTAAATTCGGACCTCAGCATATAGTTGAATATTTTAAACAGAAGAATTGGTTGTTCTTTGCTATTTCATTAGCCGAAGCGGCTGTATTGGTATTTGCAGTTCCGTTTATATTTTCTTTCCTTCCGTACTTGGCTTTAATATCGCCGATAGTAGTCAAAGCCGGGGTTATAATCGTAAGCGCATTATCCGTGATTGTAAGTCTTCCGGAAAATTTGAAAAAACAAGACAAAGGTATCAGCGATGATTTGAAAAAAGCAGTTGAAGCCTATAATGTGAATAAAAATAAAAGAAATGCCGCAAAAGTTGAAAAAGCTCTTGCGAAAATAGATATAAATATCGAAATTTTGAGCGAAGAAACTATAAATTCTGCGATTGAAGAAATCATAGGGCTCACAAGAGAGTATTACGGTTTGAGCGAAGAAGAAGCGAAACAGCAAATAAACTTGATCAAAGCTTATGCGCATAGGAAAAAACACGGCGGGCAAAGCAATGTCGCCGAATATATGTCGGCCGATAATTTGGATGCCGGCAAGCAGAAAAACAACCATCCCGAACTGATAATGGAAATGGCGGAGATAGACGACGAGTACGGGACGGAAAAATATATAGGCGATATAACCGTGGTATTCAGTTTGATGATGGCGGGAATAGGCTCAAGTCTTGACAGAGTCAGTTTCTTAAAAGCATGGGCTGTTCTTAAAGATAAAGTTGAAAAAGCGAATGCCATAAAAGACGAAAACGAAAAACAAAAAGCGCTTGACGATTTGTCGGAAGCCGTTAAGACATTGGAATTTTTGAAATGGGATTCCGAATATCAAGGCGAAGAGCCGCAGCAAAAAACAAAAGCCGTCGATATAGGTTTGAGAGTTAAAGTCGGCGATAAATATATGGTAAAAAGCGTTGCCCAAATACTGCTTGACGGTTTAATAGAAAGACAGGCTGACGGTTTTAAGGGTTTGTCGCTTAACTTATTGACCAATGAGGATTCTTTGGTCGATATCAATGAGGCTTTGGATACGCAGTTGCAGGATAAAGACGGAAACGAACTGGGAGTTACCTACAGAGATATATTGATAGGCGACGGCAGCAATATCGCCGCCGTTTTAGGCGAGAGCGCGAAAGACGGCATCGATATACAGAAAATGCATCCCGCCGTACGGTATGATTCCGAAAAGAAAATTCTGGGATTTTATCCGAAAACGAAATATCCTCTGGGGCATGCCAGACATTTGGTTGTGCAGGGGCCGCAGCTTATGGAAGATACCGGCGTTAAATCGGGCTTTAATGTTATTACCAATTCCGACAATTATCTTGCCGCAAAGACTTCGGCAAAACTGTTCGGATATATGAAAGAGAAAAAAGCGGCCGTCGGTATACTGGTAACTAAAAAAGGGACGAGCGAAGGGAACAAAAAGGGCGGAATACCAATGGTGTTTAAGACCGCAGTGAACGGAGTGGAGACGGTCGTATTTAAAATAGTTGAGATAGCACAGGTCAAAGGAAAAACGGATAAAGACGGAAAAAGCCTGGAAGATACGTTCCAGGAAGCTCAAGAGGCGTTTTTCAATACCAATATAATAGTGATAAATAAAGACGAGTTCAGACGCAAAGTAAACGCGGCCGGAGAAAAGTTAAAAGATCCGCAAATAAGGGCAAAGATAAAACGGATGTACGGACTTACTGGCGATGAGCAAATAGACGAATTATGGGATACGAAATTCGCTCAGGCCGATTTAATAGAAAATGACAAAGGAGAATATGTGCAGCTTGAGGGAGCGGTAGCTTCCGGAATGATGGAATTAAGCAATCTTGTATATGCGATAACCGGCGAACATCTTATAGTATATTTCCAATTGGACGATAGTGAAGCCGGTGAAATGTTCGGCCCTATAAAAAATAAAGCCAATTTTGAAGAAACGCTGGAAAGAGCCGTAGTGGAGCAAGGTTCCGCGGCGGCCGAGCGGCCCGTTGAAGCTGCCCGGAGTTACGAAGACGTTAAAAAAGAATCTACGCAGACGCGGGATTACGCAAAACAAAAAGCTGCCGGGACCGGCAAAAGCGCCGTTACGGAAGAAAAACGGGCGAAAGACAGAGACAAAACCGCGTCCGAAACCAAAAGCGTAAGCATATCCGGCGAAAGCGAAAGAAATGCCATCGAAGCTTTGCTCGCGAAGCATCATTTTGCCTTAACGCCGCGCACCAGGGCGTTGAGCCTTGAAGAAATAAAAGAGATAGCGAAGGCGTTTGAGAGAATCGGCGTGGACACGGAATCTTTTGACGGAACCATTCCGGCCAGAATCGTTCTCAGAATAAACGAAGACGGACCTTCAAACCCCGGAGGCTGGCTTGACAGATCCGCGCATATCCTTGAAGCTGCGGAGCTTGAAATAACCGTGGACAATCTTATAAAACCGCCGTATGCTTCCGCAGCTATAAAAAAAGCGCTGAATGCCGTCCGGTCCATAAAAGAGATTTCGCGTATGGTTCAAGGCTGGATAGAAGCCAATATCGTTCCCGAAAGAAGAGGAAAATCAATAGACGCGAATATGATGATATATTCGACAAACGGAAGGCTTGACGCCGGAACTGTCTCCGAAGTCGAGAAGTCGCTCGGGGCCGGGCTTGCGGCGGTCGCCATGGAAAGAGTGAACGCAAGGCATAATGTAAATTCCGACCGGGTGAAAATAAAGCCGAATACCGTAGTTATGGTTGAACACGGCGGCAGGACGTATAAAGTTAAAGTCGAACACTATATGACTTTTGCCAGCGGAATTCCTGTGATTCAGACGGTGGTGCTGAATAACTGGGAGCTTAACAAAGCGGTTCCGGCCTCGCAGCGCGCGCGCATTTATGACGAAGTGTACAACCGTTCCGTCAAACATTTTGCGGTTGACGTCAATGATAATAAAAAACAAATGCAGCATGATTTGGGAGTCAGCGGAGTAGGAATGATCGTTTATATGAACGACGGCTTTGTCTCCGGCGACATAAAGGTTAACGGAGCCGTTGTAAAGGCGAGCGCCGGAACGGGAGTTTTTGAACTTCCGGAGGAAGAAAGAAAGCTTTATTGCGCTGAAGAAAACGGAATTGCCGGACATATGAAAACCCTTTTCGGCAAAATAGCGGCCAAAAAAGATTTCGGCAAAGCCGAGCAAAAACCGGGTTACGGTTACGGACTTGCGCTCAATACGGACAGAAGCAGAGTTTTCGGCAGCGCATATACAGCCATGCAGTTTATGAACGCTGAAAAAGGAAAAAATGTCGAAACCGTAAGGGCTTCCAACGCAAAGATAGGGGAAGTGCTTGCGGCTCTGTCCGGAGAAAGTTCGTCCGCTAAAAAATCCGATATTGAAAAGATAAAAAATCTGCTTGACAGCGATAATGATATTGCAAAGATTGTCGATTTGCCTAAACTTTCCGGGCTTATAACCTCAAGCGGTGAACTTAGCGCCGAAGGCGTAACTCTTATCCGGAGGGCTTTTGAGAACGGTTTCACCGGCGTTCATACGGACGCTTCGGGAATAAGCGATACGGCGGTTCTCAGCAGAGCTCTGGGCGAGATAAATTCCATAGCAAGAAAAAACAGGGTTGATTTCAGCAATTATGTGTCTTTTGAAAGCCTTGATTCCGATGCCGCCGTTGTTGACGCCGCGGCAATACGGGAACTTGCCGATAAGCATAAGTTCACTCCGGTGATAAAAATAGGAGAAAAAGGAGAACGGATAAGCCCTGAAAAAGTGCAAAAAGCTTTGGGAAATCTTGAAAATGCCGCGGTTGAAATAGAAGGCATTTCTACAGGCGACGAGCTTACCAAGGTACAGGGACGGATAGTGCTTGCCTGGCTGCATACCAGCGCCGGAGTCGCAAAAGACAAATCCAGAGCCGGATCGGCTAAGAAAAAACTGGGTTCGGCTTATAAATCGGCTTTATCTTCGGATTATCTTTCAAATATGAACGCCGCGGCAATAAAGGAACTCGTAAAGTTTATGGCGCAGGAAGCTTTTGCTGATGCCGGAAAGAGAGAAAAGCAATTTGAGGATTTGCTTGAAGCGCTCAAAAAAGCCGGCATAGAAGAAAACAGCGCGCTTTATAATTATATTCTGGACATGAAGAATGAGGCTTCCGTTGAAAATTATGAGTCTGCAAGAGGATATCTGAGAGGAGCTGTTGAAAAATATCTTGAAACCCTCTATATGGAAAGTCTGGGCGCCGCCGGAAAATTGTACAGAAAGAAAATAAGCATAAGCGACAGGAACGCTTTAAGAGGACTTCTTTTGCATCTGGCGGTTAACGGCGAAGTTTTGGGTTCGTCCTCCGACATTCAAAATATGCTTGACGGGCAGAGGGAACTTCTCAAGTCGGAAACTGGCACGCTTGCGCAGCTCAGGGCGGACTCCAATGAAGTTATAAATTCAATACTTGAAGATCCGCTCAAAACCTACGGCTCTGATGATAAAGAAAATATCGCCAAAGCCAAAAAAGCTTTTGCCGTGCTGACGGATATGGCGGCTTCAGGGTTTGCGTTTGAAAAAGCGGTTGAAAGCGCCAAACAGGGAACAATAGTCTCGGCCGGTGTGATAAGATCTATGCTGGCCGCGGCATAGCCGAAACTTAAAAACTTTTGAAAAATCAATTAAAAATAAACAATTTATCCTTGAAAGAGGGGTGCGGAAAAGATATAATGTCGAAAATTAATGCCAAAAAAGGATAAAGAGGTATAAAATGCGTAAATTCAAGTTGTTTATGAAAAAGAGCTGGGGCTGGGTTATTGCCGGCATAATTGCGCTCGGCATGATTGTTCTGGCCGTTTTCGGTTTAAGCAAGCTCGAATCTTTCTACAGGAATATGACGCTTGCGACAATGCCGCTGCAGTTTATAATGGTTGCGATAAATGCTCTTATATTCGTCTTTTTTTATATGTATTTTTTTACAAAAAGAGGTTTCGGACAGACGAAGAAATCTAAAGTAAGAATAGACGATATAAAAGTTTCTTTTAATGACGTGATAGGTCTTGACGGGGCGAAAAAAGAAGCGCTTGAAGTGGTGCAGCTTATCAAAGACAGAACGCATTTGCAAAAAATGGGCGGCAAGATAATAAAAGGCCTTCTTCTTATGGGGCCTCCCGGAACCGGAAAGACATTACTCGCCAAGGCCATAGCCACGGAATGCGGCATCCCGTTTATAAACATGGCGGGAAGCGAATTCGTCGAAGTTTTTGTGGGCGTGGGCGCTTCAAGAGTCAGAAATTTGTTTAAGAAAGCCAGGGAATACGCGTATACCGACGGCGCCTGCATAATATTTATCGATGAAATCGAAGTCATAGGAAGAGGCAGAACTTTTACGTCTTTCGGAGGCGGAGAAGAAACCAACAGCACGCAAAATCAGCTTCTTGTGGAGATGGACGGTCTTGACAGCAAAAAAAGCAATGTCATAGTAATCGCCGCGACCAATGCCGATGAAAGCGTTCTTGACAAGGCTCTCTTAAGGCCGGGAAGATTTGACAGAAAGATTAATATAACCCTTCCGAATCTCGGCGAGAGGGAAAAGCTTTTTGAATTTTATCTTAAAAAAGTCAAAGTGGGGGAATCCATAAAAGTCGACAGACTGGCCAGGAAAGCCGTTTACAAATCTCCGGCGGACATTGAAAATATTGTGAAAGAAGCGGCTCTTATAGCTACCAGAAAAAAAAGAAATGCCGTTGAAATGGACGATATTTCCGAAGCGATGGACAGGGTGGATCTGGGTATGGAAACGCATCTTACCAGAACCGCCGAAGAGCTTGAAAAAACGGCTTATCACGAAGCTGGCCATGCCGTCGTAATGTACCTTCTCCATCCGACGGACGACGTATTTAAAATAACTCTGAAATCTTACGGCGGCGCTTTGGGGCATGTGCAGCCCAATCCCAGGGAAGAGATGCACAGCGAATCCAGGGATAAACTTATTGCCGACATAATGGTTTCTCTGGCGGGTTTCGGCGCCGAAAAAATAAAATACGGAAATACCACTACCGGTGTTTCGGCTGATTTCCGCCGCGCTATGGCGATTGCAAATACCATGGTCTGGAAAGTGGGAATGGGACTTAGCGGTTTTGTGGGGGATTTTTCGGTAATACCCAAAGATGCAATATCTTCCAATCTGAAGGAAAAACTCAATAATGAAACGATAGCGATACTGAATTCATGCAATACCAAGATGGAAGAGGTGCTTAGGGCCAATTGGGATGTCGTCGATGAGATAGTCAGGGTGCTGCTTGAGAAAAAAGAAATGGATTTTGACGATCTTGAAGAAGTTTTTGAGAAGTTCGGGAAAAAGAAGAAATATCCTTCCGCCGCCGCGGTAGAAGCCGGCGTCGCGAAAATAGGATTGGATGCTCCTTTATTGGCGGCTTCGGAAGAAAAATCCGAAGAATTGTAGAGTTCTTTATGATAAAGAAGTTTATTTTATTTCTATGCTTGGTTTCTCTCGGCGCTTGTTATGAAGTCAGCTATCCGAAAGAGAATATTACGGAATCTTTGGAAGCGATGGTAAAAAAAGAATGCGGAGTGGAATGCAAGGCTTTTGTCACCGGCAGGACTTTGTATCTGGATATGCCTCTTGATACGGGGCTTACTTCCAAAGACCAGAACAAGATTAATGACGCCACCAGAAAAATGCAGAGCGCTGCGATGTCCGTCACGAGAGTTACGCTCAGCAGCGATTCTGACATAAAGTTTATGGTTGTCACGGCTTTTAATCCGGAGAAAAGCGTTTCTTTCAGGATATTGCAGAATATAGACGACGTGAAGGGATATTTTTATATGCGCATATCAAGGGGCGATTACGAAAGCAGAACTCTTTTTGAAATAGAAGGCCCCGAAATGACGAGCATTATTCTGCAAGACAGGCATGATATAACCGACAGCGAGTATGTGGGAAGGATGATAGCTTCACAAATTAACATGTCCGCGCGGTTCAACCCGTTTTTGGGCGCGCTGATTTCAATGATGCAGCTTAGGTATTTCGACGTCAAAGACGGAGTCCTGTATATGTCGGTTTCCGGCGCTATAGACGACAGAGTCAAAGATTTTGCGCGCAGTATGATAATAGAGGAAACTAAAAAGTACTCCGGCAAATACAAACTTGATTTTAAAAATGTCAGCATCGTCGACCAGAAAGGGGAAAGGCTTTTCGATATATCCTTAAACGGAGCGGAAAACGAGAAACAAAAATAATATATTCTCAGGGGACTGGAAAATGTTAAAAAAATTATTTTCATTAACCGTTGCGGCGTCTCTGGCGCTTTCTTCGCTTCCCGTTTCGGGTTTCGCCGCGGCGCCTTTATCCTCTTTTAATATCGACGGCATAAGTTCTTACGCGTCTGTGACCGAGGCTTCTTTTAAAAACAGCTCCGTTTCGGTTATCAATGTGCAGGATCTTCATTTTAATACCGGCGTCCAAAAAAAAATATTTTCTCTTCTTGAAACGCTTCACGCAAATTATCCGGGTCTTGAACTGTATATCGAAGGAGCTTGCGAAAACAGCGATTTCGACTGGGTTTATTCCAGCCTGGGCAAAAAAAACGGAAGCGTATTTCTTGAGGCTTTGTTTGACAGCGGCAATCTAAGCGGGGCCGAATTTTTTGCCGCAAAATACGGGAAAAAAATAAAACCTCTTGAAGACAAACCCGTATTTGACCGCAATCTTCTGCTTTATTCCGGCCTTATAGAGCAAAGAGCGGAGATAGAAAGTCTTCTGCTTCCGCTTCAAAGCGCTCTTGCTTCTCTCAGAAACAAATATTTCTCCGAAGAACAAAAAAGAATTTTTGCGGCATATGCGAAATACCGCGAAGGTCTTATGTCCGACACGGACTATTTTTATTTTTTGAAAAAAGAAAGCCTGAAAAACGGCATAGATATCAATGAATATCCGAATATCGCGCTTTACGCGCTTACAAGCGCTTCCGCAGCGGGCGTGAGCAGGAAAAGACTTCAAAGCCAGATGTCGTCTCTTTTTTCAAATCTCAAAACCATTCTCAGCTATAAACAGTATCGCGAACTTATCGCTTTATCCGACAATTTGAAAGACAGACAGGCTTTGGTTTCTTATTTGTACCGTCACAGGGAAAATATAAATCTGGCGGCATATCCGGAATTGAATAAGTTCATCGTTTCCATAGCATTGTCCGACAAACTCAATAATCTTGAGCTTATTTATGAAGAGGACAAGCTTTCGGAAGCATTGTCTGCGAAAACGTCTTCGGACCGTAATTCGGACAATATTCTTTTTCTGTCGCGGTTTATGGAGGTTTACAAAAATGTTTTAATGACCTCGGCGACAGCCTACGATTACCGTTATTTTCAAGATAATATAGAGGATTTTAAAACCGTCTTTTCCCAATATATTGCGGACGGCGGATTAAAAAGACTCGCTTCCTTCGAGGGCAGAGCCCGCGAATTTAACGATAACAATCTTTTAAGAAACGAAATTTTTATTTCCAAAATGCTGGGGGATGCCGAAGTTTCTCCGGGAATACGCCCCGATTTGTATTTCGGGACGGCCGCCAACGCCAGAGCCGTGCTGGAAAATTCTTCAAAGACGGGCGTCAAAGTTATCGTCGCGGGAGGCTTTCATACCGATGGAATAAACGATATTTTGAATAAAAAACGCATAAACAATGTAACTTTTATGCCAAAAGCGGATTCTTCTCCGAAGGATTTTTCCAGGCGCTATGTCGAATATGCAAAAACGCTGCATTCGTCCGGCGGCGCCGCCATTCCTCTTCCGGTTTATAATGAACTGAGCCCCGCGGAACTTGCCGCCAGAGTTCTGGACGCTCTTGTTAAAGAGCGTTTTAATAAAGGCTTTGATCTGTCTTCCGGGGAAATAAAAAAAGAAGTTGAAAGCTTTTTGTCTGCGAGAAAAGAAATTAAAGACGCGGATTTTTCCTATGATGAGGCAAACGGCAGAATATTTATAGAATATAAGCGGGACGGCTCGGCTGCCGTTCAAACCGTAAGCGCAAAGCTTTCCGGCGAACCGGAAGCTCCCGGAGCCGAACTTACAATGCTTGGAGATATTACTCCGGCCGCTGTAAGAGCCGTGCTAAAAGGAGTTTCTTTCGGCTTGTCCAGTACTATCCCCAACTTTTTTATAAAGATAGTTAAAAATACCGATTATTATCGTGAAAAATATAACGCTTCCGATTTAAGGCTTCTTAAAGAAGATATTAGCAGCGGGAATTTTGACTACGAAGATTTTTTTACAAGATTTCCGTTTCTCCTCAATGAGTTTATAGTTACAGCTTTCTCGTCAATGAGAAATTTAAATGAACAATATCCGGACATCTACGAAGAAATTA
Organism: uncultured Endomicrobiia bacterium; assembly: GCA_938040055.1. Classification (GTDB taxonomy): domain Bacteria; phylum Elusimicrobiota; class Endomicrobiia; order Endomicrobiales; family Endomicrobiaceae; genus Endomicrobium_B. The sequence goes on from CALHWY010000024.1 coordinate 107,695, forward strand.
AAGAAAAAGTTTCTTTTTTCCTTAATTTTGACGACGTTGAAGTTAGAATAGTCGATTCTTCGCTTTTAATAAACGAAGAAGGATGGTGTCTTGCCGCTTTAAGAAGGGAAGAAGCGAAAAATTCAGCCGTTTTTTACATACATGCCGATCTTGTGGAGGCTCTGAAAGACAAAAAATCCGGAGAGCGCGATAATCTGCTGCAGGAACTGATAATGCATGAAGCGATGGAAACAAGCGCTTTATACGACAGGGATTCGGAGGAATATTTTTATTTCGGAAAATATCTCGAGTATCATAATATCGGCGAAGAAGGAAGAACCACTAAAGTTTTCCACGAGTTTATTAATTCGCCTTATTTCAGAAGTATGCTCAGGAGAACAAGCAATACGTCGGCGACTCAGAAAGGACAGCAGTCTTTGCTTGCGCTCGGCGCGTTTATATGGCAGCAGATTTTTGTAAAGCATGAGGAAATACAGCAAATTTATAAAATAGATTCTTTTGAAGAGATCGGCGGCGATACTGAATACGATCTTGTGATGCTAAGGCTTGGCGACGAGGCGGCGATAAAAAAATACGCCGAGCAGATCGCCGCGCACATACGAAATAATATTCTTACGGATGACGGCGCGTCTTATGCTATCGCGGTAAGGCACACGCATCCGATGCACGTTATGCAGAAAGTCGGAGAATTGGTTCATCAGATGACCGGAATAGAGATAATAAAAATCGTCCAGGATGAATATATGGACTATGCGCCTATGGAAGGTCATACGGCTCGTGAAAATATATCCGGAAAATTTTCAGTCGATCAGGCTTATGCCGATAATGTGGCTGACAAAAATATCATCATTCTGGAAGACGTAACTAAAACCGGTTTTGTCTTCGGAGAAATTTCCAAACCTCTTAATAAGTACGGCGCCGCGAAAATAATACCTCTTACCGTATTTAATATAATTGACGCGCTTGCCCCCGGAAATATCAAAGGAGTTGAGGTTCGCAAACCTATAAATGAGCTTTTTAATATTAACGATTATCTTACAAGGTATATGCGGGCAAATCCTGACGCGATAGCGGAAAAGATTATCGAAATGAACGGAAATACGACAAAATATTTTTATTATGCTTTAAGCGCTCTTATGAGAGAAGATCAGGATGCGTTCGGAAAAATAATCAAGAGACTTAACGAAGAAGACGCCTCGGACGCCAAAAAAAATCTTATTGGAAACATGAACGATATGCATAAAAAATATCCCAATACCGCCAGTAAGATAATTCCTCTCATATTTTTTATAGAAAACGACATAACTCCGGAAGAGCTGAGAAAACAGGGATATACTCTTACGGAATATTTTCAAGCACACGGAAAAGATGTTGAGAATGCTTCTTCCGGAATACTTGAATTAAGCGATGAAGAATTTAAGAAATGGGGAGAGTTCCAGTGGCTTATTCCTTTTTACTGCAGCTTAAGCGGCTTTACGAAGATCCGTATCAATTTGAAGAAGCCCGGCGGCGTCAGGACTCCGGTAAACGCTTTAATGCTTGGAGCCGCGACGCAGCTTAATATTAACATAGCGTATAGGTATAAATCCGACCAGATTCCCGAGATCGAGGATGAAAATCTCAAAAAAAGCATAAGGGAAGCCGTTAAGGACGCTAAACTGGCGGAAGCGGCCGTCGCTGCGCGCGAAGCTTTTAAAAAAGAGATTCGCGAAACTTCAGACAGTTCGGAGCTTTACTCCCTAAAGCCGGGCAGCGAAGCGTATAAAAACGCAATTAAGAAAATTATGGCCGAGGTTAACGATATTGTGAGAGATATGATTATTAAAGAAGAATATCTTCTGCCCAGGAAATCTTACAGTATAGTTGTAGGCGGTTCTCTTGTGAACGGAAGCGCCGCTCCGAGCTCGGACATATATTACGACATTATAGCCAAAGACAGCAGTATCGCCGGAAAAATCCAGGAAGAGTTTCTGCCCGTTTATCAGTACGCTTTATACTGCGCCGGACTGAGCCCTTTTGTTTCCAACGGCATGAAAATAGATTATCCCGGCTCTTCGGAAAGTAATTTAATGACAATGCTTGACGCCACTATTTATGACGAAAGGTCTATAGCGGTTTTCTTTGATTTGGAATCCGTTTATCCGGAAGGCGCGCAAGAAAGCGAAGCTTTTGCTCATTATCAACAAAATCTTTTCGAGGTTTTAATAAAGGCCGAAGCCGATCCCGACACTCTGGAGAAAAGAAAGCAGATTCTTAATATATTGACCGACAGTATAATTGAAGTTTCAAAACCTTATTATAAAATAATAGAAAGCGGTTCTTATTCTCTTCCGGAAAGCGAATATAAAAGCGCGGAGCGCACCTTTTTCGGGAATTTATACGCTTCGTCATACAGCGACGGTATAGGCAAAGCCTATGATTACAGATGGGTAATAAGAGGGATCGACGTAGCTTTAAAAGAAATTCTTTTGCGCAATATAGATAAGATAGACAGTCTTGAAAAGCTACCGAAAGATAAAAAAGAGCTTGTAATGTATATGTTTGAAAAAAACATGTTCAGTAAAGACTTTACGCGCAAAAACGCAGAAGATCTTCAGCGGCATATCAGACTGCTGTCAAAATACAGACAGGAAAAGGTTGCCAGAGGGGAAGAGTACCGGTGGACGGAGAGAACCGTAGCGGAAAGAAACGCCATGCAGTTCATACACTCTTTTATTACCAAAGAGATTCGTCCGAATTCCAGAGCATCCGCTTCCGAGTTTAAGACGACCAACAGCAAAGTGGTTAAATTTGTGGCCGAACATTATACCCCCGAGCAGTTAAAGAGGGCAAGCGTTAAAGTACGTCTTTACGAGGAATGGGCCGGAAAAAGCGCCAGTGCGGATATGTCGACGGCTTTGCTTCTTTCGGAGTTTTCCTATGACGAGCTTGTCGGCGCAGACGGTATCCTTGACAAGCTGTATCCGCGCGATAAGGCTTTGATGAAATCAAATATCGACATGCTGTTTTCTCTTAGAAAAATGCCGTCGATCGATAAAATTAAAGGCGATTTCGGGATACAGACTTATATGGACGCCATTTTAACCCGCGCCGGAAGGGATGAAAGAGTTTATGCCGTTTTTGCGGATAAAGTTTCTGATTTCCTTTCTCCGCCGCGTCCTTTTGCGAAGTTTTTCGAGTCCGATGAAAATAAAATAGAAGAGTTTATCGATTATAACAAACTTGCGGATTATTATATGCTCCAACAGAGGGAAATATTAAATGAAAAGCTGCGGACTGTTTCCTATGAAGATCTCAAAAACCTCGTTTTAGAAGAACATTGGGACAGAATCGGTTCCGCCCCGGTTCTTGATATACTTGACAGAAGTAAAATCTCGGCGGCGTTAAAGGACGGAGTTCTTAAAGATTTGGGAGAAAACGGAAGTCTTAAAGTGCTTATGGAAAACGGGCATATTGCCGAACTCCTTACATCCGATGGAGCTGAAGCGGCCAAACGCAAAATAAAAATTTCGCACGATTTGGAAAAATTGTCCATATACCTCATATATATACCTTTGGCTAGAAGAATAAACGATATTGATATGTTTGAAAAAATAAGAAATCTTTTGTTTTACGAGACGCAGCCGGAAATATATCTTCTCATAAAACAGACTGTTGAAGATTACGTGAATACCGATTTAAGATATGCCGATTATGAAACCATGCTTGCCGATCTTAAGAAAAAAGTCGGCTCCGCGTTAAATGACGAGCAAGTCAGCCGGCCTGAAGTTCATACAAGGGTAAAAAGCATTTACAGTATTTTTGAAAAAATTTTGTCAACCAGAAAAGGCGATAAAAATGCGATAGACTTGACCAATCCGGACAAACTGACGCAAGAAGAGCGCGAACAGCTCAAAACAATAGTCAAGGAAAAAGTAAGAGATATTTACGGGTTCCATATTGTTGTTGAAAGAGAAGAGATGGAAAAGGCTATGAAAGCGGTGGAAAGCGCTTTCGGGCAGACCGGTAAATCTCAGCTTTATACTCTTAAGAAAAAACAAGACGGAGAAATCGACAGACAATTCGACTATGACATAAAGAAAGGTTTTGCCAGAGCGGAATATACTTATGAAATCAACGGGCTTGCTGTCGGCGAAATAATAATTTACTCAAGAGAAGAATATGAGAACGAACATAACGGTCTGATTACAAGGGCGGATCCGGTGATTGACAAAAAAGAAACTTCTGACACGGCCGTCAAAAAAGCGAAAAGTTTCATACTTACGTTTCCTCTGGCTCACTGGATTTATAAGATGGGTGAAAAGAGGAAAGAGGCGCTTAAATATGCGGACAGCGTTTTTAAAATGAAACTGGCCTATAATCATTTGTTTTACGGTGACGATGAAGCTCTTGAGAAAATCGAAAGTTTAATGAAGGCCCCGGAATTTTATTTTTATTCCGATGATTTGGTGTTGGACGATAACCGCGAAGACACTTTAAGAAGACTGCTCAATATGAAGATGAAAAACAAGAAAGCTTTCATGGTAATGCTTCCTGACGGCAATGTGTATCCCGTTATGCTGGAAAGCGCGGGGTATGAGTATTATGAGATCCTTGCGGTAGCGGGTTTGAACGCGGATAAAAACTATGTGTTAGCCGATGAAACCGGGAAAAAGCTTGATCCTTCCGAACGAGTTCCTTTTTTCGTAAAGCTCGTAAGAGAGGACGGGGCGAATCCGTTTGACAGAGAATTCGACATGGAAATGCTGGTTTCTCTCAGAGCCAGGATTTTAGCTTCGCTGCGCGGACAGCCTTTGGGAGAGATAACTTCAGGAGAGTATTTTTCCAGATTTTCTCCCGAAGACCGGCAGTCTATAGAAATATATTCCAATTCTTTAGGCCTTAAAAATGTCGAAGAGTTATACTATGCGGAAAGCATTTCTCCAGGTGTCGCGCAAGGATTGGTAAATAAGGAAGAATTGGAAGCTTTCGTTGAAAAAAGAAAGGAGACGGCTTTTGAAATCCGCAGAGCATTGTCCGGCGGAAAAGACGGCAGGCAAACAGCCGAAGCCGAACTGCTCAAAGCCCTTAAAGGTTCAGGCCGGATTATTTACGCCGAAGGCGATGCCGATAAAGGGGAAGAGGTATATAAGATTTTATATTCCGGCAGCAGCGAAAACTTAGCAGATCTGTTGAGCGCTTTGCAGAAGCAAGGTTTTACTCCGGTTCCGATTTCCGAAAACAAAGAAAATGAAGAAAATAAAGTTATAGTTATGAGAAGACAAGTGTATATGAACGCTTTACAGGCTTTGGGGCGCAATATTGCGGCTCTCACGGGAGAGTTGATCTCTTCTTGCGCGGATTCATCCGTTCTTGCGGCAAACGCCCTTATGGCGATGTTTGCGGACTCAGAGGTTAACAGAACTCTTGACGGTCTGTTTTACGATGAAAATGCGCTTATTATGACGGTGGAAGCCGACGAACTTTTGGAATCAGTCAGAAGCATACTCGTTTCTGCCGACGCGAAATATGAGAATTACGCTTTTGACCTTCGTATTTCAAATAACGATGATCTCATAAAAGACGCGGACACATATGCTCTTGCGTCGCTGTCGGAGGCTGAAGGGAAAGTGACTCTGCGCATAAACGAAGCTTTCCTGAGAGCCGTTGAGGGTTTTGACGAAGCCGAAAGGCTTTTTTACCTCAGGCAGCTGGCATTGCACGAAGGAATGGAAAAAGCGGCATTGATAAAAGGCGAAGCGGAAAGTTATGCTGAATTTCATAAATCCGTTTATCATTCCAATCCGGACCAGGCTAAACTTATGGAGTTTGCAGCGAAAGTCGCGAAAGACGAGATTTTAAAAAGAGAAAGAAAACGTACGGCGGACAATGCGGCTTCGCAACTGATGCGTTCAGATGAGCTTAGCGCGCAAAATCCCGCGGATTTCCTTTTGCTTTGCGGCAATGATGAAATAGCGGTTTTTGAAAAAACGGTTGAACTCTGCAAAAGCGGCGCGGTAAAAACGGTTATCGTTTCGGGAGGAGTGGGAAGACTTACTCTGCCTCTTATGAGAAAAGCCGTCGATTTGCAGATCTCCATTCCTCTTTCCGACGGAAGGATAATCTCTTCTTCCGCGGAAGTCGATAAGCTTGAAGCTCTTTCCGAAGACGAACTGAGGGCGCTTGTCACAATGAAAGAAGCCGATATCATAGAAGCCGTTTTGCTGCGCATTGCGGCTTCCTACGGAGCGGAAGAAGCGGATATGAAAATAATAAAGGAAGACCGTTCTTCAAATACAAGAGAAAATTTCGACAATGACACGGTAAGAAAGACGATCGGAGAGATAAAAGCTTTAAAGAGCGGCGGACCGGTAAGATTCGCCTATATACAGACGCCTATGCAGCAGTTCAGGGCCAAGGCGACTTTTAATCATGTTTTCAGGGATGAAATAGCGCGCGCAGAGATAGAGGGCATAAGCGTTACCGTTTCGGATTTTTATAAAAATATGAGCGCGGAAGAGATTACGGAACAGGCCGCCAAAGAGCTTTTGAGAATAATAGTATACTCTTTAAAAGGCGATACTCTTCCCGCAATAAACGATAACGGGCTTGTTTTTGACGGCGTTCTTGACGCCGGCCTTTTCGTGCAGATTACGGCATTGCTGGAAGAGGCTGCGGACAGAAAAAAAATAAGAAAGGATTTGCTGAAAATCATAGAAAATACTAAAGACGCCTCGGGCAGGAATTTGTTTACGGATAAAAAAAGCTTGATTGAAGCGCTCGCTGGAAAAACCGCGCCGGATTCATACCAGTTTGAAGCTATGAAAATGTTTTTGGATTTTGCGTATTATGACATTGAAAATGCGGGGAAATACAAAAAATTGCCCCAAGCGGCTCTAAACGGTGCCAGGGTTTTCAGCAAAACGCCTTTTGTAATACGGAAAGCCGCCGTAAAAGCCGGGTCCGTTCCGCAATATCTCAAAAGCCCCGAGCGCGTTTTTGTTTTTGATATTGACGACGCGGGCGCGCATTCGGATCTGATAGCTTATATGGGTTCTTTCGGCGCGAAAGCTTTTTCCGTTACTCGGAAAAAGTATATGCATCCGGACGATGTTTTATTTACTTTTACGATCAATACCGGAGAACGCGACATTACCGTAAAAGTGTCGCTTGATAAAACCGAAACGGAAAACGGCATTTTTTACGACATACGCTATTGCGTTCCGTTTATATATGAAATGCCGCAGGCGGCAATAAACGAGCAGGCGAAAAGCCGGCTGCTTTCCGCGGTGTTTGAAAATAATGAGATTATTGAAAAAATTAAAGCGCAAGGGCTGGATCTTTCTCAGGCTAAGGATGTGTTTTTGGTTGAAGCTCTGCCGAGGGATAAAACGCTCACGACGGTAAATGCCGTTTCGCAGAGAATAGCGGAACAGGCCGGTCTTGACGGACAAGCGCGTAAAGCCGAAAGTAAAGCCGAAAAGAAAGGTTTATACAATGAAAAGCTGCGCGTAGCGGCCATGCTTAGAAGCGGCGGCGATACGGGTATAGGAGAAATAACCTCCCTGCCGGGCTATGCCGAAACCGTTTTAAAGCCGGCGGCCGTAAACGGTTTTACTATGTACGACTTATACTCCGATGAAAATCCCGTCGCGGGCAACTATCTTCTTCTGGACTGGATGTCCGTCCCTGAAGCCCGGGGCGTTGTAAACAGCCTTGATCTCGCCGCGGATATATCGGAAAGGGAAACGGTCAATAGAGAGCGCGTCGCGAGAAGAAAAATTTTAGCCGCGGCGAAAGTGTATGCAAGCCTGCCGGCCGAACGGCGCTCTGACATTGAAAGCTATATCGCTGCAAACGGAAGCTGGCTTAATGATTTCGCCTCTAAAGAAAAGGAAAAATATAATATAGATATCGACGATGCATTATTCGTCAAAATTACGGCTTTGCAGCAGATGTTTTTTGAAAGACAGCTTAAGCGGACTGTTTCAGATATGTCCGATACCGACGTCTCCATGCTTTTAAAAGTAACGGACGCGGACAATATCAGAAACATTCTTCTTAAGTGGGTCGCTCTGGGGATTACGTCTTTTACCGTTGAAGCCGATGTCGCCGACAAGGCTTTTCTTGACGCTCTCGCTTCTGCCGCAGCCGAGTCCGGCTATTTTCTTAACATAGCGGTAAAATCCGCCGCCATGACGCCCGAAACCGCAAGGCTTATCGCCGCCGCCGGTTATACTCCGGTCGTGCCTTTTCAGGACATCGGAATGTACGGAAACGTCGCGGGATATAAAGCCGAACTGAACGATCAGACTTTTGAACGGACGTCTTACGGACTTGAAGAACTTCTTGAAAATTCCGCGCGGTCGGGAGTGCGCTCGGTTGATTATCCTATAGGATTGCTGTGGGGGGAAGTCGTTTCCGAAAGTTCCGCCGGCAGTTACAGGGTGCCCGCCAAAGGCTCAAAACGTTTCGGAGGGCTTAATCTCGGACTGTTTACATTAGGGCAGAAAACGTTTGAAGAAAGTTATGCCGGCGGTTATGCGAATGCCGTTGAAACGGGACTCAGCATGGATATAGCCGGCGCTAAATTTGATATAAACGCTTCTGCGGCCGTTGAAATAAACGGACGGTTTCTGCCGGCGCCTTATGCGGCGGCTCTTATCGGAAGTCTTGCAAAGCAAAACAGGCTTTCCGAAGTAAAAGATTTTCAAAAGACGGCCGTTTCTCTTATAAACGGGCTTGGCGCTAAAGAAAATCTTAAAACGGCCGGACAATATCTTGACGGTCTGTTGTCGGCTTATAATTCTTCCCAAGGGGAATATAAAGAGATAAACGCGGCTAAAATCGCAGGATTTTTACAGGGTTTAAGCGAAAATATTATTATAAACGGGCGTGAAGGGCGCTTTGCTTCAAAAGCGCTCGCCAGAGTATTCGCCAATCTTACGGCGGAAGCGTCTTTGTTTAAAGCCGGTTATTATCCGTCCGGATATGAAGGGGTTCTTCCTGCGCAAACCGTTCTTTCCAAAGTCGAAGATATTCTCGCTTCGCATACGTTTGCCGACGCCGTTGCGGAAATCGAACCCGTGCTTGTCAATTTATCCGTTCCCGTGCAAAAAGCGGGCTTTACTTTTGACATATTAAAAGCCGGCGAATTGGCGCAGAGCAAAGACAAAGCGGAAAAGGCTTCGCGCATTTACGCCGCTGTGACCGATTATATGCTTGACATATTCATAGACAAAGTTGCGACAAAAGAGCAGATAAGAAAATCCGTGAGGATCTCTTCAGTCGAAGCTGTCAGGAGCATAATGTCGGCCGCTTAATTTTTAGGTTTTTTACGATACGCAAAAATGCAGGCCGCAAAAGCCTGCATTTTTTCATATGCGGCGCAAAATATGAAAACCGGACAAAAAAATGAAGAATAAAACGCTGATGTGCATATTATTTTTTCTTATATTTGTTCTTGCGGGCTGCCACAGGGTATATAAAAAACAGCAGGCTTTGCAGGATATAGACGATTCCGCTTTTGATCCGAAAGCGGTTTTTTTATATGAAGAAAATCTTTATCTGCAATACAGCTATGAAGACGAGAACTTCTTCCTGTACGCAAAACTTCCGAAAGAGGGCAGCAGAAAAAGCAAAAAAAACGCTGTTATTAAGGCCGAAATAATGCAGAAAGCGCCCGAAGGCGTGGAAGCACGGGCGGAGAGGGTTCTGCTTGTCAGGGATATCGTGCGGCAGGTTTCGGAGGAAGTTATAACGGATATGGCTCCGGATGAAGAAAATAAAGGGAAAATGCTTCTTACAGGTTTTAAAGACGTCATTCTTTACAGGGATAACGCCGGGGAAGTAAAGGTTTGCGATCCTTCGAACCTTCCGGAAACGGTGGAAGTAACGGGCAAAATAGAAAAAAAGACGATAAGAAAAGAAATTTATTCCAGAATAATAAATGTGCTTAAAAATAAGTATCCGCGCTCAAAAAGATTCGTTCTGCCCGTGGATACGGTTCCTCTCGTGCCTTATATTTACGTCGACATAGACAAAAGCATAGCCGCCGCGGTAAAACTTCCGGATTACTATCAGGTTCAAAAAGAAAAGTCGCCTCTGGGTTTTTCCGTGGACTTATTCTATTCTTTTTTCATCAAAAGCCATGTATTCGCCCTGATAAAATCGCCTTTTACTTCTTTTCACAGGCTTTTTTCAACGGCCGTCTATACCCTTTACGCAGGTTTTTCCCCGCAGATAGAAAGCATAAGAGGGCCTATTCCTCCTTTGTATGAAGGCAAAGAAATGATGGATATGAAAGCTTTCGACAAATATCTGGACTATAACGTCAATGAAGAAAAATACTTTGGGAAAGCGAAGATATTTATAGACGGCAATACGTTTTTTCCGGATATGATCGAACGCTTTGCCAAAGCGGAAAACGAGATAAACATAAGGATGTATATTTTTAAAGCCGATCCTTATGCCATTACGATAGCCGACCAGCTGAAAGCCCGTTCCAAAGAGGGCGTAAAAGTTAAAGTTTTGCTTGATGAGATAAATTCGGTGCTGAACTGGACAAAAACGCCGCAACAGCTGCATTCAAAAGATTATATTATGCCCGGCATAAAGAAATATTTGAAAAACGGTTCGAAAGTAAAGGTGCGCACAAAGCTCAACACTTGGACGAACACCGATCACAGCAAAGTTATTATAGTTGACGGTAAACTGGCATACACGGGGGGCATGAACTTCGGCGAAGAATACAGGTATTTCTGGCACGATATGATGATCGCCCTTGAAGGACCAGTAGTGGACAAACTCAAAGACGACTTTAAGCAGGCGTGGACTTTCGCGGGCGCGGGAGGCGATTTTGCCGCCGCCGCGAGAGCCGTTTTTAAAGCCAGGATAGATTATAAAAAAGGTGCGGAGCCTGATATGTACGTTATAAGGCTTCTTTACACAAAGCCTACTTCCGCCGAGATATTTAACGCTCAGATAGAAGCCATCAGAAGATCGAAAAAGAGAATATATATACAGAATCCTTATTTTTCGGACGTAAGAGTCCTTCAGGAACTGATAAATGCGAGAGCGAGAGGGGTCGATGTGAGGATTATTCTTCCGTCGGAAAACGATAACGGCGTGATGGGCAGGAATAATATCGTCAAAGCAAATATAATGTTTAAAAACGGCATAAAAGTCTACTTTTACCCTAGGATGTCGCATATCAAAGCCTGCATTTACGATAACTGGGCATGCGTAGGCTCAGCCAATTTCGACAAATTCAGCCTTTACGTCAACGGCGAAATGAATATTGCGGTTTCGGACCCGCGTTTCGTAGAAGATTTAAACAATAAACTTTTTATGAAAGATTTCGCGGAATCCGAACTGGTTACGCGCGAACTTGACACTTCGGCGGTGGATTATATAATTACTTCGCTTGCCGCGCACGGTTAATTTTTCAGAGAATCTTTTTGCGCATGATTTTGCCTGAAAGTACATTTTTCAAAATGCAAAAAAACAAATAAAGAGTTTTAACCGCTTTTTTTTTCTTGTTTTATTAAGCGCGGGCATAAACAAATCTCTGTTTGGAGGCATTGATAAGCGCGGTCGGGGCGGCTTTAAAAGCGGCAAAATAATCGAATAAACCGGGCAAATCCGGTTTTTCCGCCGGGCACATGAGTTTTTTTACGGGAAAATGAGCGGCTGGAAACAGGCTTTTTAATTTGACAAGGGAGAATTTTAAATATATAATAATCCGAATAAAAAAGTGAAGATACCGCTCATATGAAGGGTTTTAAAACCCGTATGTGCGGTTTCTGATTTGATATGGGAAAATTCTTTTATGCCAAATGAAATTTTACTCACTCTTATCATAGCCGTTCCCGTGTTTTTTTCTTGCCTGCTGCCTATGATAGGGCAGCTTTCACCCAAAGCCAGAAATATCTCGGCTTTAGTGCTGGCTGTTGTTCCGTTTGCTTTGGGTCTGCTGATGGCCCCGTCTGTTTTTTCGGGCAGTATAATAACTTTTTATTATGATTTTCCTTTGGGGCTCAATTTCATACTGAAAGCGGACGCTTTTGCTCTTTTTTGCGCTTTGGCTTCTTCGCTGGTAAGCGCCGTAATAGTATTGTATTCTTTCGAATATATTAAACCCTATAAAAATCAGAATGAATACTATTTTATAGTGATTTTGTTTCTGGGTTCAATGATGGGAATAATATTTTCGGCAAATTTGATATTCCTCTATATTTTCTGGGAAATGACGGCTCTCGCTTCATGGCGTTTGATAGGTTTTTTCAGAAAAGAGGATTTTGTCAGGCGCGCCAATAAAGCTTTTATGGTTACGGCCGGGGGAGCCCTTTTGATGCTTGCCGGCTTTATTATGATTGCCCAGCAGGCTGGAACATTTGATTTTGCGGGGATCCGCGCCGCGATAGCGCCGGGAACGGTTAAAAACGCAGCCGTTATTTTAATTTTATGCGGCATTTTCGCCAAATCCGCAACATTTCCTTTTCATACCTGGCTTGCAGATGCGGGCGTGGCGCCTTCTCCTGTAACAGCTTTGCTTCATGCGGCCGTGCTCGTGAAAATAGGCGTATATGTTTACGCAAGGCTTTTTAACGGTATTATAATTCCTTCGGAAACCGTCAGAACCGCGGTTTTTGTAATAATCGCTCTGAGCGCTTTTATATCCGGCGGCGCCGCTTTAATAGAAAAAGACATCAAAAGGATAATAGCTTTTTCAACGGTAAGCCAGCTTGCTTTTATATTCTTGGGCTTTGCGGCCGGTTCGCGTCTGGCATTTGCCGGTTCAATGCTCTTTATCCTTATGCATTCCACGGCAAAGGCCGGTTTGTTTCTGAGCGCCGGCATTATTGAACATCAGACGCATACTAAAGACATAACAAAAATGGGAGGGCTGGCGAAGGTTATTCCCGTAACTTTTGCCGCTTTTCTTTTGTGTATGATGTCCATTATAGGAATTCCGCCTATGGGCGGTTTTTTCAGCAAGTTTATGGTAATAACGGGTGCAGCCGAAGCGGGATATGCAGGAGTTGCGGCCGCTTTTGTCATAGCCGCCACTTTTACGATATTATATATGCTGAGAGTATTTTATAAAACTTTCCTTGCCGAGCCCGCGGGCGTTTTCAGCGCGCATGCGTCGTCAATATGGTCTCCGATGAATTTAAGCATATCGCTGCTTGCCGCCGTGTCTCTTGCATGCGGTCTGGCTTTCAGCGGGCTGACCCATATAGCCGAACTTGCGGCGAATCAGGTTTTGGGGATGATTAAATGAGCATGCCGATACTGTTTCTTATCATTATTCCGCTTTTGTGCGCTGCCTTAATATTTTGCATCGCGGAAAAATACAGAAAATATAAAGAAATATTTTTTATAGCTTCCGTCTTTTTCAATTTATGGGCGGTATGCTTTTACTTTTCAAAAAACATATTCATTTATTCCGCCTGGGCGACATTCGATTTTTCTTTTTCCGTAATAATGACAAAATTTGCCGGACTTCTGCTTATTATTACGGCTTTCTTCGCGCTGCTTACGTCCGTATTTACCGTCAGCAATATGAAAGACAATCCGAAAGGCTTCCTTTTCAACGCGGCTATGCTTATTGCCCTGTCTTTTGTAAACGGCGCGGTCATAACCGACAGTCTGATTTTTCTTTTGATCTTCATAGAAGCTCTTGCCATACCTTTTGTGATGATGATACTTTCCGGAGCGGGCGATAATAAGAAACTGGCGTTAAAGGCTTTTACCATAACCGCCGCGGCGGATCTGTTTTTGATGATGGGCATAGGGATAGTTTACTCCATGTCAAAAACTATGAATATTTCGGAGATCTCTTTAAGTCTTGCTTCTCCTCTTTCAGTGGCGGCCTTTGTCTCGATGATTATAGGCGCCGCCGGAAAGCTGGGCGTAATGCCGTTTCACAGCTGGCTGCCGGAAGCTTCCGAAAAAACGCCTGTTCCGTTTATGGTTTTTATGGCTACCGCCGCAGAAAAAGTTCTTGGAATATACATAATATTTGTCGCGTTAAAAATTTTTGCCGTGGAAAGCGGGACTCCGGTTACATATATATTAACGGGCGCCGCCGCGGCCGGAGCCGTTATCGCGGCTCTTCTTGCGGGAAGCCAGAAAAGTTTTAAAAAGATGCTCATATATACAAGCATAAGCCAGGGCGGTTTTATGATGGCCGCAATGCTTACGGCTTTTCCGGCGGCTGTAGCGGGAGCGGTTTTTCATCTTCTGGCACACACTATTTATAAATCCTCTCTGTTTTTCGGGGCGGCAATAATAGAAGACGGCAAAGCCGAAGCGGTTTCTTATAAAAAAAATCCTTATATATTTATGTGTTTTATTCTGGCGGCCGCTTCTTTTATAGGAGTGCCTTTTTTTGCAGCCTTCTATTCCAAAGAAATGATATACGAAGGGGCCTTGCGCGCGGGCGCGGTATGGTACGCTCTTTTGGTTCTTGTGACGTTTTTTTGTTCCGCGGCCGTATTGAACTGGTTCGGCAAAATATTTTTTAATCCGGAGGGAAAAACCCTCGAGTATCCCGTGACTTCAATGATTCCCGCGGTGACGACGGCTCTGTTATGTTTGTTTGTAGGCATATTCAAAAATATACCTTTAACGGTTATACAAAGCGAAATTCCGCTTGCCGTACATGGGCATGCCGATCTTTTTCTTATAATTGTTTCTCTTGCCGCTTTGATAATAGCTTTGGTGAACTTCATCGCCGGGTACAAAAAAGGCGGAAACGGGCTCGGTTTTGTAAAACCGCTTCTTTGCTTTTTGAAAATAGACAAACTTAATGAAAACGGAAATGCGGATCCTTATAATATAGCTTTAAGCGTATATGATCATTTTGCCGAAGCTTCTTTCAGTTTTGACAAGGCTTTGAACCGGATTTATGACGGCGCTTTGGTCAAGTCGGTTTTATTTTGTTCCGAAATGATTAAAAAAGCCCATAACGGCAACCTTTCAAGATATTTGATATGGGTATTGTGCGGTTTGGCCGTAATAATCTTATTTTTCGTATAGAGGACAGATGACGGTATCTCTTATTTTTATTCCCGTATTGCTTGTAATAGTGCTCAATATCCCGAAAGTTTCGGGGAAAACGGCGTATTATTTCGCTCTGGCTTTTTTTGTTTTACAGCTGGCGGCCGTGTTTTTTCCCGAGTTCGGCTCGGTCCAGTTTGCCGCGATTATAGGAAGATTCTTCAGGCTTAATGTTTACGCCGACGGCATATCCAAAGTGATGATATTATCTGCAAGTATTGCAGCTTTTGTTTCGCTGATGACGTCAAAAGCTTTCATAAAATATGACAGCAGGCTTTTTTCTCTTTCCAATCTCATGCTTCTTGCCGCCGCGGGAATAAACGGAATAGTTTTCGCCAGGGATATTTTTACCGTATACGTTTTCGTGGAAGTAATAGCGGCCGCTTCTTATATAATGATAGCTTTGGATAAAACGGAAAACTCTCTTGAAGGCGGCTTTAAATATCTAATGGTCTCTTCCGTGGCTACGGTAATGATGCTTTTTGCCGTGGCTTTGTTTTTCCTTATCGCCGGCGGAACCGGTTTTGAAGATATTTCCGTCGCGGCCAAAAATTTCGGCGGAAATACCGTTTTTCTTCTTGCGATAATGCTTTTTATGAGCGGTTTGCTTATAAAAGGAGGGCTTGTCCCTTTTCATGCCTGGCTGCCGGGCGCTTACGGAGCGGCTCCCGCGGGCGTTTCCGTTTTTCTCGGGGGAATCGTAACGAAAACGACGGGCGTTTTTACTCTTATAAGGTTTTTTTACTCGATAACGGGTTTTAATGAAAATATAAAGACGGTGCTTCTTATAACCGGCTCTCTTTCAATAGTTATCGGGGCGTTGGCGGCTATAACCCAGAAAGATTTCAAAAAAATGCTGGCTTACTCAAGCATAAGCCAGATGGGATATATGGTTTTGGCTTTGGGTTCCGGAACGGCTTTGGGCGTGGCTGCCGCGGTATTCCATATTTTCAATCACGCGGTATTTAAATCGCTCTTATTTGTTAATGCCGCCGCTGTGGAAAAACAGACCGGAAGGCTTGACGTTGACAGTTTCGGCGGGCTTGGTTACAGGATGCCCGTTACTTCGGCTGCTACGGCCATAGCTTTTTTATCCACCGCCGGCATTCCTCCTTTGTCGGGTTTCTGGAGCAAATTATTTATAATTCTGGCTCTCTGGTCGGCGGGGCTTGTCGGCTATGCTTTTTTGGCTATTGCGGCAAGCGTGTTGACTATGGCTTATTTCCTCAATCTGGAAAAAAAGGTCTTTTTCGGCGAGATGTCCGCGAATGTCGAAAACGTAAAAGAAGCTTCTTTGTCTTTTACCGTACCCCAGATCATTTTATGCGCCATAACCGTAGTGTCGGGGCTTGGATTCTTTTATGTGGTGAAATTTTTAATTTTCCCTTCGGCCGGTATAATATAATAAGAGGTGTTTTTGTAAATGTTTTTGCATGTTTTATTATTATCGCTGATAATTATCTGCGCGGCTTTTGCGGTCGTAAGGACAAGAGTGATAAGGGCGGCTATAATGCTTGCAGTGATAAGCATACTTGTCACTATAACCCTTTTTCTTCTTCACGCGCCTTTGGCGGCAGTATTTGAACTTTCGGTCTGTGCAGGGCTTATCACGGTTATATTTATAAGCGTTATAAGCCTGACCAATCCTTTGACCAAAGAAGAGCGCTGTGAGGAAAGAGACAATATGTTTAAAAAGTTCCTTCTTCTTCCTTTTATAATAATAGTATGCGGCACATGCTTTTATCTTCTTACGCGCGGCATCGGATTTATACCTGTTCCCGCGCCGGAAGCCGTTTCCGTTTCCGCAAAAAACGAGATGTGGCATTTGAAACAGATAGACCTTATAGGGCAGATAATAATAATATTGACGGGCGTTTTCGGCATTGTCGTATTGTTTAAAGACAATAAGGATGATAAAAAATGACTTATGAAACTTTGGCGCTTTTCAAACTGTATCTGATAACGGCTCCTGTTCTTTTTGTCATAGGCATATACGCCGTTATAATCACGAGAAATATCATTTCCGTGATAATAGGGCTTGAAATTATGACAAAAGGAGTCACGATACTTCTTGCAGCCGCTGGATTTTTCAACGCAAGGCCGCATATTATGGAGCCTTTGATAATTACTATGATAGTGGTTGAGGTCGTAATTTTGATGATCTCGGCCGGATACATTATCAATATAGCGAAAAAATACGATTCTCTGAGCGTGGAGAATATCAAAAAAATTAAGGGATAAAAATGGAATGTCCGTTGGTTTTTATTTTAATTCTGCCTCCGGCGGTATTTTTGCTGGTTCTTGTTTTTTTTCTTATTATTTCATATTTTACCGGCAAGATATCATACAAAAATCCCGATAATCCCGAAGGCAAAACAAAGGCTTATGCCTGCGGCGAAGACGTAAAAGAACACAGAATCAGACCGAATTACAGCGAGTTTTTTCCTTTTGCTTTTTTCTTTACGCTTATGCACGTGATCGTTCTTATGATAGCCACTTCCCCCGAAAAAATCAGCGACTCTTTTGCCGTGGCGCTGCTTTTTATAGCGGCCGCTTTTTTAAGCATATTGATAATTTTCCGGAGCGAAAGAAATGATTAAATCCGTTAAAAAGCTTGTAAACTGGGCGCGTTTGAAATCCCCCTGGGTGATACACTTCAATACCGGCGCCTGCAATGCCTGCGACATAGAGATAGTCGCGGCTCTTACTCCGACATATGATCTTGAAAGGTTCGGGATACAGCTTAAAGGCACTCCCAGACATGCGGACGTTCTTTTATGTTCCGGCCCCGTTACAAGGCAGATAAGAGACAGGCTTATAAGAATATACGAGCAGCTTCCGGAACCGAAATTCGTGGTTGCGGTGGGCACCTGCGCCTGCTCCGGGGGAGTTTTTGAAGGCTGCTATAATATGCTTTCCGGAATAGACGAGGCTATTCCCGTTTCCGCCTATATACCCGGATGTCCCGCGAGCCCTGACGCGATTATTGACGGCGTTTCAAAGCTTTTGAAAAACTTTGAACAAAATGAAGAAAAATCCTTAAATGAAAAAAAGGAGGCAAAAAATGGAAAATAATCATCCCGTCGCACAAAAGATTATAGCGAAATATCCGGATTTTGCCGAAAGCGTCAAAGTTCAGAACGCGAACAGAATATGGATTAAAGTCCCGTATCCGCATTTCCGAGAATTTCTCGAATTTGCGGCCGCCGAACTGAAAACGGACATTTTTTGCATGCTTACCGGGCTTGACGATAAACAAGATTATTCTTTTATTTACCATATGGCCGATCTCAACGGTCTTATGCTTAATATAGAAACGTCCATACCAAAAAGCGGCGAACTTTCGATTAAAACCATTACCGACATTTATCCCGCGGCGGATCTTCAGGAGAGGGAAGTTTACGATCTGCTGGGAGTCAGAATAGAAGGTTTGAAAGCGGGAAAAAGATATCCTCTTCCAGACGACTGGCCGGAGGGCGAATATCCTTTAAGGAAAGACTGGACGGTTGACAGGCTGGACAAAAAAACTCCCGCCGCAGGCGATAAGGAGGAGCCCGGTGCCTAAAAAACTTGTAATACCCATAGGGCCGCAGCATCCGGCTTTAAAAGAGCCGGCGAGTTTCGACGTAACTTTGCAGGGCGAAAAAGTGGAAAATATTCTCGTGAAGCTCGGTTATAATCACAGAGGCATTGAAAAAGCCTGCGAACTCAAGCCTTATCTTCACGACGTCTATATTATAGAAAGAGTCTGCGGAATATGTTCGCATTCCCATTCAACCTGCTTTATACAGGCCGTTGAAGAGATTATAGGCCTTGAAATTCCCATGAGGGCGAAATACATACGTTCCGTAATAGGCGAAATGGAACGCATACACAGCCATCTTTTATGGATCGGCGTGGCCGCCCATGAAATAGGTTTCGACACTCTGCTTATGTACACTTGGCGCGACAGGGAAATAATAATGGATCTTCTCGCAATGCTTACCGGCAACAGAGTCAACTATGCGGTTAATGTGATAGGCGGGGTAAGAAAAGACATAGAGGAAAGCGAAAAAGAGCAGATTTTAAAAGCCGTTGACGCCCTTGAAGAAAGAACAAAATATTATATGCAGGTATGCAAGGAAGAAATCACCCTTATCAAAAGGCTTTCGAAAGTAGGCTATCTTTCGCCCGAAGACGCCGTGAAAATGGGCGCCGTAGGGCCTACCGGCAGAGCGTCGAAGATAACAAGAGACGCAAGAGCCGAAGACCGTTACGCTGCTTACGGGGAGATTGATTTTAAAGTGGTATCGGACGATCACTGCGACGTTTACGGCAGAGCTTTGGTGCGCGTCGGCGAGCTTATGGAGTCTTATTCAATAATAAGGCAGCTTATAAAAAAAATGCCGGCCACGCCTTTAAAAGTTCCCGCGCCTTTAAAAGTTCCCGCCGGGGAAGCGGTAAGCAGATACGAAGCGCCCAGAGGCGAAGATGTACATTATGTCCGCTCAAACGGCACGGATAAACCGGAAAGGGTTAAACTGAGAGCGCCCACTCTTTCAAACGCGCAGGCCGTTTCCGCAATGCTTGAAAAAGGATATTTGGCCGACGTGACCATAGTCATAGCCGCGATAGATCCTTGTTTTTCCTGTACCGACAGAATGATTCTGGCCGTCAACGACAAATCTTCAGACAGCTCTTCCGAAATAACCTGGAAGCAGCTCAGGCAGCAGAGCATTGACTGGTATAAGAAAAACAGAGGCATTGATTTTACGAAAGTGAAATTGGATATTAAATAAATCGGGATAAAAAATGATTCCAGCTTTAATTAAGATTTTTATTTTTCCTGGTTTTCTGTTTTTGTTTATTTTGGCTTTGGCGGCCGAATATACGGACAGAAAACTTTATGCTAGGATGCAAAACAGGGTGGGGCCTCCGTGGTTCCAGCCTTTCGCGGATTTGGTCAAGCTGCTTGCCAAAGAAACAATAATTCCGGAATACGCCGACAGAACCGTTTTTAAATTGCTGCCTCTGGTCGCATGCGCGGCCGTTGTAAGCGCTTTTTTATGCATGCCGGTATGGAACCGCGATTCATTGTTTAATTTTAAAGGCGATATCGTAGCGGTAATATATATAATGACTATTCCTACCCTGACTTACTTTTTAGGAGGCTGGTATTCCAGATCGCTTTATTCTCTGATAGGCTCTATGAGGGTGCTGACACAGCTGTTTTCTTATGAAGTGCCTCTGCTTATGGCTGTTCTTGCTCCGGGAATACTGGCCAGTTCCTGGACATTTTCCGAAGTGATAGATTTTTATTCCGGCAGGGGCTGGCTGTTTTCGGTAAATATAATAGGTTTTGCGGCGGCTTTGATAGCCGTTCAGGGCAAACTGGAAAAAGTTCCGTTCGATATTCCCGAGGCCGAAACGGAAATCGTCGCAGGCACTTTTACCGAATATACGGGTCCTTTATACGCCTATTTCAAACTTGCCATGAATATGCAGGCCGTAGCCGCAGCGACTCTTGTCGCAGCCGTTTTTATGCCTTTCGGATATAATGCCGGCTTTTTTTGGGGCATGCTTATATATCTGCTGAAAATCGCTTTTATAATAGCGCTGCTTGCCGTAATAAGAACCGTTTTTGCCAGAATAAGAATGGATCAGATGGTCGGTTTCTGCTGGAAATATCTCGCGCCTTTAGCTTTGCTCCAGCTTGCCGTTAATATAATTATAAAGGCTTTTATGCAATGAAAAAATTAGGTAAGATGCTTTTTGAAGCTTTATCTTTTATTTTTAAAAAACCGGCTACTTCGGAATATCCGAAAAAAAGGCGCCCGGTTCATGACAGTTTTGCGGGAATGATTTCTTTTGAGCAGATAAAATGCATAGGCTGTAATATGTGCGTCAGAAATTGTCCTGCCAACGCGATTAAAATAAGCAAAATCGCGGATAAAGTTTTCAGCTGCGAACTGTCTTTGGCAAACTGCATTTTTTGTTCCCAGTGCGTTTTTTCATGCCCGAAAAAAGCATTGCATACTACGGATAATTTTGAGCTTGCCCAGATAGATAAATCCAAACTCACGGTTTATCTTGAAGATCTTAATCCCGAAGCTAAAATGACGCCGGAAGCTTTGGCGCAGATAGAAGCTGCGGCCGCAAAAGCCAAAGAAGCGGCTCTCGCGGCGGCAAAAGCAAGACAGGCGCAGGCCGCGGCCGCGCAGGCGCAACAAGCCCAGGCCAAAACCAAAGAGCCGGCAGTTGAAAACGGGGCTCCCGCAACGGAAAAACTTTCAAGGAAAACGGCTGGAAACGATGCTGAAAAAAAGCCTGCGGCGGCTGATAATGACGCAAAGCGGAAAACGGCGCGGGAGAATGGGGCTGCCGTCTGCGGAGAAATAAAAAAAGCGTAAACTTAGCCGGAACGGGAACAGCCGTCTGCCCTAAAAAACTTTTGCAGAAAGAAAAAAGCTTGAACCGGTTAGAAGATATCCGGCATATTTTAATTAAGCGCGGAAAAAAGCTTTTTTCGAAATTCGGCCGGTTTAATGGAATTTGATGAGAAACCTTCCGTCATCCTCGGATAAAAACGTTTATATCGGAATATTTTTTAATGCGGCGGGTTCGGCTGGCGTTTTGTCAAGGAACGTTCTGTAAAGTTTTTTGCTTCGGACGAACCTGAAAGTCAGTAGACATTTTGTAAATAGACGCTCTCTAAAGAGAAAAAAGTTCATATTGAAACGGTTTTTACATAAAAAGCGCCATAGACGATTTTTCCGTAAACGGCAAAAAAGATTTTTGCGGCAAGAAAAGACTTTTATATTAAAATATGAAACGCATTCGAAAATGTCGACGCAAATTCCGCAAAGAGCAAAAAAGCCGTTTTATGTTGGAATCCGGTTTAAAACGCTGCAAAAACAAAAAGCCGCAGGCGGCTTTTAAGAAATAATCGGAGTCTTTGACGGTTTTTATAACCTTGTCCCATGGCTGCGGGCGGTTTTTAAGAGACGATGCTTTGAGACCGGATTGAAGGTTTAAAACGCGGCATGATGCCGCGGACAAGGTTTGCTAAATCGGCTTTTATTTGTGTTATGGAAAAAATTAAAGATATTTTATCCGCATTTCTTGCGGATGCCGGAAAGACGGTTTTTCTTGCGATAGGCTCGGAACTCAGGGGCGATGACGCCGCTGCTCTTGTCACGGCCGCAAAACTTGAAGAAGCGGCTCTTCCCGGTAATTTTAAAGTTCTGCTGGGCTATACCGCTCCTGAAAACCTTACCGGAGAAATAAAAAGATTCGCGCCCGATCGTCTTATAATATGCGACGCCGCCGACAGCGCTTCGGCGCCCGGAGAAATAAGCATAATTTCCGCAGACGATATTCAGGGAGCCTCTTTTTCCACCCATACAATGCCTATGAATATTTTTATTGATTATATTTCACGGGACAATCCATGCAAAGCGCTTATTGTCGGGATACAGCCGGAAGCTGTTGAGTTCGGCGCCGGTCTTACGGACAAAGTCAAAAAAGCGGCTGAAAATCTTTCGGAAATCATCCTGAGCTGCCTTTCGCGGTAAATCACGGCTTTTATACTGGCAAAAATTCTAAAAACTATATAAAATATCAATATATTTATAAAAAGCGGGGAATTATGAAACTCAGCAGAATTATTCCGTCATTATTTTTTTTATTTTGTTTTTTCTCCTTTTCATATGCGCAAGACCAGATTTTCGACCAGACAAATATAGATGATCCTGCGGCATGGAGCGCTCTTAACAACAGCGACGGAAGCCTGGGAATAATGACGGGTAATCTTGTCTTCGGTTCGTCAAAAGCCATTACTGCTGACAATATCACAATACTTTCCAACAATCAGGAGCGCGGAATTCTTACCGCGGGCGGAGCGCACAGATTTTTTACCGTTACGGGCGGAAAAACTTTAAATCTCCATAATATACTGTTAAGGGGCGGAACTTATGACGGACTTGATACTGAAGGCGGCGGAGCCGTTTCCACAACCGGCACAGGATTGACCATAGACGGCGATTTTGCAATTGAACGGAGCTCTTCTTCCGTTTTCGGCGGAGCCGTTTACGTAAAAGGCGGCACTGCGGTTATTAACGGCAAAGCTTCTTTTGCTTTAAATTCCGCCGTCAGCGGTTCCGGCGGCGCAATATACTCGGGAGGCGGTGTGGTTGTCGGACAGGGAAGCCATCTTGTTCTTGACAGCAACGGAGCGGGGCTTAACGGAGGCGGCATTTATTCCAATAGCGGAAGCGTAACCATAGGCGGATCCGCGGTTATCAGCACGAATACCGCCAAAACCGGAAGCGGAGGCGGCATTTACGCGTCCAGCGGAGTTTTTTTTAACGATACGGGTTCTTCGATAGTCATATCTTCAAATACGTCAATGTATTTGGGCGGAGGCGTATATTCGGGAGAGGATATTATTTTCCGCGGCGGCGCGGATATAAGCGGCAATGTCGCTTCAATTGACGCATCTTCTTCGACATTTCACGCGGGCGGAGGCCTTTATGCCTTAAGAAGCGTGACTTTTTCCAGCGCCGGCGCGACAATAAAACTGCATAAAAACAGCGCTAGAGACGCGGGCGGAGCGATATATTCCGGTTATGGCGTAATGTTTTCCGGTTCTGCGGATATAACTGAAAACAGGGTTCATTCGTCTTCCGGCGGAGCCATATGGACAGGGGGAAATATACGGTTTGGCAATTATGAGGGAACGGTAAATATATCTTCAAATGTATCGCAGGGCGGAAGCGGCGGCGCATTATATTCGGAGAACAAGATATTTTTCGAAGGGTATGTGACTGCGAAAGGGAATGCCGCTCTGGAGGGCGGAAGCGGCGGCGCTTTCTATTCGAGAACTCTGTCAATAAGAGACGGCGCCGAAATATCGGGAAATACGGCTGACGGTAAAGGCGGAGCGGTTTATATACATCACGGCGAGAGCGTTTTCAATGCTTTGACAAGAGATATATTGTTTACCAATAATACCGCCAGCGGGACTAAAAATGACGTCAATCTCGGAGGAAACGCCCGTCTTATCCTTAATGCCGATAAAGGGAAAATCATTTTCGACGGCGGTTTGTCATATACTTCGGGAAGCGTCAATAATATAGTTGAAAAAAGGGGCGGAGGCGGTTTATATCTTAACGGGATCTCTTCTTTCCAGACATTAAACATACTTTCAGGAACCACAGTAATAGGAGCCGGTTCTTCTTTTGAAGCGATCGATTTCACTCTCGTCGGGAGCAATACCCCGATAGGCACGGGCTTAACTACGGTGCTTGATATGCGTAACGGCAGCGTAAAAGACAATCTTGTCATATCGGACGTTTTTTCTTCTACGACCGGCGCAAAAATACATTATGACATAGATTCCAATACCAACGCTTCGGATAAAATTTCGGCTAATACGGCTTATGTCGATGGAACATGGATAAAAGTGGGCATAGCCGGAGTGGAACCTTATGAGAAAAAATACAATATTTTCCAGTCCGCGGACGGACACGGAGCATTGCGCATAGACAATACGAATGCCGAAGGCAGACAAATGCACAGAGTCAAGTCTCATTTGCTATATTACGACGGCGTCAACAGCAGTACAAACGCGCTTGACAAATGGACTTCAATAGATCTCGTATTGAGCATAGACCAGCTTAACGCCATAAACGGCCTGACTGAGAATCAGAAACAAGTCGCTCTTGCATTGGATAAAGAATACGGCACTGCGCTGGGGGATTTGTTTGAGATAATCGACGTTCTTGACGTTATATCCGGCAATGCCGGCAAAAAAAAGGCGCTTACAAGCCTTTCGGGGCATATGCTTGCAAATGCGGTGACGGTGGCCGGTTTGAATGTCGCTAAAGACAGCGTCATTTCACGGTTAAAAAGGAATTATTTTATACCCGACGACAGCCTTATAAAAAGAAATATCTGGGCTCAGGGATACGGCGCGGGAAATAAATATAAGGGAGATGATAACTCGCCCGGAGATTTCAGCGCCGACAATTCCGGAGTGCAGGCGGGTTTTGACACCATGAAAGACGATAAACAGATATTCGGTTTAAGCATAGGATATGTTGACACCGACGCGCGGCAAAACAGCGATAATGTGGGTATAAAGGGATATAATGTCGGAGGCTACGGGGCGTTCTTTTTTGAAAATAATATGGATCTTAAACTTATGCTGATAGGGGCAAGACAGAATTATTCGTCTTCCAGAAAAATAGCTTATGAGGGAATTGAGCCGGGAACCGGACACAAAAGAATTGTGTCAAGAAGAGCCTCGGGCGAATTTGAAGGGTACAGTTTAAACGCAGCCGCAGAACTGGGATACGATTATTATTACAAAAACAATATTTATTTCAGGCCTTTGCTCGGACTGGATTATTCTTATGTCGCCACTGACGAATTTACCGAAAAAGGCGCCGACAGCGCCAACCTGACGGTATATGCCGGCTCTTATAACAGAATAAATGCCGGTTTCGGTTTCCAGCTTAACAATGGAGCGGATTTAAGAACAAAATGGTATGCCGAAGCCAAACTGAACTTTCTTTTGTCAGGAAGATACGGGGAGTTTGAAGGAGAATTTAAAAAGAACTCGCAGCCGCTGGCGGTAAAAGGCATAGAAAACGATATGTTCTCGGCCGGTATAGGAGCGGGAGTTTTATACGATATTTCAAAAAGCTGGAGCGCTTATGCCAATATTAACGGACTGTTTTCCGCTTCGCAGACGGGTCTTTACGGAAATATAGGAGTCAACTATAAATTCACGACCACATATTTTGATTTTTACGAAAGATAAATCTTTTTAATAAGTCTTTTTTATGTCTTTTATGAAATAAAAACAAATAAGTAAAACAGGATATGCTATATATTCCGTCCCCCGGGACGGCTTTTATAAATCCCAGCTTTAAACCGCGCCATTACAGACGGCGCGGTTTTTGTATATAAAATAATATAAAACAAGGAGTAAAGTACAAAAAAGATTTTTGTAATGGCTGTGCTTTTTTACTTTTTTCAGCGGTTTTTTTACCGAAGGCATCAAAAATCTTTTTTATAAAAGCCGCGTGCGGCTATGCAAAAATCTTTTTATAATCTGTAACAGCTATATTATTTTTAGAATTGGCTAAAATATAAAATCCGCATTATAATAAAATGTTTATTGTAAAACTTATTGAAAAATAATGTATTTTTAATGGGTCTTATTTTTTGCCCGCTTAATTTTTTAGTTGACAGATAAAATTATTTATGCTAAATTTAGCCTTCTATAAAAATATTAGTTTAAGTTAAAAAATCATTTGCCCATTTTGTTTATTTGCATGGAGAAGCTTTAAATGTCTTTAGGGTCAGATAAATACTTTGCCGATGCTTCAAGCGATCCTTTGAAGTATGCTTATAAAAGTAAGTTTACGGTTCATGCCGGAGCGGGCGGAGCCGCCGTAGCCAAAGAAGAGATTCAAAGCCGATATAAAGAAATATTAAGGAAAGCTTCGAGCGGATGCGTAGTTTATATTCATATTCCTTTTTGCCAGTCCAAGTGCACTTTTTGCGGTTTTGCCGGCGCCCGCGCAAATGGAGAAGAAAGAAAAACATATATAGAAGCGCTTATGAAGGAAATAGAGCTTATTACCGAGTACCCTTATCCCTCTCAAACGCCAGTCCGTGCGGTATATCTGGGCGGCGGCACTCCTTCGGCAATAGAGCCTCAATATCTTTCCCGGCTCATTCAAACCGTTCATAAACGTTTCAATCTTGCCAATGACTGTGAAATAACTCTTGAAGGCAGAACGCATGATTTTGAAGGAAGCCGCGCAAAAGAGCTTATTGACGCCGGTTTTAACCGTTTTTCGTTAGGAGTGCAAAGTTTTGACACAAAAATCAGAAAAGAGCTTGGGCGCTTTTGCGAAAAAGAAAAAGTAATAAAAATAATTGAAGGGCTGGTTTCGCATAATAAAGCCGCGGTAATAATAGATCTTATTTACGGTTTGCCCGGACAAAGCGCGGATATGTTTGTAAATGATTTGAAAACCGCCGAAAACGCCGGCATAGACGGTCTGGACACATATCAGCTTAATATTTTTGAAAACAGCAGCCTGAAAAAAGCGATTGAATCGGGCGATGTCGCCGGCGTCGCCGGAATCGACGGACAGGGGACTTTTTACAAGGCCGCGCATGATTATCTTATTTACGGGCGCTGGCGTCAGCTAAGCCTGAGCCATTATGCGAAAACTTGCAGGGAAAGAAACATATATAATCCCTGGGCAAAAAGAAAAGGAGGCTGTATAGCCGTCGGAGCGGGAGCCGGCGGTTCGATAGACGGCTGGAGCTATTATAAAGCGCCCGCAGCGCAAAGGTACATGGCAAATATCGATAAAGGAAATTTTTTTCCGGATAGCCTTTCCGCTCCGGAGCCGGGCAGGGTAATTGCCGGCAAAGTGATTGAACAGATGGAAAAGGGGTATTTGGATACGGAGGAAATTTTTTCTTTTGGAGCCGGTTTTAAGCAAAGGCTGGCTCCTTATATTGAAAACTGGCAGAAAGCTAAGCTGGTCGAAACGGACGGAAAATATATAAATCTTACCACGGCCGGAAAATTTTGGGGTGTAAATCTTACCCAGGCCGTCATAGACATACTTACTCGGGAGCAATAGAATGCGCATATTAACCGTATATTCGTCTCTTACGGGCAATACTAAGACCATAGCGGAAGCTATAAAACGCGAAATTGACCGTTTAGCGCCGCGTAATGCGGAAATTTTTCCGGTCGAAAACGCGCCTGACCCTCAAAAATATGATCTTATTTTCTTAGGTTTTTGGGCGGATAAAGGCGGAGCGGACGAAAAAACGAAGGAGTATATGTCAAAAATACGCGCTAAAAAGCTGGCATTGTTTTTTACCGCCGGCGTTTATGCCGACAGTTTGCACGCGGAGCATATTTTTATAAATGCCAGAAACGTTCTTGATAAAAGCAATGAGCTTTTGGGAAATTTCAGATGTATGGGAAAAATAGACCCGAAAATTCTTGAACTGTCCGCCAAGGCGCACGGCCCGATGACGCCTGAAAGAGCCGCCAGGATAGAAGAAGCAAAAAAGCATCCCGATGAAAACGACTGCATCAACGCGCAAAGTTTTGCTTCGGGCGTTTTAAGGAAGGCAAGCTTATGTTAGCCGTGATATACGCCAGAATAGGCGTCGCCGGAGTCGCCTTAATAGCCGCCGCGGCCGTTTGCGCGTATCTGGCGGTAAAAAACATAATTTATTTGTGGATGGTAGGAGCGGATTTCAGAAGAATAATACGGCAGATCGATGAAAAAGAAGACGACAGAAACGCTATAATAGAGGCGAATCTGAAAAATCCGCTAATAGGCGTAATCAACGATATACTCAAAACGCACGGGGAACATTCTGACGATATAAAGTCGGAAATAGCTTTTTTGTTCCACCATTATCTTAAGAAAACAATCAGAGATATCACTTTGCTGAAAGTCATCGCCGCCGTCTCTCCTTTATTGGGGCTGCTTGGAACTCTTCTTGGGCTCATGGGCGTTTTCGGAAAGCTTTCGTCTTCTTCGTCTTTGGCTGCCGGCGCCGTGCTTGCCGCCGGAATATGGGAAGCGATTTACACCACCGTGATGGGCTTAAGCATCGCCATTCCCGCTCTTATAACTTATAACCTTCTGTCAATTTACATACGTTCTTTTAATCTTGAGACGGTTGAATACAGCTATCGTTTTTTGGGAAGAGCGCATTATTGCATGAGCAGGTATCACAAATACCATAAGCCGAAACAAGCGAAAAATAAAAAGAAAGCGGGAACTGACGATGAAGTTTAATTTTGATTTTGACGATAATGCCGATGGCGCGGTAGATCTGACTTCGCTTATAGACGTTTTATTTTTGCTTCTTATTTTTTTTATGCTCGCGGCGACTTTTACCGCTCCTGCCATAGACGTTATGCTTGCCAAAGCCAAATCCGCCGCCGCGCCGTCCGTCCGGACAGAGCGTATTACTTTCAGCATAAACGGTTCGGGAGAGTTTTTTTATAATAAAGAAAAGATTGAAAAAGAGCGCGTCGCCTTGATACTTTCGGGAAAACCTTTTGACACGGCTATAGTGTTTAATGTCGACAAAGATGCGCCTTTCGACGCTTTCATCGGGCTGATTGACGAGATTAAGCTTTCCGGATACAATAAATTTTTAATAAATGCCGTCGCGGAGGAAAAATGAGCGTCTTTATTCGGCGTGATAAATACGAAGCGGTTTCAAATATAAGCGCCATGGCGGCGGTCGCTGCCGGCGCGGCGCTGTCCGCATTGGTTTTTCTCAACCACAAACCGCTTGCCGCGAATACGGAACTTTCTTCCGTAATATCGATAGAGTATGCCGAGTTTTCGGAAAATATTTTGCCGTCGCCGGAAATGTCGTGCGGGAAAACTTTTGTTCGGGAGATTGAGCCCGAGCCGGCATTGCAAGAAGAAACGGTAAACGAAGAAATAAAAAAAACGGAAAAGATTTCTGAAGAAAAAATATCCGGAGCGCCTTCATTTAAGGCTCCGGATGAGACTTCCTCAGGGGTGTGTTCCTCGGCTGCGGCGTCCGATTTATCCGGAAACACCGAATTTTTAAATTATTTTTTGGGTTTGGTGCAGCAGTCGCTTTATTATCCGAAAAGCGCGCGCAAAGCCGGCATAACCGGAAAAGTCGAAATAAAAGTGACTTTCGGCGCTTCGGGCGAAATAAAAAGCGCCGTTATTACGGAAACAAAACATTCTGAAATACTCGGCAAAGCGGCAATAAAAACAATGGAAAGGGTCAGCAGAGAGTGGCGTCCTGATGAATTCAGCCATTTTCTAAAACCTCATAAAGAGCAATCCGTCATTATACCGATCAGTTTTGAACTTCAATAAATTTTGAGGAGAGCATATGGTCAGGCATGCGCGCAATGCGTGGATTGAAACAGCTACAGGCAGCGAGTTAGATAAGACTAAATTTTTGCGGGAGATTTCCAAAAAGCAGGTCGTTATTTTGGGAGAAAGCCACGATATAGCCGAAATTCACCGCTGGCAGCTTCATACGGCTAATTATTTACACGCTTTCCGCCCGAAAATGCTTATGGGTTTTGAGATGTTTCCGGCGCGTCTTCAGCCGGTTCTTGACGAGTGGACTGCCGGAAAGCTCGGCACTGAAGAGTTTCTCAAGCTCTCAAAATGGGATGAAGTTTGGGGCTTTCCTGCGCAAATATACCTGCCTCTTTTTCATTTTTGCCGTCAAAACTCCGTTCCGATGATAGCGCTTAACTGTTACAGGGAGCTTGTCACTAGAGTCGGAAAAGAAGGATGGGACGCCATACCTTTGCCGGAAAGAGACGGGCTTACTCCTTCCGCCTCCCCTTTGAAAGGGCACAGAGAGTATTTGGGCGCTCTTGTAAATATTGAGATAACCGACCGTTTCATAAGGGCGCAGCAGACTTGGGACAGAGCTTTTGCCTGCAATATAAAAAAAGCGCTCGATAAATACGGGCGCGATTATCTTATGACGGCAATCGTCGGCAAAGGGCATGCCGAATACGGTTACGGCACGCCGCATCAGCTCAAAGATCTGGGTATTGAAGAGGTCGCGGTTCTTCTGTCTTCCTGCAAAGAAAATTTTGACGCGGGCAAAGCAAAAAACATAGCCGACGGGATATACAGAGTCGATATTGTGGAAAAGCCGGCGGAGAGAATGAAAAAATGAAAGTGCTTGCAAGCGTTTTTAATCTTATAAAAGTATGCGTTTCGACAAAAGAAGGCAAGCTGGGGCTGGCGTTTTATTTTGCGGTATTCCTTTTAAACATAGCGGGGTTAAAGATCTCGCTTGAGATGATCAAGTGGAATAAATTTTTTTATAATGCCCTTGAAAAGTATGATATCGCAGCCGCTTTCTATCAGGTAAAACTTTTTGCCGTACTTGTTTTGATAAGCTCTCTGATTTATCTTGTTTCGCAGTATTTGCAGAAACTGCTTCAGATAAGATGGAGAAAAGTGCTTACGGAAAGGGCTTTGAACATATGGCTGAGGGATAAAAATTACTGGTATTTAAGCTCGTCCGACAAGGCGGAACTTGACAATCCGGACCAGCGCATAGCTGAAGACTGCCGCACTTTTATAGAGCATCTTACCGGCACCACTTTGGAGCTTCTCAATAAGTGCATAGGGCTTACGACATATGTGATAGTTTTATGGAGTATCGCTCCATACGCTCTTTCTTTTACCCTGTTCGGGAAAAATATAGTAATTGCCCATTATATGGTGTGGGCCGCGCCTATATACGTGGCTGTCTCTTCGGTTTTTACGCATGTGCTGGGCAAGCCGCTTATCAGGCTTAATTTTGAGCAAAAACACCGGGAGGCCGATTTCAGGTTCTCTCTCACAAGGTTCAGAGAGTCAAAAGACGCTGTGGCTTTGCAGTCGGGAGAAAAAGTCGAAAGGTCTATAATGGACGACAGATTCGGGCAGATAGTGAAAAACTGGAGAAGCCTCATTAAAAGGGATTTTATATTGGGCTGTTTTACGCGCCCTTATATGGCCACGATTTTGCGCATTCCCGTATTTCTTGCCCTGCCGGCATATCTTTTCGGAAAAGTCACGCTGGGAGCCATGATGCAGATGGCTTCGGCCTTTCAAAACGTGGCGACAAGTCTTTCATGGTTTATTTTCTTCTACAGGGATCTTGCCGCTCTGGCGGCCTCAAGCGTGCGTTTCAGCTCGTTTTTAAGTGCGGCCGAAAAATTCGAGCATAAAGCGAAAGAGCTTCCGTCGCAGGAAGACAAAATCACGATCGACAATCTTACTCTTTACACTCCCGAAAACAAATTTTTGTTTAAGGTCGGCGCCGCTGAAATTTCAAAAGGAGAGACGGTTCTTATAAAAGGGCGTTCCGGAAAAGGAAAAACTACATTATTTAGAACTTTGGCCGGGCTGCACCACAACTACTCCGGCTCGGTGACCGTAGCTTCAAACAAATCCATGTTCCTTCCGCAAAAGGCTTATTTTCCTTTAGGCGGCCTTGCTCATGCCGTAAGCTATCCCGGCACGCTTGAACTGAAAGACATTCCGGCGATAAAAGAAATTCTTAAAAAAGTCAAATTTCCGGAAAAAAATATTGAAAAAAGAATTTTGAACTATGATATGTCGCATCTTTCCGGCGGAGAACAGCAGCGCCTTGTTATAGCAAGGATACTTTTTAATAAGCCGGAATGGATATTCATGGACGAAAGCACAAACGCCCTTGATTATGAATCCGAAAAGTTTCTTATACGGCTTATGCAATCCGAGCTGCCGCAGTCCACGTATGTGATAATTTCGCATTCGGACTCGGTAAACGATTATGTAAAGAAATATTCCCAGTTAAATCTGGATAATGTATAAGGAGATTGTATGAAAAAAGCATTGGTATTATTTATCACGGCGGTTTTAAGTGCGAACGCTTATGCCTCGGATATCCCGGAAGCGGGTACGGAAGCTGCAAAAGAAAGCCGGGCCGTTTCGGCGGTAAATTCACCTTCCTCTGAAAGCGGTTCAGCCGCTGCGTCTTTGCCCGTTGTAAACGCGGATAAGAAGCCGGAACCCGAAACCAGTATGGAAGAATCCGCCGGCGAGGGCGGAGCGGAAGCCCGAAGCTCAGCCGTATCCGCAAACGGAACCGCGGCCGCAACTGAAGCCGAAGCCTTGTCCGAAACAGAGGCCGCGCCGGCGGACGAAAGTTTGTCCGGACAGGACGCCTTGGACGGACAGCTGGATGCGGATCAGAAGCGGCCGGAGAAAGATTATGCGGGCGTAGAAAATGGCAGAACAAAAACTCTGACGGTCACGGCCACAAAAACGGAGCATGAACTCAGGGAGATCCCGATGACGGTAAATCTCATAACGGCTGAAGATATCAAAAACAGTCCGAGTTCGTCCGTGTCCGAAATTCTCGCGGCTGTGTCCGGAGTAACGATAGAAGATAACGGAGCGGCCGGCGCGATGAAAGTAAAAATAAGGGGAGAAGCCAGCAAACGCACGCTGGTAATCATAGACGGAGTAAGACAAAACGAACACGCCCCCAGCACCGGAGCTTTGCCGATACTGATCTCCCCGTCCGATATTGAAAGAATAGAAGTCATAAAGGGACCCTCGTCCGTCCTGTACGGTTCGGACGCAATGGGCGGCGTTGTAAATATCATAACGAAAAAGAGCGCCGATAAACCTTTCAGCCTGACCCAGCGCGTAATATACGATTCTTCTTCGCAAAGATACGATCATTATGTCGGCGCGTCGGGCAGTCATAAAGGCTTTTTCTACGCGGCCGGCTACGATACGATTAAATCCGATCTGCGTGATACGCCCGCCGGAAAACTTGTGGGCACGGATTATAAAAGGGAAAATTATATGGGAAAGCTCGGTTACAAATGGGATAAAGGAGAGCTTTCTTTAGGCACGCAACATCATTATAATGACGCTAATTCCCGCGTGGGAATTAACAATCCGCCAAATATTACGCCTATGGATTTTCACAGACATTCTTACGATACGCAATTTGTTTTAAAAGATATTACCGCTCATTTTGTCAAATTCAATATCAACGCCGCGCAGCAGGAAATAAGAAGGGAAACATCGAGTTTCTTAAGGAAAACGGACGCTTATACGGTATCTCCGCAGACAGACTGGGTTTTTGGGGATCATTATTTTATAGCCGGCGGGCAATATAATAATGACGATTTTAAAAACACGCAGTTGTCAAACGGTAAAGTCAGAGAAGCCGGTTTATGGGACGCTTCGGTATTTATCCAGGACGAATGGAGCATAATGGAAAAGTTCTCGTTAACATTAGGGGCGAGACAGTCATGGTATCATTCAAGCTCGGGTTCAAAAAGCAAAGATCTCAATAAACTTGTCGGCAGCGCCGGCGCGGTTTATCTGCTTAATGACGGCATAAGCCTGCGCGCGCAGTTTTCCCAGGGATTTAAAACTCCGTCAATATATGAAACTATGATGGGATCCACAATGCTTATCGTAAATCCTGATTTGAAGCCTGAAGAATCTAATAAATTCGATTTGGGAGCAGTTATAACCGCGGGCGGAATAAAACTTGACGCCGCCCTTTTTTACACGAAAGCCGACAACTACATAGCCTGGAGAATAGTCGCTCCCATGCAGGTAAGGCCCGAAAACATAAATAAAGCCGAAACTGTCGGAGCTGAATTCGGCTTAAGCTGTGATATTCGTTCGTTTACGCCTTATGTAAGCGCCACGTATATCGACCGCACTTACTGGAACGCGCCTGGCAGCGCGGTAAAGAAAACAAATAAAACCGGCATAGCGCCGTTTTTTGGTTTTGCAGGAGTGCGCTGGGAAAAAAATATAGCCGAGTTTACCGTGTTTTCCGACTTGAAAGCAATATGGGCCGGCGCCGCCGACTATGAATCGTCATCGGGGAAGATTACGCGCGATGACGCCTGGCATACCTTTAATATACAGCTCGGCCTTCAGAAAGCGCAGTACTTTTTTACTCTTGACATAAATAATATCTGCGACGAAAAATATATCAAAGCGGAATCTTCGCCGAATTTTTACGAACCCGGAGCGCATGTGATATTAAGCGCCGGTTTTAATTTTTAGTTTATTTGAAAATCTTAAATGCCGGCTTGCCCGTTTTTCAGGCGGCCGGCATTTAAAAAGCGCTATACGTAAACGCGGAGGAGGCTGATATGGGCGAAATGCTGAATGTAATTTTGTTTGACGGTTTTGAAACATTGGACGCTTTCGGGCCGGTTGAAATATTCGGCAGGGTGCCGGACGGTTATTATGAAATTGAACATTTTTCTTTGAACGGCGGCGCCGTTAAAAGCGATCAGAACGTGTCCGTAAACACAAAAGCGTTTTCCGCGATAAAAAGCGGCGTCATTCTTGTTCCGGGCGGAGCGGGCGCCGTAAAACTGCGCGGCAGTTCCGCTTATCTTAAAATTTTAAAAGAGATTGCGTATTCTTCAAAGTACATATTATCCGTATGCACGGGGTCAATGCTTCTTGCGGGCGCAGGCCTGCTTGACGGCAAAAAGGCCACGACAAATAAAATGATTTTTGAAAGAGCCGCCGCTCTTTATCCGAAAGTCGACTGGATAAAAAAAGCGCGCTGGGTAAAAGAAGAAAATATTTATACATCTTCGGGGGTTACTGCAGGTATGGATATGGCTTTGGATTTCGTGTCGGATATTCTGTCGTCTGAGATAGCGGAAAACGTCTCTGAAACTATCGAATACGTACGCAATAAAGACAGTGCGAACGACCCTTTCGCGCTGTAGATTTCTGTTTGCGCTTGCAAAAGACAAAGACCCGGGCTTTTTTCCCTAATGTTTGAAAAACTGCCCGGGTTTTTTCTCGTTGCATATATAAAACCGCCGGCATTGCCGGCGGTTTTATAGAGAAATAAAAAATCCCGGCATTTTATAAAATGCCGGGATTTTAAACCGAAAAGAGTTTTTAAAGCGCAAAAGAATTTGTTTAATTTTACGCTGGCTCAGGCTTTGTTGCGCATATCGGTAAATGACTTTATTACAAATACGACGGATACGGCAAAAAACAAAGCCGCAAGCATGATGTTCAAATGTCCCCTGCCGGCCAATACCAAAGCGAGCTCCAGCGCCAGCAGCCCGAAAAGTGTGGTGAATTTTATTATGGGATTCATAGCCACCGAAGATGTGTCTTTGAAAGGATCTCCGACCGTGTCGCCGACGACTGTCGCTTTGTGGAGTTCGGTCCCTTTTTCTTTTAAATCGACTTCCGCATATTTTTTCGCATTGTCCCACGCTCCGCCGGCATTGGCCATAAATATCGCCTGAAAAAGGCCGAATAAAGCTATGGAAATAAGGTATCCGATAAAAAAATACGGCTCGACAAAAGCAAAGGCGAGCGTTGAAAAGAAAACGACAAGAAAAAGATTTATCATGCCTTTCTGGGCGTATCTGGTACAGATTTCGACCACTTTTTTAGAGTCGTCGGTAGAAGCTTTTTCAGACGCTCCGTCAAGCTTTATATGTGTTTTGATAAACTCCACCGCTTTGTAAGCGCCGCTTGTCACCGCGTGATTTGAAGCGCCCGTAAACCAGTAAATCACGGCGCCGCCGGCTATCAGCCCTAACAGAAAAGGAGCGTGCAGAATGGAAAGCTTTGCCACAAGCCCCGGAACAAGCCCTTCGGTAAGTATGACTATAATCGAAAAGATCATTGTTGTGGCGCCTACTACTGCCGTTCCTATGAGAACGGGTTTAGCCGTGGCTTTAAAAGTGTTTCCCGCGCCGTCATTTTCTTCAAGCAGTATTTTCGATCTGTCAAAAGCGGGTTTGAAACCGTAATCTTTTTCAATTTCTTTGTCGATGTCTTTTATGTTTTCAATAAGCGAAAGTTCGTAGACGGACTGGGCGTTGTCGGTAACCGGCCCGTACGAGTCGACTGCTATGGTAACAGGCCCCATTCCAAGAAAACCGAAAGCCACAAGACCGAAAGAAAAAACCGCCGGCGCTATCATTATCGACGAAAGGCCGAGCGTGCTTATCGCATAAGCCGCGGCCATCAGTATTATGATTGCAAGTCCCATCCAGTAAGCGCTGAAATTGCCCGCCGTCAGGCCGGCCAGAACGTTAAGAGAAGCTCCGCCATGCTTTGAAGAAGCCACTACATTTTGCACAAAAGCGCTTTTTACCGAGGTGAAAATTTTTACGATTTCAGGTATTACGGCGCCGGCTACGGTTCCGCAGCTTATGATGGTTGAAAGTTTCCACCAGAGAGAACCGTCTCCGAGATCCCCTATTATCAGTCCGGAAACAAGAAATGTAAGCGAGACGGAAACTATTGACGTGATCCAGACAAGAGAGGTCAGAGGAGCTTCAAAGTTCATTTTGTCGGAAGCTGCGTACTTTATTTTGGCCGTAAAAGAGTTGATTGCATATGAAAGTGCGCTCGCTATAAGCATCATAAGACGTATTACGAAAATCCACACCAAAAGTTTGATTTGCAAGGCGGCGTCGCTTACGGCAAGAACGATAAATGTTACCAGCGCCACGCCGGTTACTCCGTAAGTCTCGAAACCGTCCGCCGTCGGGCCTACCGAATCCCCTGCATTGTCTCCGGTGCAGTCGGCTATAACTCCCGGATTTCTCGCGTCGTCTTCTTTAATACTGAAAACGATTTTCATCAAGTCCGAGCCGATATCCGCTATTTTGGTAAAAATCCCGCCGGCTATTCTTAGCACGGACGCGCCTAAAGATTCGCCTATGGCAAAACCTATAAAACATGCTCCCGCGAAATCTCTGGGAATAAACAAAAGTATTATCAGCATTATAAAAAGCTCTATGCTTATCAAAAGCATCCCTATGCTCATTCCGGCCCGCAGGGGGATGGCGTAAAGAGGGAAAGGTTTTCCCTTAAGGCTTGCGAATGAAGTTCTGGAATTCGCATAAGTGTTGATTCTCATTCCGAACCATGCCACGGCGTAGCTGCCGAGAATGCCTATTATGCTGCATATAATAATGGTTATGACTTTTACCGCAGCGAAATGCTGCAACAGCCCGAAATATACTGCTATTATTACAGCCAGCAGAATTTCCAGTATTATGATGAATTTGCCCTGCGTTATAAGATAAGTTTTGCACGTTTCGTAGATAAGTTCCGAAATTTCTTTCATTGATTTGTGCACGGGAAGATTTTTTATCCCCAGGAAATGATAAAGTCCGAAGCATAAACCGAAAACGCAGATAAGAAAGCCTGCGGTCAATAATGCTTTGCCGCTTAGCGCCCCGCCGAAAAAACTTACCGAAGCAAGATCCGGAAGCACTAAATTCGCTTCGCTTGCCGCAAAAGACTGATTTACCGCCGCAATGACAAAAGCGAAAACGCCCGCCGCCTTCCTCAGGGAAAAAATTTTGCCTAGCAGTTGCATACTGTCTCCTTTGAGTGTTTTTTACCCGAACGGGTTTTGATTGAAATATCAACAGGAATTATATGATTTATGTTTCATTATGTCAAAGCCGGGCAAGTTTTTTACTTATTGTAAAGCCGTTGCCTTGCGCGGGCTTTTCGGATTTTGCAAAACGCCTGAACGAAGGAAGGGGGTTTTTTTTATTTTTTTAATTAGATAAAATCTTTTAATTACATCTTTTGTCAAAAAGGCTAAAAAATGAGACTGATTAGAAATATCGCGGCTTTTCTGGCCGTTCCGCTTGTCGCCGCCTCGGCGTATACTCTGGCAAAGGCTTTTCTGGCTTTTACCTCGGAAAGCTCCGCCGTTTATATACCTTTTTGGGCCGGCGTTTTCTGTTATATGATTTTTCAGATAGTTTTTTATAAACCTATGCGCACATATGTTTTCGGGCATGAGCTTACGCATGCTTTTGCCGCAATACTCAGCGGCGCAAAAATCAAGAAGTTTAATATAGCGAAAGAGTCGGGGCATGTAGTTGTAACCAAAAACAATGTCTGGATAACTCTGGCTCCTTACTTTTTTCCGGTTTACACTTTCATTCTCATCGCCGTTTATCTTTTTGCGGGCTGGCTTATGGACATAAGTCTTTTATATTCTTATTTTCTCTTTTTTGCCGGAATTTCCATAGCTTTCCATATCGCTCTTACGGTATATATAATAGGTGTAGGACAGCCCGATCTTAAGGTTTACGGCGTCTTTTTTTCCTATGTTCTCATAATAGCGGTCAATACCGCGGTTTTTTCTCTTTTGGCAGCTCTGGTTTTTCCAGGGGAAGTCGGTTTAAAAGAGCTTTATTCAGCCATGTACGGAAATATTCGCGCTTTTTACATGTTTATCTTTGAAGGCATAATGCAGATAATAACCGCGTTTTCGGAAACATAGTCTCAAAAATACAGTTTTCAAAAATATAAAAACAAAACAGAGGTTTATCGGAAATGATTAATATACCCGCGGACGAGCTGAAAAGAAAAGGATTTCATCTGCTTTCGCTGATTTACGCTTTCGGCTACTGGCATCTTCACAAAAATACCGTTATATGGGGGCTGTCCGCAGCTATTGCAGTAGTTGCGGTTCTTGAAATACTGAGATTCAATGTCCCGCCGTGCAATGAATTTTTTTGCAAATATTTTAAAGGTTTTTACAGAGCCGAAGAAGCGAAAAAAATAAGCGGGCTGATAGGAACGCTTTCCGGCGCGCTTATCACCGTGATTTTGTTTAAGAATAAATATATGGTTATGGCGAGTTTCCTGTATCTTGCTTTCGGGGATTCTCTTGCGGCTTTAGCGGGCAGGACGTTCGGAAAGCATAAACTGCCGGCCGGCAAAAGCTTAGAGGGCACTATGGCATGTTTTGCCGCCTGTTTTGCGGCGGGATTATTTTTGTTTAACTGGAAATTCGCGCTTGCGGGCGCGGTTATCGCGGCCGCGGTGGAAGCCGTTCCGTGGCCGATAAACGATAATTTCTGGATGCAGATACTCAATGCCTTTTTTCTGACTTTGCTTGGCGGAGCCGTAATATGGGCGGCGTGAAAGCGGCGGAAGTATGCGGGCTTGTGAAAAAATACGGCGGCTTCAAAGCCGTTGACGGAATCAGCTTTGACGTTAAAAAGGGGGAAATTTTCGCTTTTCTGGGTCCTAACGGAGCCGGAAAGACGACCACGGTAAAAATGCTTGCCGGACTTCTGAAACCCAGCGGCGGCTTTGCGAAGATTCTGGGGCTCGATCTGGAAAAAGACATCGGTTTGATAAAGGAAAGGACGGGATTCGTTCCCGACCAGCCTTATGTTTATCCCTACCTTACCGCTTTTGAATATATGAGGACCATAGGCGATATTTATAAAGTGCCGGTCGAATATCAGAAAAAGACTATTCCTGCGCTGTTTGAAATGTTCGAGATAAATGACAGAAAGGGGGAAATAATAGATTCGTTTTCCCACGGAATGAAACAAAAACTGGTCATTTCCGGAGTATTGCTGCACAGACCGGAAATTATGTTTCTTGACGAGCCGCTTGTCGGGCTTGACCCTAAAAGCGCCAAGATAGTCAAAGATCTTTTCGCAAGGCTGGCAAAGCGGGGCACCGCAATATTTATGTGCACCCATGTGCTTGAAATAGCCCAGAAACTTGCCGACAGGATATGCATAATCGATGAAGGCAAAATTCTTGCACTGGACACATTCGAGAATTTGCAAAAAAAAGACGAGCGAGGCTCCGATCTGGAATCGATATACCTGCGTCTTACAGGCGCTTTTGAAAGAGCCCCGGCGCCGGAAGATATCTGATGTCCCATCTTATTAAAATATCAATTCTTTCCCTTATAAACCGCCTCAACTCTCTTAATTTCAGAAATAATTTGAAGGCCGCGGTTTTCATCTTTATAGGGATAAATATCATTTTTGTCATTTACGGAGCATCCTATGCTTTTCTTAAATATATAAATTCCGTAACCGGAGCAGGTCCTTTAATAGTCAATAAACTTTTGTCGCTGATATTGATCACGGCTTTTATGATGACGGTTTTGTCGGCAGTCATAATTTCCTTTTCGTCCGTTTATTTCGGCAGGGACATAAAATGGCTTTTGGCTTCTCCTATAAAAACCGGCGATATTTTTGCGTTTAAAGCGGTAAATTCTTTTTTTTACTCTTCCTGGATGGTTTTCGCCGCTCTTATTCCGTTTATGTCCGCTCTGGGAGCGGTAAAAAATGCAGGCATACGGTACTATGTTTTTTCCGTAATTTTCGCTTTTCCTTTTCTTGCCTGCGCGAGTTTTGCGGCTACGGGGCTGACCGTTATCATAATGCGTTTTTTGCCCGCGGCAAAAGTCAGAAATCTGATTTTAATTATAGCAATGGCATTCTCCGCTTTTGTTCTTGTGTTCGTTCGCCTTATACAGCCTGAAAAACTGGCAAGTTCGGAAGGTTTTGAGATTTTGTCCCAGTACTTGGGATATCTTGACGCGCCTACCGCCAAGTTTTTTCCTTCCTGGTGGTACGCTTCGGCGGCGACCTCTCTTATAGCCGGAGATTTCGGCGCCGCATTGTTTTCGGCCGCGCTTCTTTTCGGGACGGCTGTGATTTTGTGGCTTATTATAAAATTTCTTGCGGATAAATATTACCTGCACGGGCTTAACGAAGGGCAGGCTTTCGCTTCCGTAAATTCGCGAAAAAAATCTTTCGTGAAAAGGAGCCCGTTTTTCGCCGTCTTTGTAAAAGACATAAAAGTATTCGTCAGAGACAGCGGACAATGGTCGCAGGTGCTGATACTGGCGTCGATAGTCGTGGTATATCTGTTCAGCATCTACAAACTGTCGTTTGAAACCGTGAAAATGCATAATACTATGTCCGCAGCCAACTGCGCTCTGGTATGGTTTGTCGCGGCCGCAGTGTCTTTAAGGCTTGCCTTTCCCCTTATAAGCCTTGAGGGGGAAAGTTTCTGGTTTTTGCTGGCGAGCCCGGTAAGCAGATTTCAGATTTTCGCGGAAAAAATACTTTTCGGCAGCATTCCGGTTTTTGCCGTTTCCATGATATTGATTTTTGCCGCAAACTGCATAATGGGCATTTCAAAACCGGTTTTTATTCTCACTCTGGCGGCTACGGCGGCAATGTCGCTTCTTATAAGCTGCTGCGCCGTGTCAATAGGGGCCGTCGCGCCGAAGTTTGATTATTCCAATATCCCGCAGATAGAATCTTCTTTAGGCGGGCTTGTGTGCATGCTTTTTCTGTTTTTTATGATTATCGTCAATCTTGTGATAATTATGCAGCCTTTGAGACTTTATTATGTAAAAAGCCCGGCGGACGTCCCTTTTTTCGAATACGGCGCGGCGCTTGTATTGATTGACGCGGTTTTCTTTGTTATTATTTCGGCTATGGGATACAGTGCCGTTAAAAGGATTGAAAGATGAAAAGTTTTTTTGCTTTTGCCCTGCTGTTTTGCGTTTGTTTTTGTTATGCGGAAAGCGGAATTTTTTATGCCGACGGACCCGGAAATTCAAAAAAGGTCGCGCTGACATTTGACGACGGACCCGGAAAGACGACAGCGCGGATTCTTGAAATATTAAATGAAAAAAACGTAAAGGCGACTTTCTTTATGCTGGGCAGCAGAGTGGCGGCGAATCCTTCCATGGCGGGAAAGGTCGCCGGAGAGGGACATGAAATAGGCAATCATACTTATGATCATTTTAATTTTTTCAGGTATGAGCTTGAAGATAAAGCGGAAAAAATTGAACGCGAACTTTTAAAATCCGAGGAAATAATAGAGAAAGCTTCCGGGCAAAAGCCTTTTCTTGTCCGCTATCCCCACGGTTATTGCAGAAAGGATGCTTTGGAAATCGCCGGAAAAAACGGATATTATGTGATAAACTGGTCTTTCGGATGCGACTGGGATATGAAACTCGGCGATGAAGAATTATATGAAAAATATGCCGGCGCTGTAAAAAAAGGCGCGATTTTTCTTATGCATGACTCCAATA
Source organism: uncultured Endomicrobiia bacterium (assembly GCA_938040055.1). Lineage (GTDB taxonomy): Bacteria > Elusimicrobiota > Endomicrobiia > Endomicrobiales > Endomicrobiaceae > Endomicrobium_B. The sequence continues at coordinate 150,205 of CALHWY010000024.1, forward strand.
CCAAAGCCGTAAATATTTTAGCGGACTTGATAGATAAACTGAGAGAAGACGGTTATGAAATCGTTACCGTAAGCGAACTGCTGGGCCTTAAAAAGCGCGGTCCCGGCGGCTTGGAACAATAAAACAGGAGGGTTCAATGGCTGATATTTTAATTCTTTCCGTGGCCGAAAGAAAAGATACGGCGGTGAAAGTGCAGGAAATTCTTACCGGAGCCGGCTGTATGATTAAAACAAGGCTGGGGCTGCACGAAGGCGATGCGGGAAAATGTTCGGACGCGGGTCTTATAATATTGCAGCTTGCGGCGGACAAGGAAGATATAAACGGTTTGGCGTCAAAGCTTGAGGCGCTTGAAGGCGTGAAAGCGAAACTCGTGGAAATTTAATATTTTGTCTTACAGGGAAGAGAATTCCACTCTTCAAACGGAAGTTTGCCGTTTTCGGTTCTGACAAAATGCTGTTTGATCTTTCTTTTTTCGGGAGGCTTTTTGAATTCTTCTAAGATCATCTCGTCTTTAAATCCGTACTTTGAGGCGGTTTTTTTATCCGCGCAGTAATAGATCTTTTTTATATTAGCCCAGTAAATGGCGCCTAAACACATAGGGCAGGGTTCGCAGGATGAAAATATTTCACATCCGGAAAGATCGAAAGTTTTTAATTTTTTTCCCGCTTTTCTGATCGCCTCTATTTCGGCATGGGCGGTAGGATCATTTTTGTTTGTGACCGAGTTGCGCGCGGATGAAACAATCTTTCCTCTTTTGATAATAATCGCCGCAAAAGGACCGCTTTTTTTTCTCTTGACATTGTTTACGGCCAGAGTTATAATTTTTTCTGCAAGTTTCATTTTGTTCGTTGTCATTTCAACATTATAACAAAATCGCAAAAAATAAAAAAAATATATTGCAATATTTTTTGCATTGTGATATACTTGACACATCCGTTGCACGAATTTATGCTAGTAAAGGGGGTGAATCCTAAATCTAGTCGGAAGCAAATAAAAGCAAAAAAAGGAGAAAAAAATGAAAAAATCAAAAGGTTTTACGCTTGTAGAGTTGATCATAGTTATCGTCATTGTAGGTATATTATCAATCGTTGCAGTGCCTATTTACAGAGGATACACGAAGAAAGCCATAGCAACTGAAGCAAAGGCTCTCTTGGGTTCAATTGCAACAGCTGAGAAAGTATACTATGCGGAATTCGGCCAGTATTTCAATGTGGCGAATGATACCGATTACATCAGAGAGCTTGATGTTGACTCAAGATCCAATAAATACTTCAAAAAGTACAAAGTTACCGCTAATAATGCTTCAGCCAATAAGTCGTTTACCGCAGAATCTAACGGTGATGCGGCTACCGCCGCAAACGGCATCAAATTGACTTTAATTGCCGAAGAAAACGGCGCGGTCACGACATCGGCGACGGGTCTTGACTAATAAGCGTATTTTAAACAGCCCTTTGCAATTTTATTGCAAAGGGCTGTTTTTATTACCGTTTCCGCGGATTATCGGAGAGGATTATGATGAAAAAGATCAATAGAGGATTTACTTTAGTAGAAGTGGTAATAACTACGGTCATTGTCGGTATTCTTTCTATAATCGGGGGCGTTGTTTATAAAAAACAAGTGGACAATGCAAGGTACAATGAAGGCTTGAGGCTGATACAAAGTTTAAAAGAGCAGGAAGATCTTTCCTTATCTTTCGCTTCTACGGACACTACAAAGAATCCTTTTTTCATTACCGGCGGAGTAATCAATACCACTTATACGATTGACAGAAATGCCCAGAAGCTTGGCAAATTTTACATATATCCCCATCATAACCGTTATTTCAGGGAGTTTGAGATAAGGTATCCCGAACTTGACGAACTGAGCCGGTATAATATCTTGGGTTTCGGATATATTATTGAGGCTTACTATCCCAATAAAGTCAAGTCTAAGCTGACATTGAAAATGGTAGGTTCTTCGGAAGGCTCTTATACGGTTATAAGGGAATAGAAGAGGTTTTTATCAAATTTTTCGCATGTTCGACGGCCGCATCGCTTATTTTTTCTCCCGAAATCATCCTTGCGATTTCTTCTATGCGTTCGTTTTCCGAAAGCACTTTTGCTTTTGTATAAGTTCTTTCCAGGGCAGTCTCTTTAAATATTTTTATATGCGTCTTCGCAAAAGCGGCTACCTGGGCAAGATGAGTAATTGACAGCACTTGCTTATTTGCGGCCAGTTCGGCCAGTTTCCTTCCTATTTTCTCCCCTGTTTTTCCTCCGGTTCCGGTATCGATTTCATCGAATACCGCGGTGCGTCCGTTTTTTATGCCCGAGGAGATTTCCATAGCCAGCAGAACCCTGGAAAGTTCGCCGCCGGAAGCCGTATTCCTCAGAGGAAGAATTTTCTCTCCTTTATTCGCGCAGAACATAAATTCTATTTCATCATATCCGTTTGAAGAAGCCTCTTTCTGTCTGAAATTTATTTCAAATAAAGCGTTTTTCATTCCGAGATCTTCAAATTTTTCTTTAACGGACTTGCAGAAATCAGCTGAGGCCGCCTTTCTTTTTTCGCTGATTTTTCCGCAAATGTCATTTAATTCCTTTTCGCATAAAACAAGCTCTTTTTCAAGTTTGTCGGCGTTTTCTTTATGGTCGCGCAGCATTTTCAATTCATTTTCGGCATTTGTTTTATATTCCAGAATTTCCTTTATCGTATTTCCGTATTTTTTCTTTAATTTTTTTATCAGTTCGTCTCTTTCGAGAAAGAAGTTCAGTTTTTCAGGGTCAATTTCGGCTTTAGACAATATGCTTTCTACTTCTCTGTAAGCTTCTTCCGCATGATAGTAAGACTGCTCCGTCAGAGACAGCGCTTCGGATGCGTCCGCTCCCAAAGCGTTTATGCTTTCAATATTCTTTTTTGCTTTGGCAATGGCGTTCAGGGCCGACTTGTCATCCGAATAAAGAAGAGCGGCCGTTTCGCCGCAAAGAGACGATATTTTTTCGGCGTTTTTCAGCAAAGGCAGTTCCGCTTCAATCTTCTCATCCTCTCCGTCTTCAAGCCCGGCTTCTTCGATTTCACGTATCTGAAAAGAATAAAGATCCGCCTGTCTTTCTCTTTGCGCGTCGGATAAGTTCATCGCGCCGATTTTTGCCCTTATCTCTTTTGCCTTCTCATATATTTTAGCCGCTTTTTTTTTCATCTCTGCGGTTTTGGCCGCTTTGTCAAGAATTTCAAGCTGCGAATCCTGGCTTAGAAGCGAATGCTTTTCATTTTGTCCGTGAAAATCCACCAAATATCCGCCAAGCAAAGAAAGCGAAGAAATGCTTACCTGCGAATCGTTTATAAAAGCTTTGCTTTTGCCGTTTTTTTCTATGGTTCTGCGTATAAGAATAATATTGTCGTTTTCATAAGGTATTGAAAGAGAGTTGAGATAATCTTTAATAAGAGGGTTTTCAACTTTAAAAGAGGCGGCGACGGCGCATGCCGAACATCCGGAACGTATGCTTGAAATATCCGCTCTTGCGCCGGTAAGCAGTTCTATCGATTTGACAAGTATGGATTTTCCCGAACCGGTTTCTCCGGATATCACGGTAAAGCCTTTATTGAAATCCATATTCAGATCTTCTATCAGCGCATAGTTTTTTATTGAAAGAGACACAAGCATTAAACGCCCCAGTGCAGTTTTGTCTTAAGAGTCTCAAAATACGATTTGCTGCAATTTTTTATGAGTTTCAAATGTTTTTTATACAAAGAAAGTTTGACTTTTGCCCCGTTAGGCATTAAAAAACTTTCCTGTCCGTCAACCGATACGAGTATTTTGCCCGCATTGTTTTTATTCCCGGCTTTGAGTTCGGCCTCGTTTTTGCCTGAAAGTATCATAGGCCTCTGCGTTAAAGTATGGGGACAAATGGGGGTAAGAATGAATACCGGCAGATTCGGCAGCACTATAGGGCCTGAAGCGGCTAAAGAATATGCGGTGGAGCCTGTGGGCGTGGCGAAAATTATTCCGTCGCAGCGGTAATTTGTCGTTGATTTTTTATCTATGCTGACGGCCACGTTAATAAGAGTGCTCTCCGAAGCCGAACGAATCACGCAGTCGTTAGCGGCTATTATTTTGACCTTTTTTCCGCCGGAAACAAATTCCGCCGACAATAAAACCCTCTTTTCGACTTTTATCCCCCGTTTGAGGATGTCTTTTAAAAGCGCGTAAACTTCATTGGCGTCCGTGTCGGTAAGAAAACCCAGAGAGCCCAGGTTTATGCCTTTTACGGGAACGGAAAGAGGTGAAAAAGTTCTGATGACTTTCAGCATTGTTCCGTCGCCGCCTACCGACAAAACAAAGTCGGCCTTTCTGGGTTGTACGCTGTGGGAATCGCAGACGAAAACCCTGCATTTGTTATTTTTAAGCCATATGCCGATGTCGTCGGCCAGTTTTTTTGCGTTAGGTTTTGTTTTATTGTAAATAATGCCGGCGCTGTATTTCATTGATTTTTCCTAATATGCTATAATTGTAAAATCCGGTTATCAAATATCAGTATTATATAATAAAAATATCCGATTATAAAAGGCGGTTATATGTTTTGGCAAAAAGAAATCGAGACTGCTTCACGCGGTGAAATACGAAAGTTGCAGCTGGAAATGCTTAACGGCACCATAGAGAGAGCGAAAAAATCGAAGTTTTACGCCGCAAAACTTTCAGGCGTAAACTCCGTTGACGATATAAGCCGGCTGAGAGATTTGCCGTTTACGACCAAAGAAGATCTCAGAAACGGTTTCCCTTATGATTTTCTCGCGTCGGATCTGGGAGAAGTGGTGCGTCTTCATTCGTCTTCGGGCACCACGGGCAATCCCACGGTCGTTTACCATACGGCGGACGATCTTGAAAACTGGGCGAATATCTCGGCCAGATGCATGTATGCCGCCGGCGCCAGAAAAAACGATATTTTCCAAAATACCATGGGCTACGGGCTGTTTACCGGCGGACTGGGTTTTCATTACGGTGCGGAAAAACTGGGGATGATGACTATTCCTATAGGTCCCGGCAACAGCAAACGGCAGGCTTGGTTTATGCGGAATTTCGGCACTACGGCGGTGCACATCCTTCCGAGCTACGCCCTCAGGCTTTATCACAGCATGAAAGAGGACGGACTGGATCCGAAAAAAGATCTGAAACTGAGAATATTTTTTATCGGAGCGGAACCTCACACGGAGGAAATGCGCAGGGAAATCCAGGAGCTTTACGGGGTCAAAGCTTTTAACTCATACGGGCTGTCCGAGATAAGCGGTCCGGGGGTCGCTTTTGAATGCCCGCAGCAAAACGGCATGCACATATGGGAAGATTTTGTCATACCGGAAATAATAAATCCCGATACTCTTGAAGTTCTGCCGGACGGGGAAGAAGGAGAGCTTGTTTTAACCGCGGTAAACCGCCGGGCCATGCCCTTGATAAGATACAGAACCAGAGACCTGACCAGAATAATGACGCAGCCCTGCCTGTGCGGGAGAACTCACCGCAAGATAGCGCGCATAAAAGGAAGGACGGACGATATGATGATTATTAACGGCGTGAATATTTTTCCCGTCCAGATAGAAAAAACTATTATGAATATACCGCAGGCGAGCAAAAATTATATTATTGAAATAGGCGAAAAAAATTATATGGACAAACTGTCTATTAAAATAGAAATTAATGAAGACGCTTTCAGCGGAACGCTTGAAGATCTTGAAAGGCTGAAATGCAAAATAGAGTCCGAGCTCAAATCCGAAACGGGCGTGTCTGCGTCCGTCGGTTTCGTCGACAAGGGAACTCTTCCCGCCAATGAAGGCAAAGCGAAAAGAGTTTATGACCTGAGAAAGAAAAACAAATAATATTAAAAAAGAGGTAGAATATGCCATTTCACTTGTCGGTCTTTTTAGAAAATAAGCCGGGAAGACTTGAGAAGATAATGAAAGTTCTTGCGCAGCATTCGGTAAATTTAAGCGCGATGTCTCTTGCCAGCGCCGGCAATTTCGGGATTGTGAAAATGCTTGTGGACGATCCGCAAAAAGCTTTTGACGAACTTAAAAAACAAAATATAACCGTTACCAAAAGAAAAATAGCCGCGGTTGTAATTGACAATGTCCCCGGAGCGTTTTACGGCCTTCTCCGGAAACTTTCGGCTGAGGGAATAAATATCGAAGACTGCTACGGTTTTCTGCTTAATGACGGCAAAACCGCCGCGATGGTGCTGGAAATTGAAAACCAGCCCGACGCCGAGGCCGTTTTAAAAGCTATGGAAGTCAATGTCGTGCAAGAGGACAAAATCTATAATAAAGGCTGACAAATGCTTTCAATAATATTGGTATCCCTTTTTGTGCTGGCTCTTATAGCTACGGGAATATGGGGGATGAAAAAAACTTCCACTCTTAATGATTTTTTTCTGGGTTCGCGCTCAATAGGTCCCTGGGTGTCCGCTTTTTCGTACGGAACTTCCTATTTTTCCGCCGTCGTATTTATAGGTTTTGCCGGAAAGTTCGGCTGGGGTTTCGGCCTTAATTCTTTATGGATAGCCGCAGGCAATGCCGTTTTAGGCGCTTTTCTTGCCTGGGTGGTTCTGGGCAAGCGCACAAGAAGGATGTCCCAAAATCTTGACGTCGTCACAATGCCGGAATTTCTTCAGGAAAGATACGGCGGCAAATATTTCAAGATTATAGCCGCCGTAATAATTTTTTTATTCCTTCTTCCTTATGCCGCCTCCGTGTTTAAAGGGCTTGGATATTTGTTTGAAGTTAATTTTAATATTTCTTTTGACGCCGCTCTTTTGATAATGGTGGCCATTGTGGCGGTTTATCTCATACTCGGCGGCTATTTCGCCATGACAATGACCGATTTTATACAGGGCTTCATAATGCTTTCCGGCGCGGTTATAATGGTTGTAATACTGGCGGGAAAAGCCGGGGGGCTTGCCGCCGCCGTTGAAAGCATTTCTTTAAACTTTTACAAACACGTATATTCGCAGGCCGCTCCGGACTATCTGCTTCTGGCGTCCATTGTTTTTATGACTTCTTTCGGAGCCTGGGGAATGCCGCAGATGGTGCAGAAGTTTTATTCCGTTAAAAATGAAAAAGTTATCAAGATAGCGGCTTTTACCACATTGGGCTTTTGTCTTATAATTTCTTTGTGCGCCTATTTTACCGGAGCTATGTCCCATATATTTTTTGAAGCTCCGTCCGTGATAAACGGAGTCTCCAATTATGACGCCATGGTGCCGGATCTGCTTATAAGATATCTTCCGGAAGGGGTTATGGCGGTCATTCTACTTCTGGTTCTTTCCGCTTCGATGTCAACTCTTTCGGCTCTGGTATTGGTGTCGGCTTCCAGTATAGCCATAGACCTTTACAAGGGGCATGTTAATCCTAATATTTCGAAAAGAAACTCGGTTTTTATGATGCGTTTTTTAAGCGGTCTTTTTATTCTTATTTCTTATATGATCGCCCGCTACCAGTTTTCTTTTATAGTTACTCTTATGTCTCTTTCATGGGGAGTCGTCGCCGGAGGTTTTCTTGCCCCCTATGTTTACGGCCTGTACTGGAAAAGAACTACCAGAATCGGTGCAAAAGCCGGAATGCTCGGCGGGATAGCGTCTGCGATAATTTTATTTTATCTGCTCGGCCCGGACAAATCTCCGCTGGCTTCCAGTATAGCGATAATAATACCTTTTATGATTGTGCCGGCCGTAAGTCTGATGACCAAAAAACCGTCTCCGAGAAGAATTGTAAAAGCGTTTAAGGGGATAAAATGAAAAAAATCGTTTTTATTTTAAGTCTTATATCGTTTACGGTTACGGCGTATGCGGACGCGCTGCAAGACTGGGCGGACTTTGAAACTCAGCTGAGAAAAGGCGAGGTTTCCTCGGCTGAAGCGGAGTTTCTGGCAAAAAAGCTTACCCGCAATCTGGGCGGTTATGCCATGGCAAAAGAAATAACCGAAGATGCCGTTTGGGCTTTTCCGGTAAGCGGGTTTACTAAAAATGATATTTCAAATGTAAAAAAGCTTTATAAGGCGATGGCGGCGTCCGCCTCCGACACGAAATTCTTCGAAGGGGAACAGTTTTTGGCGCAGCAGTATCTGAATATTGAAATAGCGGATAAAAACGCCGAGGAGCCCGCCGACGTTATCGCCGTAAATAACGGCATTGTGGTTTATGCCAAAAGAGGCGCCTTAACTTCCTCAAGCGGAAACTGCGTCTGGCTTTTTAATCCTTCGCAAAATTTTTATATTTATTACGGTTATTTAAGGGATGTCGGCGTTAATGTCGGAGACATAGTAAAAAAAGGCGACAAAATAGGAAATATAAGACCGTCCAAAACGGGTTATTTTTTGAAGTTTGCCGTTCTTATGTACGGGGACGATAAATTCGGGCTTTACACTTATTTTGAAGATATGCCTTAGCGGCGGTTTTGAAAAAGCGGGGCGGCGTTTTGTCAACGCCGGTTTTTTTATTGTTTTGTCCGCCCGCGGGTTTGAAACGGGTTTTATGCGGATAAACTTTTTGTCTTGCGTGCATTTTTTTGCGGACAAAAAAGGGCGGGGCGGCTTTATCCGTCTTTGATTTTAAAAGTTTTTTTCTTGAGATGATAATAAAAAGAAGGATTTTTCTTCATTTCTAAAACAGCGTTTCCGTCTATATAAATCTTTCCTCCTGCCATATCGAATTTTGCGCCGCGTTCGTAAAAATTCATATCGACGATCCCGGTTTTCTCTGTTTTCGCAAAAGCCGGATTTGCGTTTTTTATTTGCCGCGCCGTGTCCGATTCCTTAAAACCGATGAAAGACATTTCGGCTTTTTTTATGCCCGAAAAAGACAAAAACCGCAAAAAAGAATCGATATAATATTTATCGTACCCGCCTCTTTTGCGGTAAAAAATAAAGGAGTTTGAACTTCCGTTTTTTATCCGCAAAACGGTGACATTATGCCGGTCGTATACGGAATATATCACTTTATCTTTGTCCGCGAACGCCGGGGCAAAGATGTTTAAAAAACTTAATATTAAGCATATACCCGGAAAAATAAAACGTTTTCTGTCGTTAAAATGCGTAATTGCAAGAAAGAATAAGAAAAATATGACAATATGCAAAACCGGCGGTTTAGCCGCGTTAAATGAAGAAAAGCCGGACTGCGCAAAAACATTTACGGAAACAAGAATAAAATGCAGCATAAAAGAAATTATTTTTGAGAGGGCAAACGACAAAGACGGAAAAATGAAAGCGGAAAAATAAAAAGCGAACCCCAGAGGCATTATGACTCCTATAAGAGGAACGATTATGATATTTGCGGCAAAAGAAATAAGCGATATTTTTGCGAAATAGTACAGACATACCGGCATAAGCGCGATCTGCGCGGAAACGGTGACGGAAAACACTCCGGTAAAAAATCTTAAAACCGCGTTTTTTATATTTCCGAATACGGAATAAATTTTCCTGTAAAAATAAATTATTCCCGCGGTCGCGGCATATGAAAGCTGGAAAGAAGCAGTAAAAAGCTGCTGCGGCGCAAACAGCAGAATCAGCAAAGCCGACAAAGCCAGCGAGTTATAGATTAGAGGTTCTCTATCCAAAGCCAGGGCAATGAGAACGGAAGAAAACATTATCGCCGCTCTCAGCGCCGGAGGATTTGCCCCTGTGGAAATTACATATAAAAAAATAAAAGGCATGCTTAAAAGCGACGCCTTTTTCAGCGAAAAACCGCATATTTTAAAAACGGTTAAAAGCAATCCTCCCGCAAAGCCTACATGCAGCCCGCTTACGACAAGAACATGCATAAGTCCCGCGTCGGCAAAGTTTTCTTTCGTCTGCGGCTCCAGAGCGGCTTTATCTCCTATTATTAAAGATTTAAAGAGGCCGGAGTAAGGTTTTTTAAAATAATCATCCGTTTTTTTTAACAGGTCTTTTCTGAAACCGAGAGCGAGTTTCTTTACCGGATTTGCCGCGGATTCTATATGCTGGAAGGAAGACGCTTGAAGAATCGTATATATCCCCGTTCTCGCCAGATATTTTCCGTAATCGAAAACAAGAGGGAAATCCGCTTCTTTCGGTTTAGACGGTCTTCCTTCCATGCTGATAATATCTCCGTACGCTATTTGGTATCCCGGCGCAGCATACGCAAGAATTTTTTCATTTACGCGCTCATAACCGTTAAGCATCCGCGCTTTCAAAACAAAACGCTGTCCGTTTTTCACGGGTTCCGGCTCCGAAATTACTTTTCCTTCGACGATAACGGTTTTTTTGTAAGAGGCGAAGTGGTATAAAACGCTTTGTTTGGACGGTTCGAATATTCCCGCGTAATCGAGCGATATCAGAAAAGCGGCATAAAAAAAGAATACGGTTATGACGGGGCGTTTGAACAATATGGGTTTATTCATTTCATATTTCGCTGTTTTGTGATGATACGGCGACTTCGAATATTCCTTTTTCCGTACGGGCGTTTTTTACTTTTATGTAATTATCGGTCAAAGCTTTGCTTTTTCCTATGCTTACGGCTTTTCTTTTTTTTCCTTCGTTTTTTCCGATGAAAGCTTTTCTTTTTTCCCTGTCTATCTCAAAAAGATCATTAGAGCGTTTTTTTATGTCTTCAGGAGACGTTTTTTCGCCGAAAGACGACGCTTTCGTGCCCGCTCTGTCGGAATATCTGAAAATATGAAATCCGGAAAAAGGCGTCTTTCTTATAAACTCGCATGTTTGTCCGTGATGCTTCCCGGTCTCTCCCGGGAACCCCGTTATGATATCGCTTGTGACGGCCGCGTCCGGCAGCGCCGACATTATTTTTCCGATTTTTTTTTCAAAGTCTTTTGTAAGATAATGCCTGTTCATCCGTTTTAGCACCTCATCGCTTCCGGACTGAAGAGGAATATGCAGATGGCGGCATATCTTATCCGGACGGTCAATCATAAGCTCTATAAGCCTGTCGTCTATTTCGTTCATTTCCACGGACGATATTCTTACCCTGAAGCAGAGCGGTATTTTCAGTATTTCCTGCATAAGAAAAGAAAGCCCGTTTTCATATTTTCCTATGTGTATGCCGGTAAGCACTATTTCGCGGTATCCGTTTTGTACAAGCTTTTTTATTTCTTCGGCAACCGTTTCCGTCGGCTTGCTCCACAATCGCTTGCGCACATACGGAACTATGCAGTAACTGCAAAAACTGTCGCATCCGTCCTGAATTTTCACAAAAGCCCTTGATCTTTTTTCGAAATTTTCAATCGTCTGTTTTTGCGGGTCCGAAAATAATGCGCTTTTGTCGGTTTGTATTTCCATTTCAGGAAACTTTTCCGCCAGAGAGTCTTTTTTGTTTACGGCAAGACAGCCTGTTAAGACGATTTTTTTGATATTGCGCATTTTTGAAGCTTTTCTCAGCATATATTCGCATTCTTTGTCGGCTTCAGCCGTCACGGTGCACGAATTAAATATGACAAGATCGGCCTCTTCGGGTTTTATGACCCTGATAAGCCCGTCTTTTTTTAATTTGTCGGATATAAGCTGCGTTTCATACTGATTGACTTTGCAGCCGAAAGTGCGGATATAATATGTCTTCATTTTCCCGAATATACCCCGAAAGCGTTCAAAACGAGAATGCTTGCCGCTATCGCGGCGGTTTCAACCCTCAATATATTTTTGCCTAATGTTATTGTTTTTATCCCCGTCTTTAAAGCAAATTCGATTTCCTCATTTTCAAAGCCTCCTTCCGGGCCTATGAAAATAGAAGCTCCTCCGTAAGATTTTTCATTGAAAATATCGGAAATGACGTTTAAATTTTCGCTTTCCCAGGGAAGAACGCCGATCAGATCACGGTTTTCCGCCGCGCTTTTGCAGGCGGTTTTAAAATCCGCAGGTTTTCTTATTTTCATTATATCGCTTCTTCCGCATTGGGAGCTTGCGGCTATGGATATTTTTTCATAGCGCTCAAGCTTATTTTGTGAAAAAGACATTGTTACGCTTCTTTTCGTATTTACCGGCGCCAGCTCGGCGATGCCGAGTTCCCCGGCTTTTTCTATAAGCCATTCGAACCTGCCGCCTTTCGGTATCGCCGTATAAAGAATTATTTTCTTTTCGGGAAGACTGTAAGAAGAGGAAAGAATTTTTCCTTCTATAAGCTTTTTTGACACGGAACTTATTACGGCTGCGTAAGAGTTTCCCTTTCCGTCGAATATCATTATTTCGTCGCCTTCCTGAAAACGCCTTACATTGGAAACATAATGGGCCAGTTCATTGTCCATTATAAAACTTTTATTTTTGATATTTTCCGGTTTTACGTAAAAATGCGGCATAAAAAGTCCTTTTATACGGATATTGCGCGAATATTATACATAATTTGACAATAATACGGGCATATACTAAAATAGCGTCTGATATGAAAACAGCGCTCAACTATCCTTTTAAACTTATGCGCAGGCTTTACGACTGGACATCCGGCTGGTCGCATAAAAAAAGTTCAGGATACGCATTATTTGCGATAGCTTTTACGGAAAGTTCTTTTTTCCCGGTTCCTCCCGACGTTCTTTTAATTCCTTTAACGGTCACTCATCCTAAAAGCTGGTGGAAGAAAGCGCTGATATGCACCGCCGGTTCGGTATGCGGGGCTTTTTTCGGTTATCTGATAGGAGTTCTTTTTTATGAAACCGCGGGTATGGCGATAATAAACTTTTATGATCTTCACGAAGCCGTTGTCTCATTGAATAAAATGTATGCGGATAATGCCTTCTTGACGATATTTGCCGGCGCGTTTACTCCGATACCTTATAAGCTTATGACTATTATGGCAGGATTCGGCAAAATTCCGCTTTTGACATTATTTGCCGCTTCCGTGCTTGGAAGGGGAGGAAGATTTTTTATAGTTGCGGTCGCGCTCAGGCTTTTCGGGCCCAAAATACAATATACTATAGAGAAATATTTCAATATATTGTCCGTTGTTTTTCTTGTTCTTCTTATACTGGGCTTTATCGCGGTAAAGTATCTCCTTTAAACTAGCGGCAAAAAAATGCGGAAGCAATAATCCGGAAAAAATCATGGAAAATAAAAATATAAACGGCGCAAAAACTAAATTTTTCACGAACAGAGAAAAGAATACTCTTTACGGAAAATTCGCCGGCATTTTGGAAAACAACGTTTCCATAGACCGTTTTGACGCGGTTGTCGGCTATTTGCGCGCCTCCGGATATTTCAAGATCCGTAAATTTTTAAGCCGGATGAAAAAAGTTCGTATTTTAGTAGGAATAAATACCGATAAGTACATAGCCGAAGCGCAGCGCAGAGGACTTCTTTTTTATGCGGATGCCAACAGAAGCAAAGAGGAATTTTTAAAAGACGTAAAAGCCGATATGGAAAAAGCCGGATATACGCGGGAAATTGAAGAAGGCATGCTTGAATTTGTCGAAGATATAGTCTCCGGCCGGATTGAGATCAGAGTGCATCCCGGCAAAAAAATTCACGCTAAAATATATATTCTTTATCCCGATAATTTTAACGAACATACGCTTAATGCCGCGGCTATTACCGGTTCAAGCAATTTGACCGATAACGGTCTTGGCGTAAAATCCGACGACGAACGCCAGTATGAGTTTAACGTTTTGCTAAACGATAATGAAGAGGTTTGTTTTGCGAAAAACGAATTTGAAATTTTGTGGAAGGAGGCCGAAGGCGGCGTTATTCTTCCGTCCGACATAAAAAAGACTCAGGAAGAAACATATCTGGCAAGCGACGTAACGCCTTATGAACTTTATATCAAAATGCTGATAGAGTATTTCGGCGACAGGGTAGATTACAGTTTCGAAGATTTTTACGATATGCCCAAAGGTTTCAAAAAAATGGAATACCAGGCTGAAGCCGTTGACGAGGGCTATAAGAAATTGATGCGTTATGACGGATTTTTTCTTTCCGATGTGGTGGGTCTTGGCAAAACCGTAATAGCCGCCATGATAGCCAAACGTTTTTCGATAGACAACGGTGAAAAAAATACAAAAATACTTGTGGTTTATCCGCCGGCTGTCGAAAAAAACTGGAAAACGACATTTGACCGTTTCGGTCTGACAAATGCCAAATTCATCACCAACGGCAGTTTAAGCAAAGTGCTTGATAATGAAAATTTTGATTATTGGAATGCCGAAGAATACGATTTGATTTTGGTTGACGAAAGCCACAAATTCCGCAATCACAATACCGGAATGTTTAAATTGCTTCAGGATATTTGCAAGTGCCCGCGCATAAACAAAGGCAAAGTGGCCGGCGCAAAGAAGAAAGTTATGCTTATTTCCGCTACGCCGCTTAACAATTCTCCGGAAGATCTTTACAATCAGATTCTTTTATTTCAAAATCCGCGCCGTTCCACATTGGACGGCATTGTAAATCTGACCGGCTTTTTCAGCCCTAAAATACAAGAATACAAAAAGCTGAAATCCTCCGATAAAATCGACGTCAAAACATTGAAAAAACTGTACGATGAAATCCGGGAAAAAGTTATAAAGCCGATTACCATACGCCGTACCAGGTCGGACATAAAATCCGTCGAACGCTATAAAAAAGACATAGGAGCTTTTCCCGAAGTGCAAAAACCCGACAAGACGGAATATATACTTAACGAGACTCAAGCCGTATTGTTTGCGGACACGGTTTCCTGCCTGACGGAAAAATTAAATTACGGACGTTATCAGGCTATTGCGAATTTAAAATCGGAGACCAGAAATTCGTATTATGAAAAAGCGGAATTTGTGTCCAAATCGCTGGCTTATATAATGAAAACTTTGTTGGTAAAACGTTTGGAAAGCAGCTTCTATGCTTTTAAACGCTCATTAAAGCGTTTTTGCGATGCCAACAAGCGTATGATTGAAATGTTTGAAAATGACAGGATTTTTATCGCGCCGGATTTGGACGTTAATAAATTTTACGAAGAAGGCCTGGACGAAGATGAAATTGAAAGAAGGATTCTTTTCGCTCAGGAAGATAATGCGCGTAACCGTATTTTTAAAACGGACGATTTTGTTTCCGGTTTTAAAGAAAAACTGCTGGCAGACCAACGGATATTGGACGATTTGCAAAAGCGCTGGGATGAGCAACACGATGGAGAAGATCCAAAACTGAAACGTTTTATTGAATTGCTTGATACAAAATTCTTCGATAAAGACAGAAACAAAGGCGGAAAACTGGTTATCTTTTCGGAATCGGCCGAAACAGTAGAGTATTTAAAAAGTAAAATTTCGCGTGATGACGTCTTAGACATTTCGGCAGATAACCGTAACCGTATGCACAGAACAATAGAAGAAAACTTTGACGCCAATTACGATAAAGAACGGAAAAACGACTATAATATACTTTTAGCCACGGATGTCTTGTCCGAAGGAATAAATTTACACCGCAGCAATATAATTATCAACTATGACACTCCCTGGAACGCCATACGTTTAATGCAGCGTATAGGGCGCGTAAACCGTATCGGTTCTGAAGCGGCAAATATTTATAATTATGTGTTTTACCCTTCGGCACAGGGTAACAGGCAGATACGCCTGATTCAAAACTCTTTAACTAAGCTTCAGGCTTTTCACACTGCATTCGGCGAAGACAGTCAGATTTATTCCGAAGAGGAAATTATCGACAATGTCGACAGACTTTTTGAACTAGGCGAGGGCGAAGAAGAAATCAACATGGAGCTTCAGTACCTTGAATTTCTGCGCCGTTTTAAAGAAAAAAATCCTAAAGAATATAAACGGATAGCTGGCTTATGTCTGCGCAGCCGTACAGGTAGAAACGCCATGACGGTTGAAGATAAAAATCTTTCACAATCATCTCTGGTTTTTCTTAAAAACAATGACAGAAACAGCTTCTATTTAACCGGTGCCGAAGCCGAGGAACTGACCGCGTTGCAAGCTATTAAATATTTTGAAGCCAAACCCGACGAGCCTAAAGCGCCCCGCACCGAACGGCATTACGAACAGGTGCAAAAAGCAAAACTGGCTTTTGAAAACCGGATACGGCAAAATTTCATACAAAACGCCGAGGTGCGCGCCGCAGGGCGGCAGGTGCGCAGCGCCGTTAATTTTGTGCGCAATTTAAGGGCTTTAATTGACGAAACGGAATTATTGCCGAAAGTTGACCGCTTAATTAAAATGATCGAATGGGGGACTATAACGAGTTTAGCGATCGATTTGAATAAAATGTCAAAACAAAGCGAAAAACACGAAATAACCCCTAAAGACTGCATAGAGCGCATAAAGGAATTGACGGACAAATATGACGGCTATTTTGTGGAAGAGACGGAAGATGCCAAGCCGCAAACTCCGCTGATCATCCTTTCGGAATCTTTTAATTGAAAACCGATATGAAAAAAGAATCGCAAAATGTAGAATATAAACGGAGCCGGCTGGACGAATATCTGAAATGGATATGCGGTTTTGCCAATGCTCAGGGCGGAACTATTTTCGAGCATAAAAATACTATCCGAAACTTGCCGGCAGCGCAAAAATCCATTTTAAATTATCTTAAACTCTATCCCAAAGCTGTTCAAAATTGTCCGTCAAAAATATTGAAAATATCGAGCTTGGAGATATAAAAATATAATCGTGCCGGATTGCGGCAAACAGGGTATTTAAAAAAAAGTCGGCGGAAAAAAGAACGTATATTGGGAAGCACGATACAATGAGTGAGGCATAAATAATGGACTATAAACATATATTTTCATCGGATTATAGGCGAGAAGCTTTCGCAGGCGTGATAAATGACATTTTTACCGATAAGTTTGAATGGTTAAAAGATATTGAAGCTATAAAAGCGGATAAAAGCTTGGCAAAAGACGCCTGTCGTATCGGAAAAATAATAACTTCCGATAAGCGCGAGATTGCCGTTTACGAAGTGCGTTTACAGGACGGCGTGCAGCTTTCGCGCAACCGTGTAGCAATACGAAACCTGCTGCGCAATTCATGGAAAGATTATGACGGCGCTTTTATCGCCGGTTATCAGGATAAAAATCCGGAATGGCGATTTTCTTTTCTCAGCGAAACCAAAGAACTCGGCGCGGACGGCTATCTTGAAAAACGTGCCACCCAGGCTAAGCGCTACACTTATCTTTTGGGCGGTGACAATGTGCACAGAACCGCCGTTGAACGTTTTTGCAAACTCAAGGACAGCAAAAAGGAGCTGAAAGATATTATCGACGCTTTCTCCGTGGAGGCTCTCACAAAAGAGTTTTACAATAAACTTTTTGCTTGGTATACTTGGGCGGTTTCAAAGGAAAGCGGAGTAACTTTCCCTATGGATCCAAATACTGACAAAGATGATAGGGAAAAAATCAATGTAAAAATTATTCGTATGATTACGAGGATTCTTTTTGTATGGTTTATCAAACAGAAAAATTTGGTTCCGGATCTTCTTTTTGATGAAAGTCGTCTTAAAGATATTCTTAAAGAGTTTAATCCTGTCAACCGCAAAAGCGGTAATTATTATAATGCGATTTTGCAGAATCTTTTTTTTGCAACGCTCAATCGTGCCGTTATTGACGACGAAGGTAATCCGCGCAGGTTTGCTTTGCTTAAAGAAAAACGTGATTTAAGAAATCTCTACCGCTATAGCGAGATGTTTGCCGTACCGGAAAATGAAGTGCTGAAAATATTTGAAAGAGTTCCGTTTCTAAACGGCGGACTATTTGAATGTTTGGATAAATTCTCAAAAGCAGACATTTTGCAGGACGTCGACATTCTTTATGACGGATTTAGTCGAAACGATAAGAAGTCACCGAATGGCAATTATAAATATCGGGCTTTTGTGCCGAATATTTTGTTTTTCAATAATAATGAACCGAAACTGGGATTATTAAATATTTTGAAGCAGTACAATTTTACTGTTGAAGAAAACACTTCCAACGATATGCAAGTGTCGCTTGATCCGGAATTATTGGGACGCGTTTTTGAAAACCTTTTGGCCGAATATAATCCTGAAACGCAAGAATCTGCACGTAAAGCTACAGGGTCATTCTATACGCCGCGCACAATAGTTGATTATATGGCCGAGCAGTCTTTAGCGGCCTATCTTGGTGACGAAACCGATAAAAATAAAATTATAAATAAACTTCTGTCTGTAAAAATCCTGGACCCTGCTTGCGGTTCAGGTGCATTTCCTATGGGCTGCTTGAGTAAAATTGTGGAAAAGATAGAGACATTAAAACCCAATCATTACAATCACTACGATTTAAAATTGAAGATCATAGAGAACTGCATTTACGGGGTTGATATACAGCCTATTGCAATGCTTATCAGTAAATTACGTTTTTTTATTTCGTTGATTTGCGAACAAAATGATATTGATTTTTCAAATCCTGAAAACAATTATGGTGTAAATACGTTGCCTAACTTGGAAACTAAATTTGTGGCGGCAAATACTCTTATGTCGGCAAAGATTCATTCTTACGGAGCGCAACAATGGCTTAATGACGATAAGCTTGAAATATTGAAAAATGAACTACTGGATATTCGTCATGAACATTTTAATGCAAAAAGTCAATATAAAAAAGAAAAAAATAGGATAAAAGATGAAGAGAAACGTCTTCAAATACAGAGCCATATTGCCGAAAACAGCAAAAAAATAAATAAAGAAAAAATATTAATTTTACAAGATCAAATTACGAAAAAAGAACGGGAGATAAAAAAATATAAAGGAGAAAACTGGACAGAAGAATGGATTACGCCGCAACCATCTTTTTTTGAAACGCAAGAACCTACTCTCTTTCGTCGTGATATAAACAAAGAAAGACGAGAATCTGTCGAAAAAGAGATTGCTTCTTATAAGACGGAAATTAATAAAGAACAAAAGAAGAGCATCCCTCAGGGATTTGAAGCTGCAGTCGAACAGATTACAAAATGGAATCCTTACGACCAAAATTCTTCTTCGCCTTTTTTTGACCCCGAATGGATGTTCGGCGTACCTGATGGATTTGATATTGTTATCGGCAATCCGCCATACATAAATCTTTCGAAAAACAAAAATTTAAGCATGCTTTATGAACATGCAAATTATGAAACATTTAATAAAAACGGAGATATTTATTGTTTATTTTATGAAAAAGGGAATCAATTGTTAAAAAATGGAGGGCATCTTTGTTTTATCACGTCTAATAAGTGGATGCGTACTGAATCTGGTGAGAGTACCCGTAAGTTTTTTGTGACAAATACTAATCCAATACAGTTGATAGATTTTGCAGGTATAAAAGTGTTTGAATCTGCAACGGTAGATACGAATATTCTTCTTTTTTCAAAAGCTAAAAATAAAGGAAAAACCCTTTGCAGTATTAGTAAGAATATCAGCAAAGACAGTCTTAAAGATTTAAGCGACTTTATGCGGCACAAGCACAATCATATCATCTGTAATTTCTCTACATCAGACAGTTGGGTAATTCTCAATCCTATTGAACAGAGAATCAAAGCTAAAATTGAATCAATAGGAACTCCTCTGAAAGATTGGGATATTCAAATAAACTACGGAATAAAAACAGGCTGCAATGGAAAACCTGAAAAAGATGAAGGGATTTTCATTATTTCCAAAAAACAAAGAGAAAATATATTAAAAAACTGCAAAACTAAAGAAGAAAGAAAAAGAACTGATGAATTAATACGACCGATTTTGCGAGGCAGAGATATAAAACGATATTCCTATAATTGGGCTGGGTTGTATTTAATAGCGACATTTCCTTCAAAAAATTATGATATTGAACAATATCCCGCTGTAAAACAGCATTTAATTTCTTTTGGACTAAAAAGATTAGAACAAACCGGTAAAAAATATATTATTAATGGAAAGATAATAAAAGCCAGAAAAAAAACAAATAATAAATGGTTTGAGACACAAGACAGCATTAGTTATTGGGACGATTTCTTTAAGCCAAAAATAGTATATCCAGAAACAACACAAAGCGCCTATTTTGCTTTTGATAAAACAGGACTTTTTATTGACAAGACATGCTTTATGCTAATTTCAGAATATGCTAAATATCTACAGATAACATTATCAAGCACGTTGTTTGAGTACGCCTATAAAAGAATTTTTTCAAGTATTGAATTAGGGCAAAATGGATATCAATATAATAAACATGCTCTTATAAAATTGCCTATAAAAATTCCAACAGAGACAGAATTGAGTAGGTTAAACGAAATTAACGCCAGTGGCTTTAACGAGTTTATTTTTAATTTATACAACTTGTCAGAAGAAGAAATTAATTTGATAAAAAATAAGAAGATCTAATGCTTTTTAGATTTTCTTATTATTGAATTTATTCAATTTCGATAAATCCAATCTCGGTACGCTCATCTTTTGACAATTTATACAAATCTGATATCATTTTATCTATCGCAAGGGCTTTTTCTTTAGTATATGCTAATTGGATATCTTGAACCACATTAATATATTCTCTTTCTTGATCGCTATCTACCTGAATCACCGGAATTTTATCAAAGAATATTTTACTTAATTCTCTTGTACCTCCCTGCAATTCAGGAAAAGCATCTCTAAAACAAAATTTGAATAATGATGAATTTAAAAATGCTGTCAAAAACGCTATATTTTTACCAGTTATAATAAAGCATTTTTGATTCGTAAGAAATTTTTTATCATCATATATAAATGGTAGAAATTTTGTCATATTTGGATATACTATTTTTGGCTTAAAGAAATCGTCCAAATAAGCACAACTACGCAAATTATAAGGAGTATCGCCTTTGTCGGTTCTATTTTTGATTTTATCCCAATATTTGTCTAAATGTGCTTTCACAGCAGGATAATCTTTAATATCAATTCGAGGTAATTTATCTTTTATTCCATTATGAGTATTTACAAGATATAATCCTTTATTAACATAGCTATACTTTCTTATATCTCTGCCTCGCAAAATCGGTCGTTAAATTCTTTCAATTGAAGCATTTTAAGAAAACGTGCGAGGGTATTTCTGTCAACTTTGCAAATATAAGCAATTTTGCGCTTTGAAATGTGCTGTTTTAAAAGTTCTCTTATTAGTGTTTCTTTTCCGGATAGTTTGTATTTGTCCGGACTGCTCTTTCTCCCTTTAGGACGGCCTAAAACAACTCCTTCCGCGCGTTTCCTTGCCAAAGCCTCTTTTGTCCGCTGGCTTATCAGATTTCGTTCGATTTCGGCAGAAAGACCGAAAGCGAACGCCAGAACTTTGCTTTGTATATCCTCACCCAGCCTGTAGTTATCTTTTATCGTCCAGACGCGGCATTCTTTATTCATGCAGATATTGAGAATTTCCATAATCATAAAAAGATTGCGTCCAAGTCTTGAAAGTTCGGCGCAGATGATCAAATCGTCCTTTTGTACTTTTTTCAGCAAACGTCCGAGTTCTCTCTTGCCGTATGATTTTGCCCCGGAAATGGTTTCCTCAATCCAGCCGTCAATGCGCAGAGATTCCCGTCTGCAGAAATTGTTGATTTCAAAACGCTGGTTTTCTACCGTCTGCTTGTCGCTGCTTACGCGAATGTAGCCGTAAATCATGGTTTTCTCCTTAAACAATATATGATTATACGCAATTATGCGTGCCAAAGATGCGGTACTTGAATCAGTCTCGGCTGCTTTTCAAAGCCGCTTTATGCATCTATCGGAGATTTAAGCCTGAATGGCTTAGCGATATTCGGTATATTGACATTCCGGAGAGTTTTATTATATAATCAACAAGTTACTTTCACAAAGGTTCTTTTTTCCTTTATTTTAAGAAGGAGTCAAACGGGGGTGTGGCAGAGTGGTCTAATGCACCAGACTGTAAATCTGGCGGGCTTGCCCTTCGGTGGTTCAAATCCATCCGCCCCCACTCTTTTTTTAATATTACAGTTACAGTATGCGGGAGTAGCACAATGGTAGTGCTCCAGCCTTCCAAGCTGGCCACGCGGGTTCGATTCCCGTCTCCCGCTTATACCTGCGATGCCGAGGTGGCTCAGTGGTAGAGCACCTCCTTGGTAAGGAGGTGGTCGCGGGTTCAATTCCCGCCCTCGGCTAATAAAATCTAACCGCAGCGTATGCAAAAATACCAATAAAATTTGGGGGAACTCAAAATGGCAAAAGAAAAGTTTGACAGGAGCAAGCCGCACGTAAACATAGGGACGA
>CALHWY010000025.1 GCA_938040055.1 uncultured Endomicrobiia bacterium
ATCTTCAAAAAATCTCGTCACTCCTTTGCATCTGCTTGCTTTTAAATTCATGTTCCACAATGTTGACTAAACCTGACAGACTTTTACCGAATCAAACTCTTAAACTCCAAGAATATGACTATACACAATTCAGTTATAAAAGCCTTTTAGAACAAATCAAAGCTTTAAATAAAAAAGTTAAAAGCACAACTTATACGGTTGAGAAATACAATACTCTAATAGATGAGCTGACTCCAATATTAGAGCAATATAAAGCATTCAAAGCACTTGAAATAGACAGGAATCAGGTGACTTTTGCAATACAACCTAATAGTAAAATGACTTTTAATTTTAATTCATACTGCTTAAACTCGGGGAAAGCATGTCCAAGTACAAATGAACAATTTATCCTTAGAAAAGTTTCACCTGATATTCCCTTATATAAAGATATTGCAATATATACAAATTCACAAAATATCGTACAACAGTCTATGAAACAGCACTTGCTTTGGAATTTAAGGAATAATGTAAAGTTTGAGGATTTACCCATTGAGCAACAAGCTTTTCTATTGAAAATGGATCCTATGTCTTATTTAAAAATAAATAGTTTTCTTAAATCAGAATTAAAGTCGCAGCTGACAAAATATCTTAAATCCCAAATTTCTGTCTACAGTCAAGTAACAGATACCATCCAGTTAGTGAAAGGCAAAACTTATACTTACAGCGAATATGCGAGAAATGTTGAAAGTTTAGTGTCAAAAATAACTCTTTGTGATAATATTAATCCCATAAAGTCTGACGGATATGATATATACACTTTTACACAAAGCTCAGGATACTCCGGGATTAAAATAACATTTATTAATATAACGACTATGAAACAATTTATTAGTTGGATTTCATTTTTAGATCCAATTCGTGAAGATGTTCAGCAAATAGGCTTTGATATCCCTGAAATATATGAAAATTATGAGAAATACAAAAATGATATCGATAAAGAATTCGAAAACCTTTTAGCAACTATTTTAAAAGCAACAGGAATGGGAAGCGTCGGCGAAGCAAAAACAATTAAGGAAAATCCCGATAGAATTATAGATTTAATTAAAGCAGCTAAAGCTCAAAAAATTGCGACAAAAAGAACAATAAAAGAGTTTGGCTATAGTGGGCATAATGATGAAAGCGATGCTTTTAGACATGCTTATTGGAATGCGGAAATGGTAAAAGAAATAGGGGAGTTTTTTGCAGAAGAAATAGCAACAAATCATGAGATGGCTTTCTCAAATACGGAAGAAAAAGAAATGGATTTGCATAATAATAAAATAGGCCGCGAAATTGCTAAAAAGTTAATTGAACAAGGTATTACGGACAGTGATTCTATCGCAAATGAAATATTGTCAAATCAGAACAAACTCATTGTAATATCTCCGAGGAAAAAATGAAAAAACAAGTCAAAATATCATTTTTATCAGCTTTGTTTTTTTCACTGCCAAGTATTTTAAGTTATTTTACATATGTATATATCGTGGATAAGACTTTTTATTATATAATTTACTTTATTTTAATCTTATTATCTTTTTTTATAATGCTCTTAACTTTGATATTAAAGCTTTTTATAAAAAAACATATTGTAAAGACAGTATTTCTATCCTCTTTTGTTGTTTTCTTGACTCTTTCATTGGTCTTTTCCGGGAATGTAATTTTGCATAAACTTCTCTTAAAAGATCTTCCTCCAGGCGCTAATTATCTTAAATTTGAACAAGAACAATGGCAAGAAAATGCAAAAACTGATAACTATACACGACAATATATGCTTAAGGATCTTATAAAAAATATTTTGCCCAAAAAAAGCAAAAGTGAAATTATTTCTATCTTAGGCAAGCCTGATAATATTTATGAAGACAAAATAGAGTACTTGATCGGTCCTGAAAGAAGCTATTTTGCTATTGACTTAAAAGTACTGCTTCTGTTTTTTGACAAAGAAGATATATACACTCACTATAAAATAACTTCCGGATAAAAGTTTATAAGTATTCTAAATCCTTCAGGCAATCAAGAACCGGTAAAACAAATAGCAGGAGTAATTCTCTACAGACTTTCCAACTTTAGTACACAATATACGTTGAAAACAAAAAACCCTTTCCTGATTCTCATCAGAAAAGGGTTTTATAATGTGTTTTAAATGGATCGAATGCCAATTTTCCCAAACCATTGATAGTTATAATAAATTCAATTTAATTTATCCTGGGAATGTCAAATTTAGTGCAGTCGCCAAACTTACCAATTCTCTAGTTAATTAAAACCGATAAAGCTTTCTCTTTAAATTTCATCCTGTATATTTCCGGCGGATGCCCGGTTATGTAAAATAGATTGTGTAAAAATCTTTCAGTATAAAAGACTTTATTTTTCAGGTATTTTTAACAGCTTATAATAAGAAAATCAAATATGGGGTACTACGCTTTACGACTTTTATAACTACTTTTCAAATAATGATTTGAACTTTGAGCTTTGTAATCTTATTTAAAATTATTCTAATAAACTAAAAAGTACCATACATTATATACATCTTTACAATTATTTTACAAGAAGTTATAATTATACAAAGTAAATGTCTTTTAAATGGATTTTATAAATGTTTAAAGAATTTGCAAAAGTTTTTATTTTTGTCATAGCTTCTTTATTTGTTATACTGCTCTTAGCAGTCTTACTTTTTCCTAAATTTTCTATAAATAGAATACTGGACGATAAAAAACATTATACCCTAAATATAGTTAGTGAAAAAAATGAAAAAATTGTATCCAAAGACTTTAATGCCATAAGTCTATCCCTATTAGATAAGAAAAACAAAGAAGCTTTTTATGAAATTGTAAACAATTCAAATATTACTTTAGATACCTTTTTAAGTGCACAGTTAGATTATTATGATAGATTAATTGCTTTTCTCATTGTTATTATAGGATTATATACTATTTGCGCTTATTTTTATGTAAAATCCGTAAGCGAAGAAAAAGCAAAACAAATGTGTGCTGAATATATTGAAAAGGAAATGAAAAAACCTGAAGTAAAAGAGATTATTGCTATAAATGTTGCAGAGCAGATGAAAAGTTCTTATATTTCAGATAAAATAGATGAAAAGATTGATGATATTTTATCAAAAAAAACTGAAGAAGAAAGCCAACCAATTACATCATCGCAAGCACCAATAGATAAACCGACAAAAATGGAAGATAAAAAAGAAACAAAGGAGCCTAAATAGTATGGGTGTTTCTTATTTTTCAATAGATGATTTAACATTAGATAAGGAAGGACAGAAAAAAAAATCTGCCTCTGTAACTTCTTCACGCTTAAGTATTCACACAATAGATGAAATAAGAAGAGAAGCTAAAAAAAGAGGTATACGTACACAACCATTAGATATTGAAAGAGTTATAAAAGAAATCTTTAATATTAATGTTATAAAAGATGAAATGGATAGGAATATTTCTGGCTATATTGAAGAAAATGCAAATAAAACATCTTGGAATATTTATATAAACCAATATGATAATTTAAGAAGACAAAATTTCACTATGGCACACGAATTAGCTCATTTTGTTCTAGAACATTCAAGCTCTCTAATAAATGGACGCAAGGATGAATCAATTTTGCTGAGAAGTGATAATGATGACGAGGTAGAAAAAGAGGCTAATGATTTTGCTGCTGAACTATTAATGCCTGAAAATGAATTTAGAGAGTGTATAGAAAAAGGAATAAATACCTTTGAGCAACTAGCCTTATATTTTGACGTATCTATTTCAGCTATAAAATATCGTGCATATAAATTAAAATATATTGGAAGTTATTGATGCCAAAATACCATTATTTCCCTGTGATAAAAACTCGAGCCGCTGAATTAGGCGGATATGCAACAATTGATAACGATATACTAAAAAGCATCTTACCAACCTTTGAATTAACAAAAACAAGATTATCTAGACGCAATGGAATACCGAGGCATCCAGATATAGAAAACCACATTTCAAAAATTACTGGACTGACAAAAAATTCAAAATTTATTTTAGACATAACAGATGATGAAGCACTCTTAGACAATCAACTAAGAGATTTAAAAAATCCACAAGACGGCTATAAAAATTGGGTGTCTTTTTTAAAAAGAGATTCCGTAGTTAAAAATGTAATTCCATCTTTAATGATTGACACTAGATTTATTAGTGATGTAAAAAAAGAAATAAAGATTCTTTCTTCTCAATTTAAAACTATTGCAGTTAAAATACCGTTTTTTACTTTTAAAAAAAATTACAATAGCTCTAGTATTTTTAATATTAACAATAGAGAATTTAACGAAGGTATTGACATATTGATTGCTTTCATTGAAAGCAATATGCAATCTGGGTCTACATTATTAATTTTTTTAGATTTGGGATATATACCTTCCGATGACAATTTAGACACTTATATTTCTCAAATATCAGAATCAATGAAAAAGATAACCACTAAGAAAAGGAATGTTGCACTCCTGTTATCTTCCTTTCCCAGCTATGTTTTGGAAGTTTGTGATAATGAAAATGAAGACAATTTCCAGTGTGTAGAAAATATTTTTCTACAAAAATTCTGTAAAGACAATAACTTATTATACGCTGATTATGCTTCTATTCATCCTGTTAAATACCCAACTGGTGGCGGTGGATGGATACCAAGAATTGATTTCATATCTTCTGACGAAAAAGAATTTTTATATTTTAGATACAAAGATGATGGAGATCTGTCTGGATATAAAAAAGCTGCTCAAATGGTTCTCAACTGTCCCAAATATAAACCTATACAAGGCTTATCCTCTTTTGGAGATGAGGAGATAAAAAAAGCTGCAAAACAAGTTCCGTCAGGATTGTCACCTATATTTTGGATTAAAGTAAGAATGAATTTATTTATGACTAGAAAAGTTATTTCGTTAAAGAAGGTAAAGGCAAATTACTTTGAACTCTAAGATATTTAATATCTTCAATATTGGTTCGCTTACCTCTCTCATTTATAAAAGTAAAAAATCTTTTTGAAAATCGTTCAATAACACTATTTACAACAATCCTCTGAATGTTTTTATTTGAAAACTTGTTAATTATCTGTTTTTTTAAATAAATATCATTTCTCAATTTATAATTTCGTGCAATTTTATCCAATTCTTGCTTCCACAAAAGACCGACCAATAATTCCTTTGAAAGGGTATGTTTACACTCTGCCTTTCTCCTTAATACTAGATTCTTATTCTCATCAATAATGAATATTCCAACCCTATTAGGCAATCGTTTTATTATTGATGATTTTATAAATCTGTTATGTATTACCACGTAAACGTTGTTGAAAACTTTTAAATAACCTTTGATTTGACGTAGCAATTTGTTTAAATTATCCTTCTCTCCCTTTATTTCAAAAGCAGTCGTTTTATAATCGCTAATACATACTAAATCTGCCAATTGCTTATCTTCGGTAAAAAAAGGAAACTCTGAGATTATCAAGTCTAGAGGTTTTTTCTTTACAATAACTTCATCTATCAATATAGCTTTTATATAATCAGCACTGAGCATTTACATCTCCTCCAATAATTCAACAAATTTATTATATAAATATCATCTATCATTGAAAATCAAGCAGCTATTTTATACAATAAAGAGGCAGTAATAAGCTTGAAAAGCTCAACAACAACTTAATAATATTGATACATTTTTTGGTGTCAGGTTAATGACCTACTCTGCCTGTTTAAATACAGGCAACATTTGAACCCAAAAAGTGTCGCTTTTTATGGGAGTACTAAGCTTTCAAGCATAAGAAACCAAGGCGAGCTTTAGATCTTTAATGGGAATGTCAAATTTAGTGCAGTCGCCAAACTTACCAATTCTCTAGTTAATTAAAACCGATAAAGCTTTCTCTTTAAATTTCATCCTGTATATTTCCGGCGGATGCCCGGTTATGTAAAATAGATTGTGTAAAAATCTTTCAGTATAAAAGACTTTATTTTTCAGGTATTTTTGACAGCTTATAATAAGGAAATCAAATATGGGGTGGCTGACGGGACTTGAACCCGCAGCCTTCGGCTCCACAAACCGACGCTCTAACCAGTTGAGCTACAGCCACCGTTAAAAAGACAAAAAGAAATGCGACAGCGGAAGTGTAAAACTAATAATATTGCCCGAACTTAAAAGTAAAAGACATCCACATAAAACATTTTAAATCATATAAGAAAATTCAAAGCGCAAATAATCAAAACTTCGACAACATATAGCAAACGGCTTTTATGAATTTCTCCGTCTTTATGCGGTTTTTGCAAATCAAAAACACGCAAACAGAACGCTTTTTACGAAATATTTTGAGTTTAGACAAGAAAGAGGCGCGGGAAATTTGCATTGAAACGCAAAAAGCCGAGCCTGCGGCAAAGCATAAACCCAAAAGACAAAGTTAAAACGTCTCCGAGGTGAGTTGAACACCTAACCTACTGCTTAGAAGGCAGTTGCTCTATCCAATTGAGCTACGGAGACATTAAATTTGATGTAGAATTATAGCAAAAATAATAATATTCAGTCAATAATCCCGGATTTAACTTGTAATAAGGCATTTGCATAAGCCCGTAAAAGAAAAGTTTAAATGTCAGGAAATTTTTTACTTAGGCCGTTTTTATTTTACGGACAAACCGAAAAGCAATGTTTTTCTCCCGCCCGGACGCGCTAACCGTTAAACGGAAAGCGCAAAAACCGCACTATAGAAAAAAAGAAACGGTACCGTCGATAAAAAATGCGGCGCGGCAAAAAATAAAATATAAAAACAAACAAAAAAAGCAAGACATATAAAGCGGACAAGGATAAGCCGGATTAACGGCTTATCCTGAAAATTTCCGGATATTTAAACTTTTCTTTTACGGCGCAAGCCGGAGGCGCTGAGATCTTTTTAATCATAATTCCCTTCTAAAAATGTATAAGCAATAATAAAGTAGCACATTTTCAGACAATTTTTTTATGTTTTTTGAAAAAAAAATGTAAAACATTCTTTGTACAGCATACAGCCGATGTAAAAAGCCGTGCGTTTGGAAGAAAACGCACGGCTTTTTGAAAAAAGGCCTGACCGTTTTTATTTAAAAGTTTTGGGATGCCTTATGTCTTTTCCATGAACCATAAAAATGACGTCTTCGCATATATTGGTGGCATGATCGCCTATTCTTTCTATGCTTCTAGCAATTAAAATCAAATTTACGGCTCTTTGAATGGTATCAGGATCGGAAGATTTGGTCATATATTCTTTCAAATCCGAAAAAACTCTGTCTTTTAAATCGTCAACTTCATCATCTTTGCCAAGAACGCTTTTTGCCAGCTCGACATCGCTTGTATTGAACGCTTTAATGCTGTCTTCCACCATTTGTTTGACTATATCCGACATCTGCGGTATGTCAATAAGCGGTTTCAATTCCGGATATTTTATCAGATCCAGAGCCATTTCGCTTATGTTTACGGCCTCGTCGCCCATTCTTTCAAGATCGCTGTTTATTCTCATGGCTGAAGTTATAAATCTCAAATCCGCGCCTACGGGCTGGTTTAAGGCTATAAGCTTGAGGCATCTGTCGTCTATTACGATTTCTTGAATATTTACTTCCTTTTCAAGTCCGAAAATGTCCTCTGAAAGTTCAGCATCCCTGAGAACAAGCTGATCCGTCGTGGCCTTTATCATCTGCTGCACAAGCCCCGCCATGTCGACAAGGCGCACCTGCAAATCATTCATTTCCATATCAAAATGACGCATTTTTATCTCCCGCGCCGGTTCCTTTTACGGCAAAAAGCAAAGAAATTTATTGCCCTCATACGCCGCGTCCGGCAAAATTTAAAATTTTCAGCCCGTTAAAAGCGGATTATCTTTTTCCCGCTCATACGCGCTTTCGGCGAAATTTAAAACTTTCCGGCAGATTCCTCTGCCGGCAAAAAGCGAAAATACCAGCCTAAAACGGATTCCGCGGCTGCGAAAGCCCGCTTTATCCGAACCTTCCGCTGACATAATCGTCCGTCTGTTTCTGCGAAGGATTCGTAAATATTTTTTCAGTCTTATCAAATTCTATCAGTTCGCCCAGCAGCATAAAAGCGGTCTCTTCGGATACTCTGGCGGCCTGCTGCATATTATGAGTGACAATAACTATCGCATAACTGTTTTTAAGCTGCATCATAAGTTCTTCTATGCGCTGCGTTGATACGGGATCAAGAGAAGAACAGGGTTCGTCAAGCAAAATTATTTGAGGTTTTACCGCTATCACTCTGGCAATGCACAGCCTTTGCTGCTGCTCCAAAGTCATTTCCAAAGCGGATTTTTTCAGTTTGTCTTTTATATCGTCCCACAAAAGCACGGCCTTTAAGCTGTTTTCCACAGTTTCGTCAATAACGCTTTTTTTTGAGGCTATCCTGTTGACTTTTAATCCGAAAGCCACATTCTCGTATATGGAAATAGGAAAAGGATTCGGCCTTTGAAACACCATTCCGACATTTCTCCGCAAATGATCTATATCGGTTTTTGCGCCGTATATATTTTTTTCCCCTATGATAATTTCGCCGCTTGTGCGGACGCCTTCTATAGTATCGTTTATTCTGTTGAGGGAACGCAAAAGAGTCGATTTTCCGCAGCCGGACGGACCGATCATCGCGGTTATGCGCTTTTCTTTGATCTTCATATTTATATTCTTAAGCGCGTGAAAATCCGTATAAAAAAGGTTGAAGTTTTTTATTTCTATCGTTGCCATTAAATCTCCGCCGTTCAATTCTTCTGCCGCTGTATTTTTTTACGGATTTACAATTCCGCAAGCCTTTCTCCCGACGCCAAATACCGCGCTTTAGACGCGGGCTACCGTTTTTTGCGGCATCAGGCCTGCGCGCAGAATGCAGATGCCGCGGCTCCATAAAACCCGCATCGCAAAAATCCGCCGCAAAATGCGCCTGAACGCCATGCTTTCGGGCGCCGGCTGTAAGAAATGCCGTTGCTTTGCAAGTCCCGCCTTTTTATTTTCAAAGCTTTAAGCAAACCGGCGCAATGCGGAAGCGTTTTCCGCTAAAACAAATTCGCAAAACCGCTACATAAACAAATTCCGCCGGAATTTTAACGCCCGCCAGCCTATCCGAAACGTCCCGTAATATAATCCTCGGTCCGTTTATGTTTGGGCGAAACGAAAAGCGTGCCTGTTTTATCGAGCTCCACGAGTTTTCCCATCAGGAAAAACGCCGTTCTGTCGCCGACTCTTGAAGCCTGTTTTACATTATTTGTCACAAGAACAATGGTATATTTCTCTTTCAGCTCAAGCATTGACTCCTCGACTTTCGCCGTTGAAATCGGGTCAAGCCCGGAGCAGGGCTCGTCAAACAAAATAACTTCGGGGTTTATCGCCAGAATTCTCGCGATGCACAGCCTTTGCTGCTGCCCGCCGGAAAGTTTTATCGCGGAAGCATTAAGCCTGTCTTTGACTTCATCCCAGAGCGAAGCGTCTCTGAGAGCCTGCTC
Organism: uncultured Endomicrobiia bacterium; assembly: GCA_938040055.1. Taxonomy (GTDB): domain Bacteria; phylum Elusimicrobiota; class Endomicrobiia; order Endomicrobiales; family Endomicrobiaceae; genus Endomicrobium_B. The sequence goes on from CALHWY010000025.1 coordinate 9,490, forward strand.
GACCACGGCGTCCTGCTCGCTCTTTTTCATCGCCAGTCCCAGCCTTTTAGGCGCGTATACTATATTTTCGTAAATGCTCATCGGCAAAGGTATGGGCATGGCAAAAAGCATTCCCACCCGCTTTCTGAGTTTTTCCATATTCATATTAAAAATATTGTCATCGTCAAGATATATAGCGCCTTTTCTGGAATAGTTCGTGTCAAAATCATTCATTCTGTTAAGCGTTCTTAAAAAAGTGGTTTTCCCGCTGTTGGCGGGGCCGATAATGGAAAGAATCTCGTTCTTTTTAACATTTATATTAAGAGCTTCCAGAACGCATCTGCCGCCGTAAAAGCAGCTTAGATTTTCGACTTTTATTTTATCTTCCGTTTTATTCATCTCGCCTCTTATCCGCCGCCTTAATAACGCGGCTGCGTCAAACGCGCAAAAAAAAATATTTTTTTACTCTGCCGGCCGCCCGGACGGAGAGTTTACCATTTTCTGCGTTTTCTGAAATATATTCTCGCCGCTATGGCGACAACGCTCATTGACAGCACCATCATTAAAAGCACCAAAGCCGTGCCGAAAATTATATTTTTGGGCATATTTGGTATCTGCGTTGAAATAATAAACAAATGATAAGGCAAAGCCATTACCTGGTCAAAAACCGAGCCGGGAAGATGAGGAACATAAAAAGCCGCGGCAGTAAACAAAATAGGGGCAGTTTCCCCTGAAATTCTGGCTATGCTGAGTATAGCCCCGGTAAGAATTCCCGGGAGAGCATTGGGCAAAACCACATATTGTATGGTCTGCCATCTGCTTACTCCCAGCGAAAGACTCGCTTCCCTGAAAGAATAAGGCACGCTTCTGAGCGCGCCTCTTGCCGTTGTGATTATGACCGGCAGCTCCATAATCGACAAAGTCAAAGCTCCGGCTATAACTGAAACGCCGAGCTTTAAAAACATGACGAAAATTCCAAGCCCGAACAGCCCGTAAACCACCGAAGGAACGCCGGCAAGATTGACTATGGCCAGATTGATTATCCTTGTAAGAAGATTGTCTCTTGCATATTCGTTAAGGTATATAGCCGCGCAAACCCCGATGGGCAGGGTTATAAGTATGGCGCAAAGCACTATAGAAAGAGTGCCTAAGATGGCCGGAAGTATTCCTCCGCCTCTCATTCCGTCGGCCGGCATAGAGGTTAAAAATTCCCAAGTTATTGCGGAAGCGCCGTTTTTAACAATTATGAAAACTATTATGGTTACCGGAGTTATCACCAGCAATGTGGCGAAAAATAACAGGGCGTAAGAAAGTTTTTGGGATAGTTTGGGGCTCAGTTTCATCATTTGCGTTTACTCTTGCCTAAAAACAAATCGGCTATAAAATTAACTAAAAAAGTTATTACAAACAGCACAAGCCCTATGGCGAACAATGCCCTGTAATGCAGGCCGCCTCTTACGGTTTCGCCCATTTCGGCCGCTATTGTGGCGGTCATGGTTCTGACCGGTTCGAATACGGAGCCCGGTATATGGGCGGCGTTTCCCGTTATCATCATCACGGCCATAGTCTCTCCTATAACTCTTCCTATGCCAAGCATTATAGCCGCGATAATGCCGGGCATCGCCGCTTTTAAAACTATTCTTCTTATAGTCTGCCATCTGGTGGCTCCCAAAGCAAGCGCTCCTTCTTTGTACGCCCAGGGAACGGAACGTATCGCGTCTTCTGATATGGTGACTATGGTGGGCATTGCCATAAAAGCAAGCATTATGGAGCCTGAAAAAGCCGTAAGACCTGTGGGCACGTCAAATAATATTCTCACCAGAGGAACCAGCGTAACCATACCGACGAATCCTATAACCACGCTCGGAATGGCGGCCATAAGTTCAACGAAAGATTTCAAAATATCGCGCACTCCTTTCGGCGCGATTTCGGAAATATAAAGCGCGGCCATTACTCCCAGAGGAACAGCTATTATGCAGGCGCCTATGGTAACTATGAGAGAACCCACTATTAAAGACACAATTCCAAACTGCGCCGGTTCCGACGTTGGATACCAGAGTTTGCCGCCTATAAATTTAACTATTCCGAATTCTTTGAAAAAAGAAAAGCCTTCCTTAAGCAAAAAGCCGAAAATCAAAGAAACAAAAACTATGGCGAGAATGCCGCATATAAAAATTACGGCTTCAATTAAAGTATCTATTATTTTTCTCATTGTATTCCTTTCAAAGGCACGAAGTCCGTTTCAAGGACGATTTTCTGCCCTTTGTCGGATAAAGCATAATCTATAAACTCCCTGACATTTCCTTCAGGCTGCCCGTTCGTATAAAGGTAAAGAGGTCTGGAAACGGGATAGGCGCCGCTCATAACGTTTCCGGGGGTAGGATATACATATTCGCTTCCGGCGTCAGAGGCGACCGACACGGCCTTGACCCCGTCATTTATAAAGCCCATTCCGACATAACCCAAAGCATTGGGATTTTGGCAGACTTCATCGTAAATAGCCTGGGAAGAAGGCATCATCAGAGCCTGAGGCGCAAATTCGTCTTTCGCTTTTTTGTCGGCGCGCCTGAGAACATGCTCTTTAAAAAACATATGGGTTCCGGAATTGCTTTCCCTTGAAAGAATGACTATTTTCCGGTCTTCGCCTCCCACTTCGCGCCAGTTCGTGATTTCGGCCGTAAAAATATCCCGCAACTGTCCTACGGTCAGATTGTTGACGGGATTTTCTTTATTTATAAGTATGGCCAAACCGTCAAGCCCTACGATAAATTCAACCGGCTCGACGCCCTTGCTTCGCGCAAGATTTCTTTCTTTGTCTTCAATCTCGCGCGAAGACATGGCTATGTCGCAGGTTTTATTCATCAAAGCCGCAAAACCCGTGCCGGATCCGCCGCCGGTGACCCCTATGTTCATACCCGGCCTGTCAGCCACAAATCTTTCAGCCCATGCCTGAATGAGATTTACTATCGTGTCGGAACCTTTGATCTGCATTGAAGACCCGTATGTTCCGTCATCTTTAGGACGAGAACAGGCGCAGACAAACAAAACCGTAAACAATAAAATCGCCGTTAATTTAAAATATTTCATTATTCCCATTCGATAGTCGCCGGAGGCTTATCGGAAATATCATAAACCACTCTGTTTGCGCCTTTTACTTCATTTATGATTCTTGAGGATATTTTCCCGAGCAAATCATACGGCAGCCTGACCCAGCCGGCAGTCATGGCGTCTTCGGAATTGACGGCTCTTAAAACTATGACATGCTCATATGTTCTCAAATCTCCCATAACGCCCACGGTTTTAACGGGCAGTATTATGGCAAAAGACTGCCAAATCTTTTCATAAAGGCCGGCTTTTCTTATTTCTTCATTCACTATAAAATCGGCTTTTTTCAATATCTCAAGTTTTTCTCCTGTTATCTCGCCAAGAGTCCTCACGGCAAGCCCCGGACCCGGGAAAGGCTGTCTGCTTATGATCTCTTCCGGTATGCCCAGTTCTCTTCCGAGCGCTCTGACTTCGTCTTTAAAAAGAAATTTTAAAGGTTCCACAAGCTCCATATTCATCTTTTCAGGCAGCCCGCCAACATTGTGATGGCTTTTTATCGGCGCTTTGGAACCCTTTATCGAAAGGCTTTCAATAATATCGGGATATATCGTCCCCTGCAAAAGATATTTTACATCTTTAAGTTTTTTTGCTTCCCTTTCAAAAACGTCTATGAACGTATGTCCTATAATCTTTCTTTTCTTTTCAGGATCGGTCACGCCTTTAAGTTTTGTTAAAAACTCTTTTCCGGCGTCTGCAATCTTGAGATTTTTTCCGAACTTTTTGCCGAAAATCTTTTTAACTCTTTCATTTTCCCCCAGTTTTTGCAATCCGTGGTCCACATAAACGCAAAAAAGCCTTTTTCCTATGGCTTTATGTATCATAACGGCCGCGACCGAAGAGTCAACTCCTCCGGAAAGAGCGCAAAGAACCCTGCCGTTTTTGCCGACCTGCTCTTTAATGCGTTTTACCTCGTCGGTTATATAAGTTTTCATCGTCCAGTCGCGTTTCGAACCGCATATATCGAAAATAAAATTCCGGAGAATCTTTTTGCCGCAGACGGAATGTTTGACTTCCGGATGGAACTGTACGCCGTAAACCCGGTTTTTTAAATTTTCAATCGCGGCATAAGGGGAATTGTCCGATTTCGCGGTTACTTTAAAACCGTGCGGTATTTTTGAAAGTTTGTCTCCATGGCTCATCCAAAGCGTCCTGCTGCCGGACAAACCTTTAAAAAGAGGCGAGGAAGCCGAAACTTTTACCGAGGCAAGACCGAATTCTCTTTTTTTCGAAGGTTTTACTTTTCCGCCGAAATGTTCGGCTATGATATGCATTCCGTAGCAAATACCCAAAACCGGAACGCCGAACTTCCATATTTCACCGTCAGGCCGGGGCGCTGCTTTGGCATAAACGCTGTCATAGCCGCCGGAGAGAATAATCCCTTTTAAATCTTTTAAATCGCCGAAAGATTTTGCCGGCTTGTTTCCCGGATAAATTTCACAATAAACTTTTTCCTCTCTGATGCGTCTGGCAATGAGCTGCGTGTACTGCGAACCGAAATCTAAAATCAGAATCATAAACTTAATTTTTCTCCTGTTTGGTTGGTATTATTTATGACAATGCATTATACAAAATTTTACGGGCGTTTCTAACCCGTCCCGCTTTCAAAAACGATAAATCCGCGCTTTTGCCGGACGTAAAAACACAATAAACATCCGCCCGGCCGGATCAAAATTTTAAATTTTTAAAAAGACATGCGCGTCCGGCAAAGCCAATGCCTACGTCAATGCAAAACGAAAATTAAAGGACTACGCTTTAAACGCCCCAGAACGGATATTTACAATCTGCCTTCGATAAAACGCCTTATTAAGACGGCTTTCTTGCACAAACGCCTTTTCCGCCCGGCAGCGCCTGGCCGCCCGGCAAGAATCACTTGCGCCGACGGCAATCGCCTGCGGGTTGAAATATTTTTCAGGCAAACCCGTTTCATATCTCTTAAACGCGCAAAACGGGAAAGCTTTATAATAACCGGAGCCGATAAATGCCGCGGCGCATATATCCAGGCGCCGGAAATTCCGCCTGCTTTTTTAACTCATTTCAAAAAATGCCGCAAAACATTAGACGCGAAGCCGGTTTCGCCTTATTTTACAAAAAATCCGGCGCTAAAGTTTTGCCGAAGTTATATGCTTTTGAGCCTGGTATTTGCCTTTTCTGTCCGCATAAGAAATTTCGCAGACTTCGTCGGCTCCCAGAAAAAGCACCTGCGCTATTCCCTCACCGGCATATACTTTTACAGGAAAAGAATTCGTATTTGCTATTGAAAGAGTGACAAAACCTTCCCATTCCGGCTCAAAAGGGGTTACATTAACAAAAATGCCGCATCTGGCATAAGTCGATTTGCCGAAAGCCACCGTTATAATATCACGCGGTATTCTGAAATATTCTACTGTTTTGCCTAAAACTATCGAATTAGGAGCAACCACTATATGATCTTCCACCGTAACCGGCTCAAACAGCCGCTCGGCCGAATTTTTAGGGTCGAGTATTTCTCTATCGGTCTGTCCCGTACGGGCTTTCATCACCATAAACTCGTTTGAAAGACGCATATCATAGCCGTAAGAAGAAGTTCCAAATGATATAATTCCTTTCCCGTCAGCCTGCTTGACCTGCGCGGGCTCAAACGGCTCTATCATCTTGTTTTCAAGAGCCGCTTTCTTTATCCATTTATCGTTTTTGACCATACAAAACCGCCTTTGCCGTTCTTTTATCCCGTTTTGCGCCGGTTATTTCCGCCGGCCGGCATAAAAAAACGCTTTTAAAAAATTTTTTTGTTCCCCGCCGCATTTAAGCCGATCGAAATATTAAAAAATTCAGCATATTAAAGATTCCGTCTTAAAGAACTCTTTTCCGCTTTTGATAAGCTTTGCGACATAGCATTTTATAAACTTCAACGGTTTCCCGGTTTAGAGCACGCTTTTTATATGCGCAAAAATATCCGCTTGCGCCCGTTTAAAATCATTTCGGAAATCCGCCTTAAAATTTCCGAATATTTTCAAGCCGGATCAATACTGCGGGCATGCTGCCGCTACCAGCATTTAGAGTATCAGCAGCCGCGGCAAACGGCGCAGCCTTCCGCAAAAGTCAGCATTTCGCCGCATTCCGGAGACGCCGCGTCCACAAGCCGGAAACACTGCCTTAAGAACCGGCGGACATGAACGCCTAATTTGCGAATAAAGCTCCGAACGGGATATCTCACTCCCGAAAAGCGCGGGAGCGGATTCCTCTCTAATACAAGCTAAAGCTTTCGCGACGGCGTCAGCGCATGAAAGAACCGCGCCGCCTTCGGCAAGCGTGGGCGAAAGACATCCGATTTCTTTGGACCTCTATTATAATCCCGCCGGTCTACTCCCGAACGTAAAGAAAGCGAAATCAAGCGGGCTATGGTCTCGGTCCGGGATGAAGTGCCCCGCCGGATTTATGTATCAAAGCCGTGTTTTTGAGAGTTTCAAAAATGGAATACGTCGAATCTTCTATGGGAAGAACAAAACAGGCCGAAAGCTGCTGCAGCCGCCTGCCGGCATTGATAAGGGTGGGAGAATTAGGCAAAAAATCCAGGGAAGACATAGTCGGATAAAATTCTTCGGTTAAAGCTTGTATATCGGCGTCTTTATCATAAATTTTATCCGCCCGAGCTATATTTTCGGCGACTCTGTAAAACAATTCTTCGGGTTTTTCCGCCGCATCGCCTTTTTTTTCTTTCTTCAAATATCTTTTGCGCAGCACCGTAAGCGCGTTTTTTCCCAGCTGCGCGCATTTTCCGCAAATTAGTTCCCGCTTTGCGTTTTCCGCCATATTTACGACCCCCCGATCGTTTCCGGCATTCTCCTGCCGCCAAAAAATATGAGTTCCAACGTCCGTATTATCCGGTTTTCTGTCGTTTCCGGTGTTCTTTTTTAAGCTTTTTAAGCTCTTGCATAAAAGTATCTATATCGCCGAATTTTCTGTAAACCGAAGCAAAGCGTATATATGCGACCAGATCAAGGTCCCAAAGCTTATCAAGTATTCTCTGGCCTATTATATTGGAAGGTATTTCCATAACATATTCAGCGGCAAGCTCATTTTCTATTTCATTTACGATTTTATCTATGGTTTCAACGGACACGGGACGTTTCCTGCAGGCTCTGTCTATTCCCGCCCATATCTTTTTTCTGTCAAAAGGCTCTCTGGAACTGTCAGCTTTAACTACCGTCAGAGAAATCTCTTCCGGCCGTTCGAAAGTCGTATAGCGTTTGCCGCACTCAAGGCATTCCCGCCGTCTTCTTACCGCGCAAGCATGCTCAATCGGGCGCGAATCAAGCACCTGGTCGTGAAAACTGCCGCAAAACGGACATTTCATAAGATTCCACTCTTATTTTTTATTAGAAAGGACTGCGCCGGACGGCTTTCCGCTTTCCCGAATGCGGACTTGTTTTTTCAACAAATCGCAAATTATTCCCGGCGCTACCGGTTGAAACAGCAATAATCCTACAACATACAGGTAGGTTTGTCAAATCGGCTTTTATGCTTCTTGTCTAAATAAAAAAGCACATTGCCGGCTAAAAAATATTCCGGCATAAAACTGCGAATGCCGTCAATACTTTTCCTAAGGCAAAACCCGTCCCGATAAAGCTTGACAAAGCTTTCGGAATGTTCATCACGATAATTTTTCCGCAGACAAACCCTGTTGCGATAAAAACAACTCCGGGGCTCCGGGCTCAGGATTCATTTGTCTTTGCCGCTTTCTTGCGGTTTGGAATCTTTTTTAGGATTTAAAAAAGAAGAAAGCGAAGCGGCAGCCGACTTTTTAAGCTCGTTTTCTTTGTCGGAAATAAGCTTTTTGGCTTCATCTATCTTCTTGCGGATTTCGTTCAGTTTCGGCTCAAGCTCTTTATTTATGCGCCCGACATATTTGTCCGCTTCCGTCTGTAAAACTTTTTTCTGCGAATCGACGTACTGGGTCACTTCTTTTCTGATCTTAATTTTTACGTCGCCTACGGCGCTTTTCAATATATTGTCAAAACGCTGTCCCAGCTTTTCGTCTATATCGGACATAAACTCAGCCTTAATGCCGCCTTCTTTGAGTACGGACAGTTTAGCTTCCACGCTTATTGAATCAATGCCCTGCCAAAGCATATTTACGTATTTTATGAGATTCTGATCCGCCCACTCGAAATTCTTTTGCGAAGCGTCATAATGCATACCGTCAATATAAACGCCCGTTTTTGTTATAAAATCGCTGCCGATCATTGAAAATTGTGCGGAAATTCTGCTTTTTGCTTCCTTGAAGGAAGGCGTATAGTCCGTTTCCGGAATGCCAAGTCTTACGGCGTCAACTCCTTCCATAGTAAATGAAAGAATATCCTCCGCGACATCGGTTATCCTGCTGAAGCTGCCGCTTACCGCGATAATCTGCCCGCCGGTTTCCCCGCCTTTGACTTCAAATGTAGTTTTTTTGCCGGTAAGTTTCTGGTTTGAAGTTATATTCTCGGCCGTTCCGCTGAAAAAGACGGGGGTTCCCTCTTTTCCTTCGCCTCCCGAAGTGCCTGAAAGCTTAATATTAGCTATAAAAAGTCCGGGAAGGCGCTTATTGACCGGATATAGCATATCTATGCCTTTCAGCCTTTTTTTAGGTTCGGGCTTCTTTTCTTCCCGCGCGCTCTTTTCAGGCATATACTTTCTTATTATACTCATATAATAAAGCGCTTTATCCACCCTGCTTACCCATGCCCGGCCGAAAAGCATTCTTGAAACATTTCTGAAATCCAGCGAAGGAATTGACAGTTTCGAAGCTATGTTGTCGACATCACGGTTTATGACGGAACCGATATTTTTGAACGCATCCTGCTGTTGTTTTGCGTCCTTGACAAGCCCGTTTTTAACGGCTTGAAGTTCATTGAAAGTTTTTTCAAGCTTTTTCTTTTCTTCATTAAGGCCGGCCAGATTATTTTTTAAAGCCTGAATATCCGCCGGAGTTTTTATCTGCGTTTTTGAAAGGGCTTCAATCAATGCCGTTATTGCGTCAATCTGCGCTTTGACGTCAAAATCATTGACGATTTTATTATAAGAATCGTATTTTCCCATCAGTTCCACATATGAATTCTGAACCAGAGAGACGGACTGTATTCCCGCCATATCCACTATGCTTTCCGGCGAAAAGTTTTTTATCTGCTCCTGTATCCGTCCCAGTTTACGGACGCCCGGAAAAGAATTATATTCTTCCGCGGCTTTTGCTTTAAGTTCTTTCACGGCTTTTGAAGCAAAGGATTCTTCTTCGGATACGGCTTTCTTTTTTTTGGGAGGCAGTTTGCAGGAAGTTTTCCTTGCCGTGCCCCATTTTATGCCTTCAGCGCTCATATCGTCTATAATTATTTTCTTTGAAAGAAGCGGAATAAAACGCACGCTGAAATTTACATTGTCGATATCGGCAAGATTCTTAAACTCATTGTCTTTATCTCCGATTTTTATATTCTTTATATTGACGTTCAATCCTTTAAATTTTGTTTTAAAACGGCCGACTTCGACTTTAGCTCCGAAAATCAGCTCTCCGGAGGAAATAAAAGCTTTTTTTAAATAAACGTCCAGATAAAACGCGAAAAAAACGCATATGGCAGATATTATAACAGCCGTAGGAATTATAAATTTCCATCTGAATATTTTCATTTTTATCCCCGATTTCAAATTATTATTTTAAAACATGAGCATGCGGCAAAAACCCCGGCTTTAGGGATTATTTCAAAACTTTATAAGAAATGGAACCGGCGGTAAGAAGTTTTACTATTTTCCACTTGGCGACTTTATCCCGCCAATGCTGTCTGTAATAGAGGAGAAATCTGTTTGAGAGAATATATACCGGAGCGAAAAAGACAAATGAAAGCGCAATATTTCCCATAACCACGGTATTATTGAATTTGGTAAAAGGAATCAAAGGCATATTATAAAGAGACGTCCACAAAGGAATAAGCGCGGAAGCGGTTAAAATGAAATGCCCTATTGCGCCGCAAAGAGGATCGGTAAAAAGGCCTATAAGCGCAAAAACGGCCGCGCTTGCGAAAGCCGCTCCGATATTTACCTGCAAAAGCATTATCAAAACAAAAAACAAACATTTCATAAGCAGCCCAGGCACCAGCCCGAAAAAAACGCCCAAAACCGCCCCGAAAGCTATCTGCTTAGGAGAAGCGTCATTTTGCAGAACTTTAAGAATATCTCTTATTAATGTAAAAAACACATTTCCCTCCCGTTATAAATTTAACATTTTTCCGGACCGAAACGGCAGGAAAACATAAAGCATCCGAAACCGCGCAAAAACGCCGGCCCGCCCGGTTAAACTTTTTTCCAAATCGGCAAACCCGCACTCCGTAAATGCCGGCCGGCGCAAAACAAAAAACTTTATTATGAAATTTAAATTTCCCACCCGCCTTTAGCGAGCATACAAATATGACCAAATTCCAAATATTGAAGCAGCCGCCAAATGCGCAACGGAATTATTATTTCCCTGATTCCCGCGATTAACCCCTCCAATCTTATCAGCCAAAGCTTCCCAGGGAGCATCGTAATAATTATCCCAATCCCCCATCTTTGATACTGATGGTATTGCTATACTAAGCCCATAATTTATAGGACCTAAAATCAATTGTTGAAAGCCGTGTCCCCATTCATGTTTAAGCGCATTTTCATCGGCACTTCTGTTCAGCCAAATACCTCCGAACGAAGCGGACCTGTCGAAAGAAGTTCTGACCACAGGCATACCTTTATAAAAAGATACTTTGCTTGATCCCAATACAGCACCCTCATCGGAATTAAAAGGATTCCATCCTATAGCGGACATATCATTATAAATCTCTTTGCTGAAAGCTGCCGCCATCATAAAACCGCCATACATTCCCAAACTGAAACCGAATTGGGTAATAGCTCCGGAAACAACACCGGCAACAGTTCCGAAACCGGGGATAAAACTTGTAAGCAATGTTGGCAAAGAAATAGCTATGCCGACAAGAGTTATTGCAAATCCAATCACAGCCATTACTGCTCCGGATATCACCATACCTACTTTTTTGAAGAAATTACCGACTTTTTTCCAAAAAGAACTCCACCAACCGCATCCGCTTTCATCTACGCGCATAACCGGATTATTACCGCAATAAGCGTATAAATTCAAACCGTTGATCGTTTTCGGATCTAAATAAGACACTTTATCCTGCGAAATAAAGCGTCCTGTCTCAGGGTCATAATATCTGCTTTTTAAGAAATATAATTTTATTTCGCTATCATAAAGATATCCGCGATATCTAAAAGGATTTAGATTGCCTATATGCTGTTGTGAAGTTATAATATTTCCATCGGCATCTTTTACAATATGATTTCCCCATGCATCGTATTCATACTGAGCGGCAAGTTCTCCGTCAAGACTATAGATATGCGTTATATCTCCCTGCGCATTTTCACGGTAAAGATATTGTTTATCTCCGTGTTTTAAGCCGCAAACTCCGTCTTCATCATAGATGAATTCCAAAATATCATTGCCTTTATTGACGCATAAGAGTTTTCCGTCAATATTGTAAATAAAAATCGAATCGCCTTTTTTCACGCGGTTGCCATAACCATCATACTCAAAGCGCATACCGTCATAACCTACCAGCCTTCCTTTTTCCCAAATCAATGTTTTATTTGCATATGTAACGGGATTGCCGAAAGCATCATAAGCAAATTTTTCTTCTCCGATATTTATTAATTTATCACCGTCATAAAAATATTGTTTTTCATAATTATATTTGTCTATTTCGCCATCGGATTTTTTTGTATAGTTCGCTTCTCTTTTTGACATTATATTCCCGTTATTGTCATAAGAATAAAACCAAGACTTCCCGAAAGCTTTATTATCTTCACGGATAAGACGTTTTAGTTTATCATAAGTATATGAGACGACAAGCTTTCCGTTTTTCCATATTTCAGATATATTCGAACATTTGTCATATTTATAACTCAGTCCTTCTGAAATAACATATCGTCCGTCTTTAAGAGAACCGTATTTTATAGACGAGATCAGTCCGGTAGAATGATCGCCGGCTTTGAGATAATCGGCATATTCGCCGAATATGCGGTCCCCATTGCGCTCAAAAACTTTACCGCTATAACGTCCGTTAAAATCTTTCATAGGCCTATAAAAAAGGCCGTTCGGCAAAAGAACGGATTTCAAATTATATCCGGCATCATCTTTGTATTCATAGACATATTTTTGAGTCTCGGCACCGTTAATGTTTATAATGCGCTCTTTTAAGCCTCCCACCCCGTTATAAGAATATTTTTCGGAAATTTCCGGCAAATATCCATAGCCGTTTTTTGTCCCGGCCGTTCTTAGAACAGCATTTGGGCGTTTGTTTGCTTTATCATAATCCGTTTTTAAAACTCTTCCCGTTATATTATCCACACTTTGCAAAAGAATTTTATCAAAACAGTATGTATTGATCACCTGTATCTCATTATTTATCGCAGTATATATTAAATTCCCACTTTTATCATTGACTGTTTCTATGATAATATCCTGCAATTTCTTAGAACCTTTCAATATTGTCTTTGTTTTATCGACTTTCAGTAAATCAAAATCAATAATCTTCATTTTTTTAGATAGAACATTTTCTTCATATCCATATTCGACTTTCTTTTCTCCGTTCAGAAATACCGCCGTTTTTCTGCGCTTGCCGTCATATTCATAGTTAACCGTATTTAATCCGCTTTTTAAATGCGTAACAACGCCGCAGGTATACTTTGTTTCCACGGAATTACCTTCACCTTTATCCGTACTTTGGGTAATGCCCGTCACTTCGCCACTAAAATAATCCCTTCCATAAGAAAATCTGCTCCCGCCAGGCTGTATTTCAGTTATGACATTATCCGTTCCCGGCTCATATTCAAAAACGGTTTTATTTTCTCCCGTAGCATCTATTTTTGCGCTTAACTGTCCGTTTTCTAAATATTCTTTTTCAGTATATTGTTTTGACGTACTGTCTAAAGTATTATAAACTATATCTTTAATTTTTCTGCCCTTCTTATCGTATACAGTCTCTTCAACCATGACGCCGGTTGTATTTTCTTCGCCTTTAATATAATTTTCTTTACGCACCTGACAGCCCAAATCATTGTAATAATATTTACTTACGGCATAAGTTTTTTTATCTTCTTTGCCCGGTATGGAATCGACTCCTGTCACTTCTTTTTTTATAAGCATCCTATTTTCATCATATGCATAATTTGCGGACAATTTTCTATAGGAATTTCCGGAGAAATCGGAGTTTAGTAATGTCATACTGTTCTCGGAGTATTTTAAATTCTTAAATTCATCGAAAGTTTTATATTCCCATTCGCAAGGAGCAAAACGAAAATCCGTAAACTCGCATCCGTCATTGCCGGTATAAATATATTTTAAAACAATATTTTTTAAATCTTTAAGAGCGGATTTATCCAATGTTACCGGCAAAGCGCAAAACTGTTTGCCGTTATTTTTATAATCAAAAGAAGCCGTAAAAATCTGCGTCTTCCCGCCGTTATAGTTTACCTCGGCGGTTATCTCGAATTTTTCGGATGACCTTATGGAATTCCAAGAATGAAACGCCGTTTTATAGCACATATCGGTAACCGGCGCTTTTGGCGCCGCGGCATAAGCCGAAAACATAAATTCGGTTTGTCCCGCAGGAAGCATGTCCGGCGTAATACTTGCAAAAATACTTTCAACATGTTTTTCAATCGGAGGAAAAGCAATTATTTCTCCACAAGGCCTATGTAAAACTGCAGACAGCTCTTCCTTTTGTTTCTGTCCCGAAAAAGAATGTTTTTTTTCAGAGATATTTTTAAACAAAACTTTTGTCAGCTCATAAGCCGATTCTGCCTGAATATGCCGTCCCGTTCGAAATATTACCTCTAAACGCTTTGGCAAAATCGGATTATCCGTCTCTTTAACGCAATAACACCATCTGTTTTTTCTGTCAAAATAAGTATAGGATAAACGATCCTTAAAAGTACCGCCCGTAAGTTTTGAATATGAGCCTATAAGTTTTGAATATGAGCCTATAAGATTATATTGTTTGTCCATTATATAGCTCTTTACCGCTCCGTCGGTAGTGATAACACATTCATTGTCTTCGTAATTTATATGGATTTTAGATATGGTAAGCAGCCCTGGTTTTACTGGATACGGCTTCACTGGAAGTTTTACTGGATACTCCCCTGGAATTATTGGTATTGGATACTGCCCTGGAGTTACTGGATACGGCATCAGTGGCTTTACATAATGGACAGAACCATCCGCGATTCTATCGATTTTAGACTTATTTATTATTGAAATAAGTTTACCGTTCTCGTATGACAAGAAAGTGTATGTTTCGTCAAAAGAAGAATAAATGTTGCTGATATTTTTTTCAAAATACAACGAATTCGAAATCAAATAATTCTTTTTTATTACAGCTGTGCCTTTAACCATTGTCTTCAAGCCGTAAGAAAACGATAAAGTATTGCCGTCGGAATATTTTACCGCCAGTAAATCGGAAGCTTTTTCCGATGAAGAATATAAATATTCCGCTTTTCTTCCTCTATAATCAGTAATAGAAGCCAGCTGACCGTAATAGTTGTATTTTAATATCGCAGTTCTATTGCCGTCATATAATTTAGATATTCGCCCTCTATTATCATATTCTATGCGGATATGATTATCGTAAGAATCTCCTATCTCGCACAAGTTTCCGGCTTCATTGAAATAATAATTTATTTCTCCGTTTGAAAGAAAGACATAAGGCATTTTTTCTTTCAGCTTTTTCAATTCAAAAGACATATTAACATATTCTTTGAAAAGTTTTTGAAGCTCTTTGCGGCGCTCTTGCGATTTTTTCAGAATATAGTTTTTTTGTTCTTCTGTAAGATTTTTTTGAGTTTGAGTAAGAAGCACCGAATCGGAAAGATTTTTTATTTGCTTTTCAATATTTTTTTCTTGATTTCTTAACTCACCTAATTGTTCTGTGAGATTCTTCCTTTGACATACTATATTGCTTATCTGGTCACTTATATCTATTTTTTGAGGGTCAATAAAATTTTTCTGGTCAATATTATTTGTTTTTTGAAAGGAAATATCTTTTATCTGGCCCTCTAAACATAGTATTTGATTTTCTATGTGTTTCTGTTGCTGTTCAGTATTGTCTTTTTGTTCTCCTTCTAAACCTTTAAGCTGTAGTCCATAAGCTGTTTGCTGCAAACGAAGAGTTTCTATTTGCGTTGTTAATGACTTCTTATTATTTTCCAAAGCATTTATAGTCGTCTGTAATGAAGTTTTTTGAAGTTCTAACAACTTAAGATTCTTCTCCAATGAGCTAAGATTAATTCCTAGAGACTCTGTATTGTTATTTAAGGACTGCATTTGGTTTGCCAGCGAACTCTTTTGATTTTCCAAAGCTTCTTTTTGTACGGTAAAAGTCCCGTCATCAACTTTCAGCTGTTTTTCCAACTGCTCTGTCTGTAAAAGTAAAGACTTATATTGAAAAGCTTCGTATTTTGGAAGAATCATTTTTTTTGACGATGCAGCCATAAAAGCATTAAAGCCGTGTATAGGCAGTATATTATTGTCTATAAAATAATCTTTCAGCTCGCCTTTAGCGGTTATCTTTCCTGTGTCCTGGTCAACTGTCACATATTCTCTAAGATTGTTGGTATATGATTTTATATATTCTTCAAGTTCTTTTTGTTCTTTTGTCCTTTGCTCCAAAAACTCAATGTTTTTAAAGTCTTCCAATCTGGCCGAAAGTTTCATTCCTGTCGCCGTGCGCTGTTCTTTGTATACCTGACAATCCCCATTACCGGTTTTATACCAAAGGCTTCCGTCGGGTTCAACGTTCACATTATTTTTTTCGACGACGATTTTATTATTTTCCCCATCTAAATAATAAAAAGTTTCAATAAAACCGTGTTTCTGGCCGTTACCGTCAGTATAGATATAATCTACGCCTTTATGCAAAGTTCCTTTTTTATTTTTTATAAGAGTTTGATGAAGATTTAACCGCCAGTTTTTGCCGCAGCCGTAATCTTTATCGCTTTTTTTATAGACATGCGAAATTTTGCACGATAAAGCGGAGCTTTTTAAAACCGTATCGGTAAAAGCGGTAACAAGTTCTCCCGTCGCCAAATTAAGAGATCCTTCGGTTCCGCCGGCAAAAGCAAAATTTTCTTCGGCAGGAACAGAATCATCGCTTGTAAGATATTCGACCTCCAAAAAAATTTCAACATCTGGTAAAGGAGAAGGCTTTATTTTGTCCCAATCTTCCGGAAAAGGAATAATAGGATTTATTTCGCCCAAGCGATGATGAAGCGGCAAATCCATATCATATATGTCCGGTTCTTCATATGGAAGAGGATTTTTTGGAAAACGATAATCAAGAAAATGATCAAAATTATAATCCGGCAACTCTGGCCAGATTATACCCGGACCGTCTATAGTTCCCGGATTTATTAAATTCGGAATATCTTGAACAAAATAGCCTTTTTGGGACGACACAACTTCTATATTCCAGTCTCCGGAAATGGCCTTGTCGGTAATATCCACACGAGTATCTATTTTTGAGGATAAATATTTCTCTGCTCCGTTGATAATAAAATACCCGTCCCCGCTTTTCGGACGCAGGTTCAAAACCGCCTTGCTTATTTTACATCCGTCAAGATTTAAGAGCTCCTTTTTTATATTTAAATTAGATTTATACTCTGTAGTATCGGGATATTGTTCTCCGACAGCATTTATATTTTCCGTCCAATTCAAAAGAGGAGAGGTACGGATATAGTTTTTGCGGACAAAAAGTGATGTGTCTTCGGGAATGATAACCGGATTGACAATTACCGGGAAAGTTCTGTCTTTTTCATTTATCCATTTAGCGTCAGCCTTAATTTTAAAATTATAAATATTTTCGTTCTGCTTTTTAATTTCATAAGAAATAAGCTTTGAGCTTTTACCTTTGGCATCAGACATTTCCGAAGGGAAAATCCGAAAAAGAATTTCTCCGTTTTTTTTGTTTTTTAACTGTACCGAAAAACCGTCTTGTGATTTCTCCACAGACATATTCTCCGTTTTTAAAACAAAACCATACTCATAAGATTCCTCTTTCTTTTTGATAATTATATTTTCTTCTACTTTATCTGATTTGATAAGATATCTGATATCCATGTTTCTTTTCACATCATTAAATGTGATTTCATTTAAAGCATACTGAGATTGACTTTTTTCTTTTCTATTAAATTTAACTTGTCTTTGTCTTTTTATCGGAGTTTTTTCAAGAGTAATATTTACGGTGCAGCCGCCTTTAGACAATTCAAAAGCACCGTCCGCAATTTTTTCATTAAATTTTACCGCAAAATCATTATTGGTTTTCAAAAACTCACCGGATTCGACTGAGCTTTTACCAATCTCCTTAAATATATTATCGGATGGATCAAAATAGTGCATAGGATAATTGCTAAACACTGCCGTCGCTGTGCCGTCATTGGATGTATAATGTTTTACATTTTGCCCGCGTTTTTCAATATCTTCATATAAAAATTTACACCTTTGAGAGCTTTTATCAAAACTCTCGGCAACTGTTTTTTGCGATGTTAAAAGATTCTCGGAAAAAGTGTTTGCGGATACTGTAAGTCGATTGGATTGTTGGACGTTTGCCTTTTCTTTAATAATTTTTACTTTCTTTTTTTCTGATGTTTTTTTCCCCGAGGACAGCTTTGATGAAGTCTTCTGAAGTTTACTTTTCATAAAATCCTCCCGGTAGGATACTATGCGCTCATTTTTAAATTAAGCCCGAAAATCCTAAAAACGGATTATCGTATGAGCGTAACATCCTGTTTTTATGCAAAGCATTTTTATGAAAGCATTTCCATGATGATGTTGTAGTTTATTATATTAATGTTAACGGCTTGTAAATCACAGCTGTTATTACTTATATAAAAATTTTCTGCTAAATGCAAATAAATTTATTATGAAACTATCTTTATTATCTCTTCGGGTTTGGCGGCTATATAATCGGGTTTGTGTTCTTTTATGCGGACGATGTCGGTATAACCGTACAGAACGGCAAGCGAGGCGATTCCCGCGGCTTTGGCAGCTTTAATGTCGTTTTCGCTGTCACCTATCATTATGGTTTTTTCAGGTTTGGAGTTTGTTTTTTTTATCAGGTCAAAAATGGGTTTGGGATCAGGTTTTTTAACGCCGGAAGTGTCGCCTCCCCAGACTTCGACGAAATATTCGGCGATTCCCAGCCTTTTGACGATTTCGCATGAAAAAATTTCCATTTTATTGGAAAGTATGGCTTTCTTTTTTGAATTGAGCGCCAGCAGAGTTTCTTCCATGCCGTCATAGGGCAGCGTCGTATCGGTAAGACAGCGGCCGTAATAAAACTTAAACTTTTCAAAAGCCGACGCAAGGATTTCGCTGTTCGCTTCCGGAACGGCCCTGCCGACCAAAGCTTTGACCCCGTTGCCGAGATATGACCGTATCTTGTCTATTGTAAGAGGAGCAAAACCGAGTTCTTTTCTGACTTCGTTTACCGCGAAAGCGATATCTCTCTGGGAGTCGATAACGGTTCCGTCCAAATCAAAAATTAAAAAATCGTACCCCATTCATCTTTTCCGATACTCATATATTCTGCTGCCACTTAATAAGGCCCGGCAAGTATTGCACTTCGCCGCCGTAATGCGGCATAACCCTGACGGTATATCCGCAATGCCCCACTTTATCGGTTCTCACTTTGCCTTCGTATATATAGTTGCCGCCTTCTTTGGACACAAGCCTCATCTCGCCTATGGAAGCCTCACTTATTCTGTGCATGGAATCAAGGTATCCGCTGTATATCTGAACGCTTATGTCTTCGGGAGAAATGTCTCCCAGAAAAATTTTCGACTGAACCGTCATGTCGTTTGTTATTCTCACTTCATTTTTAGCATTGTCTTCGGAAGAAATTATCTTTATGCCGTCCCAGTTATTCATAAGATTTTTAAGCCACACGGCTTTCTTTTTTGCCAGGGCGAAATCGTCTTTTTTAAGTCTTGCGTGTTCGAGAGCGGAAGGAATATAAAACTTTTTCGTATATTCTTCAATCATTCTGTTAGTATTGAAAACCGGGCCGAGCGTCTGCATGGACGTCTTCATTTTTTTTATCCAGCCTCTGGGAAGATCATCCTGGCCCCTGTTAAAATATAAAGGTATTATCTCTTTTTCAAGAGTTTCGTAAATGGCCGTGCTTTCAACTTCGTCCTGATACTCTCTGTCGGGGTACTGGTCTATTGAGCCTATTATCCATCCGTTATCGCCGTTATATCCTTCGCACCACCAGCCGTCAAGAACGCTGAAATTTATAACTCCGTTAACCGCCGCTTTCATCCCGCTTGTTCCCGACGCTTCTTCGGGCCTGAGAGGGTTATTAAGCCAAATGTCGGCGCCCTGAACCAGATAATGCGCGACGTTCATGTCATAATCTTCCAGAAATACGACTTTATGTCTCATGTCCGGATCTTTCGACAAAGAGACTATGTGTTTTATAAGTTCTTTGCCGTTATTATCCTGCGGATGGGCTTTTCCCGCGATGATAATCTGCACGGGCTGCTCTTTGCTTGTAAGAATTTTTTTAATCCTTTCCAAATCCCTGAAAATAAGATTGCCGCGTTTATACGAAGCGAACCGTCTGGCAAAACCGATGGTCAATGCTTCCGGATCCAGAGCCTCTTCGGCATGATTGATGTCTTTTTGCGAAGCGCCGCGCCTCATAAGCTGGGTTTTCAGCCTTGCCCTTGCGAAAGAAACAAGTCTTTCCCTTCTTCTTTCGTGGCTGCGCCAAAGTTCGGCGTCGGGTATCTGGGTAACTCTCTGCCAAATAGTGTGATCCGCCGGCTCGTCTTTCCAGGATGCGCCGAGATATCTGTCAAAAAGGCCGGCAAATTCATAAGATATCCACGAGTTTGTATGAATACCGTTTGTTATGTGCGTGATCGGAACTTCCTGACGCGGCAGGCCCGGCCAGATTCCGGACCACATATCCCTTGAAACCGTCGCGTGCAGCCTGCTTACGCCGTTGGCTTTGCTGGACATTTTCAAAGCGAGTATAGTCATCGAAAAATTTTCCGGAGCGCCCGGCTTTATCTCTTTGGGTTTGATTTCTCCGAAAGACAAAAGCTCTTCTTTGGCAAGACCGATTCTTTTGCAGAACGGCTCAAAATATTTAGCGACCAGTTCGGCTGAAAACATTTCATTTCCCGCGGGAACGGGAGTATGCGTCGTAAACACGCAGGAACTTTTAACAAGCTGGAAAGCCTCTTCGCCGGAAAGGCCGTAGTCTTCGATATATTCCCTCATTTTCTCCAGAAGCAAAAAAGCCGAATGCCCTTCGTTTATGTGAACAACCCCGGGATCTATGCCCAAAGCTTTCAAAAGCCTCATGCCGCCCATGCCAAGCACTATCTCCTGCCTTATTCTCATATCTCTGTCGCCGCCGTAAAGCTGGCCGGTTATCTCTCTTATTTCCCTCGTATTGGCGCTGAAATCCGTGTCGAGAAGATATAAAGGAACTCTTCCGACCTGCAGCTTCCAGACTCTGGCATAAATTTTCTGCCTGCCCATATCTATTTCAATCTGCAAAACTTTTCCGTCGGAGTCTTTGATAAGCTCGAGAGGCATGCGGAAAAAATGATTTTCGCTGTACTCTTCCTGCTGCCATCCGTCAAAACTCAAAAACTGCTTGAAATACCCGAATCTGTAAAGAAGCCCCACTCCCACCAAAGGAAGCCCCATATCGCTTGCCGATTTCAAATGGTCGCCGGATAAAACGCCGAGACCTCCGGAATATATCGGGATGCTTTCATGAAGGGCGAATTCAGTGGAAAAATAGGCAAATTTCATGTCGCCGTAATCCGAACAGGAATCATGAAACCAGGTATTCATAGTCATATATTTGTCAAGATCGTTTTTAACTCTTTCCATATGCGAAACAAAACTGTCGTCTTCGGCAAGCTCTTCAAGCCTCTTCTGGCTGACCATGCCCAGCATAGCCTTGGGGCTGTGATAGGTTTCCTCCCACATATCTCTGTCAAGCCTTCTGAAAAGTTCAACGGCGTCGCTGCTCCAGCACCACCACATATTGTTCGCGATTGTCATCAGCGGGGAAAGAACCTCCGGAAGATTGGGAATAACGACAAAAGATTTCGCGTTCAGAGCGACAAAAGTTTCCTGGTTTTCGTTAAATAAGTCTTTATTCATATATGCTCCTTGGTTTTGTATCCCTGCCGATAATAAAAATATGTTATAAACTTTATATTAAAAAATCAATCAATTTTTATTTTTTCAGGCAGATTGTGATTTATATATTTCAATAATTCTTCAAATCCGGCGGTTTTTGTAACTTTGTTGAACATATCTCTTATTTTTGCCGCGTTCGGAAGATCTTTCAAATAATAATGCGACACTTTCCTCAACAGAATATAAGCGCGCTCCTCGCCGTAATATTGCACCGCGGACGCGGCATGAATTTTAAACCAGGATATTCTTTC
Organism: uncultured Endomicrobiia bacterium; assembly: GCA_938040055.1. Taxonomy (GTDB): domain Bacteria; phylum Elusimicrobiota; class Endomicrobiia; order Endomicrobiales; family Endomicrobiaceae; genus Endomicrobium_B. The sequence goes on from CALHWY010000025.1 coordinate 31,099, forward strand.
CTTAACGGAAGGAGTCTCAAGCAAAATTCCAGAGTTAAAAAAACTTTCCAGTCTTTTGAAAACCGAATAATTTCCCACGGCCCCCCTGCCTATCATAAGTCCGGCGCAGTTTTTTACTTCAAGAAATTTGCGGGCAGAAGCTTCGTCCGCAATCGCGCCGTTTCCGACAACCGGGATTTTCGACAAAGCGCAGGCTTCTTCAAACGCCTTAATATCGGGTTCCCCCGAATGCCCCTGGGACGCGGGACGGGCATGAACGGCGGCCATTTTAACGCCGCATTCGTATGCGAGTCTCAATATTTCGGGAGCCGCGTTCTGTCCGGGAACAAGCCCCGTACGTATTTTTACCGTAACAGGTATGCCGGCGCTTTTTACCACGGAAGAAAGAATGCCGGCCGTAAGTTTTTCATTATCCAGAAGTTTTGCTCCCGCTCCGGCCTTGGCGACTTTGCGCGCAGGGCACCCGAGATTTATGTCTATTATGTCGGCTCCGCAGCCGCTTATTATTTTCGCGGCTTCGCCCATCGAGCGGGCGTCCGCGCCGAAAATCTGCACGGAGACAGGCCTTTCGTCTTTATGCACGGTAAAAAGTTTTCTTGTTTTTTTATCGCCGTAAACCAAGGCTTTGGCGGAAACCATTTCCGTATAAACAAGCCCCGCGCCGCCCGCTTTCGCAAGAAGCCTCATAGGCAGATCGCTTATTCCCGCCATGGGAGCCAGTAAAAGATTATTTTTAAGCTCTATATTTCCGATCTTAAGTTTGCGTATTTTTAACATATGCATTCCGCGCGGCAGACGATATTTTCGATAATTTCCGGCCGGAGGGCAAGGCTCTCCGCTTTTCGGCAAATTCAGCCGGCCGGCGTTTTGCCGCAAACCGCAATTTCCAATTTGTTATTTTTATAAGCCGTTTTACCAGTTTTCCAGCCGCAGGGACGGCTCCGGCTTAAGCCGGAGCGCGCTGTAGACCAGCCCGCATTTCCTCTGTTTTAAAAAAGCCGCGCAGCCTATCATCGCGGCATTGTCGGTGCAGTAAAACATTGACGGTATGAAAAGTTTTATCTTTTTTCTGCCGCCTTCGGACAAAAACATCTTTCTTATAAGGGAATTTGCGCAAACGCCCCCTCCGAGAACAATGCTTTTGAGCCCGAACTTTCCGGCAGCTTCAAAAGCTTTAAAACATAAAGTTTCGGCGACCGCCTCCCTGAAAGAAGCGCAGATATCGTTCAAATGTTTTTCATTTTTAACGGGATTGGCTTTCAAATAGTTCAGCAAAGCCGTTTTTATTCCGGAAAAGGAAAAATCCCATGTCCCTTTCAGATAAGGCCTGGTAAAATGAACAGCTTTGCAGTTTCCTTTTTCTGCCCTTTTATCTATCACAGGCCCTCCCGGGTAAGAAAGCCCCAGCATTTTGGCGGCCTTGTCAAAAGCTTCCCCCGCCGCATCGTCCCTGGTTGCTCCCAAAAAATTATATTTTCCGAAATCCTCCACCACTATCATTTCGGTATGTCCGCCGGAAACGATAAGTCCGAGAAACGGAGGCTTGATATTTCTATTTTCGATAAAAGAAGAATAAAGATGCCCTTCAAGATGATTGACAGGAATAAGGGGTTTGTTAAAAACGGACGCCAGCGATTTTGCCGCAAGCGCACCGACCAAAAGCGCTCCCGCAAGACCGGGACCGGACGTAAAAGCGAGCGCGTCGATATTTTTATCGAAATCGTCAAAAGAAATTCCCGCTTCAGCGAGAGCTTGCGAAATGACGGGATTAATATTGTTTATATGGGCTCTGCTAGCCAGTTCCGGAACAACTCCGAAAAACCCGGAATGTATGTTTATTTGCGACGATATTACCACGGATCTGACTTTGGAACCGTTTGAAACGACGGAAGCCGAAGTTTCGTCGCATGAGGTTTCTATGGCGAGTATATTCATTTTCCGGACTTCCGTTTGCCTTTGTCTTTTTCAAAAGCAGGAGTTTTTAACTTTCCCGTTTCCGAATTTCCCCCGCCGGTCGCCGAAGACAAAGCTTTCTCGGCGGCGGCGGTTAAGGGAACGGGGGTTTTCGGATTGATAAAAGTTATATTCGAATAGTTCATGCTTGAAGAATAAAACTTATAAGTAACAGTCCCGTCGACATTATCGGTTTTGCTAAGCCCCAGTTTCATTGAACGGGCAACGGCTCTCAGCGGGTTCTCTAAGTTGTCCGAGTTTTGCGCGCCGCGCAGACGGATTTTTTTATAAAATTCATTCCATACTTTCGCCGTGGTCTCTCTTTCTCTTGTATACTGGGAAATTATATCGGTCTGTTTTACCCCGTTAGCAACAAGCATGTCCACGACTTTTTGCTCAAGCTCTATATCTACCGAAACTTTATGTTTAGGGACGCCGCTTACGGCGAACCAAAGCCCTATTCCGCAAATAAATAAACCCAGAATATAGATTTTTATCAATATATTTTCTTGTTTTTTTTCCTTATTCGCCAACTTCCGCACCCTCTTTTACTTTTTTGCCTTCTTCTTCTCCGTTTTTAGCGTCATCTTTTCCGCCGTCTTTTTCCGCGCCGTTTTTCGCCGTTTCTTTTGCGGCAAGCCCGGGATTAAGAATCATTTCTTTCACTTTGTTTTCTTTTATAAGCTCCAGGGCTTTGCTCAATACTATATCTTCTATTCTGTCTTTTTCTTCCACTTTGGATTTCGGCTCTTTATCTTTTGAAAAAATCATTTCGGATTGCGCGTATAATTTTACCTCGTCTTCGGGTTTTACGGTTATTTCTATATCGGGAGTTATTCCGTTTTTGGCGTTTTTTTCATCGGAATGGATAATCGGTCTGCCTGACGGAAGGTAATATTTGGCGACGGTAAGCCTTAAAGCGCTGCCGTCCGAAAGGGGAATTACCGACTGAACGCTGCCTTTTCCGAAAGTATTGGCCCCTATTACAAGAGCTCTTTTAAGATCCTGCATGGCGCCGGCGACTATCTCGGAAGCCGAAGCCGAGCCTTTGTTGACCAGTATGACAAAAGGCATGCGGTCATATTCTCCGCCGCCTTTTGAAAAATACTCCTTTTTCATTTCTTCAAGTCTTCCCTTAGTCGTTAAAATTACGGAATGTTCTTTCAAAAACAGCCCGCATATGTCAACAGCCGAATCAAGAAGCCCTCCGGGATTATTCCTCAAATCGAGAATAAGAGCTTTCATCCCCTTTTTAGAAAAATCGGCCAGCGCTTTTTTAATGTCAGCAGCGCTCTGGGAATTGAACTCCGACAGCCTTATATACGCCGTCTTATCTTCCAGCAATGCCGATTTCACGGTTTCAATTTTTATTTTCTCTCTTGTCAGAACGAAATCAAGATCCTGTTTTACATTTTCTCTTGCCATTGTGACTTTGACTTTTGTTCCGGATTTGCCTCTCATAAGCCTTACGGCTTCGTCGCTGGACATATTTACGGCCGATTGGTCGTCGATTTTGATTATTTTATCTTCCGGAAGAACGCCCGCTTTATAAGCCGGAGTTCCCGGAATGGGGGAAACCACCGTTATAAAACCGTTTTTTAACATTATGCGCAAACCTATGCCGCTGTAAGAACCTTCCGTCTCGTTTTTCATTTCCTTATAATCTCTTTCTTCCATATACTGGGAAAAAGGATCAAGAGTTCTCACTACGCCTTTTATGGCTCCGACCGCCAGATCTTTCGGCTCGGTTTCGGAAACATAATTCGCGTTTATTATTTCCATCACGTCGATCATTATCTTCAGCTTGTCATATGTTTCGTCGGACGCCGAAAAAACGCCGTCCGCGGCGGCGAAAAACAATAAAACCGCGGCGGCAAATATTGTTTTCAGTTTTTTCATTTTATTATTCTCCGTTTCGTCCGTAAAATAGCGGATCAGCCGCAGCAAATTTCTAAAAATACGCGCGTGTCCGCTTAAAAATAAAGCATTGTCGTATTATACTACTTTTTTATAAGCCATAAAAGCGGATTATCCGCAGCATTATTCTGTCTTATTTCAAAGTACAGAACGCTGTCGGAGTCCTGTCCCAGCCTGGCAATGACGGTGCCCCGGGAAACCCGCTGTTCTTCCTTTACAAGAATCTCGTCCAGATGCCCGTATACGGCAAAATAAGAGTTTTTATGATCCACAATAACGACCTTCCCGTACGAACGGAAATTTCCGGTAAAAACCACGGTGCCCGAATCCACGCTTTTTATCTGCGCGAAATCAGCCGCGTCTATTTTTATTCCGTTGCTTATAATATATGTATCCAGTTCCGGATGCCTGCTCTTGCCGAACTTTACAATTATTTCGCCTTCAACCGGCCACGGAAGGGATTTCTTCCTGTGCGCCGATGCGTCGGGAGTGCGTATTGACGTTCCGGTCTGTTTTTTCTTTTGCGCTTCGGAGAGCTTATTTATCAAATTTTTCATAGCTTTGGCCGTTTCATTCAGAGTCTTTATCTCTTTTTCCGCGGCGGCCCGCTTATTTACGGTGGACTTTAAAAGAACGCTTTTCTCTTTTATAAGTTTTTTTCTTTCTTTAGCGGTCGCGTTTTCTTCGGCGCGCAGTGAAATCAGCTTTTTTTTGGCTTTTTCCCACCTTTCAACCTCCGCCGTCGAAAAGTTTACGGTTTTGGCCTCTTTTTCAAAATTGTCCTTCTTGTATTTCAGGGCGGCCTGGCGTATCTTATATTCAACCGGGTCATCTTCATAAGAAAGCAGAAACGTCATCTTATTATAAAAATCAATCTCATTAAGCATCGCCCTGTTCCAGTCGCTCCGCTTCCGGCTGGCTTTATTATATTGCGCAGAAGCCGCCGCGAGATTTTTCTCGGCGTTTTTTATATCCGAAGAAAGCTTTTCAAGTTTCTCTTCGGCTTTTTCTATGGCTTCATTAAGAGAACTCAGCTCGCGCTTAAAAACTTTTTCCTGAAGCATAAGCCTGTCTTTCTCAAGCTGCTTCCTTTTTATCGTTTTTCTCACGTCCGAAAGCTGTCTGGACTGCTGTTTTATATCTTTATTTCCGGTTTGCGCGAATGCAAACTGAAAAGGCATAAATAATGCCGCAATTAGCGCTATAATTTTCTTTTTTTTCATTTTTTTAATCTTTAAGTATTATTCCGAAAGCCGCTGTGATGGGTATTATGTAGAATGCCGCCGCTTCATCAACAAGCAAAGGATGCTGTATAAACAGACACGCGCTCCATACGCATATAAAACCCAGAGCCGAAGCCAGGAGATAAGCTATGGAATTGGTTATTAATTTCCAGGAATTTCTTTCATCCTGCATAATAAAAAGCGCGCTTTGGATTATAAGGAGAAACGCCATGACTATCGCAAAACCGGTAAGCAGTTTCCGGTAAAAATCCAGAAAGTTCCTGCTTGCGACATATTCCTTGAAATTATCCGGATTAAACACGACTTCGTAAACGCCGTCTATGGCGGCTACGGCGTTTCTTGTGACGACAAGGAAATCGTCCGTAGGAAACTCCGCCGGAACGGCCTTAACATAAGATTGGAAAATTTCATTGTCGCCCGGAACGGAAATATCTTTAAGAAAAGGATTTTTCTCCACGGCTTTGGCATAAGCGTCTTCCGCGCTGACATACTCGTCTATGGTCAAAAGCCCCAGCTCTTCGATGGCATTGCAGACTTCGGCGTCGTCTTTACAGTTTCTGTCTATAAAAACGGTTAAATTAAGCTTAGGAAGCAGGCTTTGGGCATGCTTTTGCGCCTGATAATAATGGTCGGCCGCCAAAACGCAAAACGCGGACACGGACGCCACCGATATAAACTTAAAAACTTTTGAAGCGGCTTTCAGTGAAGACCTCATATTCCGACTCCGCAATCCGAAACGAAAAAATTATGGTTTAAACAGAAGTTCATGTCTTTTTTTATTTACCGTATCTTCATACATCTGCCGGTAACGCTCAACGCTTTTTTTCCATGAGAAATCGCAGTTCATGGCATTTTGCATTAAAACCGACCAGTTGTATTTGTCTTTAAAAATCCGTTCCGACTTCAAAATAGTCTCAACAAAATTTTCCCCGTAAGTTATGTTAAACATAAAACCGTTTCCTTCTCCGGTAAAATGATTGTAATATGTAACGGTGTCCGAAAGCCCTCCGGTGCGGTTTACTATGGGGATGCTCCCGTAAGCCATAGAAATCATCTGGCTGAGCCCGCATGGCTCAAAACGCGAAGGCATCATATAAGCGTCGCTGCCGGCGTATATCTGATGGGCGAGAGGCTCGTTATAATCGAAAAAAACAGCGACGTTTTCAGGCATTTTAGAAGCCGCATCCTGAAGCTGTCTCTGTATGAACCGGTCTCCGGAACCGAGAATCACAAACTGCATTTTCCGCCCGCCCAGACTGTAAAGCGCGTCCGTTATTATGTCGAAACCTTTCTGATTGTCAAGTCTTGAAACGCATCCGAAAAGATAAGCGTCCCGATCGACTTCAAAACCGCACATCTTTTGAAGTTCCGCCTTGCAGATTTTCTTTCCGGAAAGATTGTTTTTTGAAAAATTCGCCGGTATATAACCGTCGGTTTCGGGATTCCAGTAATCATAATCAATGCCGTTAAGTATTCCGTAAATTTCATCCGGCCGCGAATTGAGAACTGCTTCCATTCCTCTTCCGTTAAACTCTTTTATTTCAAGCGCGTAAGTAGGGCTTACGGTTGAAACCGCGTCAGCCATTTCAATGCCGCTTTTAAGAAAATTAACATTATTGTAAAACTCAAGCTTATCGGGCGTAAAATCCTCCCAGGAAAAGCCCGCTGCCACAACCGTATCGGCGCCGAAGCTGCCCTGATAGGCGATATTATGAATAGTAAAAACGCTCGACGTGTTCCAGAAAAAGCCGTCGTTTTTAAGATTTGTCTTAAGGTAAGCCGGAATCAGCCCCGTCTGCCAGTCATGACAGTGTATTATGTCCGGACGGAACATAACGGCTTTTACCGCCTCAAGCGCGGCGCGGCAGAAAAAAATATATCTTTCCCTGTTGTCGCCGTAGTCATTTCCTCCGTCGCCGTAAACTCCGGGACGGTTAAAATAACGCATATTCTCAATAAAATAAACGTCAATGCCGTCCTCATTAAAACCGTGTTTTATCCGGAACTTTTCCGTCTCTTTTCCGACATTCACCCTCAAAAGATAGGGAAGAGGTTCGAGATTGTATTTTTTGCCGTCTATGCTGCGGTATTTCGGAAGTATTATTCTTACGTCATGCCCCATCTCTTTCAGATATTTGGGAAGAGTGCCGACTACGTCGGCAAGTCCTCCTACTTTCACAAAAGGGACGCATTCCGAAGCGACCATCAGAATATTCATTTTCTTTCTCTCAAATATTTTTAATATGTTCATTCGCTTTCTCTTAGATATTTAGCGGCTTCTTCCGGCAAAACAGGGTTCACGTAAAGACCTGTGCCCCATTCAAAACCCGCCGTTTTCATAAGTTTGGGAATAATTTCGATATGCCAGTGGTAGTAAGGCATATTTTTTTCTTTCAAAGGCGAAGTGTGTATAAGCAAGCTGCACGAAGGATCGTCAAGAACATTATAGAGTTTCGTAAAAACGCTTTTTGATATTTTCGACAGGTTTTTCAATTCTTTACTGGATACGGAGTCAAAATCCGTAAGATGGTTTTTAGGCATGATCCAAGTTTCGAAAGAGTATCTTGAAGCATAAGGGCACAGAGCGATAAAATCCTCATTTTCGCCGACAAGCCTTTCCTGCGCTGAAGTTTCCTGGGAAATAATATCGCAAAAAACGCATCTTTCCTTATATTTAAAGTATCTTTCCGCTCCCAGAATTTCTTCTCTGACGCGCTTTGGGACTATAGGCATCGCTATCAGCTGGGAGTGCGGATGCTCAAACAAAGCGTTTGCCGATATGCCGTAATTTTTAAAAGCAAGAATATATTCAAGCCTGGCGTCGTTTCTTAAATCTTTCATTCTGTCCGCAAAAGCGGAATATACTCTTTCATATTGTTCTTCGCTTTTTTCAGCCATAGACTCTTTATGCCGAGGCGTTTCAATTATTATCTCGTGAGCGCCGACTCCGTCCATTTTATCATACATTCCTTCTCCGCGCCTTTTAAGCGCGCCTTCAATTTCAAGCACGGGCTTATTATTGGGAATAACTCTCAGAGTCCAGTCTTTGGAATCGGCTTGCCTGTCAGGACTATTGCAGTAAGCAACAATCTCATGCCTTGTCATGCTTTCATTGCCCGGGCAAAAAGGACAGTTCGAAAAATCCGCGGGATATTCTTCCTCACAAGAATGCGTTACTTTCTTAAATGTCCTCGCAGGATCTATTATCACCCATCTTCCTATTACCGGATCTCTTCTGAATTCGGGCATTTAATCCCCCAAAGCTTTTATTCTGTCCAAAGCTTTTCTGCTTTCTATTTTTTTAGGTTCGTACTCCAGAGACTTTTCCAAATAAGCGACGGCTTTTGACTTTTGCCCCGAAGAATATGATTTTATTCCGAGGTCATAATATTTCTTTGCCAGAACAGCCAAAAGCCTCTCGTACTCTCTTTCCGCGGCGGTATATTCTTTATTATATTCCAAAGCTTTTTTTAATTTTTCCACCGCTTCTTCCTGTTTGTCTATTTTTATAAAAGCCACGGCATCTTTGAAATAATTTTCGGATATGGCGTTTCTGGATTTTGCGGTATACTCTCTTATCTGCCCGTTTAAATCATAATAATTATTTTTTAAGCCTTTTTCCCTCAGAGCGACAAAAGTTTTGAGCGCATCCTCATATTTTCCGGCGTTGAAAAGGTCTACCGCCTGGCTGAAATGCGTTTCCATTTCTTTTTGTATTTTCTGGTTTGAAGAAAGAAACGAATCGTCTTTATCGGACAAACGGTCTTTGCCCTGCCTTTCCTTAGCAGTTTTCGAAGACATTTCCATAACCGACAAGTTCAAAGCCTTTTTTGAAAGCTCGTAATATTCTTTTGCGTCCGTACGTTTGGAGTCTGTGGCGTACACCGCGTTAAAATACTGAGCCGCTCTTTCATAATCGGCCATATTGTAATATTCCATGCCCTGCATAAACATTTTGTCGGCCTGAAGATCGGTAACTTTCGAAACCTGCGTCTGTATGACGGAAAGATATTTTAAAGCCCCGGCATTCTCCGGATCTATATCCAGTATCCTGGTAAACTTTTCCTTCGCAAAAATGAACTGTCCGGAATTATAATAGTCCATGCCCTCATTCCAAAGCGCGATGATCTCTTTTTCGTATTTTTTTCTGTTTTCCTGTATCTCTACTTTATAAAGTTTGGCGTTTACCTGGGCAAGCCCGCTTTCGGCGTCCGCATTTTCCGGATCAACCCCCAAAACCCTGTAATAATAATTCCTAGCTTTTATCAAATTATTCTGATGCAAAGCGAGATCGGCTCTTCTCAGCCATTTATTTATCTGAAGTTCTATGTTTCTGTCGTATAAATCAAGATCGTATACCAGTTGTTTTAACAGTTCTTTTGAAGGCTGATGGTCCCGGTATACGGCAAGAATTTCTTCAAGCTGCTGCCTTGCGGAAATATAATCTTTTCTTTTATAAGCTTCTTCGGCCATATTAAAATTGTATCCGAGATAATAATCATAGGCTTTATTTTCATTGGAAATACGGCCGAACATAAATCCGAAATTCACGCTATGCTTAGGCGCATAATCCCCGAACTTCGCGGCGAAAGAATAGCCCGCGTTGAACGAGTCAAAATTTAAAAACAATCCTATCGTCGGCCCCCAGTTAATATAATCGCCGTAATCTCTCCAGCCCATTTTCAGGGTAACCGGATAGGCGGGAATGATTTCAAAGCCCAAAGCATATCCGGCATGATCGGAAAAAAACTTAATTGCGTCTGCGGTAAAAGCCGGTTTTGAAGCAAAAGGAAGATTATATCTTAAAGCGAGAGTAAAACTGCCGGGAAGCTCGATGTTTCCATATCCTGAAAGCTCGACATCATTGCCTAAATTCTTCAATGCCGCAAAAGCCCACAGTCCGGGCAGTATATTTTTGAGATTATAATGGCCTCCGACGTCAAATACAAAAGAAGTCTGCGATTGGCCGGAAATCTCAAACCGATAGGCCTTCGCCGTCGCGCCTACGCCTCCCATGTCGGAATAAACGGGAACGTCGGCAGAAAAAGGATAAACGTAGTTGAGATAAAAACCCATAAGAGTTCTGTCGGAGCTTCCGAGATTGTTATAGGAAAACGCCGCCGCGAAATTTCCGTATCCGGAAGGAATCATAAGCGACCCCGCCCCTCCGTACATTCCGTCATAGGCGGAAAGCCAGGAAAAATCAAGCCGGCCGGACAAAACGCTGAAATTCGATGACGGCGTATTGATAAAGGAAAGAGAGCCCGGAGACATAGAGGCTATAGTGCCGCCCGAAGCTTCCGAGTTTGAATCATAATTAAAAAGGAGATATTCGGAAACCGGCACGTCATCGGCCGCATAAAGGGCCCGGAAGACGAACAAAGAAATAAAAATCTGCAAAAGCGCAATATATTTTTTCATTTTACCAGCCTGCTTATATTAATCGCAAGCCCTTCAATGTCTATCGGCTTAAAAATCACGTCGTCAGCGCCGGCCGCAAAACCCTTATCGACCTGCACGGCCATGTCTCCCGTTATAAGAATAACGGGCAGCTCCGCAAAATTTATGCTGGTTTTTATTGTTTTTAAAACTTCAAACCCGTTTTTATCCGGGAGGTTGACGTCCAGCAGCACAATATCAGGATTTTCAACGGCCAAAGCCTCTATTCCCGTCTCGGCGTTAAAAGCTTTTATAACTTCAAAACCTTTATCTTCCAAAACCGCCTTGGCAGAATCGACAAAAGACGCGTCATCGTCTACAATTAAAATTTTCTTTTTTTCGCTCACAATTATTCCCCCGCCTTTTCAGGAAGCATTATTACCGTCTTTTTCCCCAAAGTTCCCGAAAGCTCCAAAGACATGTCTATTGAAGCCGCCAGATAGTAATTATCTTTCAAAATTTTATATCCCGGATACGTAAGAGTCATTTTATAATCTCCCTTTGGAAGTTTTATTTCCAGAGGATTGGAAGACGACAAACCTACGAATTTATTAGGGCCCGTCTTTTCTTCTATCAGAACCTGCACATTGGACAATGCCACGGTATAAGAGTCCTTGTCGCTGACGGTTTCTTTCAGTATTTCAAGCCTGGAAATTTTATCCGCGGCGGAAAGTATCTGGTTTGTTCTTTCATCGCTCGGAGTGCGTACGTCCAGATAAAGTCCGGAAACTGTTCCGGTAAGCTCATAGAACTCTTTTTCCTGTTTTTTGCTGAAATTCGAATAAGCGAAGATTGCGCCGACAACAAGAGCCACCGCAATGCAGGCGATAAATAAAGGATTTGCGAACACATTCACTTTTTTCGCGGCTTTCGGAATCTCGAATTCGAAAATTTTGCCGTATTTGGAAAGGATCTTATCCTCCGCGCAAGACTGTCCGGAGTCTTCGTCTCCAACGGTAATCACGCTTTGCGCATAATACTCCGGCGCGGCAAAAGAAATATTGTCTTCCTCGGCTTTCAACGCTATGACGGTGGTATTATCCCTCCCTCCCGCATTATTGGCGGCCATTATCAGCTCGTTTGCGATGGCGTTAAGATTTCCCCTGTGTATATCGACTATTCCTTTAATAACCGAATCGTCTATTTCTCCGTTAAGCCCGTCGCTGCACATTATATAATAGTCTCCGGGCCTGACGATAAGCGCCCTGTAATCGACTTTTACCGTCGCCCCCGTGCCGAGAGCTCTTGTTATCATACTTTGCAGTTCCGCGGTCTTGACTTCGTCTTCGCGCATCTTGCCTTCGTCTATAAGTTCATTGACTTTTGAATGGTCTTTTGTAAGAAGCTCGATTATTCCGCTTCTGATCCTGTAAATCCTGCTGTCGCCGGTATGATATATGTGCATCAAGCCGGTTTTCCGCTCAAATCTGGCGGCGACCGCGGTCGTGCCCATTCCGGCAAGTTTAGGATATTTTAAAGTAAGATTATGCAGAAGCCTGTTTGCGAGCATTATTGAAGCCGCCGGCCGCAAAAGCTCAGGATTTAAATGCGCAAACTTATTTCCGGCAACCGTCCGTATATCCGTATCTTCAAGCCTTTTGAAAGTCTTTAATATAACTTCCACGGCGCATTTGCTTGCAAAATCGCCGGCGGCCCCTCCGCCCATTCCGTCGCATACCACAAAAAAATTCCCGGCGGCATCAACTCCGAACGCATCCTGATTCTCTTTTCTTACTATGCCTGTATCTGTTTTACCGTAATGGAGCATTCTCATAAAAACTGAACCTTAACCTTTTTAGCATTTCTCGCGAGAGTAAATCTGATTTTAAAAAACGAAAAAGCGAATAAAATTATAAGACCTGTAAAAAATTGCTTTCTGTACTTGGATTTAAACACGCCGAGCCCGTGAAAACCCATATGATCCGCGCTGCCTAAAAACATAGGCCACACTGAAACGTTTTTCATAATTTTCGCATTCGTGCTTACAATCTGCACGGCGTCCGTGGAATTTGCAAAAATAATATTGAGTTTTCCCGTTCCGAAAAGATCGGATATAAGAGGAGAAGAAGTTATGGGACTGTTGCTCGCCCTTATATCGGCTGTTATTTCAAATTCCTTGCGCCTTGTATTGCTTTTTACGATAATTATCCTTCCGTCCTCGGTGCCTATCACAAAATCTTTCAATCCGTCTTTATCAAAATCATAAACCGCGGGAGAAGATATTATCCTTTTCGCTTCGGGAAGAAGCATTTTCCAAAGAAGCTCGCCTGCGGGATAACCGGTTTTCCCTTTCAGCCCCTGTATGCTCCCGTTTGCGGAAACAATAAAAACATCGCCCATACCGTTGCCGGTAAGATCGGCGATGACGGGAGAAGAATTATGTTTAAGCCCGGCCGGAGGAGTCGGTTCGACAAAATACGTCCACATAACTTCAAACTTCGATACGTCAATAGCCGAAACATACTGCGGCACGTTAGACTGCACCACAACCTCGGGTATCGAGTCTCCGTTGATATCGCCGACCGCCGGGGCTCCGGCTATAAGATGCGCTTTGCCGGTCTTTTCAACCAGATCGACAGTCTTTTTCGTTCTTGACTTGCCGTCAATAAAATACACCTTTCCGGCATTGCTTGCCACGACCACCATGGGAGTAAAATCTTTTGACTGATACAGTACGGGGCTTGCGTATATGGGGCCCTCGACGAATTCCGTAAATCTGTCATAATCGGTTTCATAGCCCGCGTTGTAAAGAAAATGCACCGCTCCGTCTTCAGAGCAGACGACGATGTCTTTTTTTCCGTTGCCGGTAAGGTCGGCCACAAGAGGGGTCATCTCGGAAATAACGCCGCCCAATATCTCTCTTCTTATTATATTTCCCGTCTGCCCGTCGTATATAAACAGCATTGAAGAATCCGACAAAGCGACGATGTCGACAATGCCGTCATCATTTACATCTGCAAGCATCGGAGAAGTCTGTCCGGAATTAAAAATTTCAATCTGTCTCCATAAAGATTCCCCGCTTTTTGCGTCCCAGCCGTATAAAAAACCTGCGGCCGTCAGCATAATAATATCGTTTTTGCCGTCGCCGTTGACGTCTCCGACGGCCGGAGTGGATGTAATATCGTATTCTTCAAGATTTCTAAGCGGAGTGTCTTTTCTGAAATCCAGATTAAGCTCAAGCGAAAGTTTGCCGGGTTTGCTCTTTAACAGGGAAAGACCCGACCATCCGAACCATATAAGACCTATTGAAATAAGAAGAGAGACCGCCGTTACCGCGAGAGAAAGAGGTTTTTGGATTTTTAATAAAAATATTTTCTGCTTTGAAGGAGTCGAGTAATCTTCGTCAAAAGAATTAACGAATCTGAAAATGGATCTTCCTATGGCGATTTCGTCTCCGGGAGCGATATTCATGCTGTTAAGCTGCCCCACTTTGTTGCCGTTGACTGCGACTCCGCCCGTGCTTCCTACGTCGGTAATCGTATACTGCCCGTTATTATGGGATATTTTGGCATGGCCTTTTGATACCGTCATATCTCCGGAAAGAACAATATCGTTTTCAATGCCTCTTGGAGAAAAAGGCTCTCTTCCTATAAAAGTATCTTCGCTTTTAATTATAAATTTTTTGCCGATAAACTTTCCGTAAATTCCCAGAAGAAAATGTATGGGCTTGTTTTCGGGAGAACCCGGCGCCATGTCCGGATACATAACTATGCTGTAAGGGCCTATTCCGATTTCATCGCCGGCCTGAAGCTCTTTCTCGGAAATGGTTTTCCCGTTGACTTTAGTGCCTATGATGGTATTCTGGTCCTTTACCGCATAAGAATTTCCGTCTTCGGTAATTATGCTGCAATGATGTTCCGAAATATTTTTGTCTTTTATAAGAATGTCATTCCCTTTTTTGCTTCCGACGAATATTCTTTTTTTTCTTCTTAATATGTACTCTCCCAGAACTTCCTCTTTCCTTTTTAAAAACAGCCTTGGCATTGAATTTTCTCCTTATTTCAGCTTATCTCGCCGCAAAAAGAGCCGCTAACATCGTTATTCCCAGACTTATTGTGGCTATGGCCGCTCCGCTTCCGCCGCCTGAAGAACCGCCCGCAGAAGACGAAGCCCTCGAGGCTGTGGATATGCTGTTGAGCCTTTTTTCAATTCTTTCTATGTCGGCCTGCGTCTGATTTTTATTTCTGTTGATTTCATTTTTCATCTCCGCCGAGGTCGGAACCAAAGAAACCGTTTTCTTTATATCGCTTAACTGTCTGTGAATATAACTCATATCATTGTCCGAAAGCTCTTTCCCGGATGCGGAAACGCCGAAGGAAACATCATTAAGCGCGTCGACTCTTTTGGACAGCTTGACATAACTCTGCTGTATCTGGTTAAGGGTATTTTTTAATTCGTTGATTTCTTTTTGGGACGCAAAAGACTGCATTTTCGAGTTCGGGGAAGCGGCGGAAAGTTTCGACTCGGCAAAATCGACTCTTTTCGAAAGTTTTTCAAGTTTTGAATTCATTTCGGATATGTCTTTGCTTACCGAAGCGTAAGAAGCCGTTTCTTTCGACGAAGATTTCGCGTCTCCCGAAATGCTGTCTTCGGCGGAGGCCACTCTTTTCGCGAGATGTTCTATTTTCGTATTGATTTCCTTGACTTCTTTTACGGAAGCATAAGCCTGCTTTCCGGAGGAAGCGTCGGCCACCTGCTGTCTGAGAGATTTAAAGACCTGGGAACTGTTAAGGCTGTTATCAAGCAGCACCGGCATATTGGGCTGAAGCTCCGCGATAAGAGCAACCATATCGACTTTGCCTGAAGACGGCGCTTTCGCGGAAGACGCCTGCGACTTTCCCTTTTCAAGAGAAGCGACTTTTGCTTTTAACGAATCGAATTCCTGACGCTGCACCTGCAAAGTTCCGCCGGAGACCGCGGCCGCTGCTGAAGGCTTTGTCCTTCTGTCATATTCGTAAATGGCGGAAATCAGCGCGCCTCTCGTGATGGGCTCGTCTTCGACAAAAACGGTCTCGCCGTATTTATCTATAAATTTCGGCATTTTCTTGCTCAGCTCGCTAATAATCTCGCGCAGCACAGGGTCGTTTACATCTCTTTTGGCGGCCGCGAAAGACGGCGTAAACGCATTGCATATAACAGCGGCGGCTGCAAGCCAAGAGAAAAATTTTTTCGTTTTTTTCATATTTGCGCCCCTAAAAATAAAAATTTAAAGAAATTTTGCTGTGACGGTCAAAACTGCCGCCGAACCCCAAAGCATAATCAAGCTGCAAATATTTGCCTAATATGCTCATATCAACGCCGAAGCCTACGGCATAGTTGATATTGCCGTTTATGGTATCGCGCACTCCGTAACGGTTTTCCAGAGCAAAACCTTCGGCTCCAGCTCTTAAATACAAACCGCTCAGTCCGAAAGCGCCCGCGTCGTAAATACCAAGATAGCTTAATTCAAAACCCGCATTGCAGGACAAAGGCTCTTTTTGTCTTTGGAGCAGATCGGTGCTTCCTAAAATAAACAGTTTGTCCGTAAGAGCAAAAGTATTGGAAACGCCGAATCTTGCCGTAAGCGCGGCATTGTCGGATTCCCCTCCGTCCCATTTCATCCGGGCTCCTTTGCCGATAAACAGTCCGAAGTTAAGCGTTTCAAAAATATTGTAAAGAACGCCCGCGTCAATATCGTATCCCGAAGCCGAACCTCCGTCAATTCCGTCCATCTTTTCCATTATGTATTTTAAAGACAGACCCACGTATAAATTGGTATTGCTTTCCCACACGGGCATGCCCCAGGAAAGAAATACGGCATTTTGAGAATCCGAAAATGCCCCGAGTTCGTTTCCGTAATCATCCGATTTAGTGACATTGTCCAAAGTTGAATTGAGAAGTCCCAAAGCAAAAACGGAGCCGGCCAATGCATCGGTAAATTTGCTTACGGGTACGGAAAACGCTGCGAAATTATGAGAAGCAGCCGCGTCTTTCTGCCCCGGCCACTTGTCGGAAGCCGCGGCGGACCCCATAACGGTTATGCTGTAATCCTGCACCTGCGCCAAGCCGGCAGGATTCCAATACACAGCGCTGGTATCATTGCTTACGGAAGTAAAAGCTCCGCCCATGCCCAAAGCCCTGGCTCCTACGCCTTTCTTAAGGAAAGCCGCTCCGCCCGACGCGGCATAAACATTAGCCGTAAAAGCAAAAATAAGATAAACGGGAATAATTTTTCTCATTATTTTATTCATATTATTTCCTTAATATGGCAAAAGATTTATAACGTTTATTTTCTTTGCCGCCGCTTTTCATTATTATTTCGCATATATAAACGCCGTTTGCCAGATTGTCGCCCGAATAACTTTTACCGTTCCAGGAGACTTTGTTTTCCCCTGCGGATTTTGATACGGAATCAATAACGCTGCTTACAAGCTTCCCCGCCCTGTCATAAATATTTACGGTTACAAAAGCCTGTTTATCTATCATAAATCTTATGGTCATATCGCCTTTGTTGGGATTATACGGCGAAGGATAAGGGAGCAGATTTGAAATAGGTTCGGAATCCGCCCTGAAAACCGTTTCGGATACAATTTTGTTGCCGCCGGATTCTTCATAGGTCAGCTTTAATTTATATTCCTTATTATTTTCTAAAGGTTTTTCGCCGTCATAGACATACTTCAAAATTCCCGTATTGGTGCCAAATGAACCGGCAGGAATATCATTCGCAGTTTTAGAATAAATACTGCTATTCGGTGTCGACGCGTTAAAAATTTCAATTTGCAAATTTCCTGGTTCGAGATTTCCGTGAACCGAAAACACTTCAGCTTCTATAACAGGCCTTGCGGACGATACTTTTTTAGGCTGTATTATTGAAATTCTGCTCGCCGCGTTTGCGGCAATATTAACGACATAAATCTGCGTCGCTCCACCGCTTGTGTTTGTATTGCCGTCATTTCCTTTGTACTGCACATACCATTGTATGTAGTTTGTTCCGGTCTTCTGGAAAGTTACCTTGCTTTCGACGAAAACCAGCGACTGCGTGCTGCTGTCATTATCAAAAAGAGAGGTATACTGCAAAGAATCCGGAAAATCCGGAGAAGTGTTTATCCTGTATTTCACCTGCCTTATCTTCAACTTATCGCTTGAAGTACCGACTCTAAGAGAAACGTCGACCGCGACCGTAGGAGAAACATAACCGGGCTTCGGCGAATAATCAAGCCAGACAATATTCGGGTTGAACATAAATGAACGAAGAACGCCGTCTGCTATATAATTCAGCCCTTCCGCATGTGAAAAAACAATGGAATCTCCTGCAATATGAGAGTGCCGGTAGTTCTTAGAATTGGAATCCGCATCAATGGCAGCCGAGTTGTTTAACTGTCCGTCACCGCTGTAACTTGCAAAGCCATAAACGGAAATAAAAAGCAGCGTTAACGATAATAAAAATTTCGAAATTTTCATTGCAAATTCACCAATGCCAAGATTTTTCCTCTTGACCCCGTAAAATTTTCTAAAGCTTTTCCTATTATTGTTCCCGGTTTCGGATTTTCCGGAGCTTTCATGGCATATCCGGGCGAAGACGATGTTACAAGCAGGTCGCCGCGTTTGACAGAGCCCCCTTCATTTGTAATATTTACCGGAACTTTACCGACTAAAGCGAGCTTATAACCGGTCGCTTCCGAATTTAAAACAATTCCAGGGCTTGTAGATATGACTCCAGCGGCTTTCGTATCATTTGCGGCTTTGGATTTTTCTATATATCCGTCCCTCGTCTGCGAAATTACGACAACATCTCCGGGATTTAAAAGCTCGGAAGAAGGATAAATTTCGGCAAGATCGGCATTCTCATTATAAGTTGCTCCGGTAACATTTAAATTGCCTTTTATATTCGTAGACGAAACTATAATTAATCCGGCCGTATTAATACTTCCGCTGATATGACCGTAGCTTAAAACGGAGCCGCCTATGGTTAAATTTGAACTGATTATTTCATTGAATGTTTTTTTCCCGGTAATTATCTGAACGGTATCAGTAGTCACATAAGAAGAAGAAAGATCTTCCCATGATAAATTTGTTCCATTATTAGTTAAGAACTTATTGCCGTGTCCGCTCAAAGAAGGAAATTGCGCCGGCAATGGAAATTTTACCGAGACTTCTCCATTGCTTTCAGTTAAGCCTCCAGTAAATTCTAATTTCGACCACATTGCAATGCTTCCGTTTGTTTTAAGATATCTGCCGACGTGTCCTGACTGCTCAGGCAAAGAGCTCGGAATATTCGCCCAAGATAAAGTGTTATTATTCATTTTCAAAAACCGGTCATTGCCTTCATTTGAAGCGGACAGTTTGTTGAAAGTTACCGCCTTATCTGCTATTTTGCCTTCGGTTACCGCTTTATCAGCTATTTTTTTTCCTGTTACCGCCTTATCTGCTATTTTGCTTTCGGTCACGGCACCGTCTTTAATTTTTAGATTTGTTACCGCCTTATCTGCTATTTTGCTTTCGGTTATCGCGAGATCGCTGACAGAAAAGGCATACGGGCTTGCGGTCAATTCAGCTCTGTTTACTATTTTGTCTCCGTCAAGTTCGACATCTAAATAAAGCTCATTAGCAAAATAATCGCTGTCCATAGTTGCCAAATTTAAAGAAGCGCTATACATTCCGTTCTTTACTTCAATATCAAAATTTGAAGTCCAGAGCTGAGCATTACTCTTGTTAAAAATCTTAAAAACAAAATTTTTTGTCCCAGTTATGGGAACTCCGGCATTATCGGTAAGCCTTCCCTGAAAACTCACTTTTTTTGAAATGTCCGCAAAAGAACGCGCCGACCAAAGAAACAATCCCAGAAAGATAAAAACGGCAATTTTGTTTAAATGTTTCATATAAGCCTCTTTACTTTAAAGGTTTCGCGCAATTTACGCAAAATCTCAGTTTTCTTCCGGCCGGAACCGTATTAATATATCCGCAGTGCGGACAAACGATAACCTGTACATCTTTATCTTTTTTATCTTTGTCTCTGGAAGGTTTGTGGGCGGACGGCGCGGGCGCCGGCTGCGGAGACGGAGTTTTCTCCTTCTCTTTATGCTTTTTTTCGGGAGAAGATGCCGGAATCTGCGGCAAAACGGGACCCGGCGCCGACGCGGCCGTACCGTAAATATTTTCGCCGGGCGCATCCTCGCCTTCAGCCGGAACCGAAGGAACCATAACGACTTTGACGCTTCCCCCTTTTCCGGGATGGGCGTACTTTTCAAAAGACTGTTCGTCATAATTTTTTACGATAACTTTTCCTTTGACCTTTCCGGGATAGACTTTTTTGCTCCAGAAGCCTTTAGCGTTTGTTTTGCCGGCCAGCTTATTGTCAAGCCAGATATAGGCGTTTTCAAGAGGAATTTCTTTATCGCCGTCCGCAGTCACTATGTTCACGTTGAAAGCGACATTGGCGTAAACCATGCTTCCGGTCACGCTGCTGATATTGGCCACGTCAACGTCTTTCATAACGAACTGGTTGAATTCATCCGCCGTAAAAATAAAATCATATTTTCCGCTCGGCAAAGGAACAACGACGGGTTTGCCCGTTCCTACGTTTCTGGTAGTATTGAAATCTCTGCCTTGTATGGTAAGTTTCGATATGAAAGACTCGGAAGGATTGTCCCTGGATTTGACTCTGAAAGAAATAAGTTTGTTCATATGCACGTAAAGTTCCGAATCGGCATTTGCGGAAACCGAAATATTATTGGCCGATTCGCCGTATCTTCCTTCGGGATCAAGCATTCTCACTTTATAATTGCCGGCTTTCATGTTCACGGTTATCGGAGTGTCCCCTCTGGGCTGTCCCTCGCCTTCGACATGGACTATCATTTTTTGGGGAACTGAAGTAAAAGTAAATTTTTTATACATATGTCCTTTGATGCTGAAAACATTCTCGCCGTCGATATTTTTAAGTTCCGTCTGCCAGAAACGTTTATCCACGCCGGAAAACATATCGTCATTATTCAATTTCGAAAAATCGATATTGCACTGCCCTTCTTTGGATTCTTTCGCCTTTGAGCCCAAATCTTCAAAACCGGACAAAGCAAGCCTGACGGTGTGCTCCCCGGCCATAAGCTGTATTTTGCAAGGAGTTACGCCGAATTTGTTTCCGTCGACATAAACATCCGCTCCGGAAGGTTCGGAAGCCACGTCAAGCAGAAAATCAAACATTATTTCTATTTTTTCGCTCTTTTCTTTGTTCGACTTGCTCGTCCTTTCTTCAATTCTTACGACTTTCTGCACGGGTCTGAAACCTTCTTTAAGAGCCGTTACTATATATGTCTGGGGCTGTACTTTTCTTAACGGGATGGGCGCCGAAGAGTTCGCGTTCTGAAGGATGACTCCGCCTTCTTTGGTTTTCATGCTGACGGTCGCTCCGGCGGGAATCGTGGTTATTACGACATCGGGCGGATAAAGCCATGAATACACGCCTTTTCCGAAAGGCGTAAGCTGTATAAAAATATCAAGCCCGAAAAACAAAAGAACTGCCAGAATTACGGCTATAATCACTTTTATTATTCTGCTTTTCAATTCTTTGAACTTGGTTACAAGCCAGTCCCCCACTTCCTCAAAAACGGTTTTCCCTTTGGCTTCCGCCTGGGAAAGCTGGGATGCGGCCTGCTGAGAATTAAAAGGATGCTGCCCGCCGCCGGCATTCTGCTGCTGCGCTGCTGCATCCGGAAACTGCCCGCCCGCCTCTGACAAGCCGCCACCCTGTCCCTGGCCGTTGGCGGGTTTGGACGCGGGATAGCCCGGATCGGTTTTTATGCGGGAAGAGCTTACGGGAACTGCCGCCGGCTCAGCCTGTTCGCCGACTATGAAATCGGCGCATAATATTCTGGATATGGAGGGATTGTTTTTTATCTCCTGCCTGTCCAATGTCTTTACAAGGCTGACCGTTTCATCGGAAGCCTTAAGTTCTTTTTCCATAACCCTTGACAGAAACGAGGACAAATCAACGGCAAGCTCTTCGGTTTCGACGCCTTTCAAAAGCCTTCTGAGATCGCGGTACATTTCAATGGCCCTTTCATATCTCATCGCCCTGTCTTTCTCAAGCGCTTTCGAAAGAATCTCCCCTATTTCATAAGGAAGCTGTATGCCGCTAAGCAGCCCCGTATCGAATTTCTGGTTTAAAACCTGATGTTTTATTTCGGAATTATCTCCCGAATACAGCTGTTTCCCCGTAAGCATTTCATAAAAAACCACGCCTATGGAAAAAACATCGGCGCGGTGGTCTATGTCAGCAACGGCTTTTATCTGTTCCGGGGACATATAGGGATATTTGCCCGTAACCACATTCTGTTTCATCCCTTCATTGATCTCGTCGGCGGTTTTTGCAATGCCGAAATCGCTCAATTTGACATTGCCGTCAAAAGAAATCAGAACGTTTCCGGGAGAAATATCGCGGTAAACAATGCCGTAAGGTTTGCCGGTTATGGAATCTCTTGCCACCCTGTTGGCATAATCTATGGCTTTAAGCATGCTGATGCATATCAGAACCGACAGTTCCCAGGGAATCTTTATTTTCAATTCATTGCATCTTTTGATAAGATCTTCAAGGTCAACGCCCCTTACAAAATCCATTGAAATGTAAAAAGAGCCGTTGTTTCCTTTCCAAAAATGCTGGACGCGGACTATATTGTCATGAATAATATTTTTCGCTATCAGCGCTTCTTTATAAAACATTTCAACGAATTTATTTTCCGAATATTCGTTTAGAAGCTCTTTAACGGCGATAAAGTTTCTGAGGCTGAAATCATAAGCCTGCCAAACAACGCCCATTCCGCCCTGGCCGATTTTTTTCACTGTCACATATTGGTCATTAATAAATAAACCTAAATCCAAGCCTTGCTGCGCTTTATTTTCACTCATTTATTTTTTCACCTTTAAATAAAAATGATAAATCTTGAGATATCTTGGGATATTATATATTATTAAATCAAATACTACAATAACTATTTCAATTTTCAATCATTTTTAATGCTTCGGCTTTAAACGCCGCCTTCATCGGGCTTATCCCGCCCGCTTTCATAATTTTCAACCGCGCCCGTATTTTGCTCTTTATCATTATCTTCAGGCATAGGCTCTCGCGCGCCGGATGCAGAGGAATCCGTTTCATTATAATCCGCGCCGCTTTCACATTCCGCCCGTTTGTCAGCAAGTCCGCCGCCGTTGTCCGCCCGCTTTTCCTCTCCGGAAAGAGCTTTATCCTCGGATTTTTCATAAGATTGCGGCAAAGATACATTATTATCCGCATTGTCCGCAAAAGCCGGTTCCGGCCCGCCGGAAGTTTTGCCATCAAAAGGAAGTTCGGGCTCGGGAACATTGCCGGTCTGCTGCGCTTCTTTCGGCATATCTTCAATCAAAGGGAGCTCGCTTAAATGCGCCAGTCCGAAATGTTTTAAAAATTCCTGCGTCGTGCCGTAAAGCAAAGGCCTTCCCAGCGCTTCTTTTCTTCCTACGATTTTTATAAGCTTGCGGTCAAGAAGAGTATCGATAACGCCGGAAGATTCAACCCCTCTTATTTCATCGATTTCGGCTCTGGTTATAGGCTGCTTATATGCTATCATGGCGAGAGTTTCAAGCGCCGGAGGAGACAGTCTTAACACGCTTTTTTCTTTAAGAAGCTTCTTTATCCACGGAGAAAAAGCGGGCTTTGTGGCAAAAGTCCAGCCGTCCGCCACGAATTTCAGCTCATAAGGCTTGCCCATGCCGTCATATTCCGCTTTGAGCTCGCTTAAAATATTTTCAAGACCGTCCGTATCCGCGAAATCTTCTTTCAATATATCTTTAAGCTCTTTAAGCCCCAAAGGCCTGTCCGAAACGAAAAGCAAAGCTTCAAGAATTTGTTTTACTTCAGATATTTCCATCGTTTTCCTCTCGGTTTTCCGTTATTTCGAAATCGCTTTCTCCGCTCAGTTCCAGATTAGGAGCCTGCTTTTGCGCAATGCCGCTTTGTTTTTGTTCAAAATCAAACATTTCGCCTTCTTCTTTCAGCGCGGAATCCGTTTCATTATACACCCTGTAAATTCTTATATCCTGAAACAATTCGGACTGTTTTGCGGCTATCTGCCTGCTTTTTACAAGCTCAAGCACAGCCATAAAACATACTATCAAATCCATCCTGGTCTTTTGGAATTTCAGAATTTCGCTGAAAGAAACATACTGTTTTCCTTCAAGAACATCGAGAATTTCCCTTATTTTCGTCTCTATGGGAATTTCTTTATACATTATTTCTTTAACGCTCTCGGGCAAAGCGGTCAAAGCTTCCCTGAAACTGCTCATCAAATCAAAAACCGAGGCGTCAAGAATATAATCGTGCTTGTTTACCGCAGGCGCAGGCCTGTAATAAATCTGCGAGTTTTCAAGTATTTTATAAGAAAGAAGTTTTCCCACCTCTTTATATTTCTGGTATTCGAGAAGTCTGTTTTTGAGATTGTCAAAAGGATCCTCTCCTTCATCGTCTTTTCCGCTTTCCGAAGGGAGAAGCGTTTTTGCCTTTATCTGCATAAGCGTTGAAGCCATCACAAGAAACTCGCCGGCGATTTCTATATTAAGCTCTTTCATCAGATCTATATAAGCAAGATATTCCGAAGTTATCTCCGCAATTTTGATCCCGCTTATTTCAAGATCGTTCTTTTTTATAAGATGCAGAAGAAGATCCAAAGGACCTTCAAAAGAATCCGTATGAATATCATATGCCATAATAGTCCCGGTTAAAATTTAAGGGCTTTTCTTATATGCGACATAGTCTCGGCGGCTGTTTCTCTTGCTTTACGGCTGCCCTCTTTAATGATTTTTTCAAGATACGCCTTGTCTCCCATCAGTTCCGCCCTTTTTTCGGACAGCGGTTTCATAAAAGCCGAAAGAGCGTCAATCAGCTGCCTTTTGCAAAATACGCAGCCGACGCTTCCCGCTTTGCACTCGGCTTCTCTTTCTTTATAATTTTCGTTGAAAATTTTATGAAAAGCGAAGACCACGCATCCCTGAGGATGTCCCGGATCGTCTTTTCTTATCTTTAAAGGATCCGTATACATTTCCTGCACTTTCTTTTTAATGCCGTCATCGTTTTCTCCCAGCAAAACGGAGTTGCCGTAAGATTTCGACATTTTTCTCGCGTCCGTTCCCGGCACTCTGGCCGATTTCGCAAGCATAGCCTGAGGCTCGGTCAAAAAAGAGCCGTAAAAATTATTGAACCTTCTGGCGATTTCCCTGGTAAGTTCGAGATGCGCGAGCTGGTCTTCTCCGACGGGAACAAGATCGGCTTTGTAAAGCAGAATATCCGCCGCCTGGAGAACGGGATAACCGAGAAAACCGAAATTGTTGAGATCTTTATTTTTTATTTCGCTCAGCTGTTCTTTGTAAGTGGGACATCTGTAAAGCCAGCCGAGAGGCGTTATCATAGACAAAATCAAAAACAGTTCGCCGTGCTGCGAAACTTCAGACTGCTTGAAAATAACGCTTTTTTCCGGATTTACGCCCGCGGTTATCCAGTCGGCGACCATTTCGAAAGTATTTTCATTTATTTTTGAAGTGTCGGCATAGTCGGTGGTCAATGCATGCCAGTCCGCCGACATATAGTAGCATTCGTATTCATCCTGAAGACGGATCCAGTTCTTCAAAGCGCCGAAATAATGCCCCAGATGCAGTCTTCCAGTCGGACGCATGCCGGATAAAACTTTCTTTTTCATTTTTCCTCTGTTAAAACGCGATGCCGCTTAACAAAACAATCGAAAATTTAATCAAAGGCCCGATTATTTTCCAAAGAATGCCGGTACCTAAAAGAACCACCAAAACCATCATGCATAAAAAAGGATTAAGACTTAAATACTTTCTCGCCATATCATAAGGCATAAAAAAAGTTATTACTTTTGAGCCGTCAAGAGGAGGTATCGGAACCAGATTTATAATGAGCAAAACCACGTTTATCACGAGCATCACAAAAAGCACCGAACTTATCGCCCCGCCGAAACCTTGTTCAAAAGAGGGCAGCGCGTGAATGATTCTTATTGCCGTTCCTGAAATAACGGCAAGCATAATATTGGACATCGGCCCGGCAAAAGATATCAGAGGAATGTCCGTTTTAGGATTTTTAAGTTTGGCGTAATTGACCGGGACCGGTTTTGCCCAGCCGAAAATTACAGGAGCATGAAGAATTATAAGGGAAGCCGGAAGCAGTATGCTGCCGAAAAACTCCAAATGCGGAACAGGATTCAATGTCAGCCTTCCCAAAAGCTTTGCGGTATCATCGCCCCTTATGCAAGCCATATATCCATGGGCGATTTCATGTATTATTACGGAAAAAAGCAATACGACTATATATATCAAAATTTCCATTTTAATCCTTTAAATCCGCTTGAAATTTAAGACTAATTTTATATTTTTTGGATTTTTTTGTCAATCATACGGCTTTTTCATTGATTTTTGAAGTCTTTTTCGAAAAATAAAGGTTGAATATAAGCAGAGAAACTACAGCTATGGCGGTAATGATGAAAACCGGAATATGGCACTTCGCGTAAACCGCTTTGGCATAATCCTTTCCGCAAAGAAAAATGCCGGAAAACAGCAAAACCCATGATAAGGCGTAAAAGCAAACTCCCAGACAGTAGAAAAATGTATTGCCGGTTTTTTTGGCGGCATGCACAAACCAGGCAAGCCCTATCCATCCCATAGGGAAGTTTATTATTACCAGAAAAGCCCCGGC
Organism: uncultured Endomicrobiia bacterium; assembly: GCA_938040055.1. Classification (GTDB taxonomy): domain Bacteria; phylum Elusimicrobiota; class Endomicrobiia; order Endomicrobiales; family Endomicrobiaceae; genus Endomicrobium_B. The sequence continues at coordinate 57,361 of CALHWY010000025.1, forward strand.
AAGAAGAGACGGAGGATAACTTTTTAAAAATGCGATCACTTTTTTACCTTCTTATTTATTTCTGCGGCAAGATTGCCGTTTTTTGACAGCTTTTCGGAAAGTTTTGCATAATGAACGAGATTGGGATTATGTTTAAGAAGTTTTTTCATTACGGCGGCCGAACCTTCCCCTATCTTTTTTTCGCCTTTTAAAACCGGAAAAATTTTAGGAATATTCAATTTTCTTGCAAAACTGGACGGCACTTTTACAAAATCGAACCCCGCGCGCGCAGCCATGTAAGACATAACGGCCTCTTCGTCTTCAAGCTCCTGTTCGGCCTTAAGCATCAGCACCAGTTCCTCTATGCCGAAAAAAAGCAGAGGTTCATAAGTTATCTTATTTTTGTCTTTAAAATTTTCAAGAGCCGCATTAAATTCGCTGAGCATTCTTTTTTTACACTGGGCGGCCTGATTCTGAAAACTTAAAGGGTACACAAAAGCGATAAGCTCATTCCCGCTGTCATGATAAAGAATAAATCGCTCCGCGTGAAACATTTCCCCGCAGCCGGGACAGCACACAAGATTGATTTCTCCTGAAATTAAAGCTTCCTTCAGCTCCGGATTATCGGAAACGCTTATGGCCGAAAGCAGTTCCGCTTCAAAAACTTCGCCGCAAGGGCATTTAATTTCTTCCAGATTTGAAATTGACATGTGAAAATTTTAACAATTTCCCGTTTTTTTTTCAATTTACGCAAAAAAGGCAGCATGCCCCAAAACATACTGCCTTTTGCCGGTTACTGATTTTTTTAGGTTAAAGCGAATTTTTTTCCTCAAATTCTTTCATAAAAGCCACAAGCTTTTCAACGCCGGCCATAGGCATGGCATTATAAACGGAAGCTCTCATTCCGCCCACCGTTCTGTGCCCTTTCAGGTTTACAAGCCCTTCCGCGGCGGCTTCTTTGACAAACTTCGCTTCCATTTCTTCATTGCCGATAACAAAAGGAATATTCATAACGGAACGGTCTTTTTTCTCAACCGTTCCCCTGAAAAGTCTGCTTGAATCAAGATAATCGTAGAGCAGTTTCGCTTTTTTTTCATTGAGCTCTTTCATCGCGGAAAGACCACCGAGCTTTTTTAGCCATTTAAAGACCTTGCCGCAGATATAAATTCCGTAAGTCGCGGGAGTATTATATAAAGAAGCATTATCGGTCTGGACTTTCCAGTTCATCATTGTAGGCGTGCAGGACAAAGCCGGCCCTTCGCCTATCAAATCCTGCCTTATTATAAGAATCTGCACTCCCGAAGGACCTATGTTTTTCTGGACTCCGCCGTATATTACCCCGTATTTCGTCACGTCGGCCGGTTCGGATAAAAAACATGACGAAACATCAGCCACAAGAGGTTTTCCTTTTGTGTCGGGAAGAGTTTTATATTTTGTTCCGTATATGGTATTGTTTTCGCATATATAAACATAATCGGCATTATCGCTTACCGGCAAATCGGAACAGTCCGGAATATACGAAAAAATTTTATCTTCGGAAGAGGCTATTTTGTTTGCTTTGCCGTATTTCTGGGCTTCCTGAAAAGCCTTTTTCGCCCATTGTCCGGTAATAATATAATCGGCGACCCCGTTTCTCATCAAATTCATAGGAACGCTCGCGAACTGCAGCGAAGCCCCGCCCTGGGCGAAAAGAACTTTATAGCCGGCGGGTATGCCCAATAAATCTCTCAAATCTTTTTCAGCTTCTTCAATTATCGCCTGATACGTTTTTGAACGGTGGCTCATTTCCATCACGGACATTCCCGAGCCTTTGTAGTTTAGCATTTCTTCCGCGGCTTCCCTGAGCACGTCTTCGGGCAATACTGCCGGACCTGCCGAAAAATTGTACACTCTTTCCATTTGCGTGCTTTCTCCTTTAAAAAATTTATAAAACGGCAAAAAACTTTCCCGCCGGCGGTTTCATATGCCGCAATATTTTTACAAAGCTATGTACTTCGCCCTTTTTACTCCGGCTATCTTCGAAAGTTTATCGATAACCTCGCCGGAAACTTCGCTGTCGACTTCAATTATGGTCAGAGCCTCTCCTCCCGCGTTCTTTCTTCCGACATTCATTCCGGCTATATTGACATTGCCGCTTCCCAGCGTTTCGCCTACTTTTCCCACAACTCCGGGTTTATCGTCATTTACTATAAAAATTTTGCCGTCAACCGGGGCAATATCGACATTAAGCCCGTTGATATTGACAATTCTGGGATTTCTGTCGCTGAACATTGTTCCCGACATAGACATTTCGCCTTTATCCGTTTTTATTTTAGCCGCTATCAGTCCCGCATAATCTTCACAGGATGCCACTATCGACTCTTTTATTTTGATTCCTCTTTCTTTGGCTATTGAAGGAGCGTTTACAAAATTCACTTTAATGTCAAGTATGGGATTAAGCAAACCCTGCAAATACGCGACCGTCATAGAGTTAATATTGAAAGCGGAAATATTTCCCTGATAAGTTATTTCTATTTCTTTTATGCCGCTGTCCGCAATCTGCCCCTGAAAAGAGCCCATTTTTGACGCCAGATCTATATAAGGCATCATTTTCTTATATGTTTCCCAGTCTACCGTAGGAATATTGACCGCGTTTCTTATAAGCCCTTTAGTGAAAAAATCTATTATCACTTCGCTCATTTCCATGGCTATTTTCACCTGCGCTTCTTCCGTAGAAGCCGCCAGATGAGGCGTGGCAATGATATTGGGCGTCTCGATAAGGCTCCAGTCTTCAGGCGGCTCCTTGACGAAAACGTCAAGAGCGGCGCCGGCGACTTTGCCGGATTTAACCGCTTCCGCAAGATCCTTATCGTTAATGATGGCCCCTCTGGCGCAGTTGATTATTCTGACGCCTTCTTTCATTTTCGCTATATTGGCTGAATTTATCATCGCTCTCGTATCGTCGGTAAGAGGAGAATGAATGGAAATATAATCCGATTGTTTAAAAACTTCGTCGAGGGAAGTCAAATCTATTCCGTAGCTTTTTGCGATATCCCCGCTTGCAAAAGGATCATAAGCGACGACTTTCATCCCGAAAGATATAAGCCTTTTCGCTACTTCCGTACCTATTCTGCCAAGACCTATAAGCCCGAGAGTTTTGCCGAATATTTCATTGCCCATAAACTTCTTTTTTTCCCACTTTTTATCCTTCATTGAAGCGCATGCTCCGGGAAGCCCCCGCGCCATAGAAAGTATAAGACCTATCGTATGTTCCGCTACCGAAACCGTATTTCCCCCGGGAACGTTTGCCACCACTATCCCCTTTTTAGTCGCCGCGGCTTTATCAACATTATCAACGCCCGTGCCGGCGCGGCCTATGAATTTCAATTTGTCCGCGGCTTCGATTATATCCGCCGTAACTTTCACTTCGGAGCGTATCAAAAGTCCGTCATAATCTTTTATAAGTTTTTTAAATTCTTCCGCAGAAGGCTTTGCGTGAACTTCCACTTTAAACTCCTTGTTTGAAATCAAAGAGTCAAGCCCTTCCATACTGTCGTAAGTCATTAAAATTTTATACATTTTTTCCACCTTTTATATGCGCCCGCATTTTGAGTGCCGATAACAGAGAAACGGTTAAGCAATGCCGTTCCCCAAACGCGTCGACCCAAAAACAAACGCTGTTAATTTATTATAAGCTTTTCTGCGCGGCCTGCGGCTTTCCTTATAAAAAAACCGGACAATTCCGCCGGACGCTTAAAAAATGCGTCTTTCATTTTGCCGCTTTTGCTGCTTTTTTTATCCGTTTTTGTTTTTTAGCGGATTTTACGCAAGAAGAATCTTTTTGCTTATGATCCGACATTCCGACAGCCAGAGAAATGACTTCGTCCATATGCGAAACGGAACGCATTTCCACTTTCCTGCGGACTTCTTCAGGTATGTCGATCAAATCTTTTTTATTGTTTTCCGGGAATAAAACCGTTGTAATGCCCTCTCTGAAAGCGGCCAGAACTTTTTCTTTAAGCCCGCCTATTCCGAGCACCCGTCCTCTTAAAGTGACTTCCCCCGTCATAGCCATCTTTTTTCTGACGGGTTTGTTCAGGCACACGGAAGCGAGAGCGGTTGCCAGCGCTATACCGGCGCTGGGGCCGTCTTTGGGAACCGCTCCTTCCGGAACATGCACGTGAAAATCGGTTTCTTTAAAAATATTTTCATCTATGCCGAGCTTTTCGGCGCAGGAACGTACATATGTAAGCGCGGCCTGGGCGGACTCTTTCATAACATCTCCGAGCTTTCCCGTAAGGACAAGAGCCCCCTTTCCTTTCATCCTGTTAACCTCTATGGTAAGAGTCTCTCCCCCGGCTTCTGTCCAGGCAAGACCCGTCACCACGCCTATATCGTTTTCGGCGATACGCTCTCTTTCATAAACCGGAATGCCCAGATATTTATTCAGATTTTCCGGGGTTACCGCGATAGACTTTATATCGGGATCAAAAGCGAGATCTTTGGCCGCCTTTCTGCAAAGATTGGCGATCTCCCTGCCCAAATTTCTTACGCCGGCTTCATGGGTATAGTTCTTAATCACGGCTTCAAGAGCGTCATCGCGCAATATGAGTTCTTCTTTGCTCAAACCGTGCTCGGACAACTGCTTGGGAATAATAAAATCTTTCGCTATATGTTTTTTTTCATCGTCGGTATATCCGGAAAACCGTATCAGTTCGAGCCTGTCCAAAAGAGTGTTCGGTATATTATGCAAAGTATTGGCCGTGGTAATAAACATTACCTTTGACAAGTCGAAGTCCACATCAAGATAATGGTCGCCGAAAGCGTAATTTTGCTCCGGATCGAGAACTTCAAGAAGAGCCGCGGAAGGATCGCCTCTCCAGTCGGCTCCCATTTTATCTATTTCGTCAAGAATAAACACCGGATTATTTGAGCCGGCCTTTTTCATAGATTGTATTATTTTGCCCGGCAAAGAGCCTATATACGTGCGCCGGTGTCCTCTTATTTCCGCCTCATCCCTGACTCCGCCCATGGAAATCCTCACAAAATTCCTTCCCAGGCTTCTGGCCACGGACTTTGCGATAGAAGTTTTTCCGACTCCCGGAGGCCCTATAAAGCACAGAATCGGCCCTTTTATTTTCTGCACGCGGGAAAGCACCGCAAGATATTCAAGCACTCTGTCTTTGACTTTTTCAAGTCCGTAATGATCCTGGTCGAGAATTTCTTTGGCGCGTTTGAGCTCAAGATTATCCCGGGTCGATTTTTCCCACGGCAAATCTATAATCCAGTCCAGATATGTTCTGATAACCGTGGCTTCGGGAGACATAGGCATCATTTTTTCAAGTCTGGCGAATTCTTTTTCCGCCGCCTCTCTTGCGGGCTTGGGCATTTTTGTATTTTTAAGTTTTTCTCTGAGCTCGTCCAAATCTTTCTGAGCGTCGTCTTTTTGTTTGAGCTCTTTCTGGATAGCTTTCATCTGCTCCGTCAGATAATATTCTTTCTGGGTTTTTTCTATCTGGTTTCTTACCCTGTTTTGTATTCTTCTTTCGATATTTAAAATTTCTATCTCGGCATTGAGTATGCGTATGATCTTTTCCAGTCTCTCAACCGGATTGACCAGTTCAAGAATGGATTGTTTGTCATTGTTTTTTATTACGAGATGAGAAGCGATCGTGTCCGCGAGCCTTGCCGGATCGGCTATATTGTTAACCGATACCGAAACCTCCATAGGCATTCTGGGGTTAAGCTTGACGTATTGCTCGAAAAGGGAGATCGCGCGGCGCATAATGGCTTCCGCCTCCGCGGTTTTTTCGATTTTTTCATCAAAAACATTGAGCCCCACTTCGACATATCCTTTATCGCTCAGCCTGAAATCCGTCCATTGCGCCCTGTTTAAGCCTTCCACAAGCGCTTTAAGCGTGCCGTCGGGCATTTTCAGTATCTGCAATACTTCGCAAACGGTTCCTATATTAAAAATATCGTCGGGAGTGGGATCTTCAATCTGTATGTTTTTTTGCGTAACGACAAAAATAAGCCTGTTTGTCGCCATGGCTTCTTCCAAAGCCCTCACGGACTTTTCCCTTCCGACCGCCAAAGGGAGAACCATGGCCGGATAAAGAATAATGTCCCTGACGGGAAGCATCGGCAGCGTGTCGGGGATTTTCTGGTTTTCGTTTTTATCGCTTGTAAATCTGTCCAATTCACTCATGCCGTCTCCTTTGCGCCTTTGCGGCAGACCAGTTTCGGCTTTTCTTTTTTTTCGGCGGCCTCAAGGTTTATTACGCACTTTTGCACGTCGTCATTGTCCGGAATTTCAAACATCGTATCCATTAAAATGCTTTCGATTATTGAACGCAGCCCTCTCGCTCCGGAACCTCTTCTTAAAGCTTCTTTTGCTATAAACTCCAAAGCCTGCGCGTCAAAAGAAAGCTCTACGCCTTCAATTTCAAACATCTTTTTATATTGTTTTACCAAAGCGTTTTTAGGCTGTGTAAGAATGTGGACGAGATCGCCGACAGTCAAATGATTGAGAGTAGAGACTACGGGAAGCCTTCCGACGAATTCCGGTATCAGCCCGAACTTTATAAGATCTTCCGTCTGAACTTTTGAAAGCACGAAGTCTTTGTCTTTTATTTCATCTCTGTTATCCGATCCGTCCGTAATAAAACCCAATGTCTTCTTCGCTATCCTGTGTTCTATTATCTTTTCAAGCCCGTCAAAAGCGCCCCCGCATAAAAACAAAATATTGGTCGTGTCTATTTTCAAATATTCCTGTTGCGGATGTTTTCTGCCGCCCTGCGGAGGAACGCTTGCGACTGTGCTTTCAAGAATTTTTAAAAGAGCCTGCTGGACGCCTTCGCCCGAAACATCCCTTGTAATTGAAGGAGTGTCCGACTTTCTGGTTATTTTGTCTATTTCATCAATATATATTATTCCTTTCTCCGCTTTTTTTATGTCGAAATCGGCGTTTTGGATAAGGCGCAAAAGAATGTTCTCAACGTCTTCACCCACATAGCCGGCCTCAGTTAAAGTCGTCGCGTCCGCTATAGCGAAAGGAACATCCAGAACTTTCGCCAAAGTCTGCGCCAGCAGCGTCTTTCCCGTGCCGGTCGGCCCCACAAGCAGAATATTCGATTTCTGAAGTTCGACGTCGTCTTTGCCGGAAACCGCCGAGGCCTCTATCCTTCTGTAATGATTGTAAACCGCCACCGACAATGCTTTCTTGGCTTCGTTTTGTCCGATGACATAGTCGTCAAGGCATTTCTTTATTTCTTTAGGTCTGGGAAGTTTTTTTATGACTTCTTTCGATTCTCTTTTATTTAAATTATCAAATATCTCTTTTGAACTTTTCGCGCAGTCTTCGCAAATATAAATGCCGTTGCCCCCCACAAGCCTGTGAGGCGCTCCTTTTTTGCAAAACATGCATTTCTGTTCATTATTGGGATTTTCCATATCTCTTACCTTATTTTTCGGACTCTTTTTTAAATCCTGCCGGACTTGCAGTCCTGCGCCTGCGGCAAACAAACGCTTATCTTCAGACTGTTTTTTTTAATCCTGCCGGACGGACGGCAAAAAACAATGCGGCTCGCGCGGCCTGCCGCAAAGCTAAAACGCAAAAACGCATAAACTTCAGACATACTCCGCCTTAAATCCGAAAATCCGGTCCTCTATTTCAGGCTTACTATAACCTCGTCTATAATTCCGTATTCTTTCGCTTCCTGCGCCGACATATAATAATTTCTGTCGGTATCTTGTAAAACCTGTTCGGCGGTTTTTCCCGTATGTTTGGCTATTATCTCGGATAATTTGCGTTTAGTTGAAACCAATTCCTTTGTTTCTATGTCAATATCCGAAACCGTGCCGGAAAGCCCTCCGCCGTAAATAAGAGGCTGGTGAATCATTATTCGCGAATGAGTCAGCGCGTATCTTTTTCCTTTCTGGCCGGCCGCAAGAAGCACCGCCCCGAAAGACATGGCCATTCCCATGCATATGGTCGTGACCGGGCTTTTTATAAATTGCATGGTATCATAAACGGCAAGTCCGGCCGTAACCATTCCTCCGGGCGAATTTATATACAAACTGATATCTTTCCCTGGATCTTCGGAATCAAGATATAAAAGCTGCGCGATAAGAATATTGGCGGAATCCGTGGCTATCGCCCCGCCGCTGCCGCCCACAAAAATTATTCTGTCTCTAAGCAGCCTTGAATATAAATCATAAGTTACCGCGGAACCCTGGTTCCATCTTTCTATTACTGTCGGCATTATCATACAAACTCCGGTTTAAAAGCCGTTAAGCGGCGGCTGCGATTTCCGTTCTTTCCGATATCACCGCGACCGGCAAAAAAACCGCCGGCTTTTTTATCGGCATTTATTTATCTTTTTTCAAAGGCATATCTTTGATTTCTTCTTTAATTTCCGCATTGTCAAGCAAAAATTTAAACAGTTTCGCTTCTTTTATGGAAAGCGAAATATTGGCTTTATGCTCGGCAAAATATTTGTCAACGGCGGCGTCTCTTCCGGGATTGGCGGCTTTCATTTTATTTTTTTCCTCTTCAAGATCCCGCTCGCCGACCTCAAGCTTCTCATTTATGTAAATGGCGTTGAGAATATAAGAAAGCCTCACGTTTTTTTCCGCTTCTTCATTAAATTTGGAATCGCCCGACTGCGCCTGTTTATCCGCATATTCTTTCGACGCTCCCTGTTGTTGCATGTAATCTTTCATTTTGCTTATCAGGTTTTCTTTCTGATGCGCGACCAGGGATTTCGGAACTTCAAAAACGTTTTTTGCGATAAGATATTCAACCACATCCCTTTCGGCGTCCATATCCTGGCGGCGCTTTTCTTCCGCTTCAACGGCCTCTCTGACTTTGGTTTTAAGCTCGTCAAGATTTTCCGTTCCCATGTCTTTGGCGAAATCGTCATTAAGTTCGGGGAGTTCTTTCTCTTTTATCTCCAGAACTTTCGTTTTGAAAGTTATTGTCTTGCCGGCCAGAGTTTTATTCGGATAATCCGGCGGATATTCGACTTGGGCACTCCTTTCGTCCCCGGCTTTCGCTCCTTTAAGAGCTTCTTTAAACCCTTTCACCGTATTTTCCGAACCCAGATCAAGCATATGGTTTTTTGCCGTTATATCCGGCAATGCGGTATCTTTGTAAAACGCTTCATAATCAACCGTTACGAAACTTTCGCCGTTTACTATGCCGTCTTTCGAAGGGACAATCTTCGCGTTTCTTTCCCTCAAAGCATCAAGACTCTGGGCAAGGCTGGCGTCTGTAACTTTAAATATCTCTTTTTTTACGGGTATGCCTTTATAATTTTTCACTTCTATTTCGGGATGGCATTCCGCCGTAAATCTGTATTTTACAGGCTGGCCGATCTCATAATCGAATTCTTCCACTACGGGGAAATCTATTGGATTGAAATTTTCTTTTTCAAGAGCGGCCGGAACCGTGCCCCTTACTATATTTTCAACGGCCCTACTTTTGGCTTCATCGGAAAACTTCTCCTTTATAATTTCCAAAGGCGCTTTTCCCTGTCTGAACCCGTCAAGTCTGACCTGGCGCCTTATCAGGTTGAAAGCATTGTCAACCTCTTTTCCCGCCGCTTCAGGAGAAACTTCTATATCCATAGTTATAGAGCATAGCCGTTTGTCCACAACAGTGGATTTAAAATCAATTTTTTTGTTTTCTTCCGCCATTTGTTTCCCCTTATCTTATGTATAATTGTTTTAACGATATAATGCGGGCAGAGGGACTTGAACCCCCACACCTTGCGGTATATGGTCCTAAGCCATACGCGTCTGCCAATTCCGCCATGCCCGCAACCGGAAACCCGGACTCAAAAACCATTTATATATAATAAAAATAGAGAACGCATTATTTTTGCGTTCAAAGTTCAGGTCAGTATTGTAATATGCGCTGCATAGGAATTGAACCTATAACCTAACGATTAAGAGTCGTTTGCTCTACCAATTGAGCTAGCAGCGCGCCGCAATACCACACATATTTATAAGCTCTTAATACGCAAAGAATTTTAACAAACTGACTTAAAAAAGTCAAATTATTCGGACACGTCTTTTTAAGTTATTTTCAGTCCCATTTTACGGCCGGGTTTAGCGCCTGCGGCAGACTAACGGTTTATATCCCGAAGTCTGCCGCGCGTTAATATCCAGTTTATGCCGCGGCAAGCATGGCCGTCAGCGATTTCGTGTCAATGGCAAGCGATTTTTCTTTAATTGCGGTATCGGTTTTTCTTTCGGCATAAAGCAGTATCATCTCATATATGGTAGCGGCCGCGACTCCGTCTCTCAAGGCGAGCTCTTTTGCGCGCACGGCAACCGCGTCATAAGCTTCTCTCGCGCTCATAACCGGAGATTGACCGCTCAAAGCCGAAACCATAGTATTGTTTTCCATTAAAGCTACATCCTCGGCATCACTTGCGGACAACTCTTCCGCTTTGCCCGTCAGCGGGTCTATATTGGGAAGCGGAACCTGAAGATCTCTCTCAAGCTCTATGATTATGTTTCTGTCAACGGCATACTGAGACAAGGCGCTCTTTATAAAAAGCCTTTCAAGTTCCTTATCTTCCAGTCCGAGAGGCGACGCCGCATAAAGATCGGCTTTTGCCTTGGCTTTTTGCGCCACTGTTTTCAAGAAAGCGTACCGGACTTTTTCCATATCGGCTTCAGCCGTATTTTCCGAAATTTCCATATTAAGCATATTCAGTTCAATGCTTTTGCCCACGGGTATTTTCATGAGTGCGGCAAGCGCTTCCCGGACGGCGGCCTCGGCTTCGGACTTCGCACGGTCAACGGCCTGCTGTCCCATATTGTTGATTTCGGCATTATTTACCGCACTTAAAGCGGTCTCCGCCATAGCGATATTTTCATGCAAAACTTCCATTTCTGCTTTATCTATATCCACAATGGCGCTTATATCCAAATCAAGAACGGCTTGCGTCACATATTGTTCGTTTACCGTCTTTTTGAACAGTTTAGTGATATTTCTTCCGAACATATTGCTGATTTCAAGTATTTTTGCGGCTATATCGTTTTCGTCGCCGGTAAGAAGTTCGGAAAAATTCCAGAGATTGACTATTTTTACCGCGTCGCTTCTTGAATTTTCGATCTGGCGCATAAGCTCGTTACGGCTTGCAAACCCCGAGATTTCAGCAGCGGGATAATCGGCGTCGGAAGTATAATCCCTGAAAGTTTTCACTTTTCCTTCCGCTCTTTCAATATAACCGGCAAAACCGTATTCTATAAATTTGGCTTTCATATTGTATGCATTCTCGGTGTTTTCATCCATTACGGCAAAAACCCTCAGTCCGGCTCCAGACCATTCCGCAAGTATCTTCTTCTTAATTTCTTCTTTCCGTCTCGTTTTTTCATTATTGTCCGTTACTTTTCCGGCATTCTCCATTTCAAACCTGCCCGCCGCAAGTTTTTCCAGGAAAGAATAAGGAATGGCTATCTGTGCATTGCCGGCCTTATTGTATCCGCTGAGAGCGCGCGCGATATCTTTGATTTTCGCGTCCGTCAAATCCATTCCGCTCAAATCCATTACGAAATTTCTCGCCGCGGCGTTTTTGCCGGCTTCCCTTTCATTTCTTATTCTTTCTCCGGCGATTTTGACGTCATAGCCGGCGAGGGAAAGAAGCTCGTCATAATAGCTTTTTCTTATCACAAGCAAATCTCCCAGATAATTCATGTTTTTAGACAGCCCCGCGGCCTCGTCAACGGCTATTGCGGATATCTCGAAGCCGTCTCCTTTTTTGCTGAGAACGGCCGGAATTACGTCCGTCACGGATAATGCTATGCCGGCGAAGTCGGAACTGTCGGCAAAAATCACAAGCCTTCCGCTTTTTTTGCCCGCCCATATAGTTTTGCCTTCGGCGGTTTTAAGACCCGTGTTTTTAAAGCCCATCTCCTGCGGATTTTCAGGCATGGCGTTTATTATCACGGCTTCAAGATGGTCAGCCTCAGCCATTTCTTTTTCGCTCATTTTCGGGCTGTATTTTCCGAGTTCGCTCTTTAAATTTCTGACAAATTTATAATCTATGGACAAATATTTTTTAGCGGATTTGAACCCGGCAAGAAGTTCAGCGTTTATAAAACTGAAAATAAAACCGAGGAAAGAACCCACTATCGCCGCCGTTATGCCCGTGGCGACCGAAGGCATGATCATAAAAGCGGCCGTCGCAAAAAGCAGGGCGGTAAAAGTTCTGTATACCCAGCTGCGCATAAGCGCGGTGCGAAGTTCATATGCCTTAGACACCGCATAAGAGAAATCTCCGGCTGCCGATTTGTCGGTTTCAATATGTCCTTTTATAAAATCGGCAGCATTGCTTCTGGCTACGGGAAGCTCGATTTTAAACATTCTCAAAACGGTGCCCAGCGCGGAATTTCCCTCAATAAGAGAAGCAAACACTTTCGGATAATTGCGTTCCATTATCGCCTGTCCGCCCTTTTCATTTTCGCGCTGCGCTTCTCTTACGATTTTCAGCAGAGACTGCGTTGAAGAATCCATATCGTCTCCGGATTGTTCCTGCCCCCGTATTGCAGGCAGAAGATTTCCGGCTTTTTCCTTGCCCAGCTCCACGCCCCACTGGTCGTAAGCGTTTATTCTCCAAATAACGGACTGCACCAGAGTTATATGTTCGTATAAGGCTATAAGCATGCCGAGATTTTTAGGATTGAGTTCTTTAAGAAGTATGGCGTTTGAAGGTCTGTTGCCGTCAAACTGTTTCTGCGCCACAAGCCTGTCGAGACGCTCCATCTCAGCCGCAATCTCCGCTTCGCTTTTTCCTGCGCGCCTCCATGCTTCGGCAGTCTCCGCTTTAGATTTTTCAATCTTGGCGCGCACTTCGGCATCGTCTCTCCCGAAAGCCAGCGCCTGCATTTGCGCGAGATAATTGGCTATAAGCATTCGGTAGCTTTCTTTTGCTCTTTCCGCAAGCTCTTTATCGCCGTATTTGGCGGCTTCATCCGAAGAAGGATCCGTCAAAAAGGTAATAAAATCTATCGGCACTACGCCCGTACCCATATGAAGCTGCTGGAAAAACGAATGCTGCGAATCGGGGCCGACCTCGCCGAAAACGACCGCGCCGGTGTCGTAATCCTCGATTATATTGCCAAATTCATCGGCGCGTTTTCCAAGGCTTTCCATTATCAGCTGCTGCAAATATTTCGTGAACAGTTTCATTTTCTCGCTATAGGCGATCACGGCGTGATTGTTATATCCGGAAAAATTTATATACCAAACCCAAAGCATTCCCATTATCACGGGAATGTTTTCTTCATATTCCGCGCGGGCGAAATGATCATCCATAATATTGGCGCCTTCAAGCATACGGTAAAAATTGTCATAGCCTACAGCGCAGGCGATGGGAAGTCCGATCGCCGACCATAAAGAATATCTTCCTCCGACGAAATCCCAGAATTCGAACATATTGTCGGTGTCTATTCCGAATTGCGATACTTTCTCTTTATTGGTGGAAACGGCCGCAAAATGTTTTGAAACTATATAATTGTTCAAAACCCTGTTTATTTCATTTTCATCGCTTAAGAAAGACTGCTCCCAGGCTTTATACTCTTTTTCGGCGGTTTCGGCTGCGCCGTATTCGTTCCTGAACTCTTTCCTCTTTTTTTCTTTTTCATCGTTCAGAGCACGCGCGCGGACGCTTTCTTTGTTTTTGAGCTGTGAAAGCATAAAATCTTTGAGCAAAGAGGCGTTTTGCATGGTTTCCTGGGTAGTGAAAGTTTTGGATTCTATTATTACCAAAGTCGTTTCAGGGTCAACGTTTTTAACGGCCTCAAAAAAAGCCGCGGGATCCACGCTTGAGACAAAACGGATATTAATTCCGCCTTTATAGCTTTCCAGCGCTTCCGTCACCATTCTGGGGCCGAGATCCGAACCGCCGATGCCGACGCTTATTATGTCTTTTACCGGTTTGCCCGTCGAACCTTTCCATTCGCCTTTTCTGACTTTGTCCGAAAAAACTTTCATTTTTTCAAGAACCCTTTTAATTTCAGGCATCACGTCTTTGCCGTTAACGTATACGGGCCGGCCGTCAATATTTCTTAAAGCGGTATGCAGAACCGAGCGCATTTCCGTCCAGTTCCATGTGCCGCCGGACATAATCTTTTCTATCGCTTCTTTAACCCCGGAAGCTTTCGCCAGCTCCATAAGAAGCGTCATCGTCTCTTCGTCTATGGCGTTTTTTGAAAAGTCTATGGTAAGATCTTCAAGCTTTTTTGTAAACTTTTCGGCTCTGCGCGGATCACGGACGAAAAGCTCTTTCATGGTGACTTTGCTCATTTTTTTACGGTGAGCGGCAAGAGCTTTCCATTCTTTTGTGTCGGTAAGTTTTTTGTAATCCTCTTTTCCGGCTTCACGCATTTCTTCAAAATACTTTTTTCCGACGGCTTTTATCTTATTTTTTATCTCCGCGCTGCCGGCAAAAGCATCCGATTCCAAAATTTCCGGATTATTTACGATAAAAGCCGGAATGCTTTCGGCGCTTATATCCGAGTCCGCAAAACGCTTTACAATCATATCGTATTGTCCGGGATTGTTCTTTTTTTCATTTTCGAGCACGGCGCGTATGCCGGCTTCCGTATTTTTTAAGAAAGCCGCATTATTTCCTGCATGCACGGACACATTGACAAAAGGAACCAAAAACACGGCGGCGGCAATCAGGGCTCCGGTCAAAACGGGGCTTGCGGCAAAGAAAAGCGCAGCCGCTATTATGTAAGCGGAACCTAAAACGGCCAGATTGGTAAAGAAAGAAAGAGTGTACGCCGCGCTCAGCTTGGACAATCTTTCTTTATCGTCCGTCTTCGCCGCATCGTCAAAATGCATATCGACGAATTTTTTAGGCGCGAATGTCATAGTAAAGAAATTATGCCTTCCCTCGTGCAAAGCGACCGCCACGCTTCTGAGAGTCAGAGGATTTTTAAATATTCTTGCGAGAAAACCGACCCATTTTTTATTTCTTATGGAATTCCACGTATCGCGCATTTCAAGCATGGAATTCGTCATGGGAACGCTGTCGAGACTTTCCACCGCCGGAAGCCTGCCTTTTTCCAGAAACTCCAAAGAAGCGCCGCCGCCCGTGGAAACATGGCTCATTTTGCCGGCAACGCCCGACTTGTTTGCCGCCGACACGGAGTCCCCGCCTCCGACTATGGTGACAGCTTCGTTTTCTTCGGTGGCTTCCGCCATGGCTTGGGCTATCTTATAAGTTCCCTCCGCCAGTTCTCCGACTTCAAATATTCCCATAGGCCCGTTCCAGAGAACCGTTTTCGCCTGTCTTATTTTTTCGCCGTACATTTCGGCTGTTTTTTCCCCTATATCGGCTCCCATATATCCGTCTTCTATGGAAACGCCTTCGGTATTGCGCAGGCCGTTGCCCTCAACGAGCGCAAAATTTTTAAAATCCACCGTTCCGGCTCTGACCACTTTATGATCCAGCGGAAGAACTATGGATTTTCCCATGGCTTCGGCTTTTGCAAGCAGTTCTCTTGCAAGATTTATATTTTCTTCATCGGCCAGAGAGCTTCCTATATTCACGCCGCGGGCGGCTAGGAAAGAATATGCCATAGCTCCGCCGATAATTATGGTGTCGAGTTTCTCAAGAAGAGAATTTATGACCCCTATTTTGTCTTTCACTTTCGACCCGCCTATCACCGCGACGGACGGGCTTTCGGGATTTCTGAGTTTTTCCCCGAGAAATTCTGTTTCTTTGGTGACAAGGATTCCCGCGACCGATTTGCTTACGTGTTTTGTTATGGCGACGGTTGAACCGTGCGCTCTGTGGGCCGCCCCGAAAGCGTCCATAACAAAAACCGCGTCGCTTCCCACGGTATCGGCAAGCATTTTTCCGAAAGAATCTATTTTTGCGGATTTTTCCGCCCCCGAAGCGTTCAATCCTTCTTCGCCGGGATGAAAACGCACGTTTTCAAGCATGAGTATTTCGCCGTCTTTCAAAGAGTCCACGGCTTCTTTGGCTTTTTCTCCGACGGTTTCGCCGACGAATTTTATCGGTTTTCCCAAAAGAGCGCTTGCGCGTTCCGCTATGGGGGCAAGCGACAGTTCGGGATTGACTTTTCCGTCAGGCCTTCCGAAATGGGACATCAGAACAACTCTTCCGCCTCTTTCGGTTATGTATCTGACGGTAGCAAAGCTTGCCAATATTCTAGTATCGTCGTCCGCCGGAACATTATAATCAACCCTGACTATATAGTTCTTTCCCGGAACTATCCCGATGTCTTCTATCGTTTCGGTTCTTCTTTCCTCCGTCCGGGCTTGCTGTTTTGAAGACAGACCCGGTTCGGAATTAAGAATATTTTTTCCTTCGGATATAATATTTTTTGTCAGTTCTTCGCTATCGGTTTCGGCATATACTTTTACCAGAGGTTCGGTTCCGGAAAGACGCATTATTATCAGCACTTTCGGGTTTGAAGTAAATATTTGTATGCCTTCAAAAGAAGTCCCCACTATTTTTTCAATTCTTTCGATCTTAAAATCTCCGCTAAAGCGTTCGAACTGTTTTATAAAAGCTTCCCGGACGGCTTTATTGCCGGCGACCGCCTCAAGATAGGCGCCTTTTTCCGATAAATCGCTCATGCTTTCAAACTTCACGCTTTCCATCTTCTTCTGCGGCATCCATCCGAGAACCTCATCCGAATATATGCGCTTTAAAGTGCTTTCTATGGTTTCTTCCGTGTCTATGGCTAGAGAAGCCGAACCGAAAGTCGCCACCAAGCCGTCTTTGTCAAGCGTTAATCCGCCAACCACGACCGCTCCGGACTCTTCCGCCCCCATGGTTATTACTTCGGGATTTGCGTCTTTGGCTTCTTTCAATACTTCCGCTATCCATTTGAAGCCTATGTTCGTCCTTATTATTTTTATATCCACAAGACCGGGATATCGCCGCTCGAAATGCTTTTTTAAAAGTTCCAGCGCGCCGGTCGTGGCAAGATTGGGAACTATCACCACTTCCTGCTTTTTACCCGTCTGCCGGGCCGTCTGAACGGCTTTTTCAAGCAGCCTGTACTGGTTGTAAATTATTATTTCGTCCGTGGTAAAAGTTTTTCCGTTTTCGATCACCGCCATTCTGTCTCCATCGGGATCAGTGGCGAGACCGTATACAAAAGCTCCCGGATTTTCTTTTTTTACCGCTTCCACTCTCTCTTTAAGCATCGCGGTGTTTTTATCCGGGTTAGGATCTTCGCCGCCGAAAGTGGGATCGAATTCATCGTTTATTATCTCATAGTTTTCTATGCCCAAAGCTTTCATTATTTCTTCATAATATTTCGGAGTGGTTCCGCTTTTTACGTCGGCCACGAAAAAGAAATTTTTAGCTTTCTCTTTAAAAGCGTCGAAATCGGCCTCATTTTTTATATTAAACTGCCTTTTAAACATCTCAATATAAGCCGATACATATTCAGCCATTAAATCGTCTTTTATCGCGATATTTCCGGAGTTAAAGCCGCTTTCCGGATTTTCATATTTTATTTTTATCCGGCCAGCGGATATTTCTCCCATTTTATTCTCTATCGCAGAGGTTATATCGCTTCCGGCCTGTCCCCCGAAAGGCTCGTTGACTTTTATCCCGTCATATTCGAAAGGATTATGACTGGCCGTTATATTTACCGCCAAATCATATTCTTCGCCCCGCGTCGCGCCCAAAAGCCATGAAATCGCCGGCGTAGGAGTGTCAACGGAGCTCAATACCGCTTCCACCCCGTTTGCGGCGAAAACGGCGGACATGGTTTCCGCAAATTCTTTGGACATAAATCTCGTGTCATACCCCACGAATATTTTCGCTTTTTCCCTGTTTTTAAGGCCGCCTTCGGCTTTTGCCGCGGCAAAACGCTCTTTGGCCACTTCCGCTATCGCCTGAGCGTTTACCAAAATATGCACATAATTCAGCCTGGCTCCGAACTCCGCCCTGTAGCCGGCCGTTCCGTATTTCATAGCATTTAACGTTTTTTCCTCATCGGACAAAGCGTTTTTCTCAGCAAACATATCCGTTATTTCCCGCACGGTCATGCCGTCCGCCGAAAAATCCGAACCGCTCCCTAAAATGGAATACTGTTTCCACAGTCTGTCTATAACGGAAGAATCCTTATTCGCTTTTTCGTACTGCCTTTTCATGGCAGCCAGAAATCCGTAGGCCGGATTATTGCCGATAAATTTCCTTAACGCTTCGGAAGCCGCGTCCGGAGCCTGTCCGCGCACATCATTATTTTCATCCTGCCGGCGCGCCCGGGCGGGATATTTGTCGTATAAATCAAGAGTTTTTTCGCTTATGGGAATAAATTCGTCCAAAAATCCGGCCGCAAACAAAAGTTTTTCGAAAGCCGGCATATTGCCGTTCTTAAAGTCTTCGGTCCTCAAATACTTTTTTAATGTCGCCGACTGCCATTGTTCGCCGTATTTTGCGACTTCAGGATTATCCGAGAGTATCTTGTCGTCAAAACCGTAGCGCTCCGTCATTTCAAAGCTTGCTCCGTTTACCGAGTCGATATCTAAAAATATATTGTTTTCCGCAGCCCAGTTTATTATATTGACTCCCGCGGCATACATTTTAGGGATAAAAACGCCGGAACCGAAATCAAAAGAGCTTATTTTAAGAACTTTTCCGAAATTTTCCGCAAATTTTTTCATTTCGGCAAGGGTAAACTGTCTTGATAAATCCGAGGCCCCGGATTTATCTTCCTCAGTCAAATATTTATTTTTAACGGATATTTTGCCGTCGGAATTTTTACGCACCTCAATAAAAGGCTCGGAATATTTCCCGTCGCTTGAATTTATGGAAACTTCTCCGGCGGCCGCATCGTAAGAAAATACGCGTTCGCCTCCCATAGCGGCGTTTAAATTGTCGATTAATACTCCGATATTTTCAAAATCCGCGTTTTCCAGTTCTCCGGCGGCCGAAATAAATAATTTCACCGCCATGCGTTTAGCTCCGGTCAAATTGCCGGAAGCGCCGTGCGAAACTATCTGCGAAAACAGCGACAGCGCCAGGCTCTGCGAGAAAATCTTAGCCTGCTCCGAAGCCTCCCGTTCATATTTTGCCAATGTGCTTTCGACATTTCCGGAAACCGAAGGAGTTATCACGATAAAGGAAACTTTTTTGCCGGCAAGAAGCTCGGTCAGACCTTTGCTGTGATATCCCCCCGTAACGCATACGATGATATTCTTTTTATTTTCCAGCATGGCGGAAGCGCTTTCTTTTGTGACGGGAACCGGCAGGGTTCCGGATTTAAGAACGGCGCTTTTTTCTATCTGTTTTATGAATATTTCGTTTCTGTTGTCGTTTATCTCATAATATTCGTTTAAAAAGGCGAAATCTTCCTGAAGCTCCCGCATGGTTTTATTATGAAAAGAATATTTGTTCCAGAGAGTCACAAACCTGTCAAAGCTTCCTTTCAAATAAGCGTAGTCGTCCGCGGAAATTGAGGTTTTAAGATAGTCGCAGAAATACAAAAAGAAATCGCTTAGAAACGAGATTTCCAGCTCGTTTTTACCGGAGGAAAGCGCTATTCTTATCTCTTGGACGAGAAATCTTTCTTCCGCGATAAGATCGACCGGGTTTATCTGTTTCGCCCTGCTTGTCACTTCTATATATTTTGCGATTCCCGGAGAAAAATGTTTGTTTTTAAAATCTTCCGGCATTTTGGACAGATAAGAAACAAGCTGGTACATATCCTGAAAATTGCCTGTCTGTTCCAGAATTTTTTTATACTCGGAAAAACTCACGGATTCTTTAAGAGCGGCTACAAGCTTATTCAAATCTTTATTGATCTTTTTAACGTTGAGAGAATCCTGAAGCTTATAGCTGTGCAAAAGCAGGCATATATTCGGATAATCGCTCATATCCATAGGCATAAGCGTGCCGTAGGTATCGTGAGACTGATCGGAATTTTTCTTCAGATAGTTAAAAAGCAGAGTATAGTATTTGGCGGAAGAGATTTTGCCTTCCTTGTGTTTTTTTACGAGTTTTGAAAGTTTTTTGTTGCGGGCGTTAAAATATTTTGCCTGAAAAAAATCCAGTTCTTTCTGCAGAGCCGCAAGCGCATTGTCATAATATTGCTGTTTGCCCAGCAAAGATCCCAGCCTTTGCACATTCGCCTTGTGGATCTTTTCATCTTCAAGCCCGAGCAGGAAATTGTTTTTGTCATTGAGAGCGGAATAATATTCGACTCCCGTTATGGTGCCGGACTCCAGAAGATTGTCCAAGGCCTGCCGCCCCAAATATCCGTTTTTCATGTCGGAAAGCCATTTGGTGCTGACTTTGCCGTAAGCTCCTTCGACAAAAACGCTGTCCACACCGTATTTTTTGACCATAATGTCTATAACCGCGCTGATATTTCTCTGCACTTCCGGATGCATGTGGAAGTCCTGGACATTTAAAACCGCCGTGTCGCCCCCGTAATCGGCAACGGAAGTAACCTGGGCATAACTTCCGAACGAATTGTCGGCGGGTTTGTCCGAGAAAGAAATATTATTCGCTATCTCCGAAGGAGTGGCAACGGCGGAAGCTATGTCGGGAAAAATGACGGAAAATAAAAACACTGCGGACACAAAAACGGAAAAACTCTTTTTTAACAGCATTGCAGCCCCCCCATAAAAAAACACGGCATTTTAAAAATACCGTGTTTTCGGATTATTAAATATGATAAGCGCCGGATTAGGCACGCTTCCTTTATATAAAGCGCTCAAAAACAACATAAAAACCGATATGACAAACGCCGAGACAGCCCTAAACCCCTCAAAAGGCTCCGACGCTTTCGCGCCGGAATAAGAAGCCTGGGGCCCAAAAAACCGTATTGCGCTTTTGGTAAAAACGTACTTTTGCGGGCTTTGCCCGTAATGCGTCGTTTTATAATTTTCTTTTATCGCGCACAATCCCTGCGCGTAAGAAGCGAAAAAGCAAATATCTTCCCTGAAAGTCACATATACTTTAGAGCATATGCCGTAAAATCTTGAAGACAGCTGTTTGAAAGAATAATTGTTTATTATATCGCTTTTTGAAACGCGGGTTTGGGCGGAAGCGTTTTTTGAGATTTCCAAAGCCGCAAAAATGCCGGAATAAGCCTGCGCGATATTTACGGAGAGAAGAAATATAATGATAAACGAAGCAAATTTTTTCATTCTCATACTCAAATAATAAATGTTAAAAATAAGCAAGTCAACCCTATTTTACAACTCATATGAATTTTTCACATTTATTTCACTTTTTGATATGTCTATAATTTTTGAAGAATATACGTTTACTATCATAGTTTCTCCAAGCATAGTGTTTTGCGTTTTGCCGCGCCCCTCCAGATGAACATGCCCGTGAAGCCACAGAACCGGTCTTGCGGAGCCGATAAAATCGCGGAAGCACTGAAAACCGCGGTGGCATATGTCCTGACCGTCGTGCACGCCCGCCACGGGAGCATGCGACATCACTATAATTTCTTTTTTTTTCCTCAGCAAAATAAAATCTTTAAGCCTCTGCCACCTTATTTTGGAGCGCGCTCTGCCGACGATTTTTTTCATTTCGTTTTCTTCAAACTGGAAATTGCCGGGATTATATCTCATAGAGCCGCCGAAACCCGCAATAATATAATTGCCGAGGGTTTCAACCCTTCCGTGCATGTCTATCCCGCCGAAGCGCAGCCTCATGCCTTTGCCGTAATAAAGCTTTCTGACTATTTTGGGAGAATTGAAATTATCTCCGTAAAACTGGAGAGTATAATGATTCCCGGAAACGAAGTATAAACTTTTTCTGACGCTGTCGGTTATGTATTCCAGATACTTCCGGGAAAGATCGCCGCAGGAAAAAATATAATCCACCGAAGAAAGCCTGTCATTTTCGTATTTTATGACATTTTCAAGCCTGTTGTCTTCAATATCCGAAACGGCAAGAATTCTCATCTTAATCCTTCAAATCTTTGATCTGCTCTTTCACTCCGCGCAGAACATCCCTTATCATTGACGGAATTAAATAAAGGCCTTTGACTTTTTTATATTTTTTAAAAAAATCATGCGCGGTAAAATCAAATCCGACGTCATATCCCACTTTCTGGCTTAAATAATATTTATGCTGCTGTATCCATACGTACAAATCCGTATATGTCCTTTCCGGAAACCCCCTGAGCACCTCCTCCTCGTTTATTATCGCCACAGCCGGAAGAAAACGGTGCTCGTACCAGTGATATGAAGCATATATTACCGGAAGCTTATGAAACTGGCCTTTATTGTAGGTTTTCCTGTAATTCTCTATTTCCTCAAACAGTTTTCCGAAACTGACAAGTTCGGTTACTTTAAGCGGATATTTCAGCACTGCGTTTGAAAGAGACGTTTTAAGAAGAAAAAAGTGTTCTTCAAGTTTTATAAGAAAACCTTTGGCGCTGTCCGTATTGTAAGTATAAGTCTTTTTAGGCGATATTTCAAAGTCAAAATCCACTTCAAGCACTTCCGCGTCAATATATTTCGCGTTAAAAACGTTTTTCGCGGCCATTACCCTGTGATGTCCGTCAATAATAAAATAGCTGTCAAGCACCTGATATACTTTTATAGGCGGGAAAATTATTCCGTTAAGCATGCCTTTTTTTATGCTTTCATAGCGCAGCCCCATATCGCCGCGGTGGGGAAGCAGATTTTCAGAAAAATCATTGTAGCGCCCCAGACTGCCTACTATTTTATCGGTGGGAATAGCCTCCACTCCTCTGTCCTTAAGCTTATATTTCTGTATATTTTGCTCTATTGTCGCGAAATCAACCAAAACATCCCTTGATTCACTCATCTGTTTGCACCTTCTTAAATAAAAAAATGGGCGGAGAGGGAATCGAACCCTCACGGCTCTTGCGAGCCTCAGGATTTTAAGTCCTGTGCGTCTGCCAGTTCCGCCATCCGCCCATATAAAAAGACTGAAATTTCAATGTCTTTATGATTAACAATTTCAGGATTGTACTAAATTTTTAAACATCTTACAAGAATTATTCCGAAGAAAGAATTATTCCTTCAAGTTCGCCGCTGCCTTTGACTTTGACAATAAATCCGCCGGCTTTTCTTTCAACGGAAAACTCTTTGAAATAACGGTTTCCTTTTGTATTTATTCCCAATTCCCTGCTTTCCCGAGTCCAGCCCGTATAGAAAAACCTGCCGTTTACGGCCTCGTAAGCCCTTTGGGCCGAAATAACGGAATCAATAAAAATTTTTCCTTCAAGCTCTTTTGCTTTTCTTGCGTGCACGCTTTCGGCTTTTACGGAAGGCGCAGCCGCGGATAAAACCGCGTTTTGCTCTGTATTTTCATATATTTTTTCTGTTTCCGAAACGGCTTTTTCTCCCGGAGCGAAATAAGCTTTATAAGAAAATATCCCGGCCAAAGCTATAAAGGCCGCAATTATAATAAATTCAATAAGTCCTAATCCTTGATTTTTCATATCCGCATAATACATAATTATTGTATGGTTATCAAATATTGACACTTCCGCGGCTATTTTGTTTTAATATCCGCCATGGATAAAAAAAATAATGAAAACCGCAGACCCAGCTGGGATGAATATTTTATGAAGCTTGCCTGGCTTGTGGCCGAAAGATCGACCTGCTTGAGACATCATGTAGGGGCGGTTATAGCAAGAGACAAAAGGATTTTAACCACCGGATACAACGGCGCCGCCGCCGGAACAAAGGACTGTCTTGAACTTGGATGCCTGAGAGATGAACTTAAAATACCTTCCGGGCAAAGACATGAAATATGCAGGGCCATACACGCCGAACAAAACGCTATAATCCAGGGCGGTTTCCACGGCATTAACATAAAAGATTCAATTCTTTACTGCACACACTCCCCTTGCGTGCTTTGCGCAAAAATGATAGTGAACGCGGGCATTAAAAAAATCGTCGCCTGCATTGAATATCCGGATCCTTCTTTTAAAGATCTCTTCTCTCAGGCCGGAATCGAATACTCCGCCATGGAAATTCCGAACCTTATCATTTCCCGAAAACCTTAAAAACAGCCTGCAATAAATGAGTGAAAGGATGCGTTAATTAATCATGAAACATTTAAACGATTCCGAACTTGTTGCGTGTTTTAAGCAAGGCAAAGACGAAGCATTCGGAGAAATTCTTATGCGCTATCAAGCTCCGCTCTACACTTATATTCTTTCACTAACGAAAAATGCCGACATATCAAACGATATCCTCCAGGACGTTTTTGTAAGAGTTTATAAAAAACTTGATAAATATAATGAAGAAAACAAATTGAAAAACTGGCTTTTTACTCTGACGAGGAATTTAACAATGGATTATTTCAGAAAAGAAAACTTTAAACCGCTGCCGCTTGAAATAAAAGACGGAGAGGAACTCTCTCTCGTGGACGCTATCGCTTCCGGAGACCCGCAGCCTCTTGACGCGGCTATAAACAATGACAGGGCGCGCAAAATAAACGAAGCTCTCGGCAGGCTCAGAACGGACGAAAGGGAACTGATCGTTTTAAAAGATTCTATGACTTTTCAGGAAATAGCTCAATTGCAGAATAAACCCATAGGAACGCTTCTTTCTAAATTCAACAGAGCTTTAAAAAAGTTAAAGGTCATATTAACGGAGTATGAACCGGAGGTGTACAATGAATATATGCGATAAACTGCCTTTTTACCTGTACGATGAAATGTCCGGACAGGAAAAGAAAGAGTTTGAAAAGCATCTCCATACGTGCGGCGAATGCGCAAACTCCGTCAAAGTATTCGCGGCGGTAAAAGAATCGGCTCGGCTTACAAGCGCGCCTTTGCAGACTATAAACGAAATTTTGGAGAAAACTACGCGCAAAAAATCATTTTCTTTTGCGGCTGCGGCGAGAAAATGGAAGCTGCCGGCAGCTTTTGCGGCAAGCCTGCTGATAGGGATATGCGTGTTTTCTTTAAAACAGTTCGTTCCTGGCAGCAGCAATGTTTACTACTATTCGGACGCGTCAATAGAAGAAATAGAAAATATTGACTACTGCTTGGATGAAATAGAGACGGAAAATTATTTCTTATAAGGGAGGATTTATGAAGAAAGCTGCGCTTGCCGTATGCTGTATGTTTGTTTTGTCGTCATTGACTTTTGCCATGCCCGGGCCGAAGCCGGAAATGTGCGGGTTTGAAGACAATGAAACGAAAGAGGAAAGACAGGCAAGAAAAGAAAAAATGGAAGCGATGAAAAAAGAGCACGCCGAATTTAAAAAAGAAATGGACGAACTGCTGACAAAATATAACAAAGCCGACGACAAGAAAAAAGCGGAAATTAAAAAAGAGATAAGAGATCTCGTGGCGGTCAGGACGGACAAAGACATCGCCGATAAAAAAGACATGATTGAAGACCAGAAAACAAGAATAAAAAAGCTTGAAGACGGCATAGCTTCAATTGAAGCCGACAAAGACAAACATATAGACGATAAAGTAGAATTTCTTACAAGTCCCGAAGGGCAGGCGAAAATGAAAGAGATGCGCGAAAAAAAAGAGACGGCTCAAAAGAACAAAGCATACAAAGACAGAGAAATAAAAGGCGATAAGCAGCAAAAAAAATATAAGTCGCAGTAAAAAACGGCGGTTAATATCACAAACGCAAGACGGCATGAAAAAAGCCGTTCCGCGTTTTTATCATATTCCGGAACACATTTATCATCCCGTGTTTTGTTGACTTTACAAATAAAAAATCATAAAATCCAGTATTATGCCGACAATTAAAATTAACCCGGAAAAATGCAAAGGCTGCGGTTTATGCATAAAAGCCTGCCCTAAACAATGCATTTCTTTTTCAAAAGAGTTTAATAAAACAGGATACCATTGGGCCGTTCTGGCAAAAGAAGATTCCTGCATAGGATGCGGATTTTGCTATATGGTATGTCCCGACGTATGTATTGAGGTATATAAATAAACTTTTACCCCGCTGTTCAATTCTCGGACCTTAGACGGCTAAAAGAACTCGGCGGCGGAATATGCGCGAGCTACGCCGCGTTCCGGAGAAAGCGGGCGCGTAAAAAAGCTGATTGCGAAGCGTCGGAGTTTTTATTTAAAATAAGGTAAATAAAATGTCTAAAAAAGTTTTGGTAAAAGGCAATGTCGCGCTTTGCGAAGGAGCCATAGCGGCCGGATTAAGATCTTATTTCGGATATCCCATAACCCCGCAAAACGAAGTTCCGGCTTATCTTTCAAGAAAGATGGTTGAACTTAACAGGGTTTTCGTTCAGGCCGAATCCGAAATCGCCGCGGCTAACATGGTGCTTGGCGCGGCGGTTACAGGCGCAAGAGCGATGACTTCGTCTTCTTCCCCGGGAATATCTCTTAAACAGGAAGCTATTTCGTATATGGCGGGAATGCAGCTGCCGGCCCTGATAGTAAACGTCCAGAGAGGCGGCCCGGGCCTTGGAAATATTTCCGGAGCGCAGTCGGACTATTTTCAGGCGGTAAAAGGCGGAGGGCACGGAGATTACAAGCTGATAGTGCTTGCCCCGAATTCCGCCCAGGAAATGTATGAAACGGCCTACGATTCTTTTGATCTTGCGGAAAAATACCGGACTCCCGTTATGATCCTTGCCGACGGCATAATCGGACAGATGATGGAACCCGTAGAATTCAACAGGACGGAAAAAAAAGTTTTTGAGGAAAAAGAATGGTGGCTTAACGGCTGTAAAGGCAGAGCGCCCAGATCCGCTCAGTCTCTGCTTATGAAAGAAGGGGCGCTGGAGCGCCATAATACAAATCTTCAGAACAAATATAAAACAATTGCCGAAAATGAAGTGCGTTTCGAGGCTTATAATACCGATGACGCGCAGGTAATAATAACGGCTTACGGCATTTCTTCCAGAATAGCGAAATCGGCAGTTAAACTGGCAAGAAAAGAAGGTTTGAAAGCCGGACTTTTAAGACCGAAAACTTTATGGCCTTTTCCTTCCCGGGCAATAGCTTCATTTGCAAAGCCCGGAGTGAAATTCTTATCCGTTGAACTAAGCCACGGCCAGATGGTTGAGGACGTAAAACTCGCAGTAAACGGCAGAGCGCCCGTGGAGTTTTTAGGCAAAGCCGGCGGCGGAATCGTCACTGAGCGGGAAATAGCCTCAAAAATCGGAGAAATGTCAAAATAGTTTTATATTTAAAGAAATTTTTAACGGAAGAAATTAATGCAAAAAATATTATCGAAGCCTGAAAGCCTTAAAGACGCAACTCTGTCCTATTGCCCCGGATGCGGGCACGGAATAATCCACCGCATTGTCGCCGAATGCATAGACGAACTCGGAGTAAGAGAAAAGACAGTAGCGGTCGCTCCGGTGGGTTGCGCCGTTTTCGCATACGATTATTTCAATTTTGACGTAACTGAAGCGCCTCACGGAAGGCCTCCGGCCGTCGCCACGGGAATCAAAAGGACGAATCCCGATAAATTCGTATTTACCTATCAGGGAGACGGCGACATAGCAGCCATAGGCATGGCGGAAACCGTACATGCCGCAAACAGGGGCGAAAACATAACCGTCATTTTCGTAAACAACGCCAATTACGGAATGACGGGCGGACAAATGGCGCCTACTACGCTTATAGGACAGGTAACGGAAACAACGCCTTTCGGAAGAGATCCCAAAAGAGACGGATATCCCATACATCTTTGCGAGCTTCTGGCCGCGCTTGAAGGCACGGTTTATCTGGAAAGAGTCGCGATATATAATCCCCAGAATATAATAAAAGCGAAAAAAGCCATAAAAAAAGCTTTTCAGTGCCAGATAGACGGCAAAGGATTTTCGCTGGTTGAAGTTATATCGAACTGTCCGGTGGACTGGGGTATGACTCCGCTTGATTCGATAAAATGGGTAGAAGACGTGTTTATAAAGAGTTTTCCTTTGGGAACGGTTAAGGATAAGACAATTTAGACATTTAAACTGAGAGGCTAAACGGTTTAAAAGCCGGGCCGGCAATAGACAATAATATATGCGCGCGAGTTTTTAACTGCGGCCTTTAATTTGCGGCCGGTCAATGTTTACTTTAATGTTTCCCCTTCTGCCGCGGAAAAGACGGATTTATTATATATTTTGACAAATAATTGCTCCCTGCCAGACAAACGCGGCATGGAATCCGGCGGGTAAATCGATAAACATTTGGTTTGTCTCTTTCTCCTTTCCGAAAGAAATCGGTTTTCTGTCTTAAAGAGTTTTATTTTTGTCGTTCTCTTATCCCCCGGGAGATTGATGTGGCGGGGAAATCGGCAAATATTTGTTTGCTCTTCTCCGTTTGCAAAAGAGCGGGAAACGAAGTTTCAAGCGAGGGATTTAGTTTTTTGACTGTAATTTTTAATTTATCTTACAGAGTGAACTGGTTATTTTGCGCGGTTTACCACACCCTTTTGCTTTGCAAGCCCTTTTTTCGTAAGGGGAGAAGGAAAGAATTATTCGGGAAATGAAAGGGTAAGCGTAAAAAATTCAACTTTAAAATAAGGAAAAAATATGCAAAATGAAATAATAATAGCCGGATTTGGAGGACAGGGCGTACTTTTGGCGGGAACGCTGCTTGCGCAGGCCGCCATAGAGCAGGGCCTTCACACGACATGGTTTCCCTCTTACGGCGCTGAAATGCGCGGAGGAACGGCCAATTCCACCGTTGTTATTTCCACGGATGAAATAGGTTCCCCTCTTGCGTTCAATCCGAACGCTTTGATCGCTCTTAATGAACCTTCTTTGAACAAATTCATGCCGAGAATGTCCGCAAGTTCCGTAATTATAGCCAATTCGTCGATCATATCCCGGGATAAAGAATATAAGATCCCCCCCGTTTTCGTCCCGGTAACCGCTATAGCCGATAAAGAAATCGGAAACGTAAAAACCGCCAATTTGGTGGCTGTCGGAGCATTGATAAAAGCTCTCGAACTTTTTGCCGGCGGCAATTGCGGAAACAGTTCTCACGGACGAAGACAAAACGAAAAAGAAGAAGGAGACTTGTGTGGCCTTGAAGACACAAAAGTTCTCACCTTAAAAAGCGCTTTGACCGCGTGCGAAAAAGCTTTCTCTTCAAAGCCTGCATTGATTGAAATAAATAAAAAAGCAATTCAGGCCGGATACGGATTCATAAAGCAGTTATAAGGAGACTATGATGAAAATCAGGCCGGCAAAAGCGGCATTAATCCTCATCCCAGAACTCTGTAACAGGGAATCTTCTGCCAATATGTTTAAGAATAAAAAGGGGGCAATATGAAAATACGCCCTGCAAAAGTGACGGATGTAAAAGAAATACATAAAATCGTGGAATTTTACGCGGAGAATAAAGAGATGCTGCACAGGTCTCTGAATTCCATATATGAAAACATACAGGAATACGTAGTGGTGGAAAATGAAGAGGGCAAAGTCATAGCATGCGGGGCATTGCATGTTTCCTGGGAAGATCTGGCCGAAATAAAAGCGCTTGCGGTTTCCCCGAAATACAAAGGGCAGGGACTGGGAAGAAAAATAGTGCATAAACTGCAAAAAAACGCCGAAGAACTCGGAATAGCCAAAGTTTTCGCATTAAGTTTCAAACCGGAATTTTTTATAAAATTAGGCTACAAAGTCATACCTAAAGAAACTTTGCCCCATAAAATATGGAGCGAATGCATAAACTGCCATCTTTTTCCGGACTGCGGCGAAGTGCCGCTGCTGATATCCTTAAAAAAAGACTGACCCCGTAACAGCACGCAAAGAATTGCCAGCCGGGAGGCTTAATGTTTTCGTTTATAAAGAAATGCTTTAAAGATCTGCATAATATTCCTTTATACTGCAAGAGCCTTAATTTTAAGGGTTTTCTGTTATTTTTAAAGCGTCCTTTTTATATAAGAAAATGCATCGTACACATGGGCGCCAAATTTACTTCCGACAACGGAAAACTTATAATGACGCTTCAAAAATACAATACCGCTTTCAGCATAACCGGTTTCTGCAATATTAATGCCCTTGAAGAAATTTTCTACAGCCGGACATATAAGATTAACAATGCCGGACGGGAATGTATTGTAATTGACATAGGGATGAACATAGGCGGCGCGTCGGTTTTTTTTGCCATGATGGATAATGTCAAAAAGGTATACGGGTTCGAGCCTTTTAAAGAAACCTATGAGCAGGCGGTTTATAATCTTTCGATAAATAAGGAAGCCGGAGAAAAAGTAGTTCATTATAATTTCGGATTATCCGACAAAGATGAAACGAAAAGCGTCCTGTTCAGCATAAACCAAAGCGGCTCCATGTCTACGGTCGGAGACGAAGATTATCTGCAATATGTAGACGTGGATAAAAAACAAATGAGCACGGAGCGGATCAGCCTTAAACCCGCGGCGGAAGTTTTAAGCGGCATTATAGAAAAAGAAAACGGAAAGAAAATCATTATAAAAATGGACTGCGAAGGCTCCGAATATGAGATTCTCGATTCATTGGACGCAAAAGGATTGCTGGACAAAATAGATTATATTCTTTTGGAGTGGCATTACAGAGGAGAAGAAAGAATTCTTGATATACTCAGGAAATATAATTTCGTATCATTTTCGAAATATCATTGCGGTTTTCTCGGTCTGATCAATGCGGCAAAAGCGCGCGAATAACAAAAGCCGTATTTGTATTGAAAAGAGGCTGCGCTTATAGCGTTTTTAAAGCAAAAATCTTTCAAAAATCATAATAAATTGATAAAATAACGTTTATTTGGAAATAAGCGTTATTTTTGTTTTATTAATATGAACGCCATTTTCAGCGCAAAGTCATAAACGCGGCCGTTTGGGGCAAACAGTCAAATTGCCCTTTTATTTTCTTTAATATTTTTATGGCAATACGACTGATCTCGTATTTTACATTTCTTGCCGGAGCGGAAAAAGCGGGCGCGCTTATCGGGCTTTAGGAGCAGGAGTTCTTCCCGGTTCATAGCGTCCGGTATACATCGTTTTAGGCCTGATGATGATGCTTACCGGAGGCGGCAAAGTTACCGTCACTAAAAACATAGCAGATGAGTCTGCGAAGGACATTTTATGAAAGTCATAATTCTTGCCGGCGGATACGGAACCAGAATAAGCGAAGAAAGTTATTTAAAGCCTAAACCGATGATCAAAATAGGCGATTTGCCTATGCTTGTGCATATAATGAAATATTATTCCGCTTTCGGCTTTAATGACTTCATAATATGCTGCGGATATAAAGGCTATGTTATAAAGGAATATTTTTCAAACTATTACCTTCACAATTCGGACATAACCTTTGATTTCTCAAATCACAATAAAATGACGGTTCATAATAATATAGCGGAACCCTGGAAAGTAACTCTTGTAGATACGGGCTTTGATACTATGACGGGCGGAAGAATAAGAAGAATCAGGCACTATGTGGAAGGCGAACGCTTTATGATGACATACGGAGACGGTTTATGCGATGTGGAGATTAATGAACTGCTGGAATTTCACAACCTGCATAAAAAAACCGCCACTTTAACGGCGATACAGCCCGGAGGACGCTTCGGCGTCGTAAGCATTGACGAAAAGAATTCGGTTTTTTCTTTCAATGAAAAATCAAAGGAAGACGCGGGCTGGATAAACGGCGGCTTTATGGTTTTCGAACCTGAGATTTTTAATTATCTGACGGACGACTCCACTGTACTTGAAAAATATCCTCTTGAAAAACTTGCCGAAGAAAAACAGCTTGCGGCTTATAAGCATAAAGGTTTCTGGCAGTGCATGGACACGCAGAGAGATAAAACACTGCTGGAAAATTTATGGTCTAAGGGCGAAGCTCCCTGGAAAATATGGCAGGAATGCTCATGAGAGAATTTTTCAAAAATAAAAAGATATTTATTACCGGGCATACCGGGTTTAAAGGGTCCTGGCTTTGTAAAATTCTTACGGAATACGGAGCCGAAATAACAGGCTATGCGCTTGCCCCGGAAGAATTAAGCCTTTATAAGATAAGCGGCATCGGTAACAGTATTAAAAACATTTATGCCGACATAAGAGATTTGGAAAAACTTAAGAAAAGCGTCAGAGACGCCAAGCCCGACATAATAATACACATGGCCGCCCAGCCGCTTGTAAGAGACTCGTATAAAGATCCCGTCTATACTTATGAAACCAATGTCATGGGCACGGTAAACATTCTCGAGGCTTTAAGAGAATGCAAAACGGCCGGATCTTTTTTAAACGTTACGACGGACAAAGTCTACAGGAATATAGAATGCGAACGCGGTTACAAAGAAAACGACGAACTCAACGGCAGAGATCCCTATTCGAATTCAAAATCCTGTTCCGAACTTGTGACCGAAAGCTATAAAAAATCATTTTTTGAAGGCTCGGACACGGCTGTTTC
Source organism: uncultured Endomicrobiia bacterium (assembly GCA_938040055.1). Lineage (GTDB taxonomy): Bacteria > Elusimicrobiota > Endomicrobiia > Endomicrobiales > Endomicrobiaceae > Endomicrobium_B. The sequence goes on from CALHWY010000025.1 coordinate 89,649, forward strand.
AACGGCGCGTTCCGGAAACGTCATAGGCGGAGGAGATTTCGCTTCCGACAGAATAATTCCCGACTGTATAAGAGCTCTTCGGAACAGGCAGACGCTTACAATAAGAAATCCGGATTCTATAAGACCGTACCAGCACGTTATCGAAGCGCTGTTCGGCTATATCCTCATAATAAAAAAACAGTTCGGAGCCAAGAAATACGAAGGCGGTTATAATATAGGTCCGGATATAAGCGGCTGCATAAAAACGTCCGAGCTCGTCGATATGTTCTTCTCGCATTTTAAAAACGCCGTCCGGGAAGTCAAAAATAATAATGAGCCGCATGAAGCCCGTTTTTTAAGGCTGGATAACTCAAAAATCAAGCGGACTTTCGGCTGGAAGCCGGCGATACAAATTAAAAAAGCCGTCGACATGACTGCCGAATGGACCGAAGCTTTTCTTGAAAGCAAAAATTTCAACGAACTAATGGACAGACAGATAAAAGAATATTATGAATTAATCAGGGACATACTATGAACGAAAAAACCGCGCGCAAACAGATATTAGAACTTACAGGCAAGTATGCCGATAATTTTTTAAAGCGGAACAAATATAAAAACGGCGGCAGAATACCGTATGCCGGCAGGTTTTTTGACCGTGACGAGGTAAAAAATCTTGTTGACGCTTCTTTGGATTTTTGGCTTACGGCCGGGAGATACGCAAATGCGTTTGAAACGGAACTGACAAAATTCCTGAACGTAAAGCACGGTCTTTTCGTTAATTCGGGCTCTTCGGCAAATCTGCTTGCTTTTATGGCGTTGACATCCCCTCTTCTTAAACAAAGAGCGGTTAAAAGAGGCGATGAAGTGATTACCGTGGCGGCCGGTTTTCCCACGACAATAACCCCGATCTTACAGTACGGCGCCGTTCCCGTTTTTGTCGACGTAACCATTCCTCAATACAATATCAACGTAAAAGCTTTGAAAAAAGCTCTAAGCAAAAAAACCAAAGCCGTAATGATCGCGCATACTTTGGGAAATCCTTTTGATCTCAAGTCGGTCAAGGAGTTTTGCAAAAAAAATAATTTATGGCTTATAGAAGATAACTGCGACGCGCTCGGTTCGCAGTACGAACTTGACGGCAAACGGCATTATACGGGAACGGTCGGAGACATAGGCACTTCAAGTTTTTACCCCCCTCACCACATGACGACCGGCGAAGGCGGAGCGGTTTACACCGATAATCCCATATTGCACAAAATAATGCTCTCTCTCAGGGACTGGGGCAGGGATTGCTCGTGCCCTTCGGGAAAAGACAATTTATGCGGCCGCCGTTTTGACGGACAGTTCGGGCTTTTGCCTAAAGGATACGACCATAAATACGTATACTCTCATTTCGGATACAATCTTAAAGCTACTGACATGCAGGCGGCTATCGGATGCGCGCAGCTGAAAAAACTGCCCGCTTTCATAGAGAAACGCCGCAAAAACTTCGACTGTCTTTACGACAGCCTCAAAAGCCTTACGGATAAGCTTATTCTTCCGCAAAAAACCGAAAGGTCAAATCCAAGCTGGTTCGGTTTTGCGATTACGGTAAAAGAGGGCGCAGGAATAAAAAGAGAAACTATCGTCAATCATCTTGAAAAAAACGGCATACAGACAAGAATGCTGTTTGCCGGCAACTTAATAAAGCATCCCTGCTTCGATTTTATAAGAAAAGACGGAAAAGCTTACCGCATTTCCGGAGATTTAAAAAACACGGATTATATTACAAACAATACTTTCTGGATAGGCGTATACCCGGGAATGACGAAAGAAATGCTTAAGTTTGCGGCGGATAAAATAAAAGAAGCGGTAATCTGAACATTTTATGAAATTTACAGAACTTGACATCAAAGGCGTCTTTTTGATTGAAACCGAAGAATTTGCCGACGAAAGGGGCACTTTCGCCAGACAGTTCTGCAAAAAAGAAATGGCGGCGCGCGGCATTGATTTCGACGTCAAACAATGCAATATATCCAAAAATCATAAAGCCGGAGTTTTACGAGGACTGCACTACCAGAAAGAGCCTTATTTGGAAAAGAAAATAGTTTCCTGCCTGAAGGGCTCCTGTTTTGACGTCGTGGTCGATTTAAGAAAAGATTCCGCTACCTATCTCAAATGGATATCCGTCGAACTGTCGGAAAGCGGCAATAAAATGGTCTATATCCCCGAGTCCTGCGCGCACGGTTTTCAAACTCTTGAAAACGATACGGTCATTTATTACCAGCTCGGAGAGTTTTACTCCCCCCGGCATTACGGCGGGATAAGATGGGACGACCCGAAAGTAAATGTAAAATGGCCGGAATGTCAAAACAGAATAATGAACGAAAGAGATACAAATTATGAGTTCCTTTAAAAAAGTCGTATTAACAGGCGCGTCCGGACTTATAGGCAAAGAGTCCGTCGAACCGCTGCAAAAATCGGGATTTGAAATTTACGCTCTGACAATAGATAAAGAAAACCCCGACATCGGAATAAACTGGGTGCCGTGCGATTTATTTGACGCGCAAAATCTCAAAAACGTTTTTGCTGAAATCAAACCTTCGCACCTGCTTAATTTCGCATGGGTAACCACCGGAGATTATCTGACTTCAAATATAAATTTCGATTTCCTGGCGGCGGGGCTTAATCTTCTTAAATATTTTAAAGAAAACGGCGGCGAAAGAGCCGTTTTTGCCGGAACGTGCTTCGAATATAAGTTTAAAAATTCTCCGTTAAAAGAAACGGACGAAACCTCCCCGGAAACCGTTTACGCCAAATGCAAAAACAGTTTAAGAGAACTCGCGCAGCTTTACTGCGCGCAAAACGGCATAAGTTTCGGCTGGGGCAGGATATTTTATGTCTTAGGTCACGGCGAGAACGAAAAAAGGCTTACCGCGCACATAATAAACTCTTTAAAAAAAAATAAAAAAGTGATCATTAATAACGGGACGTTAATACGGGATTATATGTACTCTAAAGACATCGCCGGCGCTTTCGTGAAGTTTTTAGACGGAAAAACGGAAGGGATTGTTAATATATGCACCGGCAAAGGCATAACTCTTAAAGATTACGCGACGATGATAGCGGCGAAGATCGGCCGCGAGGAACTGGTCGCGGCATTGTCCGAAACTTCAGCGCAGCCTCCTGTAATCATAGGAGACAATACCAGACTGAAAAATGAAGTCGCATATCAAACCGCATTTTCTACGGAAGAAGCAATCGGCAATATTTTAAACGACAGGACGCAAGTAATTTGCGGACGGCGTTTATGATTTTTCCGGCCGTTAAATATCCGTGAGGAACCGTATATATGACATTTAAAAATAATGATTCTGCAAAATATATAACTCTTTTTTGCGTCTATCACAAAGAGTCCGCTTTATTTCAATCCGACGCCGTTAAGCCCATACGGTCCGGCGGCGCGCGGGCAAAAACGTCCATTGGTTTTTTAAGGGACGATACGGAAGATAATATTTCGGAAAAAAACACGATTTACGGAGAGTTAACCGCCAATTACTGGGTGTGGAAAAATTATCTGAAACGCTTCCCCGAACTGCAGTATGTAGGTTTTTGCCACTACAGGCGCTTTCTGGGATTTAAAAAACCTCCCGGCAAAGGCAATGCTTTTAGCAGCATGAGGTTTTTTGCGCAATTCTTATTAAACTTTAAAAAAAGATATTCCCAGGAAAATATCCTTAAATATATTTCGGGCTATGACGTGATATTGCCGGGATTAACTCATTTTTCCACATCCGTTTACGATCAATATTTAGAGTATCACCGCAAAGAAGATTTGGACAATATGATTAAAACGGTTAAAACCCATTATCCAGAGTATGAAAAATCGTTAAACGCCGTGCTTGGCGGCAAAAGCATTTATGCCTGCCTTAATTACGTTATGAAAAAACATTTGTTCGAAGAATGGATGGCTTTTGTGTTCGGCGTGACGGAAAAACTTGAAAAGATTTCGGACTGGAATATGTTTTTAAATGAAAATGAAGCAAAAAAACACAGATACGCGGCTTTTCTCGCCGAACGGCTGTTTAAAGTGTGGCTTGATTTTAAGATGACAAGTGAAAATATAAAAGTGCTTGAAAGAAAAAGCTATACTCTTATAAGCCCCTCAATCGGAGGCGCATTAAATCATTTCGGCGGACGCTTTAATAAAATATGCAAAATTTTAAAGATTTCTTAAAACGCCTCCCGCGCCATTGGTTTGTTGCGGCAAGCGCGTGGGGCAGCAAGATTATAGTATCTCTCGTACAGATAATAAGCATACGCGAACTGCTGTTATTTCTGGGAGAAGACAGATATGCGGTTTATTTGATAGCTTATTCTCTTACCGCATGGCTTCTATTAAGCAATTTCAGCGTGAGCATATCGCTTCAGAATTATATCTCCGAACATCGCGTAAAAAAACAATCTTATGACGAATATATGATCGCCGCAGTGCAGATAGCGGCAGTTATATTTTTACTCGTAAGCGGGCTGGTGTTCTTCTTTTCATATCCCGTACAAAACATATTGTTAAGGAAATTTTCCGCGATACCGGATCTTAGCTCCATGCCCGTAGTGCTGACGGTCTCAATAGTAGCTCTTATCACGACTCTTTCAAGCTTAAGTTACAGCGTGTATTTCGCCAGACATAAAGGATACATACCCAATATTCTGCCAGCCGTGTCGGCCACCTGTTCCATGGCGCTGATAACGGCGTTCAATAAATACTCCGTCATGAAGCATAATATTGTGCTCGCGCTGTTAATATTTACCGTACCTCAGCTCATATTTTCGCTGATACCTTTCATTTTGGTATTCAGACAATACTTTTCACGGATTTTGCAATTCAATAAAAACGTTTTGAAGTCGTTGTTGGTGCGCGCCGGAAAGTTTCACGGCGTAACCGTCGCCGGAATCGTATATGCCCAGACGGACTATATTATAATGTCGCAAACGCTTTTACCTAAAGACATCATCATTTATAATATTTTTATGCGCGTGTTTATGATCTTTTATTTTATATACGCTTCCGTTCTGACGGCTTCATGGCCGGTTTTCAGCGAAATGTATGTCGAACAAAGATTTAAGGAAATAAAAACCCGTATAAAAAAATATATTTTATATGCCGGCGGATTTATAATATCAGGCACATTATGCACTTTAATTTTTTCTGACTTTATAGTAAAGACGCTTGCGCCGGACATAAGCGCACGCATATCGCCGTTTTTTATATCATTATTGGGCTTTTATATGCTTTTTAAAATATTTAACGACACTTTCACGTCTGTCCTGCAGAGTTTTAACGTCATTAAAATTTTATGGATATACGCGCCGTTCCAGATAATTATAAACGCCTCGGCTCAGTATTTTTTTTCCAAACGCTGCGGAATAAACGGCATTATAATCGGTCTTATATTATCATTGCTCCTTACATCCGTATGGATGCTGCCGCTAAAAACGTATAAAATTTTAAAAGAAAAAACATAAACGGAGAAATATTGCATGAACAATAAAAGAAAAGGGAAGTTTATAACATATTGCGGCGGAGATTTTGAAGACATTATTATCGCCAAAGCTTTTGACGGCATAAAAAAAGGGTTTTATATCGACGTAGGAGCAAACCATCCCGTGGAAAAAAATGTAACGAAACATTTTTACGATAACGGCTGGAACGGTATAAATATCGAACCTTTAAAAAAGGAATATGAGCTTCTTGCCGGCGAAAGGCCGAATGATATAAATTTAAACATGGGGCTGGCGGATAAAAAAGGAGCGTTGGAATTTTATCTTGACGGAGGCGGCACATCCTGCGCGGCTGAAACAATTAAAAATAAAGATCCCGAAACATTAAAAAAAGAAAAAATTCCGGTGGAAACGATGACGGCGGTTTTAGATAAACACGCCGCGGCGGAACCGGAGATCCATTTATGTAAGATTGACGTGGAAGGTTTTGAAAGAAAAGTTTTGGAAGGATTAAACTTTCAAAAGTACCGCCCCGTTTTGTTTTGCATAGAGTCCGTTTATCCCGGAACGAATAAACCCTGCCATAAACTCTGGGAAGATATTCTGCTGAACAATGATTACGGTTTAGTTTTTGATTACGGTTCGAACAGATACTATGCCGACAAAAAAAGCGGGCATTACAAATCCGTACTGAAAAATTTAAATACGGAAAATGTGCGGTTTGCGGATAAGAAAGACGGGGAAAACGCATCCCTAAAAACTTTAAAATGTCAGCTTAAAGGTATTTTAAAGTTTTTTTGGAGACTGGTCCCAAGGTACGCCAGAATAGAGATAGCGCTGCCTTTACGCCTGAAACTACGAAGCAGACGCCTGCGGAGCAAGCTTAATATGGACTCGGACATTATAATTTACAAATATTAAAAAGCCATTTATTTCAAAGATTTGAATTACTTTCAGCCTCGCCCTCGAACAATCTTCGTCCGCCGGAATATTTATTTCAAAGTTTTAAATTATTTTTAGGGATAAACTCCCAGATTCCATATATAGCTGTATTCAAAGCCGCCGCCCATCATATAAGCGGCCATTGTTCCTCCGTTTCTGCCGCCTATAAGACAGTCGCATTTCGAAAGTATGTTCAAAGACGAAAAATATTCAAGCCCGGTCAAATATCTGTCGTTTTTTCTCCTTTCTTTAACCTGCGCAAGATATATTACGCCTTTTAAATCATTTTCATTAAACCGTTTTTGGCTATTGACAAGCAGGCTGCCGCCGAAATGTCTTTTAAACAAATCATAAACTTCCTCGGATTCCGTGGCAAGATAAATAAAACGGCAATCTTTTTCTTTCATAACCCTATCCGCTTTTTCGATTACTTCCTCTGCGGACGGCTGTACATAATGGCAGCTGGGTTTTTTTAAAGTATAATCCGTGCCTCTGACCAGACAGCCCAGAACGCGTTTTTTGCCGCCTATCACCCTGTTGAAATCTTTTTCCATATATTCCAGAGTACGGCCGTTAAACTTTATATATTTTTTATATATGTCTTGAAAATATTTAAACCTCTCACTATTTGCCGGATCATCATAAAAAAAATCGACGCTGAAATCCTGAAGCGGATAATTTGCGCTCAAAATTATGTTTTTACTTTTTTGAATATCTTTCGGAGAATATCCCGAAGGCTGAAGACAGTACTGAATAAAAAAAACATCGTTTCCGCCCGCATTTTCGTCTTTTTCCTCCGCCACGGGTATATAGCCGTTCATATCGGCATACGCGCAATGTATTAAAACATGGTTTATTATAGCCGCATGTCCCGCGCTTTCAGAGTAAAAATATCGTCTTATCACATAAAAAGTCTTATCGGGATTTTCATCGCCGAAAGAGCAAATCTGCGAATCCTTTTTATTTTTTATCCGTTGTATTCTGTAAAATAAACTTTGCGCTATTTTGGAAAAACGTAATTTTTTCAAAGAAAATCTGCGCCAAAAAGACGGTATTTTCTGGCTCTTCATTATGGGAGGAGGCGTTTTCATTTATCTGCCTTCCTTAAACTGTATTAAGCGGACTTTACGATTTATTTGCATTTTCAGTTTACCGGCTTTATTTTATATTAAAACGGCTTTTAAGTTTTTCATATTTTTCCAGAACCTGTTTGATCGTAATTATTTCCAGACATTTGTACGCTTCTCCCTTTTTCACATTGTAAACGCAGCGATACCAACAGTTGAAACAATCCGTCTTTTCAAATACGCAAAGATTCTTAGCGTTTGAGATGCCGTCATCGTCATTTTCAAAATACGGAAAACAGCAATTAAACGTGCTTCCGCCTACGATACATATTGAAGGAACGGACAAAGCGACCGCCAAATGAGAGCTTCCGGTATCATTGCCTATAAAAAAACGCGCATGCCCGACAATTGAAACAAGCTCCGTAAGATTTGTTTTCCCTATCAGATTGATTATATTCTTTTTTCCTTTATACTCTTTTTCAAAAGCGCGCCCAATGGATATTTCGTCTTTCGCCCCCGCCAAAACAATAGCGTCTGTCTCCGTCCTGGCTTTTTCGGCAAACTCCGCGAATTTGGACAAATTCCAGTTTTTAAGCTTATTTGTCGAACCTAAAGCGATTACATAGTAATCTTTATTTTTCAGGCTTTTATATTCTTCCTCAGGCAAGTCAAGCTTAGGCAGATAATATTTATCGTCTTGGACTTCATAATCCGGTATCGATTGCAAAAAATAATCTTTCAGCGCCCATACGACGTGCATATTGCCGGATTTAACGCGTTTCGTATATATTTTTGAAATCGGCTTCCAGAGCGTTTTTTTTATACCGGAAACATATGTCTGATCATAGCCGATTTTATTTTTTGCTTTCAAATTAGCCGCCAGAAAAGTCAGATCGTTTCCTCCTCTGCCCAAATTGAATATATAATCGTAATAGAGATTTATTTTTCTGAAAGATTTGAATCTGTAGATTATATTGCCCGGCAGCGAACCTTTACGAAAAAACATCCTCTGAAGGTCAATATCGAATATTTTATCAAAATAAGAAGTTTTTCCCGCGATGTCAAGATTTGTCAGAAAATATATCTTATGCTCCGGAAAATACTTTCTGATCTCTTTATAAGCCGCCAAAAGCATTAAAAAATCGCCTAAATGCCAGTAATTCAGTATTAAAATTCTCTTTTCGGGGCTGCTGTTTTTTACGGCAAAGGCACCGGCGAAAAAATCCGTGCAAAACTGTAAAAATAATTTTAATATGCGCATAAGCGATTGTATGAATGACATAATTTTATTCATGATTTTACCGGCGGTTCTTTGCAAAAAACAATCAAAACTATTGTCTTCGCACGGACATAAAGATTAAATATTTTTCAATTTTCAATTTTTCTTCGCCGTTATGATTTTATCTCTTACAAGTCCGTATGCAAGTTTCCAGTATTTGGGCTTTATGAAAAACAGCGGCTGCTTTTTTATAAAATTAAAAAGATAAGCGGAAACGCTTTGTTTTTTTATTTTCCACGCGGTTTTGCCGGCATATCGCCAGTACAGTTCGCGCATCGGATGTATGCAGAAAGCGTCCCAGGGCTTAAATCCCGGAAAATGTGCTATCACTACGTTTTTTACATTTCCCGCCGCATAACAAGGAAGAGCATTGTACTCTTTAGGCAAAAGCAAAACTTTTCCTTTTGTTACGGCATTTAAAATATCCTGATCGAAAAAAGTAAGAGAAGAAGGATCATCCAGTTCCTTGACAAACTTTTTCCATCTCTCATAAAAACCGAATTCTCTAAGAGCTTTCAAATTTAAAAGCAATACTCCGGAATTATAATAATCCTTGTCCTGATTTTTGCGGCTGTAATCCCTGACGGCGCCGAGCAGATAATTTTCTACGTCAAAATCCCAAAGGCTTTGTATATCGCCGGCCGCTATGATATCGCTGTCAAGATACAAAGCTTTAGCGACGTCCGGGGGCAAAAGTTCGGGTATCAGAAGCCTGTTATATGCGGCAAGAGTAATTTTGCTGCCTTGCGGAAGTCCGGCATATTCTTCTCCGGCAATATTGATAAACTCATAGTCAAAATCCTGTATTTCTCTGAGTTTTAAAAGGTTCTCTTTATCTGCTTGCGATATAGCGCCGTATTGCGGAGATAAAAAATAAAATTTGATTTTGTTTGCGCTGTCTGTGTTCTTGTGGTTTGAAAGAATAGACGCCGCGGTAACGGCGCAATATTTTACGTACTTGGAATCTATGCCGAACACTATTTCAATCATAGGGCGATAATACCTCACCTTTTTCAATTATGACATCCGCCGGAAAGCATAAAATTTTTCCATCGGCAAAAAATTCCGCTTCTTAAGGTTACGGGCGTAATTTTAATAAATTGCGAATCGACGACACGGCTTTTTCACGCGAAAAGTTTTCTCCCGCGTATTCGCCGGCTTTCCTGCTTATGTCAAAAAGAGCTTTATCATCGTTATACAGACGCAATACTTCATCCGCGAATTCGGCCGCCGTATCTTTAGGCCGGATTATTTTCTCTATATCCGGCAGGCCTTCCAAAGCGAAAGAAGTAGCCACTATGGGCAGATTATAATGCATAGCCTCTATGGTTTTTCCCTTCACGCCCGCTCCGAACCTCACAGGCACTACAGCCAGTTTTGCATCGCGATATAACCGGTTCAATTCCTCATCCGCTATCGTTCCCGTAAAAATAATATCGCGGTTTTTTATCTCGTCTTTCAGAAACGCCGGAAGATTGCCCGCAACATATAATTTTACATAAGGCAGTTCGTTTTTTATCAACGGGAAAACACTGTCTGCAAACCATCTCACAGCGTCTATATTGGGGCTGTGATTTCCTCCGACAAACAACAAACCGGCCCGCCGGTTAAAATTATTTTCCGCGGCTTTTTGTTCTTTATAATAAAATACGGGAAAATAATAAGATTGTATCCGGGGATTTATTTTTTTTATGTCTTCGCATTCTTTCAAACTGACCGACGCAAAAGCGTCGGATTTTTTATAGAGATATTTTTCTATAAAATAAAATATTTTCGAGCGGATTAAATATTTTAACGATTTTGTAAGCCTGTAATGTTCGTATTCTCGGACAAAATGCATATCGCGGCCGTGATATATGATTGCCGCTTTGGTATTTTTTTTAAAGAAATTTATACAGGATACCGCTCTGGGAGTATTTAAAAGTATGTATTTTATTTCGCCTGAATGTTTTTTTGTCCACTTTTTATAACCGCGCTTAAACTCCTTCCCTGCGAGAATTTCCACGGATTTGCTTTTATAATACGAATAATAAGGCTCCGTCCGCATAAAATCAAGAGGCATAATCTTAACGTCAAATCCGAGTTCGATAAATATGTCTATATACATATCCGCGGTTCTGTATCCCGCAGAAATATCGTAAGCAGGTATGGAATTATCTATGATCAGTAAAATATTAGAGCTCATAATTGTAATTTCCTGTAGATTTTATCATTTTTTCGCTCTTAATTCTATCCGGGATTTAACATCACGGTTTTACTTTTGCAGCGACTTTACTATACTATTAAAAAATAAAAAAGAGAGGGGATAAAAAATGAAAACATACAAGAAAGAACTTGTCTTCAATACATTGAACCGGATGGAGTTTGTAAATATAACAAACGAAGTACGAAAAGCTGTAAACGAAAGCGGCATTAAAGAAGGAATTCTTTTATGCAATGCGATGCACATCACAAGTTCGGTATTCATAAATGATAATGAATCCGGGCTTCATAACGATTATAAAAGATGGCTTGAAGAGCTTGCCCCGCATGAACCTCTTTCTTTATATCAGCATAACCGTACCGGCGAAGATAACGGCGACGCTCACTTAAAAAGGCAGATTATGGGTAGAGAGGCAGTTGTCGCCATAACGGAAGGGGAGCTTGATTTCGGGCCGTGGGAACAGATCTTTTACGGAGAATTCGACGGGAAGCGCAGAAAAAGAGTGCTTATAAAAATAATCGGCGAGTAAAAAAGGCAGCGCGGATATGTCTTCCTGGAAAAATTACGGCAGGCATTTCCTGATGTAAAGTACGCAAACCCGTAATCAAAAAACAGATAACGCGAGTCCTGCTTTTTGCGAAAGCTTTTGCTTTTTACTAAGACGGAAAAAATTTGCGGCGGAAGAGGAAAAAGCGTTTTTGAACAAATATCCGTCTTTCTTTCCGGAAAAGAAAAGTTTTAATATTAAAGAAGTTTAAAACCCAAAGTCCGGAAAGCAGTCGCTTGAAGAAAAAACGGTCATATCTGTGAAGAAAAATAAAAATTTAGTACAATGGCTCAAATAAAAAGGAACCCGGGCATTGATTTGTCCGGGTTGTTTGCATACAAATGAAACAAAACGGACAATCATTATCATCCGCCCCACCCGCGCTTTGGACAAACAGCTTTATTTTTGCATGGCTTGCGAATTTTTTGCTGTTTTTTTCTTTTTATCTGCTTATGCCTGCGCTGCCTTTTTATCTGACGAATTTTTTCAGGGTGACAAACGCCCGATGCGGGCTCATTATCTCAGGATATATCGCCTGCGCCGTCTTGGTCAGGCCTTTTTCGGGATTTATAGCCGACTCTTTTGACAGAAAGACCGTATACATAATTTCATATTTCGCTTTTATCGCTTTTTTCGCCGGATATATAGCCGCGGCTTCTTTAATTCTTTTTGCGTTTATACGCGCCGCTCACGGATTCGCTTTCGGAGCCGCTACAACCGCAAGCAATACGGTTATTATTGACATCCTGCCCTTTCGCCGTCAGGGAGAAGGAATAGGATATTTCGGTCTTTCAGGCACTTCGGCGATGGCCGTCGGCCCCGTTATAGGGCTTATGATGTATGACAGATTTCCGTTTGTAATGATCTTCTGCGCGGCTCTTGTTTCAGGCGCGGCCGGATGCATTTTCGCTTCACTGGTCAAAGTCGCGCGCAATGAAATTTCCAAAAATAAAGAAGCCTTGTCATTCGACAGATTTATTCTTATCAGAGCTTTGCCTTTGGGCTTTAATTTCATGCTTCTTGGAATGCCTTACGGAATGATGACTACATACATAGCCATGTACGGCAAAATTACGGGCATTGCCGGCGGGGCGGGCGCGTTTTTTGCTGTATGCGCCGCAGGATTGGTTATTTCAAGAATTTTTGCGGGAAAACAGATAGATAAGGGCAAAACGGCAATTGTGGTAACAGCGGGAAGCTTCACGGCCTGTTTTGCTTTCTTATGCCTGTTTTTCGTCGATAAAGCGCCTTTCTGCCAGTCTGCGTTGTATTATTTCGCGGCTTTTATGACGGGCTTGTCCTACAGCGTGATATTTCCAGCTTTTAACTTTATGTTCGTCAACATGGCAGAGCATAACAGACGCGCCACGGCTAATTCGACTTATCTTACCGGCTGGGACATAGGAATAGCGGCAGGCATTATTGCCGGAGGAAAAATAATCGACGCGGCAAAAATATCGTCGATGTACGGCGTCGGTTCTCTAATAGCGCTGGTTTGCACGGTTTACTTTATAAGCGTTTCCGCGGGATATTTCAAAAAGAAAAGGCTGAGATAACGGAAAATAGCATTTCTTCTCTTTCCGCCTTCAAGCTTGCCGGAACTGAAAAAGCGCGCCGGGAAAATCTTTTTATGAAACTCTTTTCGCGGCCGGCGCGGACAATTTCCCGAAAGATTCAATATCGGTTATCAAGTCCGCAAATATATATAGCCGCATAAAAAGTATTTTCGGCAAAAATATCCCGCAGCGGCTTTTGCTAAAACATCCGGACCGGCACAGACAAAGACGTTTTTTGCCCGGCAAAAGATTTCCGTAATATTTATGAGTTTTCAGCCGGATTCGCCATAGAGCCTCCGCCTAAATGCGATAATACGGGAAAGAAAACGGTTTTAATAAAAAGAACGCGGCCCTTCGCTGAAAGAAAAAAATATCAGAAAGCCGCTTTTGAAAAATCATGCGCTAAAAACATATCGGAGTGCAAGCCTTAAATAATTGTATAAGACAGATTATTTTGTGATAACAGTCATTAATTTAAAAGTAAAAAGACCGCGCGCATGTTGTTTAGTTCAAGCGCGCGGCCTTTTCTATAATAGCGCAGATTTTACTGCAAAGCCGAAAAATCCACAAAACTGACAAAAATATTCTTTAAAGAATTTAAAAGAGCGACCCTGTTCTTTTTAACTTCTTCATCTTTGTCCATTACCATAACTTTTTCAAAAAATTTATCTATCGCGGGCTTCAGCTCAAGCACTTTATTGAAAACCTTCTCATATTCGGCCCTCAATATATAATCTTTAACTTCCGCCGCCGCCTTTTTACCGGCGCTGAAAAGCTCCCTCTCGGACATCTCTTTTAACAGGCTTTCATTTATGTTTCCGGATATATCGGTATTTTGCTTTTTGGCCTGATTGATAATATTGTTTATCCTCTTGAAAGTTTCGGCTATCGAAGTGAAATCCCCTTTCAGTTTGGCGTTTTTCAAAGCGTCAAGTTTGGGGCGTAAAGTCCCGAGAGCTCTCATTCTGTGCGCCTTTGAAGCGCCCACGACCGCCTTTACTTCGTCCGGGGCGTAACCTTCGCTTTCCAGAATGCTTTCAATCCTCTGCCAGAAGAATTCTCTTAATCTTTCGACGGCATTTTTAAATCCGGGATTGTTTTTGACGCTTTCCGGAAGATAATCGAATGCCTTATCCATAGCGCATGCCAGATCCTGCTGCGGAAGATTTTCCATTACCATTCTTATAAAACCTATACCCGCTCTTCTCAACCCGTAAGGATCGGCCGAACCCGAAGGCTCAAGCCCTATTGAAAAGTTCGCCGCAAGCGTGTCTATTTTATCCGCGGCGGAAATAAGAAAAGCTATTTTGTTTTCCGGAAGCTTCCCGCCTGCGCTTAAAGGCCAGTAATGCTGTTCGACCGCCTGCGCTATGTCGGCGCTTTCCCCGAGTTTCCGCGCGTAAATTTTTCCCATAATGCCCTGCAGTTCCGGATATTCGAAAACCATTTCGCTTACAAGATCGGCTTTGGCAAACATTACGGCTTTCGCGAGAATCTCATCGTCTATATCCATATGAAATTCACGGTTGAAAAAAGAAGCTATCCGTTTTATGCGCTCGACTTTTTCAAGCACTGTTCCGATATCCTTATGAAAGACCACCCCTTTCAGTTTTTCAAAATTTTCCCTAAGCCCTTTTCTCAAATCATTATGATAGAAAAACTCGGCGTCGGCAAGTCTTGCCGCAACGACTTTTTCATATCCCGAACGCACTATATCCTGATTTTTCGAAATGCCGTTTCTGACGCCGACAAAATAATTCGTAAATTTTCCGTCTCTGTCGTTTACGGCGAAACATTTCTGGCTTTTCTTCATGCAGACCGTCAGCACTTCTTGCGGCAGATCAAGATATTTTTTCTCAAAAGAGCACAGCACCGCGGACGGATATTCGACAAGATAGTTTATTTCATCTACCAGAGATTCATCCTCTATAATCTTTCCGACGTTTTTTACCGCGGCCGCTATCGTTCTTCTTATTTCATCCTTTCTTTCATTCCGGTCTACGATGACCGACTTATTTTTCATAATAAGCGGATAATTTTCAGGCGCGTCTATGACTATCACGGAGTTGTCGGACGCGTGAAGACCGATAGTCCGGTTTGACGCTTTGACGCCGGCCATACGGAATCCTATCACTTTTTTCCCGTAGAGAGAAACTATGCTTCTTATCGGCCTTGCAAACCTGAACTGGCTTTCTTCCCACACCATCGTTTTCGGAAAAGAGATGTTTTTTATTATTTCGGGAAACAATGCCGAAAGAAGCTTTTCAGTCTTCTCCCCTTTTATTTTTTTAACAAAACAGAGATATTCGCCTTTTTCCGTGGTTTTTGTCGAAAGCTTCTCGGGTTTTACCCCGTTTTTATTGGCAAAGCCCGCCGCCGCCTGCGTGAACTTTCCCTGCGCGTCCTTTGCGGCCTTCAGCGCGGGACCTAAAATTTCTTCAACCCTGTCCGGACTTTTACTCTCAAGCCCGTCTATCATCAGAACAAGCCTTCTGGGAGTGGCGTAAGTTCTTATTGCCTCATATTTCAGTCCTGCAAAATTCAGCGATTTTGCGGCGAAATCTTCCATCTGCTTTAAAGCCGGTTCTATATATGAAACGGGAATTTCTTCCGTTCCTATTTCAAGCAATGCGTTCTTTATATTTTCATTAGTCATTTTTCATATCCTCTTTCTCCGTCATCTTCAAATATTCCTGCGCGACGTTTCTGGCCAGAGTTCTTACCCTGAGCACATAACCCACTCTTTCCGATACCGATATCGCTCCTCTTGCGTCAAGCAGATTGAATAAATGCGAACATTTCATTACGGCGTCATAAGCCGGAAGAGGAAGATTCGCTCCTACAAGTTTATTTACCTGTTCTTCCCACTCGTTAAAATGTCTTTTAAGCATTCCGACATCCGCAATTTCAAAATTATACGTCGACCACTGCTTTTCTTCTTCAAGGCGCACTTCTCCGTATGTAACGCCGTCCGACCATTGCAGATCGTAAACATTGTCTTTTTTCTGCACGTACATCGCAAGCCTTTCAAGCCCGTAAGTTATTTCTACGGTAATGGGGTTTAGGTTGATACCTCCGCACTGCTGGAAATAAGTAAACTGAGTCGCTTCCATTCCGTCTATCCAGACTTCCCAGCCGAGCCCCCATGCGCCCAGAGTCGGCGATTCCCAGTCGTCTTCAACGAATCTTATGTCGTGTTTTTTCGGGTCAAGCCCTATCGCCTTAAGGCTCTCCAGGTAGATCTGCTGTATATTTTTCGGCGAAGGCTTCATAACAACCTGAAACTGGTAAAAAAGCTGCATTCTGTTCGGGTTTTCCCCGTAACGCCCGTCACTGGGCCTTCTGGAAGGCTCCACATACGCGGCGTTCCACGGTTTTGAACCCAGCGCTCTTAAAAAAGTGGCCGGATTAAACGTTCCGGCGCCTTTCTCAAGATCATAAGGCTGGCACACAAGGCAGCCTTTTTTTGCCCAGAATTTGTGCAATGTCATAATAATGTCTTGAAAATTCATAAAATCTCCCGATTTGCCCGACTCAAAAATATAATTAATTATTTTAGCAAAATTCGTTTATATTTGTCATTTTGCGTTTCGTATCAATTAAAAAGAGGAAAGTTCCGTTTCTTTCTTTTTGTTTAAATATAAAGTCAGACGCTTGGCCGTATAAGGTCCTATCATAAGTATGACCACAAAACGCATTACCTGTACGGACATTATAAAAGCCTTGTTCAGTCCCTGAACTGAAGAAGCGATAATGGCTATGGAATCCGCGCCGCCCGGACTGACGGCAAGATAAGCCGTAAGAGGATCGATTCCGGAAACCCGGACAAGAACGAAAGAAGCCGCGGCGCATAAAATAATCAAAATAAATATTGAAGCCAAAACTTTAGGAAAAGCTTTAAAAGCATGCTTTAAAGTCTCTTTGTCAAAACGAAGTCCTATGCTCCAGCCTATAATCACATAAACGGCCGTCAGCATCCACTGCGGCAAAGATATTTCCAAAATGCCCGTATTAATCAAAACGGCTCCCGAAAACATCGGCAAAAGAAGAGAACCTGCGGGAATACGGAACTTTCTCGCGCTCAAAACGCAGACCGCGGCGAAGATAAGAGTTAAAATAAAAAATTCCGTTTCCGCCTCGTGTGAAAAAAGAGACCGGAAGGAAAAATGAGGATTTGCGCCGATATCCGCGCCGAAAAACCTGGTAACCATGGAAGCGGTTAATGCGACTATAACAACGCGCATATACTGCATAAAAGCCACAAGTCTCATGTCAGCGCCGTAATTTTCGCTGAGTATAACCATTGTCATCGCTCCGCCGGGCCATGCCCCCCACACCGCGCTTGTTCCGGGAAGAACTTTTTTAACGGACAGAAAATATCCCATCACAAAACTGCATAAAAGCATAAAAAAAACGCAAATAAAAACGGTCAGCCAGTTTCTTAAAATGCTTTGAAGAACCGTCAGGGTAAAAATCCGGGCTATCATACATCCTAAAACGCTTTGCGCCGACTGAAAAACCGCGGAATGAACCTTTGCCGGCATTTTTCCGGAAGCGGCGGTAATAATAGCCGCTATCATCGCCCCTGCGAGAGGAGAAGCCGGGACGCGGCCATAATGCAGAACCGAAACGCAGACAGCCGTCAAAACCGACAGAAAAAACCATTCCTCCGCCTGTTTGAGATATATATTATTTTTTGCCGATGACATATTTTTCATAACAGATCAGCCCAGTTTTTTCAGGAAGACGCTCACGGAAGGACGTTTTATATAGTTTGTAATATACGCCTCGACATAATTCCATATTTTATTGTCGTCAAAATCGCATATTTTATCCGCTTCATCGCCTGAACAGTTTGAAAATTTTCTTATTCCTCTGGCACTCTCTTCATCAATCAAAGAGCCGCTGTTTTTCAGATAATCGCTAAAGCCGTAACCCGAAAGCTTGAGAAACCTCAATGCAAAAGACAAAAGAATGCGCTGCGGGCATAAACAGCTGCCCAGCAGATGCCAGACCCTTACTATAAGCCCGTACTTTTCGGCGTTTTCCATATTTGCGGGGGCAAACTTGTCGCTTATTTCCGCCGCGTATAAAGCATAAACGGTTCTTTTGAAATCCGTTTTTACCGGAGTATTATTGTTTACTATGCTTGCTCCCGTTATTCTCGGGCGCATAGACGGATGTTTCAATAAAACCATAAACTCGCTTTCAGTAAGCGGTTCCGTAGCGGAAGCGAGTTTTGCTTTGACTTTTTTAGCGCCCGGCACTATAGCCTGAAATTTTCCCCACTCATACGAATAAACCGTTATAAGCTTATCCGACTCGGAATATACGCCGCTTTTTAAAACAAGTCCTTTTACACTGTAGTACATACCGTCTCCGATTTTACGGTTTAAAGCGCGGCGCCATGCCCTTATCCGGCAAAATATTTTTACGCAAAAAGCGCCTGCGGCTCTTACGGAACAAAGCCGCGTACATATACCGCAATAAAGCAGAACTTTTCCGCCCGTATACGGAATCTTTTTTTATTCTTTGTCCGCTCTGTCTTTTGTTTTGCGCAATATTATTCTGTTAATCTGTTTAACGTCCGCGTCCTGTATTTCAATTTCAAAATTCTTCCATTTGTTTTTTTCGCCGGTTTTCGGTATGCTTCCGAATATATCCAAAATCCAGCCGTTTACCGTAGCATAATCGTCTTCCGGAATATCCAGCGACAGTTTATCATTGAGATTTGACACCGATTCCGAAGCCTGGATAAGATAAGAACCGTCTCCAAGCGTTACCACGGTCTTTTCGTTCATGTCCGATTCGTCATATTCATCCCATACCTCTCCGACTATTTCTTCAATAAGATCTTCTATCGAAGCTATTCCTATCGTGGATCCGAACTCGTCCACAACTATTGCGATATGATGATGCCCGGTTTTAAATTCTTTAAGCATTTTGCTTACCTTTGCGTTCTCGGGAACATAATGCACGGGTCTTATCAGATCTTCTATCACTATAATATCGGAACTCCTCCAGGCGACGGCTATATCTTTGCCGTAGATTATTCCGACTATATTGTTGAGATTGCCCCGGTAAACGGGAACTCTTGAAAACTCGGTATCTATAATCCGCTTTATTATATTGTCTTTTCCGTCCTCAAGGTTTACGGCAAAAATTTCGGATCTCGGCACCATAACCTGGGATATTCTGCGTTCGGAAAAATCCATAATATTGCTTACCATCTCTCTTGAATCGTCGGGAAGAGGAGACGTGTTCTCATTTGAAAGAAGAAAATCTATTTCATCGGCTTTTACAGACTGGGTTTCTTTCTTTTTAAACAATATCTTTAAAATTCCGTTGGATATGCCGGATAAAAAACCGTTGGCGAAATCCAAAGCTTTGCTGATTTTAACCGCCGCGGGAAGAACCGCCGCCGCCGTTTTTTCGGAATTGTATCTGGCGAAAGTTTTGGGGAAAATATTGCCGAAGATCAATGCCAAAATTATCGACCCTGCCGGAAAAATAAAAGCCAGGTATTTTCCGGACGTTTCACAATTTTGCGCCGCGTCGACGGCAAGAGAAGAAGCTATAATCCCCATGCCGACGAGAGAAAGATTCATCCCTATCATCATAGTGGTCATGACTTCGTCGGAATGGGTTTCCCAAAAAATTATATAGGAATAATTTTTTATCTGCTTTTCCTTTGCTCTTCTCAAATACGCGTTTGAAAGGCTTGTTAGGGCCGTTTCCGCCCCGTTAAAAAAGCCGAGAAGGGCAAGCAAAAAAACAAACAGGATGATTTTAATGATTATTATTATCATTCTTCAAACTCGTATTCGTCAAGAATTTCCCCTACGACTTCTTCTATTATATCCTCCAAAGTTACCATGCCGGTAATATTGTCATTGGAATCTTTCACAAAAGCTATATGGGTTTTGCCTCTCTGGAAAGCCTTCAGCAGAGCATTAATCCTTTTGTTTTCGTTAACAAAATAGGGAGGGTTCACAAGAGAGCGCACAAAGTGCCCTTTGTTTTCCTGCCACGCCCAAAGTATGTCTTTTATGTGTATGTACCCTATTATATTGTCTTTCGTATTCGCATAAACGGGAATGCGGCTCCGGGAAGTTTCCACGGCCATATCCAGAAATATTTCCTCGTCCAGCGATATATCCACGGATTCTATTTCGCTTAAAGGCGTCATTATCCTTTTTACCGACAGATCGCCGAACTTTAAAGTGCGCGCCAGCATGCTGCTTGTGTCTTTATCTATGGCGCCGGCGTGGTCTCCTTCGGAAAGAAGACTTTCAATTTCTTCCCTGCTGAGAGCGGAAGAGGAAACGGAAGAAGTTTTCGGAGAAAGAAATTCGGTCAGTTTGATCACGGGATAGAGAAAAGGCTTCATTATTTTTCCAAGGGCGTTAAGTACGGGAACGGAAAAAACGGTTACTTTTTCAGAATTGGAGCGGGCATAAAATTTGGGGGTGATTTCTCCTATTATCAAGACCGTAAAAGACGTAAGAACCCAGGCTATAAATTCGGCGATATGCCTGTTTACCATAGTAAAAGTTCCGGTCATAACATAAGCGGAAAGAAAGCTTACAAGCATATCCGCGATGACGTTTACCGTAAGAATTACCGTAAGAAGATAATAAGGAGATTTCAGCCATACGGTTAAGGTGCCTGACAGTTTAGGGTTTTGGGCTATAAGTTTTTTTACTCTGTATTTCGACAGGCTTGTAATGCCGATTTCCGCAGCGGAAATCCATGTGGAACTCATAAGAAAAAACAGTAAAAAAAGAAAAGCTATGAAAATAAGCATTGGAAAATTTTATCCTGTCTGTTAAACATTTCGGTTTTATTTTCAGGATCATAGTCGGTATACCCGCAAAGATGCAAAGTTCCGTGTATGACAAGATAGGCAAGCTCCCGGCGCCACGTATTGCCGTAACTTTTCGCCTGTTTTTTGGAGCGCTCACGCGATATATATATGTCGCCGATAAACATCTCGGGAACCACAAGAAACGAGATAACGTCGGTTATTCTCCGCACTTTTCTGTAACGGGCGTTCATTTTCTTTATTTCCGCGTCGCTTACCATTATAAAATTAATCTGATATTTTTTTATATTTTCCGATTTTAAAGTCATTTCGGCCGCCCGCTTAAGCAAAGGCAAATCTTTTTCCGGGAAACGGATGAAATTTATCTCCTTATTTGTCATCGTCTTTTTCCTTATATTCGATTCTGGCATGATGTATCCCGATAAGGGAAGATATTACGCTGTTTCCTATCATCTGCAAATCCTTCAAAGTGATGGGGCATTCGGAAAACTGTCCGTCCGTAAATTTGTTATTTATTATTTTTTTCACGGTCTCTTTTATTCTCATAGCGCTCGGGTCGTCAAGCGCCCTGCAGGCCGCTTCGGAAGAATCCGCGATCATCAAAATGGCCGCCACTTTGGTGCGAGGCCTGGGGCCGGGATAGCGGAAATTTTCCATATTCGTGTTTTTATTCAATTCCAAAGCTTTATGATAAAAGAAATGAATCGTAGTGGTTCCGTGATGCTGTTCAATATTGTCTATTATAGCCTGGTCAAGATTATGCTTTTTCGCCAAAACCACCCCGTCTTTGACATGCGACGAAAGAATAAGGCTTGACATAGTGGGAGTCAGGGGATCATGAGGATTGGGCCCCGAGCCCTGGTTTTCTATAAAATACTGCGGAGCGTTAAGCTTTCCTATGTCATGATAATACGAGCTTACCCTTGCCAGAAGAGAATCCGCACCGATAGCGTCCGCGGCCTGCTCGGCTATGGCGGCGGTCATCAGGGAATGATGATATGTTCCGGGAGCTTCAAGCATAAGCCTTTTGAGAAGCTTATTGTTAAAATCCGTAAGCTCTATGAGTTTTATGCTTGTGGTTCTTGAAAAAAACGTTTCAAAAAACGGCATTAATGCAAGAATCAGTATTACGGCGAAAACCGCGTTAAGAATTCCGTAAAGAAGATTTATCCGATATGAATGCAAATCATATATTTTCAAAAGGAAAAACATCGTTATAACAATAATATTTACCACAGCTACTCTTAAAAAAACGCCGGTAAAATCCGATCTTTTTCTTATTTTCCTTATGCCGCTTATTCCCGCAAGCGAACCGCAAAGCATTATAAAGAAAATATCAAAACGCATATCCATAACAAATGCCGCGAACAAACTCAATATTATCGTGTAAAGAAGCCCTATTCTTCCCGATAAAAGCATAGCGGACATAACCACAAAAGCCGACACGGGGAAAACTGCGGGATTTAGATACTCCCGCAGAATCTGAAGGATGAAAAGGGCTATTATAAAAAGAAGACACACCAGCACTACGGCGTCATTGTCTTTAAGTATGTCTTCTTCTTTTCCTTTCGTCTGCGCGATAAAAAAAGCTGCAACCCCGGACATAAAAATCACCACGGCAAGAACCGTCTCATATCTTAATCCGAAGCGGAAAGAAAGCATAGCCGAGATTATCACGAACGTCAAAGAGACGGAAAGTCCTCTGGGTATTTTGATTTCCTTGTTAAGGAGATTTTTCGCGTTTCTTACAGCCGGCCCTTTCGGTTTTGCCGCCCCCAGCTTTCTGGCGGACAAAATAAGAACGCCCCGCACAAAAAGCTTTATCTTTTCAAAAAAAGCGACTTTATTGTTCTCGCTGTTCATTTTTACCTTCATATGCTTTTACTATTTGCTTTACCAGCTTATGTCTTACTATATCGTTTTTATCGAAATACACGAATGCGATCTCTTCAATCTTTTTCAGAATCTTTTCAGCCGACAAAAGCCCGGAATTTTTCGGCGACGCGATATCTATCTGTGTTCCGTCTCCCGAGACCACCGTCTTGCTGCCCACGCCCATTCTGGTGAGAAACATTTTCATTTGTTCGGCCGTAGTATTTTGCGCCTCGTCAAGAATTATAAAAGCTTTTTCTATGGTTCTGCCTCTCATATAGGCAAGAGGCACTATCTCTATAGTCTCATCGTCTTTTAAAGCTTTAAACCTGTCCGCGCCGAGCATATAATAAAAAGCGTCATAAAGCGGTCTGAGATAAGGATTTATTTTTTCATAAAGATCGCCCGGAAGAAAACCCAGCTTTTCCCCGGCCTCTATTACGGGACGCGTTATGACTATTTTCGATATATTTCCGCTTCTGAGCATTTTAAGAGCGCAGGCAACGGCCAAAAAAGTTTTGCCTGTTCCCGCCGGCCCGACGGCAAAAACCAAATCTTTTTGAAAAATAGCTTCTATATACTTTTTTTGATTTGACGAGCGCGGCGTTATGATTCTTCCGCTGTATGAAGTGTAAAGATAATCTCCGGCATTGTTTTCGGTTTTGGGCCCATAAGCGGGCAGAATATCGTTTTCCCCTCTGAAATTGCCGCGGAGAAGCTCTATGTCTTTTACCGCCTTATCGACTTTAGCGCCATTGCCGCGCACCGATAAAGTAAACATGCCGTTGCCTGCTTCCTGTCTGGCAAATATCTGGACGCCGTATAAGGTTTCAATATTTCTTATATTTTCATCCTGTCTGCCCAATAATGCCAAAGCTTCCTGAGAATTATGTAAGAATATTTTTTTTGTGGCCATAATTGTTTATTAACCGCCGTCTGCGTAATCCTCATATGTTAAGGCATATATTTTACAAAGTATTTCACGGTTATGCCAGTCTTGCAGCGGTCGTGCAAGTTCAAGCTGCCGATGCGATATTCGCATCGGTTTGCATAAAAAAATCTCTCGTATATGCAGTCCGCTTGCAGTAAGACTTTGCCGGCAAACCTTTAAGAGAGCGGCAGCGTGTATCGCTTTCTCTCTTTGTGTATGGGAAGTACAAGCCGCGAAAAGCGAAAACAAGATTTGCAAAAGCGCGAAAAAACTAAGTAAAAAAATGCAGAAAAAATTTTAACGCCGTTAAACAGAAATACAGGAATAAATGCAAAAGCGAAGCGGCTGGTAAAAAAATGAATGAATAAACCTTAAATCACAAATATAAAAAATACGCGGCCGTTCTCAAAAGCGGGCGGGAAAGGCGGCCGGAAACTATAAAAATCATACCTGAAGAACAAAAGCAAAGCATATGCTTATATCAAAACGGCGGACTGAGCTTATGACCCAGGCAGGATAAATGCGCACGGATAATATCTACGGCTGCATATTTAACGGACGGATTGTTTTGATAAAGCATTTGACAGGATATACAAAAGACGGCAAGGATTATAAGCAAAGACGGCGCGGATACAATAAAAATTCATGCCAGGCAAATAAAGCATACATAAAAAATCTCTTATCACTATATTTCCCGCGGCATTGAACCGCCGGAAAATGATATCGTCAGTGTCAAAAACGGACAGTATTTTCCGCGCGCTATTTTAACGGCTTTAAGATAAATATTTTATGTTTAAGCAAGGCGGGCCGCGGCGAAGTTTGCAAAGAAAAAGCAAATGAGACGCCGCATAACGAAGCTTAATTACGGAAAATAAATATTTTTGCGAAGTATTTTATGTTTAAGCAAGGCAGGCCGCGGCGAAGTTTGCAAAGAAAAAGCAAATGAGACGCCGCATAACGAAACTTAAACATAAAAGACAAAGCATAAAATCAGTTTTTTGCCTGTTTGACCGCTACTCTTATCCCCAATTCTTTAAGCTGTTTTTCGCTTACCTGCGCGGGAGCATTGGAAAGAGGATCAAAGGCTTTCTGAGTTTTAGGAAAAGCAATAACTTCCCTGATTGATTCTTCTCCCGCAAGTAAAGCGCAAAGCCTGTCAAACCCTAGAGCAATGCCGGCATGAGGAGGCGCTCCATAGGTAAGCGCGTCAAGCAAAAACCCGAATTTGTCTTTGGCCGCTTCATCGGAAATGCCAAGAAGCCCAAAGACTTTTTTCTGCACTTCGTTCTTATGAATTCTGACGGAACCGCCGCCAAGTTCCACTCCGTTTAAAACAATGTCGTAAGCTTTAGCTTCGGCGTTTGCGGCATTTTCAGCCGTAAGCGCTTTAGCGTCTTTGGGACAAGTAAAAGGATGATGCAGAGCCTGCCATCTTTTTTCGTCTTTATCCCACTCAAACATGGGGAAATCGACGACCCACAAAAAGTTGAATTTATTTTTGTCGATAAGACCCAGCTCTTTGCCCATTTTCAGCCTTAAAGCGCCAAGCCCCTGAGCTGCAATTTTCTCTTCATCAGCCAGAAATACTATCAAATCTCCGGCTTTCGCATGCAATTTCGAAATTATAGTCTTTATTTCTTCCTCTTTGAAATATTTGACTATATTTGATTCCGCGCCCGTTTCCGTAACTTTCATCCAGGCAAGACCTTTTGCCCCGTACTCTCCTACAAATTTGGTAAGCCCGTCAATTTCGGAACGCGAAAAAGAAGATCCGGACGGTATGCACAAACCTCTTACTACTCCGCCTTTTGCCAAAACATCGGCGAAAACGCCGAAAGTGCTGTCTTTAAGTTCGCTGCTGAAATCCTGTATCAGCATTTCAAACCTTGTATCGGGCTTATCCGAACCGTATCCGAGCATTGCTTCCCGATAAGACATTCTTTTAAAAGGAATGCTTATATCAATATTCAGCGCCGCTTTAAAAACCCTTGCGAGCATTCTTTCAATAACATCCATTACATCGGTTTCCTCGACAAAAGACATTTCAAGGTCAACCTGAGTAAACTCAAGCTGTCTGTCGGCCCTCAAGTCTTCATCCCTGAAACATCTGGCTATTTGGTAATATTTGTCGAATCCGGCTACCATAAGAATCTGCTTAAATATCTGCGGAGACTGCGGCAAAGCGTAAAAACTGCCGTGATGAAGCCTTGCCGGCACTAAAAAATCCCTGGCTCCTTCCGGAGTCGACTTGCCAAGAAAAGGCGTTTCAATCTCAAGAAAACCGTTTTCGTCCAAAAAGTTTCTAATTTCCCGGGAAATTTTATGTCTCATTATAAAGTTTTTCTGAAAACCCGGACGGCGCATATCAAGATAACGGTATTTAAGTCTCAGCTCTTCCGAAGTGTCGACATAATCGGAGATTTCAAAAGGAAGCCCCGGAGCCCCGTTTACTATTTCAAGCTCGCAGACGACAAGCTCCACTCGGCCTGTAGGCATATTGGGATTAACGGTTCCTTCCGGTCTGTTTCTTACAAGCCCTTTTACGGAGATAACGTATTCGCTGCGAAGTTTTTCCGCCGCCAAGAAGATCTCTTTATTCTCAGGCTGGAAAACAATCTGGACAATTCCCTCCCTGTCCCTGAGGTCGATAAAAATAACCCCGCCGTGATCTCTTCTTGAGTGCACCCATCCGCTTACCGAGAGTTCCCTGCCTATACTATCCTCTCTTACTTGGCCGCAATAACAGCTTCTCTTCATAAAAATATCCCTTCCTATTTTAAAATATTATCGAAATACAGTAATGCTATCACAGTTTTCGAATCCATAATTTCGCCGTTTTTAACCATGCAAACGGCTTTTTTGAAATCAAAGATTTCGGCGTATACGAATTCATCCTCGTCGGGACGGCTTTCTCCTTTTATAAGTCCGAAAGCCGCAAAAATATGCAGAATTTCATTTGAAAAAGCGGTGGAAGGATAAAAATCCAGCATTTTTTCCATCCTTTTGGCTTTATAGCCCGTTTCTTCTTCCAGTTCCCTTTTTATGCAGTGCAAAGGAGACTCTCCTTTGTCCAGTTTGCCGGCGGGTATTTCATAAGTGTATTTATTTATGGGATATCTGTACTGTCTGACAAGAATAATATTGCGCCTGTCCAGAAACGGAAGAACAGCCGCGGCTCCGGGATGCCCGAGATACTCTCTTTCCGCGCGGCTGCCGTTTTGAAGAGATACTTCATCACAGTAAAAATCCACCGCTTTTCCGGAATATATTTTATTTTGCTTGACAAGTTTTTCCATTTTTGGTCCGCTCTTTTCCTTTTAGTTGGTAATTTTATCATTTTTTAAGCTTCTTTCAAAATTCTTTTGCCGAAAAATTTCAAAGCCAGCGCAGATTTTCAAATAGCGAGAGTTATGCATTTTCTTCTTTTTTTGACAAATTCATTATGCGCTGTCATGATATTCGCAAGCAGCCTTAACCGTCGTCATGTTCATATATTGGGCAGTCAATAAGATTTCTTCTTTCCGTCTTTTGTAGGGCAATGTGGATTTTAACAAATTTCACTAAAAAAAGTCCGTACAGGCTTCAAAAAATATCAATATATTTTTATGCAAACAGGCCCAAGAAACCGGCCGGCCGTCTTTTTTCAAATATTTTATGCCGTGTGAAGCCGCCGGCTTTCAAATAACGCCTTTGTTTTATCCGGCATTCGGTTTTCATTCCGGATTTTATCGGCAGGGAAAAATCCGGCATTTTTTTAACGGCAAACAATATGCGCACGGACATAAAACAAACTTAACGAATACGGAAAAATACGCTTTTTATAAATCCCGAAAAATAAAAACCGTTTTTTCTCTTCATGCTTTAAAATATTAAAAAAAGACCGGCAGAAAAACAGGGAATAAAAAACATTAAAATATTATTAAAATTTTTTAACGGATGATAAAAAAGAGCCGGAAAAAATAAAAAAACAGCATTGCAAAAAAATATCAATTTGTTGTATAATATTTCAAATATACAGTATACATATAGTTTGCGGCATAAGACGCATATCCGTGCTGCAATTTTTTTATATGCAAATTCAAGCAAAGCGCTAATTTCAGTTTTAAGGGAGAAAAAAATGGCTATAGAACAGCTTTTAATCCTGATTAAACCGGACGGGATTAAAAAATCATTAACCGGAAATATTCTGACCAAGCTTTCCGAAGCGCGGATGGTAATAATAGGGGCCAAAGCGGTAAAAGTAAGCAAAGACCTTGCCGAACGCCACTATTATCATTTGAAAGACAAGCCTTTTTTCGGAGAACTTGTTGAATATATTCAGGGAAAACTTTACGGAGAGCCCTGGGACAGAGTTCTTGCTTTCGTCTATCAGGGAGAAGACGCCATATCCAGAATGAGAAAAATCGCCGGCGCCACAAATCCCGAAGAAGCCGATCCCGTTTCCATAAGAGGGGCTTACGGAAGAATCACGACGAAAGGCGTTTATGAAAATGTCGTTCATTGTTCATCCGACGCCGCGGAAGCCGAGAGAGAAATAAAACTTTGGTTTTCCCCCGATGAAATAGTAAATAAAATATATCCTACAAAACAAATATCGGTTGAAAAAGAAGAAAAAACGGTTTGGGCATAAATTTATTATTAAGGAGTTTAAAAAAAAATGGCAACACCTATGGAGAGTTTTATTCAGGAAATGAAAGATTTCCTTCAGCCGGACAAAGTTTATATAATGGACGGTTCGCAAGAAGAAGCGGAAAAACTTACTAAGCTTGCGGAAAAAGAAGAAATCAACGGAACAACGCTTTTGAAAGAACTTAACGGAAAGACTTATCCCAATTCTTATTATCACCGCTCAAACACTAATGACGTCGCCAGAGTAGAACATTTGACTTTTGTCTGTACGCCCGAGAAAGAAGAAGCCGGGCCGAACAATAACTGGATGGATCCCAAAGAAGCGAAAGAGAAAATGAATTCTCTTATGAAAGGCTGCATGAAAGGAAGAACGATGTATGTCATTCCTTTCGTAATGGGAGATCCTAAATCGAAATATGCGAAAAACTGCATTGAAGTCACAGATTCGCTTTATGTGGCTTTAAGCATGAGAATCATGTCCAGAACGGGAAAAGCCGCGACTGACAGAATCGGAAATTCTTCCGATTTTTTCAGAGGCATACATTCCATAGGAGACGTAAATCCCGACAGAAGGTTTATTATGCATTTTCCGCAGGACAATACGGTTATGAGTTTCGGTTCGGGATACGGCGGTAACGCTTTGCTCGGAAAGAAATGCTATGCTTTGAGAATAGCGTCCTATCTGGGACATCAGGAAGGATGGCTTGCGGAACATATGATAGTCATAGGAGTCGAAGCTCCGGACGGAAAAGTCACTTATTTTCTCGGAGCTTTCCCGTCGGCTTGCGGAAAAACCAATCTGGCTTTGCTGCAACCCGTTTTTCCCGGATATAAAGTATGGACACTGGGCGATGATATAGCCTGGATAAACGTGGGAGAAGACGGACTGCTTTACGCCATTAATCCCGAAGCGGGAATGTTCGGGGTCGCTCCGGGAACGGGAGCAAACACCAATCCCATAATGATGAACACTCTTAAAAACAATAAATTTTTTCCTACTCTTTTTACAAATACCGCTGTGGATAATGCCGATAATACGCCTTGGTGGGAAGGTCTGTCAAAAGAAATTCCTTCCGATTTGACGGACTGGCAGGGAAATAAATATGACAAAAGTTCGGGAAAACCCGCGGCTCACCCGAATTCGAGATTTACCGTTTCAATTTACAATTGCCCTACATTGTCTAAGGAATACGACAATCCGGAAGGCGTGCCTATTTCCGGCATTATTTTCGGAGGACGAAGAGAGACGACTATTCCTCTGGTTTATGAATGCAAAGACTGGAGCGCCGGAGTTTTTACCGCTTCTATTATAGGTTCGGAGACAACAGCCGCGGCCGGCGGAGCGGTGGGAACCGTAAGACGCGACCCTATGGCTATGCTTCCTTTCTGCGGATACAATATGGGAGACTATTTCAAGCATTGGCTTTCAATAGGCAAAAAAGCCTCGAAACTTCCCAAAATATTTATGGTAAACTGGTTCAGAAAAGACGAAAACGGCAAATTTATGTGGCCGGGTTTCAGGGATAATTCAAGAATAATAAAGTGGATGCTTGAAAGAATTGAAGGAAAGACCGGCGCCAAAGAGACGGAAATAGGCTTTATGCCCGAAGAAGGAGCTTTGGATCTGAACGGTTTGGACATTACGAAAGAAACTATGGACAAACTTTTAAGCGTAAATAAACAAGACTGGAAGAAAGAAGTCGGCATGATAGAGGAGTTTTACGCCAAATTCGGAGACAGAATTCCTCAGGAACTTAAAGACCAGCTTGACGAGCTTAAGAAAAAACTGGGAATGTGAACAACCGGGTGTTGAAAAGCCCGACAAATTCATAAAAAATGCCGTCATAAATAAACCGGCGTTCTTTATCAGAGACAATAACGATAATGGACGCCGGTTTTTTCTTTCGTCAAATACCGAACTTATGCAAAAATCTTTCCGGAACAATCAAATAAAAAGATACTTTCTAAATTTAAAGCCGGTTTCTTATTCGCATAAAAATAACTGCCGTCAACAGGCATCGGCCTCCGGCTATCCGGCATAAACCGCTTTCCTTGAAAACGTTTGCTCTTTCTTTATAATATACGAACAGGCTTTAAAATATATTCCGCTTTTATTTTCGCCGCCGCAGGCAAATTTTAATAATTATTCTTTGAAAATTCCTGTCCCTGCAACCTTTTTGCATTGCAGTTCCATCGTATTTATACTATTTGTTTTCGGCAAATCTTTATAACTTTATTACATATGCCCGGATAAGATCTTTTTTTAAAAAAAAGGTTTTATTTCCCCAGCAGTTTCCCTTGGTAAACGCCCCGCGGTCGTTTACCAAGCTTATCCATAAGCCGTAAAAAGCTAAAGCCGCCCTATAAAGGCGGCTTTAGCATAAAATAAAATCGCAATATAAATTCAGCACGTAAAAAAATGTCTTATTTTCTTCCTCTTTCGTACTGAAGAGTTTTAGTGGTCATATCAGTCACTTCAGCAGGACCGAAATATTGTATAGGCCCCGGAAATATATAATTCTCATCTTTTGCCCATTTATCTCTCTGCCTTGCAAGCTCCTTGAAAGGTTTGCCTTTTAAATCAACCAGAGCTTTCTGTATAACCGGCTTATCGTGCCC
This sequence comes from uncultured Endomicrobiia bacterium, assembly GCA_938040055.1. Classification (GTDB taxonomy): domain Bacteria; phylum Elusimicrobiota; class Endomicrobiia; order Endomicrobiales; family Endomicrobiaceae; genus Endomicrobium_B. The sequence goes on from CALHWY010000025.1 coordinate 120,579, forward strand.
ATGTCTTCTTTCTATGTTCATCATCATAGTCAAAGGAATTCCTCCGCAAACCCACTGTTTTGAAGGTTTCGTCAGATTTCTTACCGATGACAAATATCCGGTCATTCCGTTAAGCGCTAAAACGGCGGCGTTATATCCTAAAGCATAAGTATAATTGGCGTCAAAATTCGAAGGAATTCCGCAGCGTCCTTCATAACCGAAAAAGTGGGTAATCGCTGAAAACTTTCCGGAATATTTGCCGTTTTTCTTTAACTGCGCAAGTTTTTTGTGCACCATTTCAATTAAAAGTTTTTCCGTTTCTATCAAAGAAACCTGAACGTTTCCGTGCGGATCCCTGTCAAGCATAAGCTGGGAAGCTATGCCTGCCGGCAGAGATTTCATAAGCAAAGACAGCTTTTGCGGAAGTTTTCCAAAGACAAAATTTTTCTTGTCTTCTATGGAATTAAGTTTCGCCAAAGCGCCGGCGTTTTCGGCAAGAGTATCGTTAAGCGCCGCTATCAGTTCTTTCATTTCAGGAATAAACTCTATAAGACCTTCCGGAACGAGAACAACTCCGAAGTTTTTTCCCTTTTGCGAACGTTGTAAAATAATACCGGAGATATTGTCCACGACTTTTGCCAAAGTCATTTTTTTAGCGAGAATTTCTTCCCCCACCAAAACCATATTAGGCTGCGTTTTAAAGCCGACTTCCATAGTTATATGCGAAGCGCTTCTGCCCATAAGTCTTACAAAATGCCAGTATTTTCGGGCGGAATTAACGTCCCTGCATATATTTCCGACAAGCTCGGAATAAATTTTTGTAGCCGTATCAAAACCGAAAGAAGTTTCAATATAATCGTTTTTCAAATCTCCGTCTATTGTTTTGGGGACTCCGACAATGCATTTTTCTTCAAGACCCGAATTTTTAACATATTCCGCTATAAGAGCGGCATTGGTGTTCGAGTCATCCCCTCCGACGATAACCAAAGCGTCGACTTTGTTTTTTAAAATATTGTCTTTGGCTTTGCAAAACTGTTCGGGCGTTTCAATTTTCGTTCTTCCCGACTGTATAAAATCAAAGCCGCCCGTATTTCTGTAATCGGCAAGAAGCTCTTCCGAGATAATTTTATATTTGTTTTCAAGTATTCCCGAAGGCCCGCCAAGATACCCTATAAGAACATTTTTTTTATTCGCTTTTCTAAGCCCGTCAAACAAGCCGGCAATCACATTATGCCCGCCGGGCGCCTGCCCGCCTGAAAGAACAACCGCGACTTTGAGCGCTTTCTTTTTTATTGCAGGATTGTTCCCCTTTGTAAAAGTGACCTCCGGCATACCGTAAGTGTTTTTGAAAATATTTTTGATTTTTGTCTGGTCGGCTATCGATTTTGTGGGTTTTCCTATTTTAGGTTTTACAAAAGCCGGGCCCGCTTTTAAAACTTCGGGGAGCGCCGGTTTAAATTTAAGTCTTTGAAGTTGAAGCTCGGAAACATTTTTTCTCGCCATTTATGCATCCTCCAAAAAATATTTTATGAAAATAATGCGGATATTATATAAAAATATTAACTTGTTTTCTACCGCAGACACAGCGGCTTTACGGCGCGGGAACGGAATTGTTTTTTTAAGCGAGGCAAAGCCGGCGTTTTTTTTATATGAAAGCTTTTAAAAATTTTTACCAAATAATGCATGGTTAATAATTTTCGCGTTTAATTTTTTTTGCATAAATACGCACCGGCAGCGGTCCGGCAAGCAATAAAAAAACCGCCTCCGGATTTATTGCGGAAGCGGTTTTAAAAAACATTCAAAAGAATTAATCTCCATAAACTATTGTCGTGAATGTAGAAATTATCCCCAAAATGGTTTTTGACTGATAATCGACCGCGGAAATTTTCGTGATTCCGCCGGCCTTTGCGGCTGCTTGTATGCTTGCGTCTCCGACCGCATATACTCCTAAAAATGATTTTACGGAAGCTTCCCCGACTTTCTTTCCTTTCATATTGGATGTTGCCGCCAAAGGAGCTTTCACATCCATAAAAATCGCGCCTCCTACCGGAGACATGGGAGCCATACAGCCTGAAAAACCGCATACGGCTACTGCGAAAACCGCTAAAAATATTAACTTTTTCATTATCTTATTCACCTCCTCCTATCAAAACTCGGAGTTATTATAAATTATTTAAACCCATTTGTAAATCTTAGCCGTTTTTATGCGCCTGCTTTAAATTTTACCCGCAGAAAATCCACCACAGGCTGCCTTAGCTTAGCGCATATTCTTTTTTTGTCTTGTGCCGCAGACACAACTTTCAGTTTAATCCCCAATATTTCTAGCGATTGTTAAAATTTGTTAAAATATGAAACAGCAAAGAAATTAAAATATCAATCTTGTTAAACGAAGCTGATCCATTAAATATTTTCAACAATATTTTTCAAGGAGAGTATATGAACAAAAACCTATGGATAATCACTACTGTATGCGCCTGTCTGCTATGCTTTTTTATCGGTTTTTATGCCGGCGGCAGAAATGCTGCAATTGCACAAAAAACAATATCTCAAAGCCGGACAGGCTTTAACCCGAGACAGTTCCGGCAAACGACGGCACTTCCTAAAATTCCGCCGCGCATGCCGAATATTCCCGCAAATATAAAAAATATCCCTCGGCAGCAAGCAAATCTGCCTAAAATAAAACAAAACGTTCAAAACAACTCCGCCCCAAAACCGAAAGCCGATATTACCACTAAACCCAAGAACCCGCCTAAAAAATAGGAATCGCGTATTAAACATAAAAGCGGATAAGGATTATAATCCTTATCCGCTTTAGCATTTGATATAACTGCCCTTGTTTAAGCCTCCGCCGCCGGAAATCAGACGAATTCATAAAAGCGACAGACAATTTCTCCGGCAGCTTTTGCGTCTAAGCCGCCACCGCCAAAGCCCTTGCCATCAAAGGCGAATGCATCGTCCCTCTCACGTTTACAAACGTTTCGCTTCCCAATGCCGGCAGTATCTCTTCAAGCTTCGCTTTATTCCCAAAAAACTTCCCCTTAAACCTCTCTCTCACGCTCTTCTTCTCTTCCACCGATCTTTTTAATTTATCTATGTTTATTATCTCTTCACCTTCACTTCCCACGCTTATCTTCGCCGCTTCTAGCCCTCTTATCAGCACATTGTGATTGACCGCTTTGCTTACCGTCAAAAGACTCATTATATCGCTTATTTCCGACAATTCAAGCGTTTCCTTATTAAGCAACTCTTTCATCTTACCGCTCTTATCCTTGTTTATCGTTATCAGCATATCTCTAACCGTGCTCAATAGCTTAACCTCAGCCATCACTTCCCCGGGGCTCAACATCCCCTCTTCTCCCGCTCTCAGAACTTCGCTTACTTTTACATAATATCCCTGCGTTACTTTCTCCGTTCCATTTTCAGAATCAACTTCGGATTCCTCTATTCCCAAAGCTCCCGCCATCTCCGCTGTGTTTTTCCATATATTCAGCGTATACAGCACCGCTTTGTTTAACTCTTCTCCTTCCGTTACTCCGTTCACTATCTCATTCCCCAACTTCATTCCTTCCACATATTCCGGCACTTCCGCTATTTCCTCTTTCCCTCCGAAATATTTCGCTATTTGTCCATTCTCCATCTCTATCTCTTTTAACATTCCCTTATTGCTTCTCTTCGCGCTTGCGCTCATCACCATTATCCCTTCAAATCCCATACCCCTGAACTCTTCCGCCGTCGCTTCTTTTCTCTCTCCGGAATCTATATAACTTACTTTTCCTTCCTTTATGCCCTTTATCACTACCACATGCCCTTTCCCGCTCTCTTTGCCTTTCATGTACGCTGCTACTCCTTTCTTCGGAATATTCAGTCCGTTCATGTCCGCTTCTTCATCCAACAGCGCATATTCATAGCTCCCTGCCTTTGCCAGCGCTTTCAGCGATACTTCCTTACTTCCTTTACCCGCAGCTTTCAGCCCTCCGAATATGCTTCCTCCCGACCCCTTTTCGCTCGCTACCGCTTCCACAACGAACGACGCAAGCGCTTTTATCCCTCTGTTCTCCATCGCTATCAGCGCTTCCGCAGTGCAGCCGCTCAGTAATTCCATTATATTGTCTTCGTTCGTTTCGAACATTCCCAGCATATTGTTCATCTGTAATATGCTTTCTATCATCTCTATTATCGCTGGCATACCGAACTGATCCACTACTTCCTGCGGCGTCGGTATATTGTTTATGTCTATCGGTGATGACGGCAATGCCGATGACGGCATTTCCGCTGCTCCGGGCACAACCGGCGCTTCCGTCTGCGGCACTTCAGGCATTACAGGCGTTTCCACATTCCCGGGTACTGACGGAACATTCGTTCCTGTTTCCGTAGCTGCCGGCCTTGACGCAGGTCTTCCCTGCGAAGACGTGCCCTCATTTCTTTCAGCGCTTTCTGTTCCAGTTCTCTTTTGTCCGGCATTCAATATCAGATCTTCCACATCATAGTTCTCTTTCATTATTTCATAAGCATTCGCCAGCACGTTCCTTGTTTGCTCATTTACCGTATTTATTTCCATATATCCGTTCATCATTGCATTTATCTCGTTATAAGTCATTGGGCTGTTATATTCCAGTATGCCCATTAACGACTGCGTCGCCGCGTCATTTGGATTCATCCTCATCGCGTTTACCACTTTTGCCATTGAATCCGCATTACTCTGCCTCTTTTCCGATTGTTCTTTGGCCTGAGCGCGGGCAGTTTCCGCTGCCTGTCTTTCTTCCTGTTTCTGATCTGCCTTTGTTTTGGTCATTTCACTTATGACCATCGCGTCCGCCTGCACAACTCCTTTCTCTTTCTCGATAGTTCTGTAATTCCTTACTATCTCTTTTATTTCCGCTTCAGCGTATCCAAGATCCTTGAGCATGCCGTCAGCTTCTTTTATTGAATAGGTGTCACCGAACCTGTTAGGAGTGAAAAGTTCTCCCATGGTCGCAGTTCTTTTTACATATTCCTTTACCTCGGCAATGCTGTTTTTCTTTGCCGCTTCAGCTTTCTGTTGACTTTCCATACCGCCTATCACTCTTGTTATGGTAGGGATAACCGCACTGTTGCTTAATATATCATTTACGGTAAGCCTGCTTAAAAGTTCGGCGGACACTTTTCCGTCAAGCTCAGAATACGATCTTTCATACGCTTCATTTGCATAAAGGTTATCTTTATTGAATAAGTCTAAAAGATCGGACGTGCTCTTTTCAGTATATTCCGCCAGAACGCCAAGCTGCTTTTTAGTCATTCTCCCTACCGCAGCTTTTTGTTCGGCCATCTGCTGAACAGCTTCTTCGTTTATTTTGCCGGCATTGTCCTTATTCACTATTCCGTTGGATGACAGCACGCTCACCACTTTACAGAGACCGTTGTCCATAAGCGTCGATATTTTCATCTGCCCGGCCGCCTCTTGATTGTTCAAATATATATCGCCGTAATTATCCACCATTGTCTGATAATCCAGCTCCAGAGCTTTAAAGAATGCTTCTGTCATTGCTATGTTCATTCCGCTGTCTTTAATGGCGTCCATCATATCGTTGTAAGAAAGACCGGCGTAATGTTTTTTAACATACGCGTCAGGATCAGGATTAGCGTTAACGAATTTCTCTATCTTGTCGCTGTCGTTAAGGTCAGATAAACTAAAATCGATATTGAACTTGAGCTTTCCTCCGAAACGTTCCAGAATAACCGAATCCGAGATCCAGTCGAACAACATGGCATTACTGTCCCTTATCGTGTTTATGTCTAAGCCCGCTTTTTCAAATACCGCTTCAAAATTATTAACGCCGCTTTCACGCAGCTGGGTCAATGTAGCGTTCCTTATCTGTCCGTAAACGGCCTCTCTGGCTGCTGACGGATCCTTAAAGGCTTCATCCTTATTTATAAATCCGCTCTTCAAAAGAGCCATCAGCTGAACTCTGAACTCTCTGTTAAGCTCATTGATCTTCAGGGAGTCAGCAAAAGCTTCAGCTGCCTCTTTGTCTATGCCCATGCTCCTTAGATTGCTGACGAACTGATCATGCTGCGAACGGATATCCCTGTAATCAATATTCCTTTCCTTCAGATCTTCTATAAAACCTCTGTCCTTATATTTGTCTCCCAAAGACATTAGATCTCCATAACTGGTATCCATAAGTATATTCTCGTAGATCTTTTCATAATTTACGGATGTGGAGAAGACCTTACCTTCATTGTCGGTTATAAAATTCCTGCCGTCAGCGATCACGCTGACAGGCATTGAATCTATAATATCAAAAGGAATATTCTGCATAATATAATCGTATCTGTCCGACACCTGAGCCGCGGATACGTAAGGATGTGTGAAAGCGAATACGTAAGAAATGATCTCTTCATCGGATAAACCGCTTCCGTCAACGGGAGTTTTTCTTTCGGTATCGATCATCTCTCTTATATCGCCGATAGTAACTTCCCTGCCGCCCTTTGTTCTTTCTTTAAGAACGGATAATATCGATTGCTCTTTTGCCGAGAACTCCTTTGCTTTTGTTGTCTGCAGATGGCCTACGAGCCCGATAAAATCCTGTGTCTGTATATATCTCATGACGGCTTCCCTGTCTGTCTTGCTCCAGTCAACATCTCTGAAGACAGGTGATTGCGCCTGCGCCATTTCAAGAGCTTGTCCGAATACCATATCATCTACGAACTTGAACCTTCCGCCGCTGGCAACAGTGAACGCAAGAGCGTTCTCAGTTGGCGTAAAACCGCTTTCGGTTCCGTTCTCTATTACTCTGCCGAAGATATCGCCCTGCACTTTCTGAAGCTCCTCATTTGCCGAAGCAAGGCGTCTCTTGAGTACTGCGTTGCCAAGCTTATTGAACAGCAGTACCGGCACTTTCATATTGGACGCTTCATAAGATATCTTTTCTTCTGCCGCATTATGTCTCCCTTGAAGCATCTGCTGTTTTTCAAGGATCTTTCGTGTATCATCGCTCATCCCGTCAGCAAAGCTAAGAATACCTAGACGATTATACTCGGAAAGCATCTTCTTGTAGGTCTGAAGCATCGGAACAACTTCTCCGTTAACCTCCGTTTCCGCCAAGCCTGAAACAGGAGCGAATCTGTTTATCATTAAAATATCTCTTATATTGTTGCCTTTCAGCACATCCATGCTTATGATACCGTTTTCCCTTAACACATCTACCGATCCGAGAGCGGCATTGAACATTTCCACGTTCGAACCCGATGAAGACGCTTTTACAAGGGTGTCGGCCGCTGCGGAGGCTCCCCCCATTTTCATGACAGACGCGATAACGCCTGTATTCCGTCCTACGGTAACGTCAGAAAAATCCCCGAAAAGATCAAGCACGTTAGACATCGCGCACATACCCGCGTAGGTAAATCCGCTGCCGTCAAAATAACGGTTATCCTGTTCAAGAGTCGTTCTGATCGTTTTAATTTCCTGAGCACTGAAGCCTCTTGCAGTAAGAACATTTGCAAGATCGTTCATGGTATTTATGTTCGTATTGCCTCTCAATGATACATTGTTGAGCGTTAACGCTCCGCTCTTATCTATCTGCGCTTTTTCGGCTTCATAGCCGCCTCCGGCAAGAACCATCGACTTGAACAGCTGGGCATAAGAATCAGCCCCCCTGTCAGATGAGCGGTACGCGGAAGCGTTCTTATTGCCTATCATGGTATCTATAGACATATTGTCTGAGACAAATCTTATTTTTATGTTGGTATAAACACCGTTGACCAGATTCCCCGTCGCAAGAGGATTGCCGTCGCCGTCTTTAATATGTCTGTTGCCCAGTACTCTTCCGGCGAACTGTTCTACGGCCGACTTATAGCTTAAGTGAGCGTCAACACCTACAGCATCTATCGTTCTTACGTCCTTATCCATCTTGATATTCAATCCTCTTCCTATCTGTTCGTATATTCCTATGAAATATCTGTAATCTCCGCTCTTTGCCTGTTTATCGGCGACTTCAGGATCGATCTTGGCATCGAATATGGCAGTCTGTTTCGTTGTCATGCCTTCAATGCCGAGCAATTTAAGATAATTCTGGAATTGCGTGAGAGAATTTTGATTAGGCATACCGAGAATAAGTCCGCCGTCATTTGAAAGCATTATCTTTACGGCTTCATTAAATGACGAGATCTTAGTCTGTCCGGGGGCCATGAATTCCATCATGACCTTATTGCCCATCTTATCCATTGAGCCTCTTGCTCCGTTCACGGTCATATTGGTAGAGACCGCGTTCATATCAAGGTCAGCAAAGCCCATTGCTTTTCTTGCCGCGAGTGAATAAGTTCCAGAAAAACCGATCGCTCCGTCGGCATTTTTAATTGCTTCGAGTATAGCCGCAGAATTATTTTCCTGAGGCGCTATACGGCTTCTTTCTACCTGCATGGAATTGCCAGCTTTAAGCTGCAGCATGGCTTCTGCGGTCTGTAAAAGTCCGGCGTCCGGCATAAGCTCCATATATTTGCCTTGCTGCACAAGGTTTACCTTAGATCCTACAAGTCCGTAATCCTTACCTTCTACCCATGTATTCATAACCGTAAGAGCATTATTGAGTATCCTTTCAAGGCTATAACCTTTGTGCGCGGTAAGCTGATCGTCATAGATCGTTCTGAACATATTTCTGTACTGTCTGAAATCATTGTCCCTGGCAAGAAGAGTGGCGGCCGCGCGGAAATATTCGGGATTCTGGTCAAGTATCGCTCTCATCGTGTCATTTTTATACCCTGAATATATATCCTTAAGGAAGTTAACGACATCCTGATTCTTGAAACTGTAAACAGTTTTTCCGTCAACTACGGTTGACTGTATTTTCAGACCTTCGTTCAGCGCTTTTACCATTGCGTCATATTTTTCGGTATTATACTGGCTTCTGTCAAGTTTCATAAGATCGAGAATAGGCTGTATCAGCTTCTGCGCGTACTTTTCGCTATTGAACTGATTTTTCTCGAGACTGTTCAAAGCATTGCTTATAACATTTAACCTGTTAATGTCTCCTGGAGAAAGCTTTCCTGCCATCTGAAGAGCTGATATTATGTCTCCCGAGGCAAGGATCTCGTTACATCTTCCAATAAGTTCTTTCGCGGATGAGAATACGGTGCCTTTCGCGAAATTCTCCTTATTGAAGGACTGCATATAGATCAGAGCCTTATCAACCATAGAGAGTTTCATGTTCTTAGCGCCCTGTCCGGAAACGATATCCAGCATCTTTCTGCCGATCGTTTCATTCGGGTTAACCAGATTATTGAAGAAATTTATGATCTTTCTGTTCGTTTCGACACCGCCCCATTCCGATATCATGGCCCTTGGCAGATAAAGCGACATATCGGCTTCATCCATCATGAGAAGGCCCATCTTCCCTTTAAGTAATGCGGGCCCGTTGCCGCCTTTCTTGTCAGCCATGTACTGGAACGCGAGATCAGAATATGTCATGAACAGTATATCTTTCTGGCCTACGCCTGCAGCGTTCTTGTAATCAAATATCGTGAGTTTGCCGAGATCCTTAACTCCACTATAGAGTGCATTGGCTTCATTGAAAATGTTAACTACGTTCAACGCATTGTCAGCCAGCAGGACCGTTCTCTTTCCGTTAACTTCATTTGCATAGTTCAGCACAGGCAGCAGCGAAGCGATGATTATCGTTTTTCCGTCTCCGGTTCCAAGTATCGCCATCTTCTGAAGATCTTCTTTGCTGACATTTTTGGAGTCTTGCGCGTATCTCATTATTACATCAAGCGAATTATTTATAGTATCGTACTGGGCTTTTGAGATAATGAATCCGTTAAGAGCGGCGTATCCGTACGTAACTCCCATCGAAGCGTTAAATATCTTTTCTGCCCTTGCTCGTATCTCTTCGGCTCTTTCCGTTCCGCTTCCAGTAAGGGGCATCTTCGAGGCCTGCAGCGCGTCCGGAAGCGTTACGAGTTTATTATAGAGGTACATATCGACTTTCAGGGATATTTTTTCATTCCCTACAGTAAGCTCGACAGTACCAAGAGAGCCCATCTTATTGATAAAGTCCTTAAGAGCGTCTCCGGATTTAGCGGGTATCTCTCCCTTAATATATTTCGTTATTTCCTTGAGGTTGGAATCATTGGCGCTGCCCATGGCCTTATCCTGAAGCATGGCGTTCCTTATATCGTCAGCCAAGGCGCTGCTGGAAAGTTTGCTTTCAAAATAGAACTTTGCTTTACCGCTAAGCTCTTTACCGCTTGAGTTCAGCTGCCTTAGAACTTCAAGCATCTCTTCTTTGGATGCGCCGTCCCTGATCTCTTTAAAGCCAAGCGCGAGCCAGTCTTTTGCCCCCGTTACTGTCTGAACAAAAGAATCTACGCTTCCTATCTGCTTATCAAGGATCGTAAAGGATTTCTGGTCCATTAGAGATTCTTTGCCTTTGCTGCTTGCATTATCAAGATGCATCCTTCCTATGGCCAGCCACTCTTTAAGATTGACGGTCATCTCAGCGGAAGAGGCTGAGTAGAGATCTATCTTGCTCTTTATGCCCAAAGCTATCATATCCGCCGTAAGCGATATTCCTGAAACTCCTTTAAGACCAAGGTCTTTTCCAAGCATTTTTTCGAGCTTGGCCTGGTTTTTCTCAAATGAAGCGGTATCGGTAATGCCGAGCTTATCGAATATCTTTTCTCCCAAGATACCCCTTACTCCAATATTAAATGCTTCTTTGCTTAAGCTTATAGTGTTTCCTTTATTATCAACGAAAGAGTCAAGCGAACCGCTCAATGCCTTATCGGCATATTGCGGACTTGTAGCAAGATATGAGAACATACTTCTTCCTACAGCAAGAGAGCTCTGGTTGAACGCCGTATAAAGGTTCTGGACATAAGTGTTGATATCGTTAAGCTTTTCCATGGTGGCGCTGTCTTTAACCCTTTCAGACACTCTGCCTGTTCCGTAATCGTGAATAGTTTTAAAGAAATTCGACAGACTTGAATAAGCCGAATAGTTCTTAAAATTGCCGGTTGAAGCTTCATAAGCGCTCTGCATGCCCAAAACCTGCGTAAATACCGGCATGTCAACACTGATCCTGTTCCCGTTATAACAAACTTTAAGACCCTCTGAAGTGCTTTCGACTATCTTCTGCATATCTTCGAAACTTTGTGGTTTTGCGCTTCCGAGATTCTTATTTACAAGAGTCGTCAGATTATCGGTGTTCACATACAAATTGCCGTTCTTTATCTCGCTGGTCATAAGTATCGAAGCTATTCCGCCCTGATTCCTTATAAAATCAGCGTCGAGAGTTACCCCGCCCAGAGTGATCTGAGCATTCTTGCCTCTCAGGATAACGTTCATGGAACTTTCCAGAGCGCCCTTATCGTTCAATATCATATTAGCTATGCTGTATCCCAGTCCCTGCATTTCTTTACTGCTGAACAAAGCTCTGTAGCTCTCATCATTAGCTATTCTTGCCGCAGCAGCTTCTCTGGTGGCTGCGTTGCCGCTTCTTAGCAAATAGTCAGCGTGGTAATAACGGTAACTGTAATCCTGTAACTTGGAAGGGACCAGCAGCATGCCGGCACTGCCCATAGTGTGTTCAAAGAACCCTATCTCTATAGGATTTCCATCGGTATCCTGAGATTGGAAAGTTCCGAAAATATTTTTCATCACAGGTCCAAGCACCTTGCTACGGTCAAGTAAAGACCCGAACTTTGCGAATAATTTGCCCGCGACCTCATACTGGATCATATTAAGAGGCTTAAAGAACGAACTTCCGACTTCGCCCAAAAGGAACTTTCCGATCCCGCTATTAGGATCCTTTATGAAAACGCCCATCAGTCCGTTATCGCCCCATCTGGAGAACAATCCTTTGGCATTTCCGGTTATTCCGGAGCCGGGTATCGACATTGCAAAGAAAGGCGACTGGAACATACCTGTGGCAAAACTGTCTCTTGCCGTATTCCATCCGCTCTTCTGGAGCTGACCGTCCACTATTTTGTCATCAAGACTTCCGAACAGAGTGTCCTGATAAGTTGATCCGACATCGCTCCAGTCCATATATCCGGCAAAAGCCTCTATCATGGAATCGCCTACTTCTCCCCATGATTTATCTCCGGTCAATCCTGCCACAAGACCGTTGATCCCTGTAGTGATCGGTGAGAATATCTTATTCATTACCGGCGCGAAGAAAACATTGAACTGCATAAGGCTCGCTGCGGAGCTTGCCCCGGCGATCCAGAATTCCATAGGATTATGCACATACTTCGACAATGTTCCTAAAATATTATAATCCGACCATTTTGCTATTAATGGAGGAGAGACTAACCCGGCCACTGAACCTATCGCAAAACCCATAACGAATTGGGCCGCAATACTTTTTACGTCTATTCCGTCATTCCAGTTCCTGCCGTTCATTATATTGTTGCCTATAGTACCGGCAAGGTTCATTATCGGAAACGCTAAACCTACCGTTATTCCTCCCTTAAGCATGCTCAGCGGTCTGCTAAGTATTATTGAAGAAGAAAGTTTTACCGTGTCGGCGCCGGCAGTAACAGCGTCTCCGGGAGAAACGCCTGACAGTACCTGCTTACTTATGGCATCATATTTATTCGCGACCTGAGTCAGAGGGTTCATTATTCCGATCGTATAGATCATCATGACATCCATGAGGCCTGCGCCTATATTCCCATTCCTGAAATTATTGATCGCGGACTGCGTTGATCTGGCAACAAGAACAGTATCCATGGCTTTCTGCAAACCTTTCCACACTTTCATGCCCGTTGACAGGTTGGACATCATGCCGCCAACGCTTGATATGCCCAGAGAGAAGCCCATGACCCCGCCTGTTATCGCGCCTACAAGAGCTCCATCGCGCATACCGCTCCAGAACTCCGCCGAACCGAACTCGGCTCCTCCGATCATAGCGCCTATACCTCCGGCTGCGGCTCCGATAGCCGCTCCGATGATCGCATGTTTGACAACGGAGACAGCCACCTGCTTGGCCACCACTTTTGCTCCCTCAAGCGCGAGCTGTCTCATCGCCGCTTTAGTTACTTCGACACCCAGCGCCTTCGCGCCTTGTCCCGCAAGGAAGTTCGTCAGTCCGTTCGCTATTCCCGTGGGAGCGCCTCCGATCCCTAAAGTAGCTATTGATATTGCGGCAAACACTAAGTTAATCGCGCCCTGCTTGTAATCGCCGTCCTCAAAATTCTCTACGGCTTTGACCACAAGATTAGAAGCCATTACTATGGCAGGGATCGCAATGGCAAGCTTAACGGCAAACGCCGCCGCAAACGCGGCAAGTCCCATGCCTGCTGTAAATACACTTACAGCTATAACGGCCACAGCTACTGCTACCGTCGCAACAACCGCCATTATCTTAGCGCCGTTATACTCCCACCATGTATATTCTTTTCCGTTCGAACCGTGGTATTTCTTTACCGTTTCTTTGCCTGTCTCCGGATCTATGGTCTTTTCAACTCTCTTTCCTTCGGTCCTCACTCCGTTCTCTATCGAGATATTCCTTTCTATGGAAGAACCGTTCTCAAGTATGATCATGACCTTTTCATCGGCTTTTCCGTTCTTTTTGATAGAGAGCGTATAAGATACATTGTGCATCTTTTCGCCGTTCTCATTAACCCCGTAACCCGTCCACTCTTTATCTTTGCCGTTATAATTTTCAAATACTCTGCGGTCAACTATCTCGCTTCCGTCTTCAAGCTTTGTGGTCGTGACATAAGAATGTGTATTTATGTCGTATTTCATGCCGTGAGACTCGATCGGTTCAAGGTCTCCGGTAGTGGTTATATAGTTTATTATGTTCTTTGTCCACGTATATGATGGGCTTACCGGATTGTTCTGTTTGTCATACTCGTAATAACCGTAATTGCCCTGACTAAGATCGTAGTTCGCGGTCGTTACCGATCCGTCGGTATTATAGAAAGTAAAATCAAAGCCTTCTCCGTATCCCGTATGTCCTATGAACCTTCCGCTGGCAAAATAATCGGCAGCGGTGATCCCGTTTACATCGAAAACATCGTTAAGCGCGTCATAGTTTATGTACTCGCCGTAACCTCCGGGTAAAGCCGAGACAGCATTCCCGTCGATAATTGTGTCCTGTTTCTGGTACAGATCGGCTCTGGCGTTAAGAAGTTCGCCCGAGAACCAGTCATAAACGGCTTCTCCGTCATCGAACCCATTTTCAAAATCGTCAACATAATGAAGTTCTTCTTCAGTGATATTGCCGTCCTTGTCAAAATTTATTCTATTCTTTACCGTACTTCCTTCCATTGACAGTAAATGCCTGAGATCACCGTCAAGATACTGATACGAATCCCTTCTTACGACAGGTTTTTCCGCTTTATCCTTACCCTGCTGCGTGGTCGTGGTAGTATTAATGACCTCTCTGGAATACGCTTCACCTTCAAGCACGCGTTCTCCGTCCTGATACTTGACTGTCCCGCTTCCGTCCGGACCGCCCCTTCTGTAGGCTACCATGGTTACGGATTCTATCTTATTGCCTTCCTGATATCCGTAGCCGTTATATCTGACCGAACGGTTATATCTTTCTTCACCAGTGTACTTGTCTATCCATATCTCGCTTTCATAATACCCGGCGGTCGTTCTTACTATATTTATCTGAATATCCTTATTCGATATCGTTTCCTTGTTATATCCCTGTCCGTCAACTTCTTTCTCAAACCATCCCACATAGTCATACAGATATTCGATAATGCCGTCACCCTGCTGTTTTCCGTTAGGATCTATAAAACCTTCTAGGATTTCTTTGGATTTGCGGCCTTGGCTGTCCATTTCAGTTATTATTCGCTCAGCTTTTCCGCCCTGCACCAGTATATAATTGCCTTTCTCAGCCGTTCTGATCAGACCGTTCTGAGAAGTATAGTAAGCTTCATTTGTAACGGCGCCCGTCTTCCATGATCCGTCTTCATAATAATATCCCGAAGAGGTTACGTAATTAAAACCATTGCCCATATTGTCGGTGCCGCTGAACCTTTCCGTGGCGATAAAAGGAGCGCTTATATTCCCGTTGACCGCGCTTACGTCTCCGTTAATATTGGCAATGCCGAATGTAGCTCTTCCGCCGAACTCTCCGTTACCGCTCTTGTTCCCGCTTCCCAGGTCCGGATACTCCACGTCGGTAACATAAGTAGCGCTTACCGATACCTGGACCGTTATTTTGCCGTCAGCATTTACTGAGATCTCTTCCGCTCTGTAATCGTCTCCGTAAATAACGTTACCCGCAAGCGTCGCTCCGTCAAGAGTTGAAGGTTTGGGAGACATTCTCGCCGATTCAATAGCTGAGTCTATCCATCCGTTTATCACATCGGTTCTTGTTTCATAATGTCCGCCGAAGGCGTTGCCGTCTGTATAACCGACATCGAAGAAAGCTATTATATTGCCCTGAGCGTCTTTCTTTGTAGCCGTACTGAAAAGATTTCCCATTCCGGCAAGATTGCCGTTCGTGTCGTCATAGGAGATCATATCGTCAAGTTTTATGTTATTGTGGTCAAATCCGGGCATATTGAACGGTATTCCGGAATAAGTGGCGGTAAGTTCATTGCCTTCGGCATCGTAACCGATAAATGATGCGGACGGCGTACCGTTAGTGATCGTATATCTGTTAACGCCCGTTATAGTGCTTCCCGAACCATCGTCAACTGTTGCTCTTTTCTGGTATTGTCCGTCCTTTCTTCCCTCGATCGACGGAAGCGACAGCGACGACAGCTGTGTCTTTATCATTACGCCTTCTTTAGTGTAGCAAGTCGCTGCTACGGGAAGGGCCGTTAATGCCGTCGGAACCACATTACCGTCGCTTTGAGGAGGAGGTAAAGCTCCCGCCGTTCCCATGATAGGATCTCTTATATCCGTCAGGTCGTACTTATCTACCTGTCCTTCAAAAGGAGATCCCGCGCCCGCTCCGGACCTGACAACGAGCTCATCGCCGTTCAGGGTTACGGTGATCGGCGTACCGTACTGACTGTCCTCTTGACTTCCCATTCTTAATTCAACGGTAGTATTTCCCGTAGAGCTTGGGAATCTTCCGTATGTGTAAAGTTCTCCTTCACTGTCCTGGAACTGATAAATAAAGTTTGTTCCTACCGAATTATCATAAGAGTAAAGAACAAAAGAACTTCCCGCGAACTCTATTACCCTGCCGTACTTTGATGTCTCCGTTATGCCTGAGATATTGTAGTATTTAGGGTCAGAGACCGTGCCTGTTATAAGGGACTGGTCCCTGTCGTTGAAGGCGTAATACTGCCCGTTCTGCTCGAATAAAACGCCCTGCCCGGGTATATATGAAGAGCGCGCTTCTGCTGCCTCTCCGTTAAGCGTATATCTCTCGCTGAAGCCTGAAAACCTTCCCTCGCTGTCATAACCGGCTGTAAAAGTTGTCGTTACGGAATTTATTCCATCAATTCCTAAAACTTGAACAGTCTGTGTAGCCAAAAAATCTTCCGAAGCACTTATTCCGGAAACTGCTCCTGTTTCTCTGTGAGTTTTTTGATTTATTTCGTATACCACAGAGAAAACTCCGTTTTCAATTGTCACATCTTCTCTTCCTGACATATAATCTGAAGGAATTTCTCCGGATTCGATGTTCAATACGGAACTTACAAAACCACCCTCAGTGAAACTTCTTACTCTGGTTTGTCCCGGTACAGTTTCTCTTTGATTTGTTTCCGGATTCCATTGTGTTGCATCGGATGTAGCGGTAACAACTTCAGCTGATCCTGAAGGTATGGCTCTTGCATCAACAACACCATTAGAATCTACAGTTACATGCAAACTACCATTATGAAGTAATCCATAAGCACTCGTGGCCCCTTCAGCCCAAGTTACATCAGAACCTGAATTTAATGTATTTGCTACATCAAAGAGTCCACCCCATTCAAACTTATTACTTACTTCATTTATTCCCGATATCTTTCCAACAAACACATTATCACTACCTACAACACCATTAAACATTGCAGTGGAATATGGTCCGGAAACTTCACTCGAGCCGGATTCTGTATTGCTTTGTTCTGAATTAGAATTCAATATCAACCCATCTTGCTGGTCAAATGACATAATTCCAGATACAACCAATATTAAAGGAGAACCTGAATCATCGATTGTTAAAGCAATTTGAGAACCTGCATCGTAATAAAGTTCATACGATGATTCTTTATTTTCTTTATTTCTATTATAAGTTCCCGTATACATTTGATCTGTTAAATAAAAATTATTTCCTTTTATTTCAATATTTACAGTACCTGCTTCAAAATCAATTGTTTTAAATCTATCAGAATCCTGATGTTCCAATGCAGTATCAAAGGCATATTTACTAACTGTTTCCGTATTTGTTATATTTGTACCACCAAAATATTTATTAAATGCCGTTTCAATATCAAGTCTTTCACCATTAGTAAATGTAACTGTCTTATCATATATATCTCCCATGTTTTTCCCATTAACACTATAACTATCAGAATATTGATGATTAAACTTCGTATTAACTTCATCACTTCTTACAGTATAAACAAGTTCATCTCCTTCAACAGACACACCTATTTTTGCATCCGATTCTGAAGGTATTGTAAAATAACCTACTGTTCCTTCTTGTTCAGACCTGCTACTTAATGTTATAATATCAGGATTTCTATTCTCTGAACCATACTTTGCATTTATAGCTTTAATTCCTTCTCCAACACCTGCAACAATATTTCCTTCCAAAGTAATTCTGTTTGGACAATTTATTTCAGCATCCATACCATAAACATTACCTATAGCCTTTTCTACAGTATCTTTTTTATAAGAATATGTTGCTTTTTCTGTTTGTGCTTCCCATTGGCCATCGGAATTCATCTTGTATACTCCGGTAGTAGGTTCGGTAACGCCTAATGCCGTATCTATTTTTGAACCTTCCAATGCTATTGTGCCGTTACCTATAGCAACATATTCTCCGTTTCTCTTAGAAATAAATGCAAAATCATCATCTTCGTTGGTAATAGTAGTTTGTCCTGGAGTACTTCTATCTATTATTCCTTGTGTCAATACAGGATTTGCAGCACCCCCCGGTTGAGCGGGTTCTTCACCCTGTTTTTCAGGATCATTAGCGACAAAACCGCCTCTAAAACCAAAATCCATTGTAGACACAACAAACTGACCTGTCTCATTTTTACTTAAAGATAAGTTCAAAAATACTCCGTCATGTTCAACACCGGCATCATCTACACATGTACCAGATACACCGTTGTCTGCAGTATCATATTTTTTAGTACCGCTTTCGAAATCCACATCGGAAACATATGTTGCCTCCGTACTATCTGTTATAGAAACGCCCGATACGCCTACAGTAGATACCTGCCAACGACATGTAACATTCTTGTTTTCATCCAACGTTACACCATCTATATTTCCAAGCAGGCCGAAATCTTTTACTTTTCCTTCCGAAGAATTGATAAAATAATATCCTACGTCTAAATTTCCGTCTATTTCCGCAGTTGCAAAAAAGGCTTCAGGAGAATCGAACCCGCAAGCAATAATATCTTCCTCAAAACCATCGGTACCCATTGCGGCAGATATCAAATATTCTCTTAAATTTGCTTCTGCTGTCGCTATTGTAGCAGGATCTTCTGATTCTGAAGCATCGTAGTAAGCCTGCTCTTGCGGTGATACAACTCGCCCTAACATATCCATTGAAAAACTTCTGCCATTTATAGTATATCCCGCATTTTCGGAATAAGAAGAACTGATTATATCGTATGTTTCCTTATCGACAATACTTATAGACTGTGTTCCTTCGTTCCATACGGCAAGTTCATCACCAGACATCAAAGGAACCTTTCCTTCGGTTAACACATTACCGGAATGAGAAACCGTCTGAGTGAATGTATTGTCTCCATTATCAATAGCCTCTATTGTTTCTGTTGACGAAAATTCTTTACCTTCATAAATTCCGGATGTAGTTATTATCTTTGCAGGATCACTGTAATCGGTTACTTCACTGTATGTACCTTTACCATCAGCATATGTTCCATTTATTGTGACTGTTATTAAATGCCCTTCAGAATCGTAAACATCTGTTCTTGATTCATGTTCACCTAAAGACTCTGTTTTTTCAATAACGTTTTCTCCGGCAAAGCTTATTATATCGCTTCCTTCAGAATAAATTATGGTTATCTGTCCTGTGGTAGGATCATAAATTTGTTTATATTCACTAAATACTTCTTTATCTCCATAAGTTCCGGTAATTCTAGTTGTCATGGATCCATCGGGATTCAAAATAATCGTTTCTTTACAATCTTTTATGGATTTTGCACCTTCTTCATCTATTGTCATAAACGAGCCGTCGGAAAGTTCAACAACTTTATCGCCGGAAGCATTCCGCCAAACGCCATCGCTACCTCTTGTAAATCCTGCCTCTTTCAAATTACTTTCAGCATTTCCTTTACCGGCTAAGAAATTTTTAAATGCCTCCGCCGCTTTATCACTACCCAATTTAGCAATATCTATCCCGGTGACGTCTTTAATAACTTCTATTGCACTTTCCATAGAACGTTTTGCTATACCGTCTTCGCCTGATAATATTTCAGTCATATTGCTTAAATCAATATCGGCAATAGAGCCCAATATTTCGAAATATCTGCCCGTAGGCAAAGAACTTATATTTTGCAATGCTTCAAACATTGCAGCAGAAACTAATTTGCCGCCACTGACTATGGAATCTTCAATAACATCCTGCCCAAACAAATAGGAACCAGCCGATATTTTGCTTCCTTCCGCATAAACCGACGCTGCCGAAACTCCGCCGACAAGGCTCAATGAAGAAACATTTTTAAACATACCCGTAACGTTTAGCGTAGCGCCTTTATCATAAACTGTGCCGTCAAACGTTGAGTTCAAAGAAGGAGACGACGATGAACCTGCGGATTGAGTTTTATTAGAAGTATCGGAAGCCGGTTTATCATTGATAATGGCATTGTTGACTGAAAAGTTTCCGGAAATAACGGCTGAGGTTTTTCCGTTTTTATTAAAAACAAAACTTATAATTGAGTCTGCATTCCAAAATGCTTGAAAATCCGTACTATTCGCTTTTATAACTTGTCCGGCATCCGTGGTGAAATTAACATTTAAATTATCCTTCAATACCGACTCGCCCTGATTATTGCCGCTAAGTGCTAATCCCGCGGATATATTTGTAGCCGTTCCGGCATCGTCCGTTACAGTAAACGCAAAATTTGTAGTAACCGTTTGTCCGCAATTTCCTAAGCCGCTCCAGAAATTAACGAAATCGCCTTTTTTAAATGCAACATCCTTGACGCTTATTGTGCCGTCTTCATTAACAATACCGACTCCATCGGCAAAAGAATAATGCCCCGTATCCGTAAGAACTATATCGGCTTTCATATCCTCTTCACCGGCATATTTGAGACCGATATTGCCTTTTTCACTTACCGAAAGATTAAATACTGTTCCTTCGGGAATAGCTCTTACCTCTCCCGCTCCGTCGGGCGATTTTATCGCCGAATCAGCGCCGGCTACATATTTTATCGGCCCCTTATTTGTTTCATACCCTTTAATTGCCCCGACAATATCTCCGGCAGCGCCGGTCATATTAACATTGCTAAAATCTAGTTGAGAAATAATCCAATGTTCCGCATTAACCAATACTTTATTATTAACATATTCATTTATTACATCCGCTATCGCATTATCCGTATATCGGAATATGGAATTTTCTGCCGTTATCCAGCCGGTTCCGTTATATTTCATTGAACCCGTAATAACTTCAAAGCCGGTTCGTGTTTCTTCCGTAATCGGAACCTGTAATTTTGACCCGGCCAAAGCTTCGGTCCCGCTAGCAACAACTACGGCTTCGGCTTTACCTTTGCCGCCTGATAAGTTCATAGTCACTCTGCTGCCGGCACCTAATGCAGAATACTTTTCCTCATCTTCAATTATTATTGCTCTTGTCTGCGATGCCGATCCTTCCGGCAATCCGCCGCGACCATTATTGCCTTGATATGAAACTTTTTGGGCTTTATATTGTTCTATTTGTGTGTCGCTGTCTAAAAGATATATATTGTTTACACCGTTAAGATTCACGCTGTATGTGGCTCCGTCTCTATTCAATATCAGTTCAAATTCCCAGCAAACATTTCCCGTATCTCCGGTAAACGTCTTTTTATTGCCGTATTGATCATTATAAACGGACGTATATTGCTTAACTTTAACATAATCGCCGGAAACCCCGTATATCTTATAGAAAGAGCCGTCTGCTCTGTTAACAATCGCGCCTTCTTTACTACTAAAAGACTGCCTGCCGTCTACCGTTATGGTTCTGATATATATTCCGTCTTCAACATAACGGCTATATGCGAATTTTTCAGTTTTCCAGGAGGCTACCGTGTGGTTTACGTCTATTGTATATGCAGACCAACCCGCCAGCTTAGCGTTTGAGATTGCTCTATCAATCCCGTCAATTTCGCCCTTAAGCATTTGTATAAACTGCTCTTCAAAACTCAAACCTTCAAAAAGCGCAGTTTCCGCCCCATTGCCCTGTCCGCTCTGTCGTGCTTCTTCTTGTTCGGACCGATTCCCCTGTTCTTCAATCTTGTTCGGATCTATACTTGAAACTTTATCGGTAATTCCGGACAAAATATCTTTCAAAACTTCCGCCTGCACGGCCGATATAGGCGAATTTCCGAATAAAACTTCCTGTGCAGTTTTCCAAACAACAATCTCTTCTCCGGCAACCTTTTCCTTATAGTACATTTTTTCCGTCAATGCCGATGCGATTTTATCATAAGTAGTATCTTTTATCTGATCTAAAATCAGAGAATCGAGGCCGCCAATATTTTTGATTGCTAAAAGCATTTCATATTTATATTGCGCCGGTTTTTCAGCATTAAAAAGTAATTGTAATAACGGATTACTCTTTATATCCGCCCCGTCTCCCAAAATACTCGTATCTCCGACTAATATGGCATCTATCTCTTCTCGCGAAAGTCCCAAATCCTCGGCTTCAGTCGCAAACAATCCGGCATATTTTTCATCACAAAACGCCGTCATCAAAGCAAAGGGGTTTCCAAACTTATTTAATGCCTCTTTCAGTTCTAAGAAACCGTCATCAAAAACAATATCATATCCTTCTTTCATTTCATCGGCAAAAGCGTCTCTCGCTCCAGGTATATTTCTCCAGTCCGTAGTCTCATCTATTTCAATTTTGTTCTTTTTTACATAATTCATGGAAAATATAAACCATTGCATATTTTCCGACATCGTTCCGCCGAAACCTTCGGCCGGATCAACGATTCCCGGCATTTTACCGTTAATAATATCGTCTATATTGTAAACTTGTCCGTTTGCTTTTACCGTGCCCCATAAGCCGTTATTTATATAAGTAGGGCTGTATCCGCCGGCCCTAAGCTGAGCTATCGCAAGCTGATACTGAATGAAATGCGATACGGATCTGAAAATCGGATTTTTACCGCATAATGCCGGGTATAATTTTATGTTTCTCCCGTTAAGGTTTATTGAATAAATGCCTTCCCCGTCGGCATAATGTACATCGTATCCTTGTGCCATCATATCAGCGACATATCTTTGCATATTTACAAAATCTTGCGCCGTAAGCCCCTGTCCCTGTATCTCTGCTCTATATACTGTTTCCAAATATCTTATAGGAGCGTCTCCATATTTTATTACCCAGTGTCCATATAAAGGATTCCACTTACATACTTCTTCTCCTAAACTATTATCTATGGTTCTTCTTAATTCTTGTTCTCCTCTAAATCTATCGTCCACCAATCTTGTATGTCCATGTCCGTCTGCTACCATTACTCCACTACCATTCCACGCAATATATACTGCAGAAGTTACTCCACTTGTAAGCGCCATATCTTGTGCAGCCTTAAATGCTAAAGACAAATCTTCACCCATTTGTTGCATATTTATATCTTTATTTAGTAATTTTTTAAAACCATTATCATAATATACTAAACCACTTCCATCCTCTTTAGCTGCTTGGTCAAAATCAAATATCTGACCATAACCCAAATTCACTATCAAATGTCCGGATTCTCCAACAATACTATCTTCTCCGGATACAGATAATGAACTTAACATTGCTGTTCCAATAAAAATATCTCCGTTATTTGCTGTGGTATATTTTAAACCGAATTCTCCATCTTTATATGTTAAAGGAGAATTTCCTAATGCTGTATTTACCGTTTGATCTAAGCCTCGTCTCGTATTAATAAAATTGTTATACTGGTCAATAACTCTTTTTATGCCATTCTTGCTTTCCAATGCAGTTTGTGCCATATCGTTCCAAGCTTCTTCATCATCGGCTGCTATTCCGGAAAGGTCTTCTTCGCCTTTAAGAGTTTCTATTACAACGTCTCCAATTGTTATGTCTCCGGATAATATTCTATCCACAATTCCAGTTGAAATTGTACTGCCTTCAACAACAGGGATTTTACCTCTAACTTCTGCCATATGCTCAGCTCTTGTTATTTCTGCTTCACTTGCATTTACAGGTATCAAAATATATTGACTCCCTATATTTTCGGGTGTTACAACAAAACTTGTCTCTATTCCTAACTCTTTACATCTTGCAGCAACAACTTCCGTTGCTACATCATAATAAGTTCTGTTACCGGACAATATACTATCAACTACAGAATTATCCGGTAAATCCGCACCTATTAACGTTTCCAAACACATTTGTATACATTCTCTCATTACTTCTTGCTTTGCTCCCACACCATTTCCATCCAGTTGACTTACTACTCTTGTTGCTTGTACATCTGTAACTTGAGGATTGTTTACTCCTAATTCCAACAAGCCTACCGCAATTTCCGTAATTATATCCAGATTTACTCTAGTTTCTCCTTTGTCATTCACCAGCTCTATCTCTGCCCTTTGTCCGTTTTTATGAACTATTTCCGCCGCCGTTTTATAAACGTCAAAATTTATATTAAAACCGTCTTTCAGTACCCCGAGCCCTTGGGAATCCGTCGATAAAGCGGCAACGGCCTGTTTAAGTCCTTCTAATGCGGGCATTGATATATCCGATATCCTTACGTCTGCGGGATTGAAATATATCGGATTTCCTTTTCCGTCAGTACCTGCCGTAAAATTTACCGTTCCGCCTGTCGCAGTTTGTATATCTTCAAGTATTTTTATTTTTTCATTCGCTTCTTCATCGGTATTTTTCGCATACATATTCGTCAAATCTTTTTCCGATACGGTCGTTCCGTCCATATCGCCCTGCGCCAATATTATTCCGCCTCCGTTTTTCCATCCGTATCTATCACTCAATGCCGCTTCCAATTCTTCAATAGTTTCCACCGTCTTGTCTCCGGCGAAGTTCCGATCGCGTATTACATATTCGCCGTTCGCATTTTGTTCTACGGAAACCAAATGATCCGGCAATTTCGTGTCGGCATCGGTGGGAACATATAATGCAACGGGGCCGTTTTCCAGTCCCTGCCGCAATTGCTCCGTAGTAGCTTCGGAATATGCGTCATATTTATCGCCCAATAAAAGTTTTACAGCGGCAAGCGAATTGCCTTCTTTTCCGGCATTTTTATTTCCGAGAAACAAATCAGCAATGTTCAATGCAAGCTGAGCCGTTTTTTCGGATATACCGAAAACATCCGACACCGTCTGTGCGGCACAATTCACGCTATCTCCAACGCCGCTCCCTGCTTTTCCGAAAACCTTGTCTAAAGTTTTTACTATTGAACCTAAAAGACCTTTTTTTAAAGACAGTCCCTCTGCAGCCGCGCCTAGAAGAATACCGAATCCGGCAACCGCATACGGCGACGTTTTCAAAATCGGCGCAGAAGACGTATTATTTACATTTGCAGAGAATATGTTTTTGGCTATATTAACAACCCCGGATACAAAAGACGCGGCGCCCTTTAAAAGTGGCGTCGCCGCATTGTTCACATTATTATTTACAACATTCGCGCTTGTATTATAAGAATTGTTTTTGGGTATATTAAAAATATTTTTTACCGTATTAATTACATTATTTACGGCATTGCCGATTTTATTAAACACCGACGCAACCGAATTGCCGCCCGCAGAGGATGAGCCTGAAGAAGATGAAGATTGACTTCTAGTTTTTGATGAAGATGAACGTTTGCTATTGCCGTTTGACGATTTGGACGATTTTTTGGATTTGCTCCCGGAGCCCGAACCTCCATCAGCATCTTCCACTATTCTTGCCCCGAGAATCTCATTCGTCTCTGCTACGCTTAATACTCTAGCTTTTCCTTCGGACGCTTTTTCCTCAAGCCCGTTAGAGTCGCTCACTGCTTTCATATCGTTTTTATCAACTTCATATCCTTCATATTCTTTCCCGTCAACGCTCTCTCCTTTCTCGCCGCTTATCACTTTGTCGAAATTCTCCTCGCCATAGGTCACTTTCCCGCCGTTATTTTTATTAGAATCCGTTATACCGTATTTCCCGTCTTTCTCTTTCGTAACGGTAACATAATGGTTCCCGTCCACCCATAATACCGCGCTCTCGCCCTCTTTCAATCCCTCTTTGAAATTTGCCAGACTTATCCCATACGCTTGGGCGTCAAGCCCGTTATCTTTCATCACCTGTTTTATAGCCGCAGCGCTCGTATTGAGTTGCCCGTCTTTGATGCTGTCTTTACCGAATACGCCGTTTGTTATATCTACGGCCAAGGCCTGTAAAGCAAGCATGCCTTTGCTTATTCCTTTTACCGGATCCGCTACCGCCTCCAATATATTACTCATCGCATCAGCCGCACAGTTTACTATGCCGGCATCTTTACGGCTATAAAAATCATTTAATACGGAGAGTTGCTCGGCGGTTATTCCTTCAAGAGCTTTCTCAACTTCTTCTATTGACTGTTCCGTATCATCCATCATCTTTTTAACAACAGTCTGATATTCTTTACTGTCTTTTATGCCCGCTTGCTCAGCCTTTTTTACTTCTTTTGTCTCTTTGGCCTCGCTAAGCAGCAGCTTGAGATCAGTTTCTTCTTTTTTAGCCTTTTTATAATTTGTATATCTTTCGCTGTGCGTCTCGACAAACTGCCCGGCTTTTGCTCCGGAGTCCAATACCTGACGCGCTCTATACTCATAATCTTCTTCCGTCTTTTTGCTAAACGGTCTTCTGCTGTCTCCGCTGAATATCCGGGGATTTCCCGACTCGTCCACAGAACCGACTATCGCCGTTTCTTTCCCGTTGCGGCTTCTCTCTACTATCGCGCCAACTTCCGTCACGGCCATTTCTTTTTTATCAAGCTCTCTGACGACTTCTTCTCCTAAATCGCTAACGGCGCCCATATCGGCTATTCCGATACGATCTCTCACTACTCTAATCGCTTCGGCATTTAATACCGTTTCCTGATTCTCTTTTATTTTTACTTGTTTATTGAGAAGCTCGTCTCCCGCTTTGGAACTTTGCGCATATGCGGGGAGATTGGCTATATTGACTACAAAGCACGCCGCCACCAATAAAGATACGCTCTTTGTAAATACTTTTTTACCCCAACACTTCCTAAAGTATTCCATGATTTTTTCTTTTATCTTCATTTTTCCTCCCGCGCTGCTTTTTATTTTATTTTCCATTTTTTCTCCCTGGCAAAAAAAAGAAACCTCGGCTTAGATATTATCCTCTAAACCGAGATTTCTTTTCCTCTTATTATTTTTATATCTTTTATATCTTTGATGATTTCTTCTATTCCCTTCCTTCGCCTTATCGCCGATATAAACAGCAAAAACATCAATATTATCAGCCAACCGGAAATTCCTTTCGCAAAAAGCAGCCCGTTTTCTTTTAATTCATCGCCGAATATTTTATCCCCGAAATAATAAAAGTCTTTCTCGTCTTTTAGAATCTTTTCTATTTTATACTTTTTCTCTCCGATATATACGTCGGAAGCTTCTTTTGCAGGCTGCCGCTTCTGCCGTTTTGAATCTGTTTCCAGTGGCTTTAAAGGCGTATTTTTAAGAGAATTAAACAATATGGAATAAAATTTTTCCGCCACGTCTTTCAGCGATGCGTCACATTCTTTAAATATCTTCACAACAGTGCCTTTCGCCGCAGACACAGCCACCATCACAAAACTGTATTTGCCAGCCTCCGCCGCGCTGGGCGCAAAGCCGTTTACCGATAGACTTAAAAAAATAAAAAGAGATATAAGCTTTTTCTTAGCAGAGAAAGCTTTTACTGAAAAAAACACAAATGAGAGCATTTTTCTCATTAGCACGGACATACCTCTGTTTATTTATATCTTATTGTAAACCCTACAAATACTATAGCTTTAAATTTGGAATATATAAAGCAATCAATGTGAAATTTTTGTCAAAGTTTTTTTCAGCCGGTTTATAAGAATCCGGATTTTGCTTTTATTTTTTTAGATATCCGCCGGATTTTCTTTTGAAAAAACGGTTACTGTTTTCATATCGTAATCATAAACTGCCGGTGCAGTCCTCAAACATCAAAGAAAAAGTCGGCGCAAACTTGCCATATTTGCCGGCACAAAAATGAGGCTTGCGGCGCATATATAAAAGTTTAAAAATAAATTAATAAACTTTAAAACAAAATGGAAACTACATTAATATGGAGCGCGCTGAGAGAATTTTCCCGCAGCGCGCCCCGGATCAAAGCATATTCCTACTTCTTATCTTAGGCCGCGGCCGCCAAAGCCCTCGCCATCATCGGCGAATGCATCGTCCCTCTCACATTTACAAACGTATCGCTTCCCAGCACAGGCAAAACTTCCTCAAGCTTTGCTCCGCTTGCGAAAAATCTTCCCGCAAATTTCTCCTTCAATCCTTTCTTTTCTTCAACCGCGCCTTTCAATTTCTCAATGTTTATTATCTCGTCTTTCTTCAATCCATCTTTCTTTATATCATCTTTCACGCTCACAAGACCATCTATCATCACATTATGATTAACCGCCTTGCTTACCGTCAAAAGACTCATTATATTGCTTATATCCGACAATTCAAGCGATTCCTTATTAAGCAATTCTTTCATCTTACCCGCATCGTCCTTGTTTATCGTTATCAGCATGTCTCTAACCGTGCTCAAAAGTTTAACCTCAGCCATCACTTCACCGGGACTCAACACTCCCTCTTCTCCGGCTCTCAAAACTTCGCTCACCTTTTCATAATACCCCTGCGTTACTTTCTCCGCTCCATTTTCAGAGTCAACATCAGATTCCTCTATTCCCAAAGCTCCCGCCATCTCCGCGGTATTTTTCCAGATATTCAGCGCGTACAGCACCGCTTTGTTTAACTCTTCTCCTTCCGTAACTCCGTCTACTATCACATTCGCAAGCTTCCTCGCTCCCTTATATTCACCTGATCTCGCAAATTTTTCTTTATCCGAAGCTTCTATTTCAAACAGCTTTCTTATCTGCTCGTCACTTGCGTTCAAAGAGCTCAACAATCCTTTATTTACCCTCTTCGTTTTTCTGTCTGTCATTATCAATCCTTCAAAGCCCATTGCTTTAAACTCATCCAAAGCCGCTTCTTTCAATTTTCCGCTTTCTATATAACTTACAACCCCGTCTTTCACCCCTCTTATATTTATCAAATGCAGCGTTTCTTCATCCGATTTCTTCAATATTCCTATCACTCCTTCGGCTGAAAGTTTCAATTTTTCAAGCTCTTGCGCTAATGCGTATTCCAGTCCTCTGCCGTGCTTTCTCACATCTTTTAACATTATTTGCTTGCCGTCTTTGCCTAAACCGGCCGCCAGTTCATAATCCAAACCGACTTCAGGCGACGCCTGCGTCAATATTACATCCGCAAGCAACGAACCCAATGCGTTTATCTCCGTCACCCTCTCCATCGCCGTCAATACATCAACCGCGCAGTTCTTCAATGCCGCCTCTATCTCTCTTTCTCCGACTACAGCTCTGCTTCCGACTATACCCTGAACTTTTTCGACAACAGCCGGCATCCCGTATCCGTTGACTATAGATAGCGGCGTTGTGATATTTATAACAGGCACCGCAGGCTGTAGCGGCTGTTGGACCTCAGGAACGCTTACCTCCTGTGTCCCTGCATTTATTATAGAAACCACCTCAGGCTGCTGTTCCTGAACAGAAGGAACAGTCTCAGACTGCTGCGCAGGCTGAACAGGCTGTTGCATCTGGACAGAAGAAGGAACAGCCTCAGATTGTGATACGCCGGGCGCCACACCCATCGGCTCTTGCTCTTGCCTCTGCAGACCTTCCGTAACCATAGAGGTTTCAGGCTGCACTGGTATTACTAACTCACCATAGCTTATTACACCTGACTTCGTATTCAATACAAGCCCAGTATCTTCCGCGGCTTCCTCAAAAGTCTTTGCCAAAGCAGCAAGTTTTTTCTGAGCTTTTATTATACCGGTTCTCATCAATATGATATTATCCAAAAAGCCAAGTTTTTTACCTTCCTGCCATGCCTGAAGCAATATTTTTTCTTTTTCATTCATTTGTGAAACAATACTATTATAACTTTCAAGCCCGGCAGGATACTTACTTTCTGTATCAGCAACTGCGGCTGAAAGTTTCTCAAACCGTTCTGTAGTTCCAGCTCCAAATTCTTTTATGACTCCCAAAGTTTTGCCAATATTTCCTTCAATGATGCTGCTTAATGCAGCGGCATCCACCAGCATATAATCGTTCAATTTTGTCGCGTCGTAATCGGCTATTAGTTCTTTCGACAGAGACAAAAATTTCGCATAATTTTCAACAGCAACAGTTTCTCTCTCGCTCAAGCTAGCCGCGGCAATACTGCTGTCACTGCCCTCAACTGAAGATATTACCGTTTCAATCGCGCTTGCCGCAGACTGCACGCTAAGTCCCTGCGCTTGAAGCAAAGATTGCGCTTTCTGCCTGCTCAGCGGAGTTATTTTATCCCGAGCCGCCGACATCGACGTCGCAGACGCGCTTCCTGCTTTTGCAAGTTTATCCTGCTCATTCTGAAACTGTATTTCATTTAGACTGTCTAGTATAACATCTATTGAATAATTTCCGCCGTTCTTCTTTGCCGCATCTCTTACGACTTTGTTTTCTCTCGCAGATTCAACGGATGTTATCTGTACTATGTCTCTGTGATAAGAATTTTCGCTGAAACGCGCTGTTCCTCCGCGGTGATCAAGCCTTCCAAGCGCCTGCTCATACTGAGTTCCATCCATCTTTTCAAAATTTACGGCCCACAGCGTCGCCTGCACTTTCTGCTGTTGCCTTACGCCCTCATTAACATCGTTCAATCCCCTTATATTATCAAGAGCGCTTGTCATATCGCTAAAGTTCAATCCGCGGCCGCCGTTGTCGACATCAAGCACTATATATAACGCATGTCCCGCTTTCACTTTTATCTTCAGCAATTCCATCATCAGCGCCATCTTTTCCTGCATTGTCAATCTGCTTATATCTCTATTGCCTTCCCCCATTTTCTCGTCTAATTTATCATTTAAGCTTTTTCTGTACTGCGGATCAGTATGACTTATATTACCGGCATCGCTCACATATTCCGCAAGATCGGCATCTATCGTGTCGACTGACAAACTTACTATTTGTGATGCGGCTTTTTTAGAAGCTTCTTTAGGCGAAAGACCATCAGCTATAAATTGCCCCGTAAGATGAGATTTAATCTGACTTACCATAGATACCGTTATATCGGAATTAGGCGTTAATAAAAATTCTACAGCAGCGACGCCTTTTTGGTTAAATTGATTATGAGCTTCCACGATTATTTCCGATATATTATGCTGATCTCTTACTATCGCGCTTGTTATTCCCAATCTTATGCTACTGGCATCAGTTCCGCCAATCTCTGCAAAATGCAGATCTTTTATAATACCTTTTACGGCCGTGCTAAACGTTCCGGAGAATCCTATGCTCCACTCAAACGCCGCTATCGCTTCTTTTGACGATATAAACGTTTCTATTGACGGTTTGCTCACGCTTGAACAACCTTCCGCAAGCTCTATCGCCCACATTCCAGGCATATTCAGATTGTCTATCGGTTTTCCGTTATTTGTTATTTTGATAACCTTGTTGCCGAACATATCCGTATCAGCCTGATACCCTCCGGTCCCGAGTCCGGCCTGTTTCAAAGCAAACATTTCATATGCTGAAACGCCCGTAAGTATTGTTTCTTTGATTTCGTTTTTATCTGTGAACAATCCAGGATACTGCGCCATTATACTGTCTGCCATAGCATCTACTATCTGTTCAAATTCCGGCTGCGTTAATTTGCCGGTTTGAGAAGTCTGATCTTTTCTGTCCGTCTTTGTTTCGGTTTCAACGGTACGTTCTACTATCGGATTTAACACATCGCTCATTTGCACCGTACCGTGCTGCTCGCCCCTCGCTTCCTCTTCTTCCGTCAGACTATCGGCAAGCTGTTTATCGCGAGCTTCCTCAGATTCGGTTTTACCGTTATTTACAAGATTAGTCTTATCTATTTCATATCCGCCTTTGTCTTCGCCTCTTGCTTGCGCAAGTTCCGCTATAGTATATGTTTTTCCTTTTATCTGTATCCCTGACAGCAGCTGCCTGTACGCGCTTAACATTCTTAGACTTTCGATTTGACCTCTTATCGCGCTCTCTATCGAACCATTAGGAGTATTAACGGCACGTAAATCATTGGTGTACTCACTTATCAAATTCCTTATCTGTGCATCTGTCAGAATTAACTTGCCGTTTTGGGTCATCTCGCTTATATCTTTTGATATCTCAGAATATATAGCTGCTTTTGCGGTAAGCTGAGCGGCACTCATTTGAATATCCGCTTCTATCTGCTTCGCATCTATTCCCAATATACCGTATTTGTTTGCCAGCGCTTCTTTCTGCGCAGCAGTCAGAGGTTCTTCTTTGTTTGCGGCATCAAGCAAATAATTATAGTAATCCGCAAAAGGAGAAACAGCGCTGTATGAGCCGGAAGCTGACGCTAATGCAGATGCAGGTATGCCATAGGCATAATCAAATTCGTCACCGACCATCATTGATATTTTTTCTAACGGAATGTCGGTATTTTCCATACCTTTGCCGTTTTCTATCAAAGCGTCTATCGCCGCCCTTGCCTGCGTTGAATCTTTAAACTGTACTTTTGTTTCGCCGTTCTTGGTCGTATATACCAGTTCTATTCCCGCATTTTTCAGTACCGCCCTGTTATGTTCCGCTATCGCTTTTATTTCGTCGCTGGCATCGTTTGAATATGCAAGCAATGACGCCATTGATGATGAAAACAAACTGCTCCATGAACTATATGTCATTATGGCTATGGAAGCTTCTTCAAAAGCTTTTCTCAATCCCCCGTCTTCTTTCTGAAGCTTATCTATTTCAGCCTGATTCAGATATAGCATTTTCCCAAGAGCTGTACCGAATATAAAGCTGACATGATCCCTTAGATCTCCGGAGTTAGTATCTTCATTAGTAAGCCAAGCTACCACCTTGCCCCTCAAATCGGCATCAGGTAGCGACATCAACAATTCCAGAGTAAAGGCGCCAATCAGTGACTTTCCGCCTGCCGTCTGTAATTGCTCCGCATACCCTCTTATATCAGGTTGCTGTCTGTCAACTACGGTAGCCTTAACTATATGTCTGAATGCCGCCATCTGGCCGGATCTGAATCCGGCTATAGCGGCTATAGGCGCGAACGGTATACCGTACTGTTTTTCATACGAGCCTATTTCTTTAACCGCTTCATTTATTTTAGCATCGGACACTTTTAATATCTCCAATATCTCTCCGAATGACAGCAACGAATCTGAATTCTTGTCTTTGTATTCGCTAACAGCATTTTCAATCTGAGAGGCAAGCGAGGCAAATCTCTTTGCTTTAGCAGAATCTTGACCGCCCAACCTGTTTATTATCGAATCAAACATCTGTTTTCTTAATACCTCTGACATTTGTCCGGTATACTTATCAATCAACGCATCTCTTTCAGTATCGGTTTTTGCTTTATCAAGCTCGTTTTGCAATTCGAGTATGCTGTTTTTAAATTCCTGATCCCCAATCTCAGGAGCATTTTGCTTGTTAAGCTCGGTTATCGCTTTATCAACAAAAGTAGCACGGACTCCGGCTTCTCTGATGTTTAAGCCCTCTTCAGATTTATAGTCTTCCAAAGCTTTTTTTATTTCCTGCACAGGTTTGCCTTGGTTAGCATCTATTATATTTGCTATCTGAGATTTAACTGAGTCAACGTATTGTGCTGATTTTGAAAATTCGCTAACCGCTAAACTCAAAGCATTGTGCAGCCCTTGGTAATTATTTCCGTACAGAGACCCTGCTGCCCTTGAAGCATCAATGAAGTCGCTTAATTCTCTGTTTGTCATGCCGTTGAATAAAGAATTTAAATCTTCGCCACTTACCGACTGAAAATCAATATTTCCTTTGCCGTCATGTGCAATATTGATTTTTGAAGTCAGAACTTCAAGAGGAATAACTCCCTGAGCCAAGATTTCAGAGAATCCCCCGATATTATTTCCATCAAAACTGTTCTTAGCCACATTTAAGATATTCTCGGCTTGATCTCCCGTCAACAATTGACCGTAAGACTGGTTTGCTAAAGCAAATGCAAAAATCGCTGGAGCGACTCCTATATTTGCAGTATGTGCAAGGTTAGATATCGCATATTGAGCATAAACTCCTGTAAGCCCCATATTCTCCGCTACAGTTTCTGCCGCAGCCTGCCTATCGGACTGGATTGAAACCGGAGAATTAATTATCTGCATAGGAGATAAATCAGACGCTCTGATAGACTCTCTTGTCGCTACTGTTCCTTGCCCTATTTCCGCGACTTGCGCCTTGGAAGCGGCTATTATAATGTTTTCAGCGCTTCTACGGCTCACGGTACGTCCGGAATTTATCGCATCTGTCAGCTGAGTTAAAGCCTGAGCCGCATAATTTCCAGTAAGTCCAGCCTGATTTACAAGGCTATTTGCGGCGGATATTCTTTGGCTTCTTGAAGTTTGTGCAGAAGATAATGTCTGGGCAGCATTGCTGTTTGACTGATTATACGCATTATTTATCATTTGGGCGTTCATTGACATTCCGTCGGGCGTAGTGTCAAAGCACTCTTGAAGCATTTCTTTCATTTGAGGACTGAGGCCGGGTATCAATTCAAGTATTTGTCCCAGATAATTTTCTTTGACATTTTCTTCCAAGAAGGTGCCGAGCTGCTGATTCTTTGTCCTGCCCCAATCAGAAAGTTTATCTAATGCCGTAAGCATATTGCCAACTACGGGCAATTTTTGGAATAAGGGCATAAAACCCATTCTAAAAATAGGCGTTGCGGCTGAAAACAATATCATATTCCAATTTATCATTTGGAAAGATTGATTTGCTATTTGAGTAGTCATACCGTCAAAACTATCAAAGACAGGAACATATTCAAACATTAATCCAAGTACAGGTATTTCTCCAAGAGTTGTCCCTGTGGCTTCGTAAAGCAAAGTATTTGCGGTTCCCGCTATCATAGTAAAATTCTTTTGGAATTTAACAATATCGGCAACCATTCCGGCCGTATGAACAATGGTATTTAATCCATAGCTGATCAACCCGTTTCCGAAAGCAGCAAGCTTTGTTCCTGATGTAAAAACTTCGTAACTGGTAAGCATGGATTTACGGAATTGCTGAATAGCTTTTTTATACAGTTCCCTTACACCTTCAGAAGGTCTTGAAAATAACTCTTTTAAACTTAATTTGCCGCTGCTGCTGCTGCCGGCCTTTGCTCCCTCTCCTGGAAACTTAGAGCTGAAGATGGGAGCGAAAGTCATAAATGTCATTGCCAATCTAAAGTTAGAGTCATTGTAAATATCATCACTGAGAATACCGGCTTTATTTAATAGATAAGGAACTCCTTGGAACAATACGGCATTTCTTGCAATGCCTATTCCAAGCCCTACAACCTTCTGTAACAGCGGATTTGCTATACCGCTGATCGTAGGAGCACTAAACGGATTTAGAACATTATTTAATGCTTTTACGACAGGATTATTTGCTATCCTGGAGACATACATTGCTATCTTTTGAGTTTTTGTCAATACTTGCCCTGCTTTCAAAGCAGCTTGCGCAGCATTAGCCGCTTGTATAGATTTACTGGCAAGTTTTCCTATAACTGGTATAAAATTTAAAGCTACAAATGCCGCGTTCAAAGCCGCCGTCCCATAGTCACCTACGGATAAAGCGTCCATCGCAGCCTTTGTGCCTTGATAAACCATTACAGCGCTGAAAGCAAGCATAGCCAGTTTCGCCGCTATTATTGCGGCGCTGGCGCCGGCAGCGATAGCAGTGCCTATGCCAAGCGTAGCGATGGACAATACCACAAAAGCTACTGTAACAGCCGCGGCTATAATGGTATTTTTAACATGATCTCTTGCCTCTATTTGCGCGTCCCTTGCAAAACCGCTTTCGTTAAAAGTAGTTACGGCGCCGATATTTATAGTTATATTGGAATTCGATAAGTTCCCGTATGAATAATAATTGCTTCCGGCTTTTGCCGTAGAGGTGCTTTGTTCGGTAATAGCGCCTCCGGCGTCTCTTGTAACGGTTGTGGTTGTGGCTTGTCCGTCTGCGACTACGGTAGTAGATGTGGTAGTTGATATCAGATTGCCGTTCGCATCGGTTTTTACTGACACAGATTCGGCATTCTGCGTTTTAGCGTCAACATTGACGTCTGTAACTTCAGTGTATATCACTTCTCCTGCGGCGTTCTTCACTATGGTATCGCTATGCGCGTTTTGACCTTGAGTTGTTTTTAGAACTCCGTTTTTCGCGCTGCTGTCGTAAATTATATCGGTATGAGCAGTCGTCTCCACGGTAATAAGTTCGCCGGCCGCATTTTTAACAAAAGCAGTGCTGGATTCGTCCGTGCTTGAAAGCCTCTTTAAAACATCATATTTATATTCGGTAACGGTATTATATTTAGATGTAGAAATGTTTGAAAGCAGTGTAGCTTTCGACGGATAATTAATTTCGGAGAGTATAGCGCTGTTGAGGTCTTTTGCCGATGAATACAGAGACGAGAAATCGGAACTTTCAAAAGACTGCGATAATTGTTCCGCGTCGGCTTTGGCCGTAGTTTTAGTTCCGGCAGCTTCGCTTTTTGCTAAAGTTCCGTCGGGATTATAAGTGTTCTTAACTATAGCATTTTGAATAACGGAAATCTCTCCGCTGATAAAATTTACGGAAGTATCACTAAGGATAAACTTATCCATACTTGAAAGATTTTCACGCTGTTCATCCGTAAGACCTGTTAAATCCATTCCTCTTTTTTCAAGATATTCTTTAACAGCCTCGCTTCCCTGTTCTTTTATGTCAGAGGGGACAATTATTTCAGAAGAATAGTTTGCCGTATGCGATATAACGTTATTCTTGTCCGCGGCTCTTTTTGCGTCGCTATCCGCCTGCGTTAAGCCGTATACATATGTTTCCGATGCCGTATCGGTTTTCCCGTTTTCCGTCCTGCTTGAACTGCGGATATCCGTAACTGTTCCAGCCATATAATCATACTGCTTTTCGTCGGTATTTACCGCGGTCACAAGACCGTTTTCACCGTACTCATAAGTAGTCGTTTTATCGTTTTTCTTTTTGTCTATAACCAACCCGCCTTCGGGAATGCCTCCGTTCTCATCAATAACAGCTTGTATGTCTTTAGGCATTTTGTCCGTCATTCCGGGCTCTATACGCATAAGTTTTGTTTCAAAAATGCCGCCTGTCTGCGTTTCGCTTATGACTCTGTTATCATTCTTTTTATCATATACTGTCTTAATTGTTTGAAGCGGCATATCTGTACCGGTAAGTAGTTTGGTATTTGCCGTATACACAGGCTTGCCGTCAACATAATAAGTAGTGTCTATATCGCTTGCCGTGGTTGTTTCCGTAACGGTTTTCGTACCTGTATATTCTCCGCTGGAATCCGTATCGTCAATTGAGGAAACGGTTTTAGAAAGTTTATTAATATGTTCCTTAGTGATAACCTGGAAATATCCATTGTCTTTCCCGCCGACCCAAACGGAAGTTGTCCTGTCGACGTTCTCAGCCCCCACGACAATACGCTGTCCGTCAACTGCTTTATACTTTAAAATGCCTCCGTTATATTCTACTCTTGTTTTTTCGTCCGTTGCGTTATTTGTAGTTGTTTCGGTATAATTTGCCGGAGTAAATTCGCTTATCGACGATTTATCGTATTTTATATTCTTCATACTTCCCGAAATTTCGGTAGTATATAAAGGCTTTTCGCCTGTTGAATTATAAATAATCTCTTTCCCCGATATATTGGCTAATTCCGGAGGGCGTCCGAGTTCATCTCTATTTCCGCTCCAATCGCCTTCCAAAGTTCTTTCGACAGTCCGAATTCCGTTTGAAGAGAATTCAGTCGTCTTCATTTCCATCCGTTTATTAGTAATATCACGATAACTGTACTGTGACCAACTGCCGTCTTCATTATTGGAAACGGAAATTATCTCTCCCTCTTCATCCGTTCTATACTGCGCTGAGTGATAGATACTGCCGCCTCGAGCCGTAGTAGTTGTATATGCTTCTCTAACCATTATCTGCTGCGAAAAATTGAGTTGAACGCCGGTATCGGTCTTTTTTATTGTAACGGCATCGCCGCTCCCGTTCGGATTTGCTCTTATAACGGGATCTCCGTCACCCCAGCTTGAAGATGCAGTAAATTTTTCGCCTGTAGTTCTGTCCACTAAAGTGACCCTATCATCGATACCCCACCAGCCGTTATCTTCATAAAATACAAAATATTCATTCATAGGTTTCCCGTTAAATTCTCCGGGAAGTTCAAAGCCGGGCATTATTTGAACATCGCCATATCCTAACTCAGAAAGTTCATTTTTAACGGATTGTATATAATCAGGAGTTCTGAAAGTAAAAGCCGGCGCGTCGGTATTGCTTGATTGCCAGTCATAACCCGCTTGTATGACATTATTTCCATCGGCATAAGCTCTGCCTTCATAGGAAGAAGAAGCAATCTCTCCCGTTTTAAGATCGTAATTCGTCACTTGTACGCCTACCGTGGCATTTTGCCTGTTCATCGGATCAAAACTTTTTAATCTCTCATCATAAGCCGTATTAGGATCGTCTTCAGGGAGAGAAGATTTATCTAAAGTCGTATTATATGCGGCATTTGCAACTATATGTCCGTTCGCATTTCTTATGGAATCAGTCGTCAGCACCTGTCTATCGTCTCCATTTACTCCGGCAACCGAGACTGATGAGCGTTGATATTTTCCTGAAAGACCGAATATATTGTCCGTTGATGTAAAATTCACATCGGAAACCGTTATAGCAGTTCCGTTACCCAGATCTATTGTTCCATTTGTATAAGTTCCGTCGCCGTAACGTTTTAAATCATTTCCTTTGCCGCCTCCAAAGAATCCAAGATTTCCGCTTTTATTTACAATTACTTCTTCCGATCCGTCGGCATTTGTTTTTGTTACAGTCGTATTAGTGGTATCGTCCCCAAAAAACTGCGTATTGTGGTTCATTGAGACCGTTACCCTGGAGCCGTCGGATAATAATGTTATTTCTGCAACATTAACATCTCCCTGCCCTGCCCAGTTTCTGTCATCATAGGTAATTCTGACCTTATCGTTTTCAATAACAGATGTTCTTCTTATGCTGCCGTCATCAACCATGCCGAGAGAGTTTCCGTTTCTGTCGAAAACTTCAACATTATCTTTGGAGTTAGTAAACCACCCTTCTTCTCCTTCGGCAAATATTTTATCTTCTACAATCATATAGTTACCGTCAGAATCTTTAACTACCTTCTGTCCGTCCGTGCACATAGACGACATAGCTTCATATGCTGCCTCATCGGCTTTTATCTTCATAGCGGCATTGAACAGACTTTCTCTGCCGTCTACAGTTGTAATATTATATTTATTACCGTCAAATGTAACTTCTCCCGAAGAACTGATGTTTAAACCGGTCGTATCTTCGGCATTCATATAAAATTTTGCGCCCGGATCAAAAGTTTCTCCGGAAACTTTAAATTCGCCGCTTGCCAAATCATATGTGTATTCAATAGTAGAAGTTCCGACTATGCCGCTTCCGTTCTCATTCTTTTTATAACTCTGACGATCCCATCCGCTGCCTCCGGTAATATTGCCGTATCTGCCGTAATGAAGAGTACGTTCGGATTGAGTTTCTCCTCCCTCGATTGTGGAGGCAACTACGGTTTTAGAACCATTGGCATTAGTTGTTGTGGCAATTTTGTTGCAATTAGAAAAATCTCCGTTCAATGTCAAAATATTCTTAGCATCAAAAGCGTCCTGATTGTCAATTGTTGTAGTTTCGTAAACCGTCTCTGTTTTTCCGTCGGCACTTGTTTCATATCTATAAAATTTGACATCGTCTTCACCTCTGCCGATCGTATAACTGCCTATAAGATTATTGCCATCCGTAAATGTAGCCGCGGCTTGCGCAACTACGCGGCCTTTATCGTCATAGGCAGACACCGTGCCCTGCGTCCCGCTGTTTATAGATTCTTGTAAAGCGTCTTTATAATGGTTTCTCCAATCGTTCGGAACGCTTTGACCTTCACCTGCATATAAAGGCAGACTCGCTCCGACTCTTCCCCCCTCTCCTGACTCCGTAGCCTCTAAAGTCGACGAATTCGCACTGCTTTGCACGCCGCCTTCAAAAGTTATTGAACGCCGGACTCCGGTAACCGCTTTCCTTAAATCTATATGATCATTGCTTACGGCATTGAAAACATCATAATCCTGACCGTTGATCTTCAAACCTTCAGCAGCTTTTAAGAGATCGGCATATTCGTCAACTATAGTCCTTTGTTCTTCATCCGAGCCGCCCTCGCCAGTAGGCTTATCATATTTTCCGGGATAGGTGACGGCACCGTCCAATAAAATAGTATCTGGAGTAACGTTTTTGCTTCCGTTAGAAGCGTCAAACGTTACCGTTGTAGATTCAAAAGTCGAAGGAAGTCCGTCTTTAAAAGTAACCGTTTTTGCGATACGCCTCGTAACTCCGTCTTCCCGCTCCGTTTCTCCCCACTGCGTAACTCTTTCAACGGAGCCAAGTTTGGAAGTAGTCTTTATAGTCAGCCCCGAATCCGTCTTATATTCTTTCGTCTGCGCATCGGAATCGGACGAAGGAGTTGCATCATAAACCATCGCAAATTCCGGTTCGCCTTTACTAAAACTTTCGGTAATGATTTTACTCTGTCCGGCATGAATATCAACCAAATACAATTCATCGCTGTAGGCCTGGCTGAAAGTATATTCTATGCCTACGCTCGCATTTCCGTTTTTCTCATCTCCCGATATACCTATGGATTTTGCTTTATATATTTCTTTTTTATTTCCGTCAGCATCATAGTTATAAAGCGTTTCTTCTTTATACAGACCGTGCGCCTTTATATAATTCATCCCCGCGTCAAAACCGTCTTTAGCCATAACCGACATAATATCGGCATCGCTTTGAGAATTTTGTAACTGAAGTTCTCTCATAACCGGACTGCCGGCTTTATCAAAAGTACGTTGCGTAACAATGCCGTTTGAAATGGTTATACCCTGGCTTGCAAGACTTGTTCTGTTTGCAAGATCACTTATGGTTTTTGATATATCTCCGTAAAGATTTACAGACAAGTCTGTGAGCGCGTCATAAAGAGGTTTGCCGGCTTTGGATATAAAATCAAGTATGTTCCTGGCCTGCTGCGCGGCCGCACCGCCGACATCCGAACCGCTCAAAGTATTATGCGCGCCTATCATCGCTTCTTCGATGGCGTCGGTAACTTTCGTTTGGGCTTCGTTTACTGTATCTCCTGTCTTTTTCGACTGCGCTTCCTGTTTCTTTTTCGCTTCTTCTTCGCTGTTATTATTCGTATATGTGGCATTTACCGCTGCAGTTGTATCGTTTACAGCCGTAAGCGCTCTTAAATATTTATCCTGAGCGGCCTGCATTTCTTCAGGCGTCTTGTTCTCTTCCCCTTCCCCCGGTTCTTTGAATACGCCCGCATATGAATCCGCCGCATTTTTCAATGCTTCCGCCGCCGTATTATTGGCGCTTTCGTCAGCGGTTTCCATAACAGATTTAGCATTTTTAGAAGCTTCTCTATAGCCGCTTACAGAAGCGGTCTTATGCTCTTGACTATATCCCGCATTCGTCTGAGACTCTTCCAATGCATTACTCTTTGCATCCACATCGTCTATCGCAGTCTGCAGTTCCGATCTTTCTTTATCTCTCTTTTCTTTTGCCGCTTGATATTGCTCTTCGGTAATATTACCGTTAATATAATCTTCAACGGCTTGATTCCAGGCCTCTTCTCCGTTTGTAAAATTTTCCTGTTTTTCATCCAGAACTTCTTTCGAATCGGCAAGCGCATCCTGCTTCTCTTTAATATCTTTGAGTTGTTCCAATGCTTGCGACGGATCTTTACTTTCGGCTATATCCGGCAAACTCACCGTCCAGCCGTTTTCCGCGTCGTATTCGAATTTCGCTCCGGATTCATAATTATCTTTTATATCTTTCAGTATTTTATAATCATCTATAAATGTCTTGACGTCTTCTTCGGAAGTCCCTATATCCGACACATTTATCGCCTTATCGTATCCCGGAACTTTAACTTCCCATTTTTGAGTTTCGGAATTATAACCGAATGTCACATCTTTATCTTCTACGCCCTCTATCCCCTCCACGCCGCCGGTCACGGCTTTCGCTGCATTATATTCGTCGGCAAATGTTTTGCCGTCGCTTATTGCAGACGCTTTTATCGCATCTTCTACTCCCGGAACTTTGATCGTCCATTCTTTACTCTTAGCATCATACGCGCAGGAGGAGCCTTCTATCCCCTCATATGCATCCATTACCGTTTTATATTGTTGCACAAATGTTTCCGCATTATCGATATCCGACGCATTTATCTTTTTATTTATATTCGGCAGCGTAAGTTCCCATTCCTGCGTCTCTTTATTATATGAAGCGCCCGCTCCTTCCGCTCCGCCCATAACATCGCTTACAGTTTTATAATCTTTTGCAAATTTTGACATATCATCTATG
This sequence comes from uncultured Endomicrobiia bacterium, assembly GCA_938040055.1. Lineage (GTDB taxonomy): Bacteria > Elusimicrobiota > Endomicrobiia > Endomicrobiales > Endomicrobiaceae > Endomicrobium_B. The sequence continues at coordinate 162,561 of CALHWY010000025.1, forward strand.
TCGCTTACCGCTATAGGCGTCTCGAAATTCTCTCCGCTGACCACTATTTCTTTTTTCTCGCCGTCATATCCCAGCTTTAATCCGCTTCCTTCTATCGCTTTATAGTCGCTTGCGAATTTCTTCATATCGCCTATATCGCTTGCGGATATCGGCGATTCAAGATTTTCTCCGCTGACCACTATTTCTTTTTTCTCGCCGTCATATCCCAGCTTCAATCCGCTTCCTTCTATCGCTTCATAATCGCTTACGAGCTGTTTAATATTTTTTACGTCGCTTACCGCTATCGGCGATTCCAAATTCTCGCCCGATAACAATAAACCTTTTCCCTTCTCATAATCCAGTTTCAGCCCGCTTTCTCCCAGTTCTCCGGCCGTTTCTTTATACTGCTTTACAAAACTCTTAATATCGTCGACTTCCGACACCGCAACGGATTCCGATAAAACCTCTCCCGTTACCATAAGCCCTTTTTCAGCGTCATATGCCAGTTTCAAACCCGAATCTTCGCTTATATCGTCCGATACCGACTTATATTGTTTGACGAAACCGTCAATGTCTTTTATATCTCTCACAGCTACAGAGTTTTCCAAATCATCGCCGCTAAGCACAAGCCGGCCGACGCTTGCGTCAAATTCCAATTTCAAGCCGGAACCCTCAAGCCCTTTCGCCGATGACGCCGCCTTATAATCCGATACAAATCCTTTTACGTCTCCATCGGCTATCTCGCTGACCGCAACAGGCGAAGACAGTTCCCCTCCGCCTATCATCAGGCCTTTTTCTTTATCATAACTAAGCGACAAGCCCGAATCTCCTATTGCCGCAGACGCCGAATTATACTGCTCAACAAATACCGACGCGTCTTCAACATCCTCGGCATTAACAGGCGCGGACAAATTATCTCCTTTTACCAATAGGCCTTTCTCCGGATCATAGCTCAGCGTTAAACCGCTGTCTTCTCCCATAACCGAAGCAAATCTACCGTATTGACGCGCGAATTCATCTATATCTCCGTCTATATCGCTTACCGCAACCGGACTTTCCAAATGCGTACCGCTTATCACAAATATCCCTTGATGCTCATCAAAAGACAGCTCCAGCCCGCTTTCTCCGAAATTCTGCGACGCGGACACCCTCTTATAATCTTCAACAAAACTCTTTATATCACCGTCTTTTATGTCTTTTACCGAAACTTTCTTCTCCGACCCGGGAACGCTTATCGTATACCCTTTTCCTTCATCATATCCAAGCTTCAGACCAGAATCGCCCAGCTCTTTATATGTCTCTACCATCTCTTCCATATTTTTCCCGGATATGTTTATCGGCGACTCCAATGCCGAACCGGACACTTCAACAGCTCCGGTCTGCTCATTCCTGCTGAATTTCAAATCGGTCCCTTCCGAAGCTTTATATGCTTTCGCCAGCTCTTGCGCATTCGTGCCTTTCAAATCTATCTCGCCTTCTATTCTCTCCCCTGTAATACCGAATCCGTCTTTTTCTTTATTGTATTGAAGCTTCAGCCCGCTTCCGCTTATCGCTTCAGAACCCTCTTTATATGTGTCCGCGAATTTCTTGAAAGATTCCACGCTCCCGTCGCCTATGTCGCTTACCGCTACAGGCGAAGACAAATTCTCTCCGTTTACCGTAAAACCTTTATCTTTATCATACGATACGTCAAGACCCGCTCCCGCTCCCGTCACTGCAAGACGGCCGCCTTTTATGCTTGTCTCTATATTCGCCCTCAATGCGTCCGCTTTCTCCTGCTCGCCTTTCTTTTCATATTGCAAAGCCAGATTTTCACTCGCAGTTCTCGCCTTATTTTCAGCCTGCTCTAACGCTTCATTCGCCGCCGATTGCTCCTCCGCCGTTCCGCTTGCCGCCGCCTCCGTTGCTCTCTTTTGCGCCGAATTCAATTGCGCCTGAGCTATCGCATTTTGCACTTGCGGACTCTTCGTTATTGCCTTTAGCGCTCCCAAAACTCCGTCCAGCGCCGTTTTCCCCGTCATCACTTTCCCTGTAGGCGAATTAAACAGCCCTTTTGCGAATAATTTAAATGCCGGCGACAACGCATTATCCCTGTTTGCTCCATTATTTTTCCAATTGCCGAATATCCCGGCAGCAATCCCAAAAACTCCGCCAAACAAACCTCTCGGCTTTACGGCATTATGCGAAGGCGCAT
>CALHWY010000026.1 GCA_938040055.1 uncultured Endomicrobiia bacterium
GATTTAAGTTGCGGGAACGCTCCCTTCTCTATCGCGCCGCCGCCGGAATAGATGTAGCCAGTAACTTCTTGCAACGCACTATAGTCGGCGTTGATATTAAATATAATATTTCCTACATGCTTTTTTTCATATTTCATAAAATCCCCCTTCTAGTTTTGTTCATTTTCCCCATTTCCTGCTCCGTTTTCATTGCTTACTTCTTCTCCTGTCTCAGTTTTTGTTTCTTTTTTTGGTTCTTCCGCGGGCAGCAATAAGAAAGGCGGTATATAAGGTTTTGCTTTCTTTCCTTTTTTCGCTTTTTTCTGCATGATATCCCAGACTTCTTTAACTTCGGCTTGTTCTGCAAGATCAAGATCGCGGTCGAAAATAACCGAGCCTGTGTCAGGATGGAATACATAAACGTGCGACAAGTCAGGACTGTATTTAACAACGCATTCTCCGTTACGTTGCTCTTTGCCTTCACGCAGCTCATTACAAAGGCGGTCAATGTTTTTGACAATCTCTTTTGAACGCTGATTGAATCTGTCCATTTCAATTTTGCGTTCCGCGTTGGTTTCCGCAAGGTCGCCGTGTGCTCTTACGAGTTCCTGCGATTTCGCCTTTTCTTCGTCGGAGTTAAAAACATGTTCATAATTGTGATATTGCTTACTTTCCATTTCGTGATACTGAGACTCTTGCCTTTGCTTTTTTCTTGCCATTGTAATCTCCCTTTGGTCAACCGACCCTTTTTAGTTGGCCACATTTAAGGCCTTATCTATATTTGCTTGTTTATCAAGCAGCATTTTTGATATTTTTACGTCGATGCTTCCATCAACGATTAAGTGATACACCATAACGGTATCCTTCTGTCCGATTCTGTGGCATCTGTCTTCCGCCTGTTGCATATTACCAGGCGTCCAATCGAGCTCGGCAAAAACAACTGTAGATGCCGCGGTCAATGTAATACCGGCGCCGGCGGCAAGAATCGAACCTACAAATATTTTGATTTTTGGATTGTTTTGAAACTGTTTTATAGATTCCTGTCTGTCCTCAACTTTGTCATCTCCGGAAATCTTAACCGCGACAGTTCCAAAATGCTGCATTATGGGCGTTATAACATCTTTATGATGCGCGAATAAAACAACCTTATCCGTGTTTTCAAGCAGTTCCTCAACAAACTTTATAACCGCCGGAACTTTAGCAATAGCCGTATTTTTTCGCGCGATTGCCAATTCAAAAAAAGATGTTTTATCGTCTACGCTTAGTCGCTCTATCCTATCAATGTATTGAGAGGCAATATCCACAAAACGCTTCTCTTCTTTCAGCGCATTGCATAGTTCTTTTGTATCGGCTTCAAGAACTACAGCCTGCCTAACTTTTGCAGGCAACTCTTTTAACACGTCGCATTTCACTCGGCGTATCATAATTGTGCTGCGCAATTTTTGTTGCAGATCGTCGAGGTTTTGAGCTCCGCTCGTATCCCAACCGCCCCAGACATTGCGCCGGGCATTGCAATACCGGCGCATATACTCATACCAATTCATCTCAAACCCGAGCCTCTCAATTATCGGGTACAGCTCAGCAGGACGGTTACAAATCGGAGTACCCGTCATATGAATATTTCTTACGGCTTTTTTACATATCGCCTTTACTGCTTTGCTCCTCTGCGCTTTACTTGATTTCGTATAGTGGACTTCGTCGACAATACACAAATCAAACTCGGCTTCCTTTAAGGCTTCCAGAAGCCCGACAATGCGGCTATAAGCAACGATTATAACATCTTGGGTGTTTAGGTCTAACTGCGCCGGAGTATCAACCACAGCGCAACGGAGGGGCTCAATAAGCCACTTCTGCAACTCGGCAAGCCAAGTCAACTTTGTGGAGGCTGTTGTAATTACTATTACCCGCCTGACAGACTTCACATTGTTGATCACGCCGATTGCTTGGATAGTCTTGCCAAGCCCCATCTCGTCGGCAAGCAACACATTCGGACGCCCCATACAAAATTCGATGCCGGCTTTTTGGAACGGCAGATAATCAAGCCCCTGCGGCCGCAGAAGGTTAATGTCTGTTGTTGCTTTTTTACTTGCCTCGGTAGTTTCTGCGAGTTCAGCCTGTTTCTTTTTTAAAACTTCTTTTGTTATTGGGTCGGCGAATTCAATAAGCTTCGCCGCATACTCAACATTAGTCGTTACCCATTGTTTTTGTTTTGTATCCCAGCGAAAACCTGCGCGCTTAGGTATTTCGCGTTCAGCAAAATCTGAAACACAAAAAAAATAATGAAATAAGGTCGAATATCGCAGTTTCATTTCGGTTTAATTTCCTTTATGCTCTCGTACAGTACTCCGTTTCTTGTAACTATTTCATGTATGCTTTTTTCGTCGGACGCTTTCACTCTCAAGCGGAATCCGTGAACAGTAATGACTTCGTAAAGCTTTGTTTTTTCTTTGTATTTGTTATTATCCATTTTGCCTCGAATCTAACTCTGTTTGAATTTTAGCCATAAAAGAATCAAGTTCGTCCGCGGGTATATCGGAGCTACTTTTATATCCGTTCGCCTTCAACGCCATTTTGCACTTTTCCTTGTCGCCTTCAAAAAGTAGCAGCATTTTTTTTATTATCGTTTTTCTCTTCTCGGCTTCTGTCGGCTCTTCGCCGAATGGAATTTCATCGTCTACCCCTGCCGGAATAGCAGTCTCTTCTTTTATCTCTCCGGTCTGCGCGTCAATAACTGACCCGTCGGATAGCAATAAGTCTTTTTCTGTAATCTCGGAAGCCGGTAATAGCGCTTTGGTTGGGTCTATCGTCGCAAGTCTCTGAACTTCGGCAAGCTTAATTGAGGTGTCAATCATAAGCGGATAATGTGTTGATTTCTTCCCGTCGTGTGCGGTCTCTTGCGGCACTCTTTTAAGAGTTAAAGGAATCATATTCACTCTGCCGGCAATCGCTCTTATCGTGCGAATGCTTGCGTTTATGTTAAGGATTGAGTTGATACTTCCGGTTACTATCTGCCACACGCCCGCGCCCGGAAGCTTCGGAATAAAGACATTTAGGACTGCATTCTCCGCACATTTATGGTTTTTATAATACGGGCATTCGCGACCCGCACATTCAACCTTTATGCCCATTTCAGTTTTTCCGATTTCTTTAAGCCCGTCGGCGAATTCTTTTGAAGGGCATACGGCTTCCACTCCGTCCCCCTTACATTGCAGTGACGTGCCGCTTCCGTAACGTTTATAGTATGTCGGGAATAGGAGTTCCTCATTGTCCACGGGAAGCATAATTTCAACGCTTCTCGGCTTACCATCTGCGTCAGCAAACAATGCATTAAAAGCGTCGATAAGATTTTGTCGCTCGTTCTCTACGGGAGTTGCTGGATCGATTACAAAATAATCGACTTCTACCGGATATTCTTTTCCGCTTTTTGCAGAGGTTTTTTTTACCCCCAATCTTAGATGTCCAAGCCTCGGCATCCTCGTTACCTCAGACAATCCTTTAATCATTTCATCCTCCGTTCTTTTGTTTTCTTTAAGATATTTCCCGTAGGGGCAATACTCGGCAACCTCGCAATATCTTGCACACTTTACGCCGTCCCAGTTTTCTTGTGCGCTGCACACTCTGTCCCAGTATCCTTGCTCTAGCGCCTTAAGCAGAGCAATGCGTTTTGATTCGAAATATGCCTTGACTTCATCGTCGGGGATTATCGGGATATCGATCGGATACACATTGCGCACAATACCCCGTCCGCGGGCAATATAAGTTCCGCCGTCGCGCACAATAGCCTGGACTCTTAAGCGGCTGATTTTTTTACCGAGTTTTTTTTCTGCAAGGATTCTGTAAAAGTTAAGTTGCAAAGCCCAATCCCGCACATCAATAAACTCCGGATCTTGTCGTAGTTCTTTTATCTTCTTAAGCTGCCCTTTATTTTTTCCGCTTTTATAAACTTCGCCCGTCTCAACTTCTACTATATGCCAGCCGAGAGCTTTCGCAACTTTAAAACTTCCGCTTGTTTTATAATCCCAGAGTGTAAGGATACCGTTCTCCTCCTCGATTACGTCGGAGATGCCGGAGATATTCTCGTCGGAAAATGTCTCTTCAACTCTTGACAGTTCGTCGTCATTGTTTTCAAGTTTAGTATGCACAAGCGTTCCGTTAACCCGGAAAGCCACGCTGTCGGGCGAGATATCATATGGTTTGGTAAGCTTGAGAAAGGCGTAAAGCGTGCCTTGTATAAGCTGTGTCGTCGACGGTTTACCAGTCCATTTCCTCTCTGAACTTGCTAGGTGTAAATAATTCCTTGTCGCACAACGGTTACGGCAACGACAGCCGCCTTCCCTCAAGCAGTCTTTGGGAGTGATAAACCCTCCGTCCGGGCAGATGAAATTACGCAGGGGCATTGTCTTGCTCCCTCTTGCTCTCGGCTTCTTGGCGGGCAAGTTCCGCTGTGAAAATACGTAAATCGCTCTCGGCTCTTTCAAACTGTTCTCGATGCCAGTCCACGCGCCATCGCGCCTCCGCCAATGATTTTTTTAACTGCGTTATTCTTGCTTTTGTACTCATAGATTCCCCTCCCCGTTTTTTATTTATTCCTCTTCCTCTCGTTCCGCGCGTCGTCTATCGTACTCTTCGTCACAACGGCACGGCGCACTTTGGCACTCAGGGCAATAATCTTCGCTATCCTCCAGATACTCCGCACAATCGCACCCACAACGTCCTGAATATCCCATTCCGCAACCTATGCATATCGGCATTTCGCCCCCCCTAAACTAATACGAAGCCTCGAGCCACGTATGAAGACACTGCCAGCATGTGTGCTCGAGTCCATCGAACACAACATCGTCCGCACCACACTCTGGGCATTGTGTGGATATTATTATTTTTATGACATGTGCCCCATAATCATAGGGGCTGTATGCTAAGCAATATTTGGCTTCTCCGTCTTCATTTTTATCATTATAGAGATGCCATGTGGCCTCTCCATGGGAATGATAAAGTTCGCTAACACATTCGGTGGGTCCTTCGTCCCCATCGAAATATGCAATCCCATACATGTACTTGGGATTTTCGTACTCATCTATTTCGCGGATTGCAGCTTCCGCGAACTTAGAATCATAATGCGTTCTAATCAGGGTTTTGGCTCTTTCAATCAATTCCCAATCCCCTGAAATTTTCTTTTTTACGGCGGAGATACCATAAACTCCGTCGTACTTTATCACGGGATGTCCATTTTGAGACATGACAATTTTCATTTTTTTATTCTCCTTTGTTTATTTTTATTACGTCGATTTTTTGCCAAAGACTGGCATCGTCTACGAGACAATACCCATAACGCATACTATCAGCATATGCCGCAGACACAATCCAGTTTATACCCCAAGCTAAAACCGCAATTAAAATTGCGATGTACAACAGCAATGTCATCGTAGGTACAAAGTAAAAACTTTTAAAAAACTTAAATAATTTTTTCATTTTCCCTCCAGCTTGGAAAGAGCTACAGCATACTTCTCTGCGTCAGCCGCGGCGCGCTTGCTTATGCTGTACAAGATTTCACTTATAATCTTTATGCTCTTACGCATTCCGGTAACATTTTTTTTGAGTTCGGCGATATCAGCCTTTCTCTTTTCATCCTCTAAAAACTGCACATTTTCTTTGTAAGATGTAATATTCACAAAACCTCCGTTTAAAAATTTCTTGTAAAAATATTTTTTTTAGTCTGTTTCCAGCTTTTCTTTTCGTACTCTTCTTTTTCGCTATACGGGATTCTCCAGGCTGTAGTTCCGTAAGCCTGGAATGCTTTGATCTTCCCTTCTTTTATAAGGTTGTTTATGGATGCTTTGTGCATGCCGAATTCTTCGGCGAATTCTTTAATTGATAAGTATTTTTTTCGTTTAAGAGGTTTGTTTTTTTCTGCAAATTTAGCAATACCGGCCGTTACGGCGGCTTCAATGATTTCCCGCAGCTCTTCTTTTTTTACAAAGTCACTCATAAGAAAACCTTCTGAAAAGATAATTTCCCCGCCTATTTAAATGCCGATTTGCTATAATAAATATTTAACGGGGACAGGGGAACGGTGTGAGAGCCGTCCCCCTATCTATGGTTGCTGGTAGTCCTGGGCAAGACACCAGCCCCTCTCTTATTGAGTTGACCTGCATTGTATTGATTTTTGCCCAGGACATTTTGTTTTTTCCTTAATTATTTTTGCAGCAATATTTTACCCAAAAGGGTAAATAATGTCAAGAGCTTTTTTCTGGAGGTTGTAAAAATGGGTAAAAACAAGGTTGCGGAACGAATCAAAGAAGCCGTAAAAAACAAGGGACTTACCCAACAGGCATTTGCGAAAAAATATGGCTTCGGGGAAAGCATAGTCAGTAAGTGGTTGTCAGGCGCAAGAAACCCATCATTGTCATCTTTAAAAAAAATATCGAAAGCCACAGACAAGCCATTGAGTTTTTTCATAGAAGCACAGGACAAAGATTTAACAATTGGCGATATCTCTCCCTTAACAGCGGAAAACACAGTGCGGCTTCCTATAGTTGCTACAGCGCCTTGTGGTAACGCCGACTACTGCTCATTCAACGAAACTGATTTCGAAAGTTTTACAGAGATACCACGATATTTATTTCCCGGTGCAAACTTTATTGTTAAATGTCAAGGCGAATCAATGATCCCGACGATACCGGAGAATGCATACTGTGTGATAAAAAAAACAAATGAGCTATTATTTGGAAAGATTGTTTTTGTAAGGACAGAGAATGGGTTTACTATAAAAAAATTAATTAAAAAGAATGGGCGGCCAGCCCTTGAATGGCTTAATCCCAAAGGTAAGATAGTAGTCCCCAAAGAGCTTGAGGTTATGGGGCGCATAATTGGAATCTGGAATAAAATCGACTAAAGTTTTTATTGAGTTCCTAAAACATGAGCTCTATTTTGAAAGAAAAAGAACTTTTAAAGAGAGGTAAGAAAAAATGAAAAAAATTCTTGCTCTGTTTATAATGCTAACTTTTCTAACTCCATTGTTTGCTATCTCTTTTGAAGATTTTACAAAAGGCTTCCGAGATAATGAATTAATGTTTGAAGAGGAAAAGGCAGGCAAGGCATTTGAGCTCGATTTTGAATATGGCGGCGAACTTAATACATTAGATAAAATACAAAAGGGCAACGACTGGAATGATTTAGAAAAAAACAAATACACAATAAATATTTATAGGATAGAAGGTTGGGCGACTTTTATATTCAACAATAAATATGAAATTGTTTCTATAAAACCAGGTGCGAAGCTAAAAGTTAAAGGTACCTATGTCGGAAAGCAAGGATTGGGTACAACGTTTTATTTTACAAATTGCGAAATCATAAAATAACTATGGCATATTTAACAAAAAAACACGGACGCAATTATATAAGAGATTACCGGAAAGAGCCCCGGCTCGACAATAACGGGTTGCCGGTCAAAGACGCCTCCGGAAACATTGTTTATAAAAATGTAAATATATGGATAAAGTCGTCGAAGGACGACAAGCTCGCTAAAATAGAGCTTGGAAAATACGAGGAAGATAAAGATCGCGGACGAATCGGATTAGATAAAAAATATACGTCTTGGCACGATATAAAAGAAAAATATCTAAACTATTCAAAAGCAACAAAGGCAAAAACCAGCCTCGCACTTGATAAGCAATTATTCCAAAACGTAGAAGAGTTTTATCCGGCAATATCCTCAATAAACGACTTAGATGTGGCATTTGCTGAAAAGTTTTTAAACTGGCTTAAAGATGTTAAGAACAACTCGGAAGCTACGTGTAAAAGAAAAGCAACCACGCTTAAAAACATAGGCACAAAACTTATCGAATGGAACATAGTACAAATCAATCCTTTGCAGAAGTTAAAAATTAAGAAGGTGCATAAAGAAAAGGAAATAAAATACTGGCAGAGTGCAGAGGATATAAATAAGGTTATCGAAGCGACTACCGGCACGTGGCGCACGATAAACTATATAGGCTTCTTTATAGGCGCGAGAATAAGCGAAATTTTGAATATTAGGTGGCCTGATGTAGATTTTATCAATGGCAAAATAAGAATCCAATCTAGCGGCGATTACCGCACTAAAAGCCGCAAATTTAGGATTGTAGTAATGCCAAATAAACTTAAAGAATATCTATCCGGATTAAAAAAAGAACAGTCTAAAAATAAAAAAATTAAAGTTGACAATATTGTTGTATACGTTGATGGAAGCGTTCCCACAATGGCCAGCGCATCATCATATTTAAGAAAAAGATATAAGCAAATAGGATTTGATGGTTTTCATGCGCACTGCTTGCGGCATACTTTCGCCGCACAATATTTAAAAAAACATAAAGACATTTATGGACTTTCGAAGATTCTGGGGCATCATTCGGTTGTTATAACGGAACAATATTATGGGCACTTAGTTCCGAATTATTTTGACCAAACAATGCCAGACTTTAACCCCTTAAATGTCTCTTGATTTTCTCTTACGAAACACTAAACTATTATCAATATTATCGCTATAGTCGATTTTATTTTATGTTTTTCTCGACTAAAAAGAGGCGCTTAATTGAATTTTTAATGTATTTTGATTTTAAATAGATTTAATCCCCCCTTCTCCGTTCAGTGTTTTTTGTTATTTATAAAGCAATCCCCCGTAAGCGTTTTACGCTTGGGGGGATTTTTATTTACAGGCAAAAAAGCGGAGCGTTTAATTTTCAGGCGGAATTTTTTTACACGGCAAAAATAATATTTTCTGTTAAAAAACCCGTTTTAGCCAGCTTTTATTTATTAATACGCTATACGAAAGCATGCTATTGCTTTTTAATATTACGGCTATGGCGGCGCTATACAGGCATTTAAAATTCATCACCCCGATTCCGCCGGATTTCCGCAAAAATCTATCCGGTCGGAAAAACGGCTGTATGTAAAAACAGCTATTTTAAATGACATTGATTTTATCAGGCCGCTTTCGAATAATATTTTTTCAGCAGGGCGTATGCGGCCTTATACAAAAGATATAATAATGCCAATCCGATAATGCCCGCCAGAAACGTCGAAACAAATTCATTATTAATGAAAGGAACGGAATAGTCCGTAAAAAATGAGCTTGTTTCTTTCGCGTTTTCTTCAAATCCGTAATTAATTGCAATTCTTTCAAGAGCGTCGGGAGAACTTGACGCGAACAAACTGGCTGAGAGCACGGCCGCCACGGAGAAAAGAAGTCCTTTTTTATTTATTTTCATTATACCCCCACTTTGAAAAAATTTTTAAAAGAACGACCGTGAGAACCGTTTCGACCGCGGCAAATAAAAAGTGAAGACCCATCATTTCGGAAAAAGCGGCGCTGAAAGATACCGTTCCCGAAACGGACAATTCTATCAGACAAAACAATGCGGCGCAAAGCACGGAAAAAAAGCATGCCGCCGTCACCGCGATATAATAGTTGGCTTTCCGCAAAGATTTAAAGACATAATACGAGGCCAAAGCTCCTATAAAAGCCATATTAAAAATATTTGCTCCCAGCGCCAAAAAACCTCCGTCGGCAAAAAACAGCGATTGTATTATTAAAACGGACGACAGAACTAGAAAGCCTGCAAAAGGGCCGACCAAAACCGCGGCAAAAACGCCTCCTATTAAATGAACCGACGTCGCGGATTGCACAGGCAAGTTGAACATTTGAAAAGCAAACACCCATATCGCCGCCATAGCCATTTTCTGGAAATGCAGGGATGAATCGGGATTTAAAGCCAATCCCGAAGAACAGAATTGTCCGCCCTCGGCGGCAAGCGTTCCGGCCGAGCAGGTAATCGTCTTTAAAACCTTACCCGCACAGAAAGCCGAAACCGCGGCAGACAACGCAAGAAATCCTCCTGCTACGCCATTATTTAAAAATCCGTCAGGTATATGCATTTTTTTCTCCTTTAAAAACATCGTTTACTCTAAAAAAGACAGTTTCTAACCGTTCTCCGTGCAAATGACTAACTTGTATTTTCACGCTTTTGCATTTCCAAAGCCGAGGAAATACTGCTTTGCCCGCTAACGGCGTATTTGTCAACCGAGGAAGGATTCTTTTTTCTGCAAGATACGGAGCCGGCTCCTCCTATGCAGCCTCCGGAACAGGCCATGCCTTCTATAAAGTTTCCGGTTTTAAGATTTTTCGATATTTTCGACAGCACGGCATTGCAAGATTCGATACCGTCGCAAATTTCCGGCAAAAATTCGAAATCGGAGATGTTTTGCTCTTTTAAAGATTCTCCGACGGCTTCCGAAAGCCCCGCGCTTCTTGCGAAATACGAAGAAGTTTTTAAATTTTCTTCTTCCAGAGCGGATATGTCTATATTACAGCCGTCAAAAACAGCCTGAAGCTCTTCAAATGTCATAACGCTGTCGACGTATTCTCTGACTTCTTGTTTTTGAAACTCCGTTTTCTTCGCCGTACAAGGCCCTATAAACACAATTTTAGACTTCGGATCTTTTTGTTTTATATGTTTGGCTATTGTCGCCATCGGAGACAGTCTTTTTGAAATACAGCCGGATATTTCCGGATATTTTTTATTTATAAAATCCACGAAAGCCGGACAGCATGAACTAGTTAAAAATCCTTTTTCTTTGAGTTCTTTCGCTTCTTCAAAAGCTACCATATCAGCGCCCAGAGCGGCTTCCGCGATTTTATAGAATCCGAGCTTTTTCAATCCGCTTACCACCTGTCCTACGCTTGCGTAACCGAACTGGGAAACTATTGACGGGGCTATCACCGCGTAAACCCGGTAATAACCGTTGCCGGCGCTTTTTTTAAGCATATCGATAATATTCAAGATAAAAGATTTATCCATTATCGCGCCGAACGGGCATTGGTATATGCAAGCTCCGCAGGCGATACATTTTTCATTATCGATCTCGGCATAGTTATATTTATTCATCGTTATGGCTTTAATTTTACAGGCGTTTTCGCACGGGCGTTTATAGTTGGCTATGGCATTGAAAGGGCAAACTTTCGCGCAAAGCCCGCATTCTATACATAAAGATTTATCGATATAGGTTCTTTTATTATGATCCAGCTTGACCGCTTTTTTCGGACAAACTTCTTTGCAATGATGCGATATGCAGCCTCTGCACGAAGAGGTAATAACATGTCCCCCGACGGGACATTCGTCGCAGGCTATGTCGATGACTTCTATCACATTGCGGTTGTTTTTATTTCCGCCTATCGCAAGTTTAACTCTTTCGGCAAGGATGGCTCTTTCTTTATAAACGCAGCAGCGCATGCTGGCTTCTTTATTTGGAAGAATCTTTTTCGGTATATGAGATATGTTCTCCACCAAAGTATCTTCGAAAGCGTTACGCGCGACTTCCTTTAGCACATTGTATTTTAAAAGCTGTACTTTCGTATCAAATTTCCGCATAGTCTATTCTTCTTCCGAAATGCTTATAAATTCCGAAAGAATGTCCTGTTGTTCCTTAGTTCTTTTAATAAGCTGGGACGCCGCCGCCAGAGGAATCCATCTTTTTATATATTGTTTCGCGGTATTGCTTTTTTCGCAGTACAAATCCAGATATTTTTCCGCGGCGCGATTTTTGCCTTCAAGACAAAACTGCAAATAAGATATCGCGACATCCGCTGACGCGTTTCCCTGGGATGCGTGCGACCAATCGAGAATATAAGGTTCTCCTTTCCCGCTGATAATTATATTGCCCGGATTGAAATCCCCATGGCATACTTTAAAATGCGCGGGCATGGTTTCAAGCAAAGCATGCAATGTATACCTTGTGGTTGCGTCAAGTTCGGACGCTGAAATTTTACGGTTCATTTTATCTTTAAGGCTGCTGAGCCTGGGGGATTTTTTGGAATGAATCTCCATTTGCAAAGATACGAATAAATCCAAATATTCGCCTTCTTTGCCGGGATTTTCATTCATAAGCGTTTCCAGAGATTTTCCTTCAATGAATTCGGTTACGATTGCCCATTTGCCGCCGACGGTATGAACTTCAATAATTTTAGGCGTATTTAATCCCGTTTCCTCTATTCTCGCCTGGTTTAAAGCTTCGTTTAAAATATCGGCTTTTGAAAATTCTTTATCAAACACTTTTACGGCTTTATCATTATCCCTGTATATGACCTTTGACTTTCTTTGCGCAATAATATTTTCCAAAACCATCAGGTTCTCCCGTTAATTTTATGGCATTTATTGTAGCATATTATTTAAATTCGTAGCACATATTAAAAAATTTTTTATAATTATTTATATAATATGGCTGCGATATTGTTTATCCTGAGAGGGCATTATGAAACAAAATAAAAAATATGTGATAACCGGCGCGACATCCGGCATCGGAAACGCGCTGGCAAGAAAACTTGCCGCAAGAAATACGGTTTTTGCGGGATACAGGAATGAAAAGCATATTTCCGCGCTGGAAAAAATATCTCCGAACATTATTCCTTTTTACGTAAATTTTGAGGAAAAAGAATCCCCCGCGCGCGCGGCGGACTATATCAAATCGCGCACTGAGCGGATCGACACTCTTTTTAACGCGGCCGGATGCGTTATAGGCGGGGCGATGGAGAATATTGACGCCGACGACATACGCAAACAGTTCGAAGTGAACGTTTTTTCTCATCTGGAGTTCAGCCGGAATCTTATGCCTTTGATAAAAGACAAAATAATCAATATAAGCTCTATGGCGAGTTTTGCCGTTTTTCCTTTTGTGGCGCCGTATTGCGCGTCAAAAAGATCTTTGGACATACTGTTTAACCTTATGCAGATTGAGATCTCGAGAAAAAGCAGCCTGAAAATTATTTCCGTTAAGCCCGGAGTAATAGCCACTCCTTTATGGGAAAAGTCTATTGAACTTAATAAAAAGTCCATGGAAAAAGCAAAAAGCGATTACGGAACGGAAATGGAATATATCGCCGAAACGTCGCGCAAAAATCAGAAAAACGGATTGAATGTCGATAAAGCGGCCGATTTGATTATAAAAATCGACTCGCATAAACATCCGAAAACCTCATATACAATAGGCTTGGACGCAAAAATCGCGGGAATAATCTCAAAACTGCCGCAAGGTTTTGTCAATTATTTAATAAAAAGAAATCTGAGAAAAATTTTAAATAAAAAGTAAATAAATATTGATTGACGCCAAGCATTATTTTTCCGCTTGAAAACGATATACTTTGCAAACGGCAACAATAATGTTTAACGGAAGATCCGCTTCCCGACTGTCAAAAAAAAACAAGTGAAAATAATATGGATTTATTTTTTTCACGGATGTTATCTTTTTAAAATATTTCCCGCGAACAGCAAAATAAACATAAAGATATTATCGTATACACGACTAATCTTCGGCGACAGTCCGTTCACTGATGTCTTTGCCGGATATTTCCCAGGGATGGTTAAACGAACGTTTTTTTATATTGCAGTATTTGCAAAACGGGATGGGTTTGGAAATAAACTCCAGTATTTGCCGGATATCCTCCGCTTTATGTATGTCGATGCCGTCTCTTTCCGTAAGAGAAAAGCAAATACTTTATTAAATTCACTATCGCCGAATCCGCATGGTTTGTTTGATATGCCGGAAAGATAGAAAAATAAGAATTATACATTTGATTATCAGTTTAAGAAATTTACCTTCCGCCCAAACAACAAAAAACCGGCCCAAGCCGACTTATTCCAAACGATATTGCCGTTTTGCAGTCAGCTCTCATAAAGCCTTTTCATACCGCGGCGCAGTTCAAAAAACCGGCATCATCCTATCTTTTCCAACCTATGTATGCTACACAGAGGAAATAATGGAATAAATATAAGAGATATTAAAAACAAATTGTTATGAGAAGCGGTTTGATAAACGGAATGATAAAATACTGGAACCGGCAATTAATAATCTCGCTAAATTGCACACAGGCGGCTTCTCACATTGTAACTTCTTAAGAAAAGGCATAAAACGGATTTCGGCAAAGGAATCGGAATATACTGCATAAAAAGAGATATGCGATATTGGTATTATATTGTACGGCGGCACGGATAAAAAGCGACAGAAGGAAGATATGGAAAAGTCTGCGGCAATAAAAGAATCATTAAAGGAAAGATATGAAAAGTTTACCCGACGCGCGTACAAAGCGTTATTTTTATTTAATAATTAACATCTTAAACTTTCCGTTGCCGCTTGCTTTCTCTACAATACACAAATATGTTCCGTTATAAAGCATTCTGCCGTTATTGTCTTTGCCTCCGTATTCATATTCATTTGTTCCGTTTACGGCTTTATAGTTATCCTCAAACACTTTATCGCCCATTAATGTATAAATCTTTATTTTGACATTTTCATTTCCGTTAGACATAAATACAATCTTAGTGCTCTGGCCTATTGCCGGATTGAAAGGATTGGGGGCATTAAATATTTTTCCCGATAAAACTTCGTTTATCCGCTCGTTCACCGTAAAAATGCCCTCCGCCGGAACGGCTTCAATATTCATGCTGTTTTTAGCTTCTATTTTATATTTGTACCGCCCTGCCGGAAGTTTGCCGAGATAATAATGATATGCTTTATCCGCAAAAGATTTCATTTGCGCCGAATATACAAGCATTGCATTATCCGTATTGTAAAGCGACAAAACGGGATAACCGTCAGCAAGAGCATAATTATTTGGATCGGATATCCGCGCTCTCGCGTTTATATCCGTGTCGACATACTTATTCGTTTTTGGAAATATATGGGCGTTTCCGTCAAAATAAAGAATCTTTGGAATATCTTCCTGAGCGTAAGCGAGTATTTCAAAAGAACCGGTTTCAGCGGCGGCGGAAATTCCAAGAGAGTTCTGCGCTTCTATTTTATAACTGTAAGCGCCCGCAGAAAGATTTCCTATGTCAAAAACGTAATTATTATTTTCCAAATGCCGCATTTTCGTATTTATTATTGCCGATAAATCGCCGTCATATATTGTCAACTTCGGATAATCCTGATGTACGGGTAGACCGCTCGGTTCAAAAAATTTCATTTTTGCGCTAATATTCGTATTGGCGAATTTATTTCCCTCGGGAAATATATATCTGCCGCCCTCCATATACATTATCCTGGGAGTATCACCGAAAATCGGGGCATAATACGTTTCGGAATTAAACTGGTCGTTTTGACAGCTTACGACAATCCTGTAGCTGTATTTAACGGAAGTTCCCATTTCAAGATTCTGCTTATTATATTCATATATCTTGCCGTCCGTATAATTGTCATCCGTTGAATCTTCTTCCGTCATCAGAAAACCGTCCGGTTCCAACTCAACCCCGTTTTTAGTTATAAAAAGTTTGGGATATCCGGCATCCGGTTTCAAATTTCTATAATTTACATACTTTATTTTATATTTAAAATTTCCGCTTTCGGAAAAGGAAATACTCGGAGCGACCGCAAAATCTTTATACTCGCCGCCGTCGGGATTATAAACAAACATATCCCTCGGGCTGACAGGGATAGCAAAAAACAATCCATTGCCGTTTTCAAGAGAAGAGATAAGATATAGTGATTTATCATAATAAATATTGACATGAGCTAATATAAGATTATTATTAAACTTTTTATTTTCCTCTAAATTGCCGGAAGGCGAATATCTCAAAAAACCTACTTCTGTTTTTGCGGCATATCCTATAAACACTCCTTTATCCGCGGCATATAAAGAATTAACGTCCAAGTAATCGTCTATTTTTTTAGCCCAGTCAGCCACATATTTAATGTTTTTTTTCATTTTTAATAATCTGTGTTTTGAAGGATAGTTTTTGTCCTGATACAAAGCGTAAATATCATTATCATCATATACCGCAACTCTGGTTACCGCCCCCTTCCATTGAGAATAATTATAAGAAGATTTGTAATTCCCATTTAAATCATATTGCGCTATATAAAGCGTGTCATTTTTAGAGCCGTATACATATAAATAATTCTTTGCCGCGGCAATAGTATTTGCTTTTATGTTTGCCCCCAGAGTTATTAAAGGAGGATTGATGGTTTTATAAGTGCCGTCTCTTGATATTTTTATAACATAATAATTTTTTTCATCTTCACATATGAGAATATATATAAAATTGTAATAGGAAATGGAGTCCAAAGGCAGGTATTTGGAACCTTCTTTTAATTTAATATTGATATTCCATTCCGGTTCTTTGCCTCCCGGCAAGAAAATTTTTGAAACCGAAACGGAACCGTCGGAATTAATATAAGTAAAGTATATGCCGTTAGCTTCGTCAGCGCATGCCGTACCCGCGCCCCTAAAATTATTGTACTTATAAGCCTTTAAATCCGTCGTGATATGCTGCGAAATAACCGGTCCGTTTCTCTTGCTTATTACTATATTGTTATTCTTATCCAATGACGTTACATACATTGTTCCGTTAATATAAAAAATATTATTCAACCCTTTGGACTGCATGGTAAAATCATTGACTTTTTTAGGATTTATTCCCGCCGACTGCAAGATCGTATGCTTATACCAGTCTTGCGTTAAAACCTGAGCGCAAATCTCAACTGTCAGAAAAACAAGAAAAAACGCTATGGAAAATATTTTTTTCACGGATATCATCCTTTTTAAAATATAGTCTGCGAATATCAATAATAAATATACAACTATTGGACAATAAAGACAATATCATATGCAAAACTAATCTTCGGCGACAGTCCATTCACTGATGTCTTTGCCGGATATTTTCCAGGGATGGTTAAACGAACGTTTTTTTATATTGCAGTATTTGCAAAACGGGATGGGTTTGGAAATAAACTCCAGTATTTGCCGGATATCCTCCGCTTTATGTATGTCAATGCCGTCTCTTTCCGTAAGAGGAATTTCAGCGCCGAAGTATTTGTTAAAATGCTCAATATTCGGAGCCACGGTGCACGGGAATATTTTTCCGTTTTTTAACATCACGCAGTTGTTTGCGTGAAAACAGTAAGCGAAATTAACGGAACTGTTTTGTCCCCCTTTAATTTCCAAAGGCAAATGATATGAAGTTTTAGCCGCATAACCGGTATTTCCGTAATATGAAAACCGGACATTATGCCGCAAAGCTTTTTTTATAATTTTTTCTCTGTCAATATTTACGGGATAAAAAGTATTGACAATATGAATGCCGTTTTCTCTGCATGTCTCCCAGAACGCATCGTCCTGTTTACCAAGAAGCAGCCCGTTGGTAACCAGCTGTATTACGGTATCGGGAAAATATTTTCTGGCAATGCTCAAAAAAACGCTCACGCCGGGATGCAGCAGAGGCTCCCCTCCCATAAGTCCGAGCCTTCCCAGCTGTCCGCCGGAAAGTTCCGAAAGACGTTTAATGTCTTTTTCAAAATCTTTGCTTTCCAGATAACCGCCTTTGGCCAAAGGGGCGAAGTGATCACAGCCCCAGCATCTGAGATTACATTCGTCGACAAGATGAATTACGCAATAGTCCAGACTGGTTTGGGGAAGTATTCTTTTTAAAATTTCCTCCAATTCAGCTTTATATTTTTTTTCAACTGATTTTATTTCAACTGAACTCGGTTTGTTTCCGTACCCATTCTTCAAATCGGCAAATTTTTGACGCAGGCTTTCAAGGATTTGCTTCTGCGTTTCTATTTGCATTAAAATATAATTATTTTTATTTCTGATATCCTGCCTGAGTTCTTCATATTTATCCCTGACTTCAATCTTTATGCCCAAAATACGGTAAATTTTTTTCGCTTGTTTTTTTTCTACGGAAAAAACTTTTTTCAAAAAACGCCTTATTCTCTCTCTCTTATAAAAATTTATGTAACCTTCAATGTCTCTGTCTATAAGAAATTTATAATATTTTTCATTGTATTTTCTAAGATATTCGTCCATATATCTGCATTTATGGAACTCTTCGACAAAACAGCGGACATAAGAAAAGCAGTTTTTTTTATCAAAATCTTTCATTTTTCTTATCCGGCGGAAAGTGTTATCATAGCGCCATATCACTCTTTTGAAAGCTTCAAGATAATCATTGACGTTTTTTATATCCGCGGAATTCAGAAATTTTACAACCGACCGGTTTGCCAAAACAATGCTTTTGCTTCTTTTGACGGAAAAAACGCTGAGCTGGTTCTGCACGCTTTTTCTGTAATAATAATAAGTGTCTGTTACCGGTATTATTTTTCCAGCCAGAAAAGATGTCCTGACGGTGAAAGGAATATCCTCCGCGCTCAGTATCGTTTCGTCAAAGCAGTCGCCGTTTTCGAAAACTTTTTTTAAAAAGCTGCGTTTATATAATGAATTCCACACCACTATCGAATGCTCGTTCACGCCGAGATCGCAGCCGCGCGAATGCTTTCGAGAAAACAAAGAACAGATATACCCGTCAACCTGCTTATCTTCAAAGCATTCTTTATACGGAGCGCGCACTATATCCGCGTCATTACGGACGGCTGCATTATACATAACCTCCAAAAAATCGGGAGCCACCCAGTCGTCTCCGTCAATATAGCTTATATATTCCCCTCTTGCCTTTTTCAAACCGCTGTTTCTTGCGGAAGAAAGCCCTCCGTTTTTTTTATTGACTATTATAATGCGGCTGTCTTTGAGCGCGTAATATTGCAAAATATCAGCGCTTTTATCCGTAGCGCCGTCATTAACACAGATTATTTCAATCTCGCGCAGCGTCTGAGCCATAATACTTTCGACGCATTGGCCTATGTATTTTTCTATATTATAAACAGGTACTATCACTGATACTTTCGGTGGGTTCATTTGACGGTTTATACCTCGCCTTTTTATTTTTGCGCCGAAAGCCGGCCGCTTGTGTATTTTAACGTTTACGGCAGCAAATTTTCAAGTTTTCCGAATCTGTCAAACTTTAACGAATGTTTCCCGCTGCGGATTTGCGAAACGAAATAACATCCGCCTCCGGGTTTTAATATGCGCAATATTTCTTTATAGAAAAATTTATCAAGGTTTTCATCCGGAGCCGCTTTCACTATAATGATATCATAACTATTTTCTTTTCTGGCAATATTATAAGGAAAAGAAATTTCGGCATTCTTGTATTTGCCGCCGATATTTTTATTTCCGTTAAAAATAAAAATATCAAATGCATTATTTTCAATATCGGTAAAGTTTTTCAGTCCGTAAAAATCATCGGTTAAAAAAGCGGTTTTGATATTTTCGTCCGCGCGCTTTCCTGCAATTTCGGCGATTTCATTTTCTTTAATAAATGTCAAATCAAAAGAGCCGGCTTTAAGATTGTCAATATATTCGGAGATTTTATCAAACACCATTTCAGGCGTTATGGATGTCATGCATTCAGGCTCTTTAAGTCCCTTTACGCATCTGTCCATCCATCTTGGAATTATATACGAACATGTATCGCTGCATACATCAGCGGATATATTAATATTTTCCCGATATCCGAAAACTTTGCTGGAAGTCGGCCCCCACATAATGCATGATTTGCCGCCCAATGCATTTTTCAGATGCATCAATCCTCCGTCATTGTCTATGTGCAAAAGAGAATTTTTAAGAATAACTTTCAGCTCGTCAAATGACGTTTTTCCAAGCAAATTGATATCCGCGGCGTATGCAATGCCGTATTGTGCGTCCGTTCCCAGCTGCACCGTCTTTATATCAGGATATCTTTTTTTCAAAAGCAGGAGTAAATCGTCATAATATTTTATCGGCCACATTTTTACATGTCCGTATTTGAATACAGAGTCGCAGGCTCTTGTCAGAGTTATATAGGGAACATCGGACAAACCATTTCTTTCCAGCGCATCAAAAGCTCCCGACGCCCAGGACGCAAAAGGCTTTGTGTCGGCATCAAAAGAAAATATATCGTTTAAATCAAGATGTCCCCTGCGGTTCTTTTTTTTAAGCATGGCAAGCTTGGAAACCAATTCGTAATTCATAATTTTTCCAAAAGCTTTTACGATTTTCTGATTGGCGTCAATATAATTTGCCAAAAGAGGCGCCCTCAGCCTTACTTTTTCATGATTATATCCTTTAAGTCTGTAAAGCCTGTCATTGAGCAGCACTATATCATAATTTTTATGATTGAATTTGGCGCCGAAAGCTTCCGTTTTATTGAAAAGAGGATTCCCTCTGAAAGCTTCGGCATTGCGCGTATAATAATCAATAGATATATTCGGAACCTGTTTCTTTACTTCTTTCCAGAAAGCGGTTTCCATAAGACAGTCGCCGAACCCTTGATTGTTCATCAATGCGATATTAACGACAGGCCCGTAAACAACCTGTTTTTTTCTTATCTTAAGCTGCATCCCGAACAGAGTAAAAACCGTGAACTTCGAGCTTGATTTAACCGAGATAAGCGTTTCAAAAAAAACTTTTATAAGGAACTGCCTGAATTTCCTGTAAAAATTCACATTGACTTTCGAGCGGTCCGTTATCCGCCGTATTTTTATCAATTTATAGAAAAACTTCCATGTGCGGACATATGCGAGCTTCGGAATAAAATCTCCGGCAAATCTGTGAAACGTGAGATAGTACAGATTATACAGCCGGTTATTGAGCGCGGCTTTCAGGTTATAGGTAAGCCCGTCCAGCAAATGATATACTTTTTCATTATTCCACTCTACAGACTTATATCCGTTCCTGTACCTGTAAACGACGTCTTTAACCGCATAAAATTCTTTAGCCGCTATCATAGCGTCGACAAAAAAAGGAGGATCCTGAAATCTTTTGAGACCGGGGAAAAAAAGATTATTGTTTACCAGAAATTCTCTGTCGTAAATGAATCTGTGATAGCCGTAGTCGAACTGATAATCGCGATATTGCAGTTTTTCGTCGCGGTTAAAAGTGTATCCCGCATAATTATTTTCAAAAAACGTATTTATGGTGCCGTCATTATTGAGCCAGCTGAAAGAGCCTCCGCATATCTTCACGTTATTTTTAACCGCCGCCTCATATAATGTCTCCAAAGTGGTGTTTTCCGGGTATAAATCGTCGGGATCCATAAAAACGACGAATTGCCCGGAAGCGTTTTTTATTCCTTTATTTCTGGCGGAACCCGCGCCTTGGTTTTTTTGGACAAAAAGTTTTATTCTTTTATCTCTTTTCATATACTCTTCTATTAACGCCCGGCTGTCGTCCGTTGATCCGTCGTCAACGCAAATTATTTCGGTCTCTTTTAAAGACTGAGCCAGCACGCTCTCAAGACATTCTTCAATGTAACTGCCGGCATTATACACAGGCATTATTACTGAAATCTTTATCACTTTTTTTCTCCCTTAGTCTTATTTTTCCTTCGCTTGCCTGTACGGCTCCGGCTTTATTTTCGGTTTTACCTATTCCGAAAACAAGCGTTTTTGCGCGTTTTTTGCCGGCTTTTTTGAAATCCGCAAAAGCCCGGCCTGCGTTTTTATCCGGCATTACGGAAAACAAAGAAAACCGACGGATTTTCCGGATGTCATTGCCGGATAAGCCATAAGCGGTTTTTCTTTTATGATCTCTTGAAAATACGAGAAGCCGGCATCTTTGCAGGCATTACCGGACATAACCGGCACGAAACAAATCCTAAAAAAAAATAAACTGCAAAATTGCATCAGGCAGTTTTGAGACATTATCTCTTTTTTTTATTCTTTTTTCAATGTTAGGACAAAAAAGGCCTTTTGCGCCGTTTCCGCGGAGCGGAATTATCGATACGATATAATTTATTAAGCATGCAAAGGCTTATGGTCTATTATTTAAGATTAAAAGCGTCATTTCGGTTTATATTCGCAAACCTTTATAAAACATGTTATAAAATTCCAAAAAAATGATATAATTATTTTTAATGGTAAAAGAATACAATTTTGAAAAATATTTCGATTGTCTTTTAAAAATTATCCCCATCAATATTGCGGCTCTCGCCGCAATGACGGCATACAGGATATTTTTTTTCTTTTATTTCGTGAATTACGATGCCGTAAGAGGTCTTTACGGCCATATTTTTAAAGCTTTTTTTCTGGGATTGAGATTTGACCTTTCGGTACTCGCTTATATAAACTCGGCGGTAATATTTACAATTACTTTCCTTCTTGTTTTCAGAAGCCTTAAGCTTTTCAGATTTTTCGCGGGTTTAATAAAATTGTATTATTGGGCGGCTTTTACGGCGCTTGCCGCTCTTAATCTGGCGGATTTCGGTTTTTTCACCTATTTCAACGAACATATCAATCTTTTATTTTTCCAGTTCTTTGAAGACGACACAAGTGCTTTATTGAAAACCATAGCATATGACTGGCGGTTTCCCATTGCTCTTGCAGCGCTGGCAGGCGCAAGTTACGGCGCTTATAAATTAAGCGCTTATACGAAAAAAAGGCTTCTGAATTTGAAATGTGCGATAGCTTCTTCTTACTGGAGCTTGCCGCTAAAAGCTTTTATCGTATTATCTGTTCCGTGTTTGGTTTTTTTGACCGCCAGGGGAACACTGTCAATGTTTCCGCTCGGAAGCTTTTATACACAGATATCTCCGAACTCTTTTATTAATAATATTTCAATTTCAAGCGTTCACGCGCTTTCCGACGCGCTGTATGCGAAATCCGAACAAAGCGGCAATAAAATAGATCTGAGCAGAAAGCTGGGAATAGACGGAACAAAGCTGGATTTGTCGGTCTTTCACAAAATTACTCCGGCAAATGAATGCGCCGGAGAAATGAAGCCGAATGTTGTATTTATAATTCTTGAAAGCTTCGGAGAAGCGCCCTTATTGTTTGACAGCGCGGATTTTAACGTTTTGGGCGGGCTGAAAAAACATTTTGAACAGGATACGGTTCTTTACAATTTCGTCGCGGCGGGAAGAATAACAATACACTGCCTCGAGTCTACCGTTCTTAACATGCCGCAAAGACCGCTTTCGCTGCAAATAACGCAAAGCCCTCTGGCATTTAACGGATATGCCAGCGCGGCGGCTCTTCCCTATAAAAACGCGGGATATGAGACAAAGGCCGTTTACGGAGGCAGCCTTTCGTGGAGAGGAATTGAAAATTTCTTCAAAGCCCAGGGTTTCGACGCAACATACGGAGAGGGCAGCATAAAAAACGAATACAGGCATCAGTGGGGCATAAATGACGCGCAGTTCTTTGAAATCGTTTTAAGGGAACTTAAAGCTTCCGCGGGCAAACCCAAATTTATTTACGCAATGTCTACGGGAACTCATCCCCCTTATGAAATTCCGCCTTATTACAAGCCTTTGCCTTTGAATATTCCGCAGGAACTCGCGCGGATGATGCCCGGAGAAAAAAAATACGGAAAAAAGATATTCGAGACTTATCAGTTTGCCAATAATGAAGCCGCGAAGTTTCTGGATAAAGTGAAAAACTCGCATTTGGCAGACAATACCATAATAGTGATTACCGGCGATCATAATCTGAGGGAAATCAACCCTCCTTTAACGGGCGATTTGTTCAAAAAATACGCGGTACCTGCGTATATTTATATGCCTGAAAAAATAAAACGGGAAATAGATCCCGGAATTTCGGGATGTCATATGGATATAATGCCCACCCTTTACGAACTTTCTCTTACGGAAACGGAATATATCGCCGCGGGCGTAAGCCTTCTGGGAAAATCCGAAGAGCATATAGCTTTTAACAGCGAAGGGTTCATTTTATCGGCGGACAAGGCAGTTTTGTACAATATAGCTGCGGATGAGGCGCGCTATTTCAATTTTGACGCAAAAACAAAAACCGTTTCCGAAACCGGATACACGCAAAGACATGGCGAAATGCTTAAATATTATAAAGAAATAATGGCTTCTTCAGATATTTATCTGAATACAAAAAAATAGGGCAAAAGCCCTTATAAAAGGAGAAAAAAATGGTAGCGGTTCTTTTGGTTTTAATCGGGCTGGCGGTTTTGGCGGTCGTCATCGTCGGAATCTATCTTCTGGTGACTTATAATATATTTGTCACCCTTAAAAACAGAGTGAAAGAAGCCTGGAGCGATATTGAGGTGCAGATGAAGCGCCGTTATGACCTTATACCCAATCTCGTGGAAATAGTAAAAGGTTATGCCGCTCATGAAAAAAACACGCTTGAAGCCGTTATTCAGGCAAGAAATATGGCAATGGCAAGCCAGGGTTCAATTGAAGATAAAGCCAAAGCGGAAAATATGCTGACGGGCACACTGAAATCCCTTTTCGCGCTTTCCGAAAATTATCCCAACCTTAAAGCCAATGAAAACTTTCTTGAACTTCAAAGAGAGCTTACCGACACGGAAAACAAGATTCAAGCCAGCAGAAGATTTTATAATTCCAATGTCCTTGCCATAAACACCAAACTTGAAATGTTTCCCAGCAATATAATAGGAAAAATGTTCGGTTTCCAGAAGCAGGACTTCTTTAAACTGGACGAAAACGAACAGGCTGCAAAACAGGCCGTCAAAATTTCTTTTTAACCGCAGGGACATCAAATGGCAAATATTACAACTTATGATTTTATAGATTCAAATAAGCGTAAAACCGTTTTGCTTATGGTGCTTTTCCCCGTAAGCCTTGTGGTGCTGGTTTATCTGGCCATTTTGCTTTTCAGCGCGATGGGAACTTCTCCCGGACAGAACGTATCGGCGCTAAACACAGCGAACCGGCTGGCGATTCAGGTATTGCCGGTAATATCGGCAATAGCGATAATATGGGTTTTAATAAGCTATTTTTTCGGGCAGAAATTCGTTCTTTCTTCCGCCGGAGCAATAGAAGTGACGAAAGAGTCTGCGCCTGAAATAATAAGAATCGTTGAAAACATAGCGATAACAGCAGGTCTTCCGACGCCTAAAGTTTATGTTATAAACGATGAGTCGTTAAATGCTTTCGCCACGGGAAGAGATCCCGAACATTCCTATATAGCTTTAACAAAAGGAATTATCAACAAGCTTGAAAAGCCTGAACTTGAAGGCGTAATAGCGCATGAAATGGCCCACATAGGAAACAGGGACATACGCCTTATGCTTATAATGGTAGTATGTATAAGCTTTGCGACTATCGCCGCCGAAATACTGCTCAGGCTGGCGATGACCAAAGGCAGAGGTTCCGGCAAAAACAAAGGCGGGGGGCAGCTTTTATTTTTAGCTCTGGCTTTGTCTTTGTATCTTTACGGTTATCTTGTTGCCCCGCTTATAAAGCTGGCGGTTTCAAGAACAAGAGAGTTCCAGGCTGACGCGACGGCTGCCCTGCTTACGAGAAATCCCGAAGGGCTGGTAAACGCATTGAGGAAAATTTCCGGAAATTCCGTCGTGGAAAAGCTAAAAGACAGAGAAACTATGGCCGCGATGTGCATAGCAACTCCTCTTTCGGCCGACAAACAAAATTCGTTTTTTTCAAAAATTTCAGGACTGTTCACCACGCATCCCCCGATAGAAGAGAGAATTAAGGCGCTTATGACAATGGACGGATACAGAAGCTGATACGGGCTTAAAAATAGTATTTGAATTTTTTTAAAAAAAATGTATAATTAATGCGTTCGGCCCGCATAACCAAAAGTTCTTTTTTGCCGGACGGTTTAAATACAATAATAAAATAAATTAGTTCCGACGTAGCTCAATGGTGGAGCAATCGGCTGTTAACCGATCGGTTGCTGGTTCGAGCCCAGCCGTCGGAGCTTTTTTATTTGTTTTTATTTTCAGCCGAACGTATTTTCCATCAGCCTGCCCGCCTTCGGCAATCACTTCATATTCCTAAAAGAGAAATTCTTCAAAATTCTGTGAATTGAAATTTTAAAAAAATAACATTAATCACGATTATGCATGTCGCTCCCTTCACGGGAGCGTGAATTGAAATGGCTGCAAGCATTGGTGAATTAAAAAAGATCCTAGTCGCTCTCTTCACGGGAGCGTAAATGTATAAACCGGCCGGATTTCAAATCCTCCGCATCATATGTAAAAGACAATCAAACGAAAGCCTCTTTTTCAGTGCCGAAGCGGCAATATCCGTTTAAGACGAAGCTGCCGTTTTTTATTTAAAACGGTTCATTGCAAAGCATACCGGGAAATCCGTCATTGAAGCCATGTACAATTCGAATGTTTACGGACATAAACATTTGCGGCTATGATATTTCGAATTGCCGTCAAAATCTGAAAAGCCGTTTTTCTTCCGGTTAAAAAGAACGCGGAGTCCCTGCAATCTCAAAATTTTTTCAAACGGCTTTTGCCCAAAAATTTAAAATACGGAGGTTGCCGAGAAACGGATTTAAGCGAATATTTTATTTTGACCGGAAAGAAAAACGGCGTTTTTTTATTGATAATAAGAATAAAACGCGGCGGCAGGACTGAAAATCTTGTAGGACATTTTATTTTGCATGCGTTTATTTTTAATATTCGCGCAAAAGCCGGTTCAGCGGACTGTTTGCGAAACGCAGGCGGCGCCATAGCATAAGAATTTCCGGATTCGCAAGCGGTATAATATGATTTTATATCAATTAAGAACAAAATCTCCGCATAAATCTTGAAACGTACATGACAGCGCAATCAAAATAAAATCCGGACATGCCCTAAAAGATATTAACCGTTAAAAAAAAACATACATAAAATAAAAGCAGCTTTTGCCTTTTGCAGGTAAAAGCCGCTTTCGTTAAATACGGACAAACTCTTTCATTCACGACCTTATGCCGCCGACAGAATGCTTCTGACCGCCGATACGGAAACCGTTTTGACGGCCTTTTTCAGACTGCCGGAATCATTTTTATATCCCGCAAGTTCGCACAATTCAATTAAAGCCATGGCTATTGAAGCCGCTTTTACATTGTCATCCGTAACGGCGTATCTTTTCATAGGACTTATGACAAAAGATTCCAAAGCGGACTCCAGCTCGGCTTCTATGCCCGACGCGGAATAAGACGATGTCAGTTTGACCGTCTTAGCGTATAATCCCGCAAGCCCGCTGTCGGCATATACGCTTTCAAGGGCTTTATCCTTTTGCTGCCGAAAAATAAACAAGCCCGGATCAAAATCAAGAAGTTCGATAAGCGTTACCGCCATAAGCATATCGTCAAAACCGTATTCCGAAAATTTAACGCTCCCGTCAAAAACCGTTTTTAATTCATTCTTTAAGCCGTCATCGTTTTCTATATAGGCGACGGACGCCATCGCGGCGATATGCAGACGTTTATCCTTTTGCGCCGCCGCATAAGAAACTATTTTATCCTTTATCTTATCCGAATACGAAAGCATTTCTTTCCTGCCGTACTTCTTTGCGGCCTGCCCGAGCACTGCCGCAAACAGCGCGGACTCTTCAGCGCCGGCATATTCCAAAGCGGACGAATAATGCCCAAGCAGTTTCATCAGCTCGTCTTTTGAAAGCATCTCGGCGCCAATCAGAAAATAAAGACTTTTTAATGAATTGCTTAATGTATCTTCAAATGCAAGCCCCTGCTGCGCACAGACGATATGTTTTCTGGCATCGGCCGCATAATTGCCGGCTCTTTCGGCATATTCCCCTTCATATTTTTCAAAAGCCGGAAGCGGCAGTATCTCGGCGCCGAAATAAAAACCGAAAAGGAACTGTTTCAAAGATTCCGCCGCTATCCGTTTATTTCTTTCATCCCCGTTTTCATATTGTTTTTTTATCCTGTCCGAAATTACGGATATTCGCCTACGGGTAATAGCGTCTGCAAAAGAAAACGAAACTTTGATCGCTTCGAAAATTTCATGCATTAAAGCTTCGTCCATAATATCGGCGTCAAGGGCGTTGAGAGCAGCGAGCGGCCCCCTTCCTTTTGATTTGCCGGCGCTCATATTTGCGGCAAAAAGAGCTCTTGCGGCGGTTTTGTCCGCTTTCAGCGCCGCGTTTACGCCGTGAAAATAATAATTCCGGATATTTTTTTGAGCCTGATTAGTCTTTATATTTCCGGCGGCTTTCATTATATTCGAAATGATATTTTCGCCGTTTTTGGCGTCAGAAAGATTTTTTATAATGTCTCCGGATACTTCGGGAACCGAGATTATAACCGCGCTGCAGCCGTCCAGCTTTTCCAGCGCAGCGTCGGTTATTTTTCCGGCCGGAATGCTGATAACCTTGCCGTACGGATCTTGCGTCTCAGAAAATTCCCTTATTACCCTGAAACCGTAATCCTTTTTTACGGAAATATCGGACTCGGATACGATATCCAAAGACTGCTCGTCAAGCCTGAAAGCGACCGGCTTGCCCGCGCTTATTCCGTAAATGCCGCCGGATATTTCTTTGAGCGTACCGGCGTCAAGCTTTACAATAATGCCGTTAAACAATCCAAGTATATGCGATATTTCATTGAGATTGTCTTTTACGGAAAGAGTTTTATCGTAAATATATTCGGCGGATATGTCCACGCCTTTCCCGTTGGCTTTTGAGACAATATCTTTTATTTGCATCTCTTTGACCGCGTCCCGGTAAGCGCGCAGTTCGCCAGCCGAAATATTTTCCGCCGCTACACCCTTTATTTTCGACAAAAGTTTTTTTGCCGTCTCTTCTTCAAATTTCATTATTTCAGCGGCATTCTCATTATTTACGCCCCCGCGGCTTCCCGCGCGTCCGGCATAAAAACGCGAGATGTTCTCAATTTCTCCGGAGGAAATGCCGTATCCCCGCTCTGAAAGCCTTAAAGCTTCTTTGCTCCAGTCTATGTATATATCGTCCATCCATACGGTTTTGCCGAAAGGCATATAGCCCGATACGTTCAATGCCGCGAACTTTCCTTTTATGATATCCGCAAATGTCATTATGTCATAGATCTTTCCTATTGAGCCCGCGGAGTTTAAAGAAGCGATATTTATTTCCACCGAAGCGCCGGTAAAAAGTTTTCTTGTTTCGGTTCTTTCGCTTTCCCTGAAACGCCCTTTTAAATCCTCGATTTCGGAACGCATTTGAGAAAACAGCTCATATTTTTGCACATTCCCGGAACCGCCCCAGTTATTTGCGGGCGTTTCCGCGTACTCTTGTATATATTCCGGCAAAACGGAGTTTGTTTCCCCGTCAAAACAGCCTTCCGCCGCTATAATCTCTATCTTTCCGGTTCCTAAAAGTTTTCCGACATCCGCATTGACCGAAGGAGACAATATCCCTTCTTTTAATTCTTCAAAAAGCCGGACATAAGCAAGCTCATAAGCCCTGTTTTTATCAAATCCGTAAAAATCCGTGACATTGACATAAAATATATTGTCTTTAATATAAACTTCAAAAAGCGCTTTTGCGCCGGCTTTTTTTGCGGTAAATAAAGGGGCCAGTTTCAGCATCCGAGAACGCTCTTTCTCAAAGTCCAGCCTTGTAAAAACAACGGATTTGATATTTTTCCCGGCATAGTTTTGATTGTCATCTAAAGAAGAAAAATACAGCGCCGGCGCCGAAGCTATCCGCACCACGGTCTTATCAGGCCTTGCGTAAAACATACTGCCGTATATCTTACGGCGCGGAAAACCTTGTTCGGAAAACAAATTTCCGAAATCCGAAACGGAAACGAAATCCGCAGCCCCGAAATCAAAAAA
Organism: uncultured Endomicrobiia bacterium; assembly: GCA_938040055.1. Lineage (GTDB taxonomy): Bacteria > Elusimicrobiota > Endomicrobiia > Endomicrobiales > Endomicrobiaceae > Endomicrobium_B. The sequence goes on from CALHWY010000026.1 coordinate 29,384, forward strand.
ACCGTTTATTTTTCTTGATGCGGTCTGAATGAAAGAAGCTATTTTCGTTCTTGCGGGGCTTTTGTTCGCTACTTTATAATTTTCAATATATTCCCCGGCTTCCTCTGAAAGAACTTCTTCCGTGATTTTTACGCCCGCCTGCCGCAGAGCGTCCGTTCCTTTATGGCTTTTGTTTATTGAATGCGAAGCAAAAACAAGTTCTTTGATTTTAAGCAAAGACATTATTTTCGCACACTTATTGCAGGGCGCCAGAGTGCAGTAAAGAGAAGCGTCCGAGAGAGGATTCCCAAGCCGGAGATTGACATATCGCAAAACAAGATTGGTTTCATTGAAGACATCGTCTATTGTCCTTATTTTAGGATAAACGGCTTCAAAACCCGCGGCTTCCAGAAGATAAGGATTTCGTTCAAAAACTCTTCTGTTAAGGGTTTCGGCGTTTATAACGGCCGCGTTTAAAAGACTGGCCAGCATCCCGCCTTTTTCCGTATAATCTCCGGCGTCATTCCTTTCATATTTGTCTATATATCCGGTAAGATAGTTTATAAAAGCGAAATATTCCGCGTGAAGCAGGCTTTTTTCCCTGTTATAACCTCTCCCTTTATTTCCTTTCCCGTCAATGACGAAAGCTCCCACGGGCGGTTTCAAAAAAGTTTTTATTTCTTTTTCCTCGATTCTGGCGGTTTCGGCTTCTTTAAGAGCCTCTATCATATTAAGTTTATGCGCGTTTGCAAAATATTTTTCGGCCAGCCGGGTAAAATATCCGCTTTCCTTATGCAAAGTTCCTCCGGAAAGCCGGTATATCTCATAAGCATAATGCGCGCATATATTGGCTGTAAGAGCGCACAGGATCGCAATCGCGGGATTTACGGTTATAAAAGCGCTCGCCCAGAAAGCAAGGCTTGTAACGGCCGACAGTCCGGCTGAAGGGACAAAATAACCCGTAAAATCCGATATTATCGTTTTGAGTCCGTATTTTTTTCCTTCTCTTCTAAGCGCGGCCGCCTTGAAAACATTATGTAAAAAAGCGAAAACAAAAGGCATTATTAAAGCCGGCGCCGCAGAGACGCCCGAAGCAGCTATCATCGGCAGCCATAAAAAAGATTCCGCCGCCGGCATAAACATTGAAGAGAGCAGTTTCTGCGCTCTTGTTTTTAAAAAAGGTTCTATCAGGGAAAGAGGTTTAAGTCCGGGGTTTATATTATTATTTTGTTTTCGGGATTCTTCATTTCCTGTTATTCCTAAAAGCCTTTCCGCCTCCCCGCCCGCAAACCGTCTGCGTACAATCTCAGACCCGCCCGAACCGTTGATCTTTATGTCCGCGATTACGGATACCCCTTTATACGCGGCGGTAATTTTATATCCTTCGGACAAAGCGCTTACGGATACGGAAATCCCGTCCAGCTTTTCGTTTGACGCTATCCACCGCTCCATTTCATTTTGAAGCTCCCGCGCGGAAACGCCGCGCCCTCCCCATACGGAAACCGCCGAAATAAAGCCGTTGAGCGTTTGTCCCGGAGAGCCGAAATCGAAATCGGCGTGAAAAACTTTATTAAAAGAGTTCGCTCCGTAAAGAATGAAATCATAGTATTTATCTTTTCCTTCGACGGATTTCACTTCCGGAGTAAGCACCAGATAAGAAATCTTTTTATCCTCAAGAGCGTCTTTAATACCGTAATGAAAACCTCCAGCTATTATAATTTTCACATTTTTATAATTCGGAAGATTTTTAAGAACCTGTTGCGTCCTGCCCTTGCCGGCAGAAACGCAACAGTTCATTCCGTCAAGAAGCCGGGCGCAGAAAACTTTATCCCTTGCGGTATTATTTTCATAAAAAAGCTCTCTTTTGGGATCATAAAGAAGTTCAAAAGCGAAACGCCTAGCCTCTCCTTCAAAATATTTATTGAAAAGTTCCCCGTAATATTCCCTGTCGTATTTAAGACGCCGGTATTGCACGCTGTTAACGGCGAGAGAAGCATAATCTTTAAGAACTCCCACAGCTTCTTCAAGCCTGAAAAGCTCCCGGTCGAGCGCGCTGCGGGAATTGGAATATGCAAGCTCGCCGGCAAAAGCTTTTTCTTCAAAAACGAGCCCGACTTTATTTATTTGCAGAAGATTTTTCCGTTTTCTAAAAAAACCGTCCAGAGCCGGATATTTTTCAAGCAGTTCGGGCGTTTCGGACGATAGAAACGCGTAAAAGTTCATCATTGATTTAGCATTCGCGCCGTCTAATCCCGAAACCGCAGAAATATATTTCCGGTATGATATGCGGTTTTTGAGCTCTCCTAGACATAAAAGAAGCTCTTTATTGAGCTTTGCCGGCAAAACTTCGCTTTGCGCGCCGGCTCTGATATAGGCGCTGAGGTTGGGATAATAAGACAGAAGACTTTTATTTGCGGCGGCTTCCCGCATTAAAACTTTGTGATATTTTTTTTCGAGTTCGGACGTGAATTTCAGCGCCGATTTTGAAAGATAACGCTTTTTGACAATCCTCAGATTTTGCGCGAGAGCGGAAATTTTAAGTTTAAACTCTCCGCCGCCGCTTTTTATGATCTCTTCAAGAACGGACAAAGTGTCCGTATACAGCCTTCTGTCTTCAATGCCGTAAACCGCATATCCTTTTAAAGCCATATATTCAGCCGCGGACAAAAAACCTTCGCCGTAAAGATAGTTTATGCTTTTTTCTTTATTTCTTTCATCGGGTATGCAGGCAAGCACGGAAACGTCGGCCTTGCCTTCCATCATGCCTTCGGCATATATGCGCACGCGGCCCGTTTTAGCGATAATTTCGTCCGTAAGCAAAGTTATGGTTTTTTGCGTTTGCGCATTGAGATGAAGATCCTGCACCCATATGGCGAGATCTGAACCGTCAAAAAAAGCGCCGTCCGTTATGCGCGCATTTTTAAAAACTTCAGGATTAATTCCGCCGTTATCCGCCCTGAGCGGGCTGAGGTTTGCAAAAAGAGGCTGTGCCGCAAGCAGCAATGATAAAAAAGCGTTTAAAAATTTTTTCATAGATGCATTTCCAAGTCAGCATTTAACGCCTTGTATATTATAGACTACAAAACATATTTTTGAAAAGATTTTTTAACACAGCTGAAAGTTAACAAAAAACTTACGGCGCGGCGCAGGCAAAGGAATTCCCTCTTTTTCCGGTTTTTGTGAAAACTCTTAAAAATTCCGCCGTAAAAGATAAATAACCGCAAAAAAGCCGCGGCCGCAAATGAAAAAGTCCGCACGGCGGACACGAAAAAAACAAAAATACGGGATATTTTGCGTCATTATAAAATCGTCTTGTACAGTCGGCTCGTATTTCTTACATACCGGAGATATCGCATCCGTTATCTCAAAATAACCATCCCAAAGACAACGGATTTTTCATGTTTTTCCAAAGCTTTAAACTTCTTCGAATATATTGTCCAGGCCGGCGGCGCTTTTTTATCTTTCCGGATGCATCGCTTTTTTGCGTTTTCTTGCTTTTTTTTCCGGCCGCACGGCAAAAAAATCAGTTCATTTCCTATAAATTACGATCTCCGTTTCTTTCGCCAAATCTTTTTTTCTTTTAAAAATATTATCTTAAAAATTTTACCGCGTCATCCGATTGCCGTATAATTTTTCTCCGGCTTTTAAAATGTGTATTCGTAATACAAATCCGCCGGCAAAAAAAACTTTAAAAAAAACTTCAAAAACCATACGGATTTTATTTACCGCCCATTTCTGTTTTAACGCAGGCATTTCAAAAAAAATATCAAAAATCATACGGATTTTATCCGGCTTCTTTACGGCGCTAAAAAATATGAAGTTCCTTTTTTGGCTTTTTATTTCCGAAAAAAACTTTTTGTGCCGCTTTGTCCGCATTCGCCGGCCGGATTAAGTCCGGGACTTTTTTCGGACGCCGGCATTGCCGGCGGTTATATATATATAAAGAGGGGCTCCTTTCAGAGCGCCCCTCTTTATTTTCCGCCTTGCCTTTATTTACTCGTCATTTCGGCTTTTTTCTGCAAAAGTTCCCATTTTGCGTCCACTTCTTTCTGGAACTGTTCGATAATAGCTTCATTGCCCGGTTTGAAAAGATGTTTAAATCTCCCCTGCGGTTTCAAAAATTCCGTCACGGGCTTCTTTTCTTTCGGTTTTACGTTTATTTTATAAACTCCGTTTTCCACTTCATACGCAGGCCAGATGCATGTTTCAACGGCAAGCCTGTTAAGAGACATCGTGTCTTGCGGCTTATACGCCCAGCCCAATCTGCAAGGCGTCAATATATTGATAAACGACGGACCGTCCACGGCCAGCGCTTTCTGCACTTTTGTAATATAATCGTTCCAGTTGCCGACATATGCCTGCGCTACGTAAGGAATGCCGTGAGCGGCCATAATTTCGGTTAAATCTTTTCTGGCCTGCTCTTTGCCCTGACGAACTTTTCCCGCGGGAGCCGTTGTAGTATGCGCTCCTCTTGGAGTCGCGCCTGATCTCTGTATTCCGGTATTCATATACGCTTCATTGTTATAGCAGACATAAAGCATTCTGTGTCCGCGTTCCATCGCCCCGGACAAAGACTGGAGACCTATATCATATGTTCCGCCGTCGCCGCCGAAAGCTATAAATCTTATGTCTTCGTTTATTTTTCCCTGCTTTTTAAGCCCTCTGTAAGCGGCCTCAATGCCGGAACATGTCGCGGCCGAATTTTCGAAAGCGCTGTGAAAAAACGAATTTTTCCACGCGGTATAAGGAAAAATCGTGGTTGAAACTTCCAAACAGCCGGTAGCGCTCGTCACCACGACCGGAGTATTGCCCGCCGCAAGCATCGTCTGTCTTGCAACTATGCCCGCTCCGCATCCGGCGCAAAGACGGTGTCCGCCGGTCACGCGTTCAGGATATTTGCTCAATTCTTTTAAATTTGCCATTTTTATATCTCCTGGAAAAAGCTCTTTGTTTTCTAAACCTTGCTTTTTATGTATGTAAGACTTTATTATTTCAGTCTCACGTTAATGTACTCTATTCCCGTAAACGGTTTTTCGGCGCCGGAAGCTATCTTGCCAAGTTTGTCATAAACCGCTTCGATATGTCCGGTGTTTATCTCTCTTCCGCCCAGACCGTAAACGTAATTGACCACTTTCGGGCCCGTGACTCCCGCCGCAAACATAGCCGCGGCAACGTCCGAATAAACAGGAGCATAAGTTCCGGAGCAGGAATCGGATCTGTCCATAACCGCTACGGCTTTGACATTTGCGAGATCTTTTACGATCATTTCAGAGGGGAAAGGCCTGTAAACTCTTATCTTTATAAGGCCGGCTTTTACGCCTTTTTGTCTGAGCTCTTTAATTACGACTTTGGACGTTCCGGCCGTAGAGCCAATGACGACTATCGCGATTTCGGCATCGTCCATCATATATTTTTCGTACATATCGTATTTGCGTCCGAAAGTTTTCTCGAAATCTTCAGCGACTTCGCGCACTATCTTTTTTGAATCTCTCATAGCTTGCGCAAGCTGCCATCTGTGCTCGAAATAATAATCCTGAAGGTCTATCGCGCCTAAAGTATAAGGCTTTTTAGTGTCCAAAAGATATCTTTCGGGCTTATATTCGCCCACGAATTTTTTTACGTCCTCGTCAGGATACGTTTCAACGACTTCCATACAGTGCGAAATAATAAATCCGTCGGTAGTAACCAGAACGGGAAGTTTCGCTTTCTCGGCTATTCTTGTAGCCTGTATCATATTGTCATAAGCTTCCTGCGAATTTTCCGAATATATCTGTATCCAGCCGGAATCTCTCGCCCCCATAGTGTCGGACTGGTCGCCGTGGATATTGATAGGCGCGGATATCGCCCTGTTGACTTCGGCCATGACTATCGGAAGTCTTAAACCCGAAGCTATATAAAGCATTTCCCACATCAGGGAAAGCCCCTGGGAAGAAGTTCCCGTCATGGCTCTGGCGCCCGCGGCGGAAGCGGCTATGGTAGCCGACATCGCCGAATGTTCGCTTTCCACCGCCACATATTCGCTTTTTACTATGCCGTCAGCGACAAACTGCGAAAAAATCTGAACGATTTCGGTAGCGGGAGTTATAGGGTATGCCGCCACCACGTCCGGCTCTATCTGCCGCATCGCTTCGGCCATAACTTCATTGCCGGTTTTCGCGACGATTTTGCCTTTTGGATATGCTGTCTTTATCATTTCATTGACCCCTTAGTTAATTTTCAAAACTAAAAATTCCGGCGGCTTTTGCCGGAAAAGACGCTTCGCGTCATTTTTTTTCTTCTTCCATTGTAATCGCCCGGATTTTTACAGGGCATTCTTTCGCGCATATGCCGCAGCCTTTGCAATGGTCATAATCTATCCCTGTGACTACGGTCGTTTTCTTTTCGTCCGGAGCTATCATGATAGAGCTGTCCGGGCAGGATATCCAGCAGGCAAGGCAATGTATGCATTTGTCTTTGTTCCATACGGGCTTTTCCGAACGCCAGTCGCCCGTAACAAAGCCTTCGGCGGTTCCGGCTTCGACTATATCTCCTATAGGAAGCTTGTCCGCAGATAATTTCATTTTACAATCATTATTTTTCACTTTGTTCCCCTCCGAATATATATTCTTACAGTATTAACCGTGCGTTTTTACTTCGTCGTAAGCTCTTTTTATCGACGATATATTCCCTTCGATAACTTCCGGTTTGTGGCGGAATTTCACCGTCAGTTTCGCCTTTGTATCTTCCAAAACCCCGTTTATGTCAAGATTTCCGATAACTTTTACCAATGCCCCCAGCATAGGGGTATTGGGAATATTTCTGCCTATGGTTTCCTGGGCTATTTTGCTTGCGTCAACCACATAAACCTGGGAAGGGTCCACCATAAGCAGTTTCGCGATTTCCGCAGCGCTGAAAGATGAATTTACGATGACTTTTCCTTCTTTTCCTATGCCGTCCGTAACGTCAACGCAGTCCATAAGAGACGGATCAAGTATAACTACATATTGAGGATTTGTAATGCCAGAATGAATTGTTATAGGATCTTCGCTGATTCTGTTAAAAGACTGTACCGGCGCCCCCATTCTTTCCGGCCCGTATTCGGGAAATGCCTGAATATACTTGCCTGTTGCCAAAAGCGCCTCAGCAAACAGGAGTGCGGCAGTTTTTGCGCCCTGACCGCCGCGGCCGTGCCAACGAACTTCAATCATTTTTGCCGACATTTTTTTACTCCTTTTAATATTTATTCCGATTAAAAAATATATGGTTTTTCAATCGGAATTTTGTTATTTACTACACATAAAATTATAGTTTAAACTATTTTTAATAAAATAGTTATTACATTTCTTTTCTGCCGGAAATCGCGCGTGAAATAGTAAGCTCGTCGGCATATTCAATATCTCCGCCGACGGGCAATCCGTAGCCTAATCTTGTGACCGTAATACCCATTGGTTTGATGATCTCAGCAAGGTATAATGCAGTGGTTTCCCCTTTTGAATCCGTGTCTGTCGCAAGGATAACTTCCGTGATTTTACCACTTTTTATTCTTTTTATCAACTTATCGATTCTTATATCATCCGGCCCGACCGCATCAAGCGGAGAAAGGGCGCCTCCAAGCACAAAATAAAGCCCTCTGTATTCTTTTACCCTGCTGACCGCTATCAAATCCTGGGGAGTTTCAACCACGCATATGGTATTTTGCTCCCTTGAAACATCGGAACAAACCGGGCAGGGATCGCTTTCGCTTAAATTAAAACAGACGCCGCAATATTTCATTGTGCGGCGCGCTTTTTGTATCGAGTCAATCAGCCTGTCGACTTCCCCCTGCGGCATTTTCAGTATATGATAGCTGAGCCTTTCGGCCATTTTCGGGCCTACTCCAGGAAGCCTTTTTATTATATCTACCATTTTTTCTACAGCCTGCGGCCTGTTCACTTTAAAATCCGCCCAATCCTTTAATTATATTTTTCGTTATGCCTTTTGCGCCCTCACGGGTTATACTCTCTCTTGTTTCTTTTACGCTTTCTTTTACGCCTTCTTTTACGCCTTCTTTTACAGACTCTCTTATCGACTCTTTTGTTATGCTTTTTTTCACGGATTCTTTCATTTCTTTAAAAGAACCTGCGGCTTCGCGTCCCATAAAATAAGAGACTCCGCCGTACGTATTTGCGCTCCGGGAAAATGCTTTAGGAATTTTGCCTTTTCCTCTTTTTATATTCGCAGGGATAAACAGAGCGGAGTCCGCCTCCCCGCTTTTTAGCATCTTAAAAGATTTTACCCTGAGAATGCTGGCTATGCCGTCGTCGCCGGCCTCGGCGTCTGTCAGCATTGCGCACTTTTTAGTAATGACTTCGGCGGGATAAAACAAATCCGCCCCCTGCACTTTTTTATAATCCGAAAAAACGATTTCGCCGAACACGATCCCGCCGCCGTGATTTTGGGCAGTCTGTTTTTTTTCTCCGGTTGTATTTTTATCTTTCCCGGATTCGCTTTCCTCCCCGGACGAATCCTTCTGCGCCAGAATGATCGTTATGGAGTTATGCAACATAGTCTTTTTATCTATAAAAAATATCATCTCAAAATTCGCCATTAAATAAAGCGCAAAATCTTCAGAGGTCAGCTCTTCCCTTCTGTTTACGACTTTATCCTTATAGTTCCGTTTGGCCTCTTCGGGGTCTTTTACGGCCATAACGACCGCATAATCTCTGCTGTTTTTAGGGTGTCCGGGAAGAAAATAAATATTCAAAAAAGGACGCAGCATTTTTTGAAAATAAAGGTAATCGTTATTTCCGTAAACGGTGACGGTTTTTGTATCTTTTACGACTTTGTAATCCTCAAAAACCGTCCTGCCGTCAAAAACCCGGCAGTCGCCGCTTATATAAGACTTTTCTCCGTCCGTTATAAAAGAATAATGCGTGCCGGCGGGGAAAATGTCCATTCTTATTTTTGTCCCGTCAACGGTTTCTTTTACCGTCATCACATTGTCTTTAACTATCCATTCGTATTCGATTTCATAAGACAGCGAATTCAGATTATTGGTCAGATCTTTTTCCGCCGATAGTTTAAAAACTTCGTCCGCCGTGACGGCAAAAACGTCCGCCGCCCAAAACAAAAAAAGAAAAATCAATGCCGTTTTGTTCACTTTCATCTCCTTAAACGCAAATTTTAAGCGCTGTAAAGTTTTGCGAGAAAAATTCAAGCCTTTATTTTAAGGTTTTGCCTGAAATCCAAAAAGTTCCGCCGTTTCGCCGCTTTAAAAGCGGATTAACACGGAAAAGACATAAAAATTTTCCTCATTTCAGCCCGGGGCTCCGGCTAAAAAACCGAATCGCAGCGCAAAATAAAATAAGACATAAGCAAACAAGTCTTATGCTCGTAAAACCGCACAAAAACAATATTAAATTTTTAAGATTTGCCGCAAAAACGGCTTTTTGGCGTCAAATCCGCGCAAATCGCCGCCAAAGCGGACATAAGCGCCGCGGAAAATGTTAAAGTTTTTTCGCTTTTCCGCCGAATTTTTTAGCGATATCCTGAATATGTTTGGGGACAGCCGTTTTTGCGCTTTCTTTCAGATCTTCTTCCACTTCATATTGCGCCGCGTCCGGAGCGATTTCTTGTTCCATAACTATAATATCGTCTTGCTCCGCGGATTTTTCTTCTATTTTAATATCCTCCACGGCCACCTTGACCGCTATGTCATTGCCTGTCTTTCTCCGGTAAAGCTTTGATATTTGTTCGTGAAACTCCATAACGCCTTCCTGGTCGAACTTATTCGCCACCGTAATCTGAACCGATTTCGCGGAAGTGATCTTTACAAGGGTTTTAAGAAGGGACTGCGAAGTCAAAGGATGCTTTTTTGTTATTTCCGAAACGATTTCTTTCCACACACTTATAAGATCCGCTCCGCCGCCCATATCGTCGGCTTCAGCCACAACGGCATCATCGGCCGCGGACGCGCCCGCAAAAGCCGATGAAGAAGCCGGACCGGCCGTTTCGGGAATATAATAGTCGCCGCTTTTAAGGTTTTTTTCCAGTTCGGCTATCCTGTTTATCAGTTCTCCCACATTGTAATAAGGCTCAGACATTTTCAGAAGATACATCTCCAAAAGGATTCTGGGCTGATCGTTCCAGCGCATTTCTTCAAGAGCTTTTGAAAGAAGATTGTTCATTCTTACATGGCGCGAAACGGTAAAAAGAGCTTTCTGCACTTCAAAAAGCTTTTTATCTTCGGGAGAAATTTCCGCGATATCGGGATTTACCGAATAAATCATCACCTGCCTGAGATGATCGCGGAGATCTCTGGCAAACTGTAAAATATTATATCCCTGCTCGGAAATTTCCTTAACGGTTTTCAAAATGGATAAAATATCTCCTCTCGCGAGATTTTCCGTGACCGAAGCTATTATTTCTTTAGGCAAAAGGCCCAAAAGCCCCCTTATGTATTCTCCGGTTATTTTACCCGCGCTTGAAGAAACGGCCTGGTCAAGAAGACTAAGAGCGTCCCTCATAGAGCCGCCCGAAGCGCCTATTATTATGTTTAAAGCTTCTTCGTCTATTTCAAAGCCTTCCTTTTGCGCTATATTTTTGACGGCTCCGGAAATGTCTTTGGCGCAAATAAGCTTGAAGCGGTATCTCTGGCATCTTGAAAGAATGGTTACCGGAATCTTATGCTGTTCGGTCGTAGCCATGATAAAAACGACATGTTCCGGCGGTTCTTCAAGAGTTTTAAGCAAAGCGTTGAAAGCCTGCGCGGTTATCTGATGGGCTTCATCTATAATATAGATTTTATATCTGGAATTTGCGGCCGCAAATTTGACATTCTCTCTCAGCGCCCTTATTTCGTCTATTCCGTTATTTGAGGCTCCGTCAATTTCAAGAACGTCAACGCTGGAACTTTTTCCTATCTCCAGACAGTTTTCGCATACGCCGCAGGGCTCGGAAGACGGCCCTTTTTTACAGTTGAGCGCCTTGGCAAGAATTCTGGCCATAGTCGTCTTTCCGCACCCTCTCGGGCCGGAGAAAAGATAAGCATGGGCGACTCTGTTTTCGGAAATCGCGTTTTTAAGCGTTTGTGAAATATGTTCCTGGCCTATTACTTCGTCGAATTTCTGCGGACGGAATTTTCTGGCTAATACAAGATATGACATTTCAGCACCATTAATTAATTTATTTATATCCGGTATTTAAAAATTTAACAGGCTTATTATAACATAAATGAAGATAAGATTTAAATAAAGAACTTTTCGCGTGTCGGCAAGCCGAAAAATTTGCGCCGGCCGGGATTTGACAATATTATGCGTAAAGATTTCGCAGCTTGAAAAACAGGATATGAAAACAAAAAAGACAAAAAGATTAATTGCTTTTTGCCTTTTTAGTAACGACAAGAGAAGGTTTTTGTGGAGCTGATCGGGTTTGAACCGACGTTCCGGGGCGCTCACAAGGCGCTTTTTGCGCCCTCGCGCCCGCTCGCAGACTTGCGCTCCTTTTTCGTCGCGCGCTCGCCCTCTTCGCCGAAGAGGCCGGCATACGCTTTAATTTTTGCTTTTTTAGCAACGACAAGAGAAGGTTTTGTGGAGCTGATCGGGTTTGAACCGACGGCCTCTTCGTTGCGAACGAAGCGCTCTCCCAGCTGAGCTACAGCCCCATTATGAAAGTTATACTCGGAAAGTATACTAAAATTCAATTTCTCTTACCATCTTCACGAGCGCCGGTTTGAGGAACGAAGCGCTGTCTTCCGCTTCGCTTCAGACCCGGGGCGCTCACAGACAAACCTGATTT
>CALHWY010000027.1 GCA_938040055.1 uncultured Endomicrobiia bacterium
TGTCTTGCGACGGGCGCGAGGAATGCAAGTCGGCTGGTGAGCGCCCCGGAACCGCAGTCCGAGCAGTAACGAGGACGTGTCTTGCGACGGGCGCGAGGAATGCAAGTCGGCTGGTGAGCGCCCCGGAACCGCGGCGCCGTAAATAAAAGTAATTTGTAATGTATGAGGCGTTTGGAAGCGGCTCCTTTTGTCCTTTAAAATGTCCTTTTTCTTCCGGTTTTCTCAGGCGCCGAAACCGTGGAAACGCAATTTTGCAATTTTATGAATTATGTGAAAAAATCCGAAAAGATTAAAGGTCTGTTTATTGAAGCCGGCGGCACGGTTCAGGGCATAGGCTTCAGGCCTTTTGTTTACAATCTTGCCGCGGCGCATAAGCTTGCGGGTTCCGTGCGCAATACGGGCAAAGGCGCGCAAATCAATGTGGAGGGAGAACCTGAAAAACTTAAAAGTTTTTTGCTTGATTTGAAAAAAGCCGGCTTTGACGCGCGCTATTGCATCAAAACGGCTCCCGTTAAAAAATATAAAAATTTCAGCATAATAAAAAGTAAAATAACGGAGATTACGGCGGATTTTCCGCAGGATCTCGCATTGTGCGCCGAATGTAAAAAAGAGCTGTTTTCGCAAAAAGACAGAAGATATTTATACCCTTTCATAAACTGCGTGAAATGCGGGCCGCGTTTTTCAATAATAAAAAAACTTCCCTATGACAGAAAAAATACGGTTATGGACGAGTTTGAGATGTGTCCCGACTGCCTCGGCGAATATCTTTCTCCCGAAAACCGCAGATTTCACGCCCAGCCCAATGCCTGCGGCAAATGCGGGCCGCAGCTGTTTTTGTATGACTGCGGGAAAAAAATCGTTTCAAAAAGAAATGACGCTGTCCGCGATGCCGCAAAATTATTAAAAAAAGGAAAGATACTGGCGGTAAAAGGCATAGGGGGATATCATCTTTGCTGCGATGCGTCAAATGCCGTAGCGGTACGAAAACTGCGCGAGAGAAAACGCCGGCCTTACAAACCTTTTGCCGTTATGGGTAATCTTGACCGCGCAAAAAAACTCTGTTATATAAACGAATTTGAAAAACGGGAGCTCTTGTCGCAATCCGCTCCGGCTGTTATTTTAAAGAAACGCGTCTTTGATAAAATGACGCAGCTTCTTGCTCCGGACAATCCTTCATTGGCGATAATGCTGCCTTACGCCCCGCTGCACCATCTTTTGTTAAAAGAACTTCCTTTGCTGGTGATGACTTCGGGAAATAAAAGCGGGGAGCCGATCGCCGTTAATGAGAAAGAAGCTTTTTCGAATTTGAAGGCGATAGCGGATTATTTTCTTTCCCACAACAGGGAAATAGAAAACGGAACCGACGATTCAATTGTAAAATTTCTGCCTGGAAGCAAAGAAAAAATAATAATCAGAAGAAGCCGCGGTTATGCTCCTTTGCCGGTTAAAACGCGCATAGAAAACGATATGTTTGCCGCCGGCGGGGATCTTAAAAACAATTTTTGTTTTATAAGAAATTCAAACGCTTATCTTTCACAGTACGCAGGAGATCTGGCCGGATTTGCGAATCTGGAATTTTACGAAAAAAATATAAATAAAATGCGAAAATTTCTTAAAGCCGGCAGGGATAAAGCCGTCTGCGATATGCATCCGGGCTATCATTCTTCGCAAAGCGTGCTGAAATACTTTAAAAAGGTAAATTACGTCCAGCATCATTATGCCCATATGGCTTCCGTGATTGCCGAATACGGTCTTAAAGGCGGGGCGTTCGGCTGCATTTTTGACGGCAGCGGTTACGGCGAAGACGGCAATATATGGGGCGGAGAGTTTATAGTATATTCAAAAAACAAGTTTGAAAGAGTAAAGCATTTCGATTATTTCGCTTTGCCGGGGGGAGATATCTGCGCAAAAGAAGTTTGGCGCACGGCGGTGTCTTTGCTGCACAAATACGGTCTTATGGAATATATGCCGTCCCATATGAAAAGTTTCGGCTTTAAAACGGCTGTTAAAATGCTTGAAAACAATATAAATTCGCCGCTGACTTCAAGCGCCGGCAGACTTTTTGACGCGGTTTCCGCTCTTACGGGGCTTAAAAATATTTCCACTTTTGAAGCTGAGGCTGCGGCCGCGCTCGAATATGCCGCCTGCGCCGGCAAATGCAGAACGGACGGGATCTATCCTTATGAAACCGTCGGCGAAATAATATGTATGCGCGAAATGATAAGAGCAATATTAAATGACATGCGAAAGGGCGCGTCCGCTCAAACCGTAAGCGCGAAATTCCACAATACCCTTGCCGATATCATAGTATCGTCGGCCTGCGAATATAATGTTAAAAAAGTAATTTTGGGCGGCGGGGTTTTCCAAAACGCGTATTTGCTCGACATGGCACAAAAGAAGCTGCTGTCGTCCGGATTTGACGTTTACTATAACAAAAAAGTTCCCGTAAATGACGGCGGCATATGCCTGGGGCAGGCTTATATTAATAATTTGTTGCTGAAAAACAAATAAGTTTTTTGTATAATAATTGGCATTGGTCGAACGGTTAAATACACAATAGAAAAGAGGAAAGTATGAGGGCTAATTTAAAAATTGCAACTTTGGTATTGTCAATCGCTGTTTTTTTGTCCGCTTGCCTTGAGAGAAATACTCTGGAAAAGGCCAACAATCTTTACAGAGAAGGAAAATATGACGAGGCTTTGACGGTATACGGCGCCGTACTTAAGAAGAAACCCGATGAAATAGCGGCATTGAAAGCCGTTTCGGATATAAAACTGATAAAAAAAGATTTTGACGGCGCCATCGAAGGCTACAAAAAACTTATAGAGACCGATCCCGTCAGAAGAGGTGTGGGAGATATGGTTTCTATGCTTTCTTACAGCAAAAATATAAGAGACAAGGCCGCCGACACCATAAGGGATATGGGCGGCGGAAGAACGGAAGTGATAAATGAGATACTCGCGCAAATATCTTCGGGCAATAATTATGTAAAAATAGACTATTTAAGCGTTCTTGCAAGAATAGGAAATTCCGCTTCTTTTGCGGCGGGCGCCGTGGCGGGTTATCTTGAAAACGAATATTTCGGGGTAAGAAAAGCCGCTCTTGAAGCGCTCGGCACTTTTGACGCCGGCAAACTTAAAGAGGCTGACGCCATACAAAAAATAGTCAAATGCCTTAACGATGAAAACGTTTCCGTGTCCGAGCAGGCCATACAAACTCTCGGACTGCTAAAAAGCGGCGCGAATGAGACCGTTCCCGAACTGATAAAAATGCTTGCAAAACATGATATGAAAGATTTGGCAAAGAAAGCGCTCGCCGAAATCGGCACGGGAGCCGAAAGCACGATTCCGGAGCTTATAGCTTTAACGGATGATAAAAAACCGGCGGAAATAAGAATCGCGGCGATGGATTCTTTAGGCGCGATAGGCAGCCATGCCAATGACGCCGTTCCCGTTTTGATTCCTTTTATATACGAAAAAGACACGATAATCAAAACAGCTTCGGCAAATGCCCTTACGA
The DNA here is from genome assembly GCA_938040055.1 of uncultured Endomicrobiia bacterium. Classification (GTDB taxonomy): domain Bacteria; phylum Elusimicrobiota; class Endomicrobiia; order Endomicrobiales; family Endomicrobiaceae; genus Endomicrobium_B. The sequence continues at coordinate 3,520 of CALHWY010000027.1, forward strand.
AAATAGGAAAAGCCTCGAATGAAGCTATTCCCGAACTTATAAAACTGCTTAAACATAAAGACGCCAATGTCAAACTCAGAGCGATAAGCGAACTGTCGGATCTCGGCAAAGCCGCGGGTTCGGCTCTCGCGCCTTTAAGCAAGCTGTCAAAAGACATAAATAAAGAAGTGCGCGAAGAGGCAAAGAAAGCCTTCGAAAAAATCGAGCAGGCAAAAAGATAAAATGTGTTTGGCGACGGCCGGCAAAATATCGAAGATCATAGACCGCAATACCGCCGAGGTTGATTTCGGCGGGGTAAAGGCCGAAATAAAAACAATGCTGCTTGAGGGCTTAAAAACTGGCGACTATGTTTTAGTGCATGCAGGTTTTGCCATAAACAAACTTTCTAAAAAAGATGCCGCGGATATTATTTCGGCCTCTAAAGAAGCGGGGTTGGCTTAATGGGAGAAAAACTTTGCGTTTTCTGCGGTTCCAATACCGGTAAAAATAAAGCTTTTAAAGAAACGGCTTATAAGCTGGGAAAACTTATCGTAAAAGAGAATTTGGAGCTTGTTTACGGAGGCGGCAGCAGCGGCCTGATGGGAATTGTCGCAGACAGCGTTCTGGAAGACGGCGGGCATGTAACGGGGATCATTCCTGAAATGCTTAAAGACCTTGAAATCTGCCATACGGGCGTTACAAACCTTATAACCTCAAAAAATATGCATGAAAGAAAGCATAAAATGTATGAGCTTGCGGATTATTTTTTTATTCTTCCCGGCGGTATAGGCACGATTGACGAATTCGCCGAAGTTCTTACCTGGTCGCAGCTTTGTATTCACAATAAAGCCTGCGCTTTAATAAACACGGACGGATTCTTTGACAGTTTTCTGCGTTTTCTCAATAAAACCGTCGAGGAAAACTTTTTTAAACGTGAACATCTTGACCTTCTCATAGTGGAAACTTCTCTTGAAGCGGCCTTAAGCAAGTGCCGTTCTTTTATTCATCCCAACAATATGGGCAAATGGATTGATGAAATAAAAGGAAAACCGCGTGTCGGATGAAAAAAAATCTTTTCACATAATGGAAGTGTGCGGAACACATACCATGTCCATAGCCAGATACGGTCTGCGCGGTTTTTTCCCCGGGACAGAGCTGATTTCGGGGCCGGGATGCCCGGTATGCGTTACTCCGGCCGGACGTCTTGAGCAATGCGTTTTGCTTTCAAGAAATAAGAATATCATAATAACCGTTTTCGGGGACATGATAAGGGTTCCGGCTTTGTCGTCTTCTTTGGAAAAAGAAATTTCCGCGGGAGCGGATATAAGAGTAATATATTCGGTTTACGATTCGATAAAGATCGCGCGAAAAAATCCCGGCAAGGAAGTGGTTTTTGCGGGAGCCGGTTTTGAAACCACCGCTCCTCTGGCGGCTGCCGTGATTTTTGAGGCGGCTGAAAGGAAAATAAAAAATCTGTCCCTGTTTTCAATGTTTAAAAGCGTTTTTCCCGCTCTGGAAACGCTTTTAAGCGATAAAGAAGCTTCCGCGGACGCTTTGATTTTGCCGGGCAATGTCGCCGCGATAACCGGTGCCGCGGCTTTCAGGCGTATTCCCGGAAAATACAAACTGCCCTGCGCGGTGGCGGGATTTTCAAAAGACGAAATTTCAGAGGCGGTAAGCTTTCTTATACAAAATCTCAAGTCCGGCGGATGCGGGTTCGGCAATCTTTATAAAGCGGTTGTCAGCGAAAACGGCAATTTAAAGGCAAAATATCTGATGGATGAAATATTTTGTCTGGAAAACGATTTATGGCGCGGGCTCGGGCGGATAAAAAAGAGCGGTTTCAGGCTTAAGGAAAAATACGGAGCTTTCGACGCTGATAAAAAATTCGCAATAAAGGCGGTAAAAGAGAGTAAAAGCGCCTGTTTGTGCGGGGAAATAATGAAAGGAAGGATAAATCCTTACGGCTGCGGTCTTTTCGGCGGAAAATGCACTCCGGCAAATCCTTTGGGCCCGTGCATGGTTTCATCGGAAGGCGTTTGCAGCGCCTATTATAAATACGGCGGCAAAACAGCCGGAAACCGGCAGTAAGCCGGACGGTATATTCCGCCGCAGATAAAACGCGGGTTTAAAGGAGTTTTGCGGGTAAATGAAGAAAGAAAAAAATACGATTACCATGGCGCACGGAGCGGGAGGAGACGCTTCAAAAGAGCTTATAAATAAAGTTTTCAGAAAAGAGTTTTCAAATAAAGCGCTGGACTCTCTTGACGACGCCGCGGTTTTTAAAGCCGGCGGGCGAAAAATCGCTTTTTCCACCGATTCTTTTGTAATAAGCCCGGTTTTTTTTAAAGGCGGAGATATCGGAAAGCTTGCCGTGTGCGGAAGCATAAACGATATTTCTATGATGGGAGCGGTTCCTGTTGCGATTTCTGCGGCCGCCGTAATTGAGGAAGGGTTTTTGATAAAAGATCTTGAAAAAATAGCCCGTTCAATGGCGGTGGAGGCAAAAAAGGCGGGAGCGCGTATAGTTACGGGAGACACTAAAGTCGTAAAGAAGGGCGAAGTTGACGGAATCTTTATAAATACCAGCGCGGTCGGTACGGTGGAAAACAATTTGAACCTTTCGGGCGCAAACGCGAAAAAAGGCGATACCGTGATAATAAGCGGCAATATAGCCGAACACGGGGCCGCAATAATGCTTGCCAGAAATTCTCTGGGATTTAAAACCGGTATAAAGAGCGACTGCGCCTGCTTGAACAAACTTGCGCAGCGCGTTTTAAAAAGCTGCCCGGGCGTTCATGTGATGAGGGATCCCACCCGCGGGGGGGTTGCGGCCGCGCTTAATGAGATAGCGGAAAGCTCGGACGCGGGAATTATAATAGAGCATAATGCCGTTCCTATTGCGCGTAATGTCGCTTCATTTTGCAGCATACTGGGGCTGGATCCTTTGTATATGCCCAATGAAGGAAAAATGATCTCAATACAAAAAGAATCCGACACGGCCGCGGCGCTTGGCGCGTATAAGAAAAATCCGCTGGGCAAAAACGCCAAAGTTATAGGAAGGGTCGTTAAAGATATTAAAGGGGTCTGGATAAGAACTTATTCGGGAAGCCTCAGAAAAGTCGTAAATGCCGATATCGAACAGCTTCCGCGCATATGCTGATATTTTATTTGTTTTGAAACTTCGCGCAAGCCGCGCGGCAAGCGGTTGAAAAAATCCGGATTCCGGCTGATATTTTGTTTGTTTTGAAACTTCGCGCAGCGTTTATCGTAATCATATATTAAACCGGAGGATGCAATATGCTTAAAGTTCTGGTTACCGGGGCGAACGGCTTTGTGGGAAGCCATATAGTTGAAACTATGCTTGAAAAGAAATACGAAGTTTCCTGCATGGTAAGAAAAAGTTCGGATCTGTCTTGGATAAAGACTCTCCCGGTATCGTTTAAATACGGGGATTTTAGTGACGCGGATTTTCTTGAAAACTGCGTTAAAGACGCTGACATAACAATTCACTGCGCCGGCTGCGTAAGGGCTTTCGGCAGGCGGGATTATTTCACAATCAATACGGAATATACGAAAAATTTATGCAATGCCGTTCTGAAAGCCAATCCCGGAATGAAAAAGTTTATTTTTATATCTTCGCAGGCGGCTATGGGACCGGGCCGGGCCGGCGCTTTCAGAAAAGTTGAGGAAGAGGAAAATCCCGTGTCCGATTACGGATTAAGCAAAGCCGCCGCCGAAAAAGAGATTAAAAAACTTTTTAGCGGAAAAATAAAATATACGATATTAAGGCCTGCCGCGGTTTACGGCCCCAGAGATAAGGACATTTTTATATTTTTCAATCTTGTAAATAAGCGTCTGCGGCTTTTTACGGTTAAAAAAAGATTTTTGCAGCTGGTGTACGTAAAAGATATCGCCGAAGCCGCGGCGGCAAGCATAGAAAATTCCGTAAGCGGCGATAAAACATATTATCTGGCGCATGAAACTCCTTATACATGGGATGAAATAGGCCGCGTAATATCAAAAGCGGCCGGCAGACCGTCTTTGCCCGTGCCTGTTTTCGATTTTGTTTTTCATTGCGCAGCGTTCGCGGCGCAGGCTCTTGCATATATAACTAAAAAGCCTGCGGTGCTTAATAAACAAAAAATAGGAGAAATGCTCCAGCCCTACTGGACAGCCGACAATACGCCCGCCAGAAAAGAGCTCGGCATTGAGTTTGCCAAGCTTGAAATTGCTTCGAAAATAACATACAATTGGTATTTAAATAATAAATTTTTTTAGCATGCAAAAGGGAGACCGTTCAAATGAGTTCTGATATTTTTGAGAAGTGCCTTAGCTTTCACGAGGCCAATGATCTTAAAAAAGCCGGATTTTATCCATATTTTCACAGAGTCGAATCCCAGCAGGGGCCGGAAACCGTGGTGGAAGGAAAGAAAAAGGTTGTTGTCTGCTCGAATAATTATCTGGGACTTGCAAGCCATCCTAAAGTAATAGAAGCTTCCATAGAAGCCGCTAAAAAGTACGGCACTTCCGGCACCGGATCGAGGTTTTTAAACGGAACAAGCGATCTTCACGAGAAAGTTGAAAGAAAGTTCGCCGGATTCGTAAATAAAGAATCGGCGGTTCTTTTTACTACCGGGCATCATTCGAATTTAGGGGCGATAGCGAGTCTTGTGGGAAAAGGCGATATAGTTATTACGGATAAACTCGACCATGCCTCCATAATTGACGGCTGCCGTCTCTCTTTCGGCGAGATGGCGAGGTTCAGGCATAATGATATGGCGGATCTTGAAAGACAACTGGCAAAATACGACGGAAAAGCCATTCTTATAGTCGTTGACGGGGTTTTCAGCATGGAAGGCGATATAGCCAATCTTCCGGAAATATCGAAACTGGCCAAACGTTATGGAGCGAGAGTTTATGTCGACGAAGCGCATTCGCTCGGAGTAATAGGGGAACTGGGCAGGGGAACCGGTTCGCATTTTAAAATGGAAAAAGACGTCGACGTGCTTATGGCGACCGCTTCCAAATCGCTTGCTTCCATAGGCGGTTTCATAGCCGGCGGAAATGAAGTTATAGATTATATAAAACATATGGCAAGACCGATGATTTTTACGGCGGCTCTTCCTCCTGCCTGCGTAGGCGCGATAGACGCGGCTCTCGATCTTATAATAAGCGAGCCTGAAAGAAGAGAAAGACTTATGTCCAATGCCGCCAAAATGAAAAAAGCTTTCCAGTCTATGGGCTATGAAACGAATCATTCCCAGTCTCCGATTATACCTTTGACGGTAGGAAGCGATCTCGTCGCTTTTAAAATGTGGAGAATGCTTTTTGAAGAAGGCGTGTTCGCTTCTCCGGTGGTAACTCCCGCCGTTCCCGAAGGGCAGGCGATAATAAGAACAAGCTATATGGCTACGCATACAGACGAACACCTGGATTTTATCCTTGACAAATTCTCCAAAGTAGGAAAAGCGTTAGGCGTGATTTCTTAAGCCATTTATATATAACAGGACGATAATATGAGAATTTTTAAAGTCGAAACCCCGAAACAGTTCAGGCAGTTTATACGTTTTCCCTGGAAAATTTATTCCAAAAACAGTCCTTGGGTTCCTCCTTTGATATCCGACGCCATTGACATTCTCAGGGAAGACAGGAACCCGTTTTGGCTGCATTCCAAAAAGCAGCTTTTTCTCGCCTGCGGAGACAAAGGAAAAGTCATAGGCAGAATCGCCGCGATAATAGATTACAATTATATCAACTTTCAAAACGATAACTGCGGATTTTTCGGATTTTTTGAATGCATTGACGATCCGGCCGCCGCGAAAGCTCTTTTTGAAGCCGCAAAGAGCTGGCTTAATGAAAAAGGCGTAAAAAAGATGATGGGGCCTATGAACCCTTCCACCAATGACGAACTCGGGTTTCTGTCGGACGGTTTTGATCTTGCCCCTGGGCTTATGATGAGTTATACTCCGCGGTATTATCCCGAACTCGCGCGAAAAGCCGGCCTGAAAAAAATAAAAGAGCTTTACGCTTACGATATGGACGTCGCGGGAGACTCGAGAGTGGGGCGTCTTGAAAGAGTCGTGAGCATGGCAAAAAAGAAGCTTCCTACTTTGAAAGTAAGATCTCTTTGCAAAGACAGTTTTGACGAAGATCTGAAATCCGCCATATCCATATATAACAGAGCCTGGGAAAAAAACTGGGGTTTTGTGCCGTGGAGCGATGAGGAATTTTCTTATCTGGCCTCCAAAATCAAACCTCTTCTTGATCCGGACATGATAATAATCGCTTCGGTGGCGGACGCTCCCGTTGGAATGCTTATTTCTTTGCCTGATTATAACCAGGTTTTAAAAAAGCTTAACGGCAGCCTGCTTCCTTTCGGAGTTTTCAAATATCTGTACTATAAAAACAAAATAGACCGTCTCAGGCTTATGGTTATGGGCGTGATAAAGGAGTACAGACATAAGGGAATAGAAGCGGTAATGTATGAAAAAGGTCTTAAAAACGCGCTTAAAAACGGATATAAGCACTGCGAACTTTCCTGGGTGCTTGATGACAATATAATGACGCAGCGCACGGCTGAAATGATGAATGGCAAAATATATAAAAAATACAGCATTTATTCGGCTTAAAAGTGATTGATTTTATAGTTAAAAGTTTGTAAAATTCAAATACTAAAAAGTTTTTCGGAGGAAAAAATGGCAACAAAAGCAATAAAGAAAAAAGCCTCGGCGGTTATGGAAAATGCCAGCGAAATTAAAGAAATAAAAAAGAAAAAAACCGTCAAAAAAACTTCTGCAAAAAAGAAAACGGCAAAGCCGAAAGCCGCTCCGGCAAAGGCTAAAACGGAAGTTAGCGGCATAAAGAAAGAAGCCTGCAAATATCCCAACGCTTACCTTGTGATAGACCATCCTATAGAAATGGAAACCATATACGGCAACCACTATGCCGTCAGAATAGGCGCGTCTACGGACGGATATGTCGAAATTTCTTTTAATGACGGGGAATGGCAGCCGTGCAGATATGACGCCGGCTACTGGTGGTTTGACTGGACGTATTTTGCTCAGGGGCATTATTCGATAAAGGTAAAACTTACCGATCCCAATGGAAATACGATTCTCGAATCTGCTCCTAGGAAGTGCAGAATATGTTAAAAAACGCAAACAGAACGGAAATAAACGTCCTGTGCGAAAATGTGGGCAGACTTTGTATCGCCGTCGCCTGCGCTTATTCGGCTTTTGTAATAATAGCAACGGCTTTTATGGGATGTGAAGACGACGACTACCAGTACAGGCTCAGGAAAGCCTATGAAGGGCTTTCTCCCGAAGAGTATTGAATCTCTTACCTGTTTAATATAATCACGGAAAAATCAATGTATTTAAAAAAAGTGGAAGTTTGCGGTTTCAAATCATTTGCCGACAGAACGGTTTTGAGTTTTGAAAAGGGCATATCCGGCATTATCGGCCCCAACGGATGCGGCAAATCGAATATATCGGACGCCATACGCTGGTGTCTGGGAGAGCAGCGCGCAAAATCTATGAGAAGTTCGCAGATGCAGGAAGTTATTTTCGGCGGAACCCAGACCAGAGCCACCACGGGAATGGCGGAAGTTTCGCTGACTTTTGACAATTCCAACAATGTTCTTCCCATAGATTATTCGGAAGTTACCGTTACCAGAAGACTTTTCAGAAGCGGCGAAAGCGAATATTTTATTAATAAAACCCAGTGCAGGCTTAAAGACATTAAAGATATGTTTCTGGATACGGGCATAGGCTCGGACGGCTATTCCATTATAGAGCAGGGCAAAGTGGATTTTCTTACAACGGCAAAGCCGGAAGACAGAAGAGAGCTTTTTGAAGAAGCCGCCGGAGTGGCGAAATATAAGGTCAGAAGGGAAGAAACTTTAAGAAGGCTTGATAAAATCGAAACCGATATGGGGCGCCTTTCGGACGCTCTTGTCATACATAAGCAGCAGATAACGGCTTTGGATATAGCCGCGAAAAAAGCCAAACAGTACAAAAAATACCAGCAGGATCTTGCCAAATACGAAGTCGCCGCTTTGGCGCAGCACATTTCTTACGGAAATAATGAAATCGAAAGACTTAACAAAGAGCTCGACCCCAAAATTAAAGAATACGAGCTCAACAATACTTCTTTAAACCGTCTTGACGCAGATATTGCGGACATGCGTCTTTGTCTTGACGAAAAGAACGAGCAATACGTGAGTTTCAACCGCGAACTGAGCGAAATAAAAACGCGCATCGGCATCGCCGACCAAATAATACAGCATTCGGCGGAAAGAGAAGCCGAGATAAGGTCCGAACAGGAAAGGCTTGCGGACGAACTTGCCGTCAACAGGGAAAAAATCGTCCGGTACGAATCTCAGCTCGATTCCGTCAATGCGGATGACGGCTCTCTTGCCGCCGAAGCGGAAAATCTTGAGAAGATATATAAAGAAAAAGAACAGAGCTATAATCTCATAAGAGCAAAACTTCTTGAAGCCGAGACCGGAGAAAGCGCCGTACGCTCAAGACTTGAGGAACTTGAAACGGAAAAAGAGAGCCGGACGAATTTAAAAGCCGAATTATCCGAAACGAAGATCCATTTAGACGCGGAAACGGCTTCTCTGCAAAGAATAATATCAAGACTTGAAAGCGAGATAGAGCCCGCCAACCGGGAAATAGCGATAATTGAAGCGGAACTTGAGCAGGCAAACGGGACGCTTCTTTCTTTTGAATCCAAAAAAGAAGAAATAGATAAAACCGTACGGGAAAACGAAGCGAAGCTTGACGCTCTGGAAAATGAGCTGTCCGGGCTTAAAGAGAATCTCGCTTCAAACGAATCAAGAATATCCACTTTGCGGGAATTCGACCAGCAGGATCCGCTGCGTTGCGCCATACGGGCCGTTTTAAGTCTGGGCATAGCCAGAGGACCGGTAAGCAGTCTTATAGATTCCGGCGCCGATAAAAGCGAGCTTATTGCTTCGGCATTGGGCGAAAAACTGAATTATCTTGTGTGCGCCACGGCTTCCCAGGCGGAGCAAGCCATAAAATTTCTTGAAGACAACGGTCTTTGCAGGCTTTCATTTATAGTCGAAGAAAAAATTCCGCAGGGGCAGAACTCTTTTGCGCTGGGGCTTCCTATGGGATTTACGGAACTTATAAAATACATCAAATATCTGCCGGAAAATGAAAAAGTAATCAGGTTTGTCTGCTCAAACGCCATAATTTCCGGCAATAAGGTTTACGGAAACGTTATAATTCAGGGCGGGGGAAAGAGCTCTTTCGAAAAACCCGTGATGATAGAAGAGCAGATAAAAAAACTTCAGGCAAAGAGCGAAGAACTCAAACGCAGCATAATGTCCGTACGGGACGAGACGGAACGCATAAACGAAGACCAGATAAATTCCAAACTTGAAAAAGAAAGAGTCGGTTTTGATTCCGTCAAGATAAGAACGCAGGCGGAAAGCAGGCAGGCGCAGATTAAAGAAAAAAGAGATGATATTAAGACCGCCGTTGAAGAAATAGAAAGGCACAGAGCGGAGATAGAGGGCAAAAGAGGCGAATTGGGCTCTTTTAATGAAAAGATAGCCGCTTTTGACGGCCGGCTTGCCGAGATTGAAGCGGAAGAGAACGGCCTTTATGAACGTCTGGGCGCAATAGAAAACGATATAAACGCGGCAAGGAAAGAAGAGGAAGAACTTGCTTTGCTTATGATGGAAGCCAGAAGCGCCTGGGATAAAAAAGCCGCCGAAGCGGAAAACAGGCGGAAAGGGCAGCAGTATATTCTTGACAATATAGCCAATATAAAGCGCCAGATCGAATATGCCGAGAATAGAACGTCCGAAAATGAAGCCAAGCTTTCCGAACTGCTTACGACGCAGGAAACCGAAACCGTCAATATTCAGCAGCATTATGAACAGCAGGCGCAAAAAGACGCCATGATACAGGTATTTCTAAACGAAAGACAGCGGCTTCAGGATGAAATAGACTCCAAGACCGCGGCATGGCATGAGATGAGAGGCAAAGTAGACGGCTTGAACACGGAAATAAATGCCATGCAGGTGGATCTGAAGAATTTCCAATACCAGAAAAGCGATTTGGAAAAACGGCTGCTTGAAACATACGGCAAGCCTTATGAAGAGATAAAAAACGACTTTGACGGGGTCGAGGTAAACCACGAAGAGATAAACAGAATAAAAAGAAAGATGGAATCCCTGGGTTCGGTTAATCTTGCGGCGCAAGAGGAGTATGACGCTCTTGAGCAGAGATATAATTTTCTTCTGACGCAGCAGCAGGATCTTCTTAAAGCCAAAGAAGACCTTCATGAAGTTATCAGGAAAATAAATGCTTCAACTATAGAAAACTTTAAAAAGACATTTGATATCGTAAGAGAAAATTTCAAAGATCTTTACAGAAAGCTTTTCGGCGGAGGCGAAGCCGATCTTATGCTTACCGACGAAGACAATCTTCTGGAAAGCGGCGTTGACATATACGCCCAGCCTCCGGGAAAGAAGCTTCAGAATATTTCTCTGTGCTCGGGAGGGGAAAAAGCTCTGACGGCCGTGGCTTTGCTTTTTGCTTTTTTTATGGTTAAACCCTCTCCTTTTTGCATACTGGACGAAGTTGACGCTCCGCTGGACGACGCCAATGTAGGACGGTATATAGCCATGATAAAAGAGTTCGCTTCAAAAACGCAGTTTCTTGTGGTTACGCATAATAAGCGCACAATGGAAATGGCCGATATACTTTACGGCGTTACTATGGAAGAGCATGGAGTTTCCAAGATAATTTCCGTAAAAATGAATAAACAGGACGAAAATATTCAAGAGGCGGCTGCCAGATAGAATGACGAAAATAAGCCTTTTAAAGTGCACTGATTACGGTTTAGCCGATAGTGCCGTCAAAGAAGCGGTAAATCTTCTTGGCGGCATTTCTTCTTTTGTCAAACCCGGAGAGAGAATACTTTTAAAACCGAATCTTTTAAGCCCCAAACCGCCGGACAAAGCGGTTACCACCCATCCCGAAATAGTGAGAGCGGCCGTGCAGCTTGTAAAAAGCGCCGGAGGCGTGCCTGTTGTCGGAGACAGTCCCGGCGGCGCGCGCGCGGACATTAAAAAACTTTGGGAAATTACCGGCATAGCGCGTGTGTGCAGGGAAGAAAAAGCCGAGCTTGTAAGTTTTGAAGCTGCGGGTTCGCGGGATATCGACGTCAATGATATAAGCATTGAAAAAGTCACGTTTTCCAAAATTATTTTCGACTGCGACGGAATAATAAATCTTCCGAAACTGAAAACGCATTCTCTGATGAGTTTTACCGCCGGCATAAAAAATCTTTACGGCTGCATTCCAGGCCTTAGAAAAGTCGAATACCATAAATACGCTTCAAAAAACGAAGATTTTGCCGGACTGCTGGCCAATATTTATATTTTTTTAAAAAATAAAATAAGATTTACTCTCATAGACGGCATTTCTGCCATGGAAGGCAACGGACCGAGCTCCGGAACGGTGAGAAAAACGGATATGATAGCGGCATCTTCCGATACCGCAGTGTTAGACGCTTTTCTTTTAGACATTATAGGCGGGGATATTTCTAAAAATCATCTGCTGAAAGCTTTGCATATATCCGAAGATCAAATGAATTCCTTGTCCATTATAGGAAATCTTCCGGGCGATTTCGATTTACAGAATTTTAAATTCCCCCAGACGCGCAAACTGGATCTTGTTCCAAGACCTGTAATAAGAGCGCTGGGAAAATTTCTGTGGGTCAAACCCAAAATCAATAATCTCAAATGCGTAGGGTGCATGTTTTGCGCGAAATCATGTCCTGCCGGCGCCATTGAACGCAAAAACGGCGAGAAGCGGCCTGCGGTCATAGAAAAGAAATGCATAAGCTGTTTCTGCTGTCACGAACTGTGCCCTTATAAAGCCGTAGATTTCAGGAAAAGCCTTATGGCAAAACTTTTTATTTAAAAAAAAGGATTTTTCCGGCGTTTTAACGCGGACGGGACGGGGTTGCTTGCGCGCTTTTGCGCCGCTGAGAAAGAAAGTCTTAAAAAAATGTTTAAAATTGAGGTTTTTAAAATAAAAGCCGTTCTGCCGGCTTGGATGCGGCCGGTTGAGGTTTTTGTCTTATTTTCTGGGCGCGCGCCTTTTTATAATTTGTTAAAACCGGAGCTGAAAAATTTAAAAGGATATATTAAAAATGTCTAAAAAAAGGAGCGGATTCCAAAACCGTCTTGAATATTACGCTTTAAAAACGTCCATGTTTTTTTTGCATTTGTTTCCTATGTCCCGGGCGCAGAAAATAGGAGAGATTCTCGCTTTATTTATTTACTATTTTGTGCCGGTACGAAAAAAACATATATTAACCATGCTCGAGCGTTCTTTCCCGGAAAAAGGCAAAAAGGAAATAAGAAATATCGCCAGAAATGTTTATAAAAACTTTATGAAAACGGTTATTGAAATGGCGTTTTTTCCGGTTCTTTCGGACGAAACCATAAAGAATATGATGGTTTATGAAGATGAAAGCATGGTTTATAACGCGCTTTCAAGAGGAAAGGGGCTGATATTTATGTCGGCGCATTTCGGCAACTGGGAGCTTACGGCGCTGGCTTTTTCAAAAAAATATCCCATGTCGGTCATAGTCGCCAAACAGTCTAATCCGCTTGTCGATAAAATGATAAACGGCATAAGAACGGAAAAAGGATTTAAAGCCATCGACAAAGACGATAAGATGGCCTTCCGCAGCATAATAAAAACTTTAAAGGCTAATGAAACGGTCGCCATTCTTGCCGACCAGGACGCGGGAAAGCAGGGAGTTTTTGTTCCTTTTTTCTCAAGGCAGGCATCCACCCCGAAAGGGCCGGCGCTTTTTGCGCTTAAATCCGGAGCTCCGATAATTTTTGTTTTCGGAACCAGAGAGCCTGATCAGAAAATAAAAGTAAAAATGAGGGAAATTCCTTTCCCCTGCACGGGAAATGAAGAAGAGGATATAAAAATCATAAATACGCAATACTCCCGGCTTCTTGAGCAGGCCGTGAGGGAAAATCCAGACCATTGGTTTTGGTTTCACAGAAAGTGGAAAACAAGGCCTCCATCCGAAAACTGAATATCACATAAACCGTCCTGTCCGGGCAAATATTAATTAAATAATTTTAAGAAAAAAAAAAGCGAAAAGAACACTTTTAAAAATGATTGCGCGGCAGAAAGTTTTGCGGACGGTTTATGCTTTGCCGAAAATTAAAAATATTGCGATAACCGTTATAGCCCCGGCGGAACCGGGCTTTGCGCTGAATCGCCGGCTCCGGCACGGCTATAATATTTACTCGGACGACGGATAAGTCCGGAGCCGCTTTTTAAACGCAAAAAATTGCGCTGAAAGCCTCGGAAGGCCGATTATCATGCGCGGAAAGAGCAAAATATAAAGCTTATCGGAAATGCGGCGGATGGGGATATGCCTAAAGGCATTGTTTTGAGCGCGTGAAAATTTTTGTCTTTTATTTCTTGAAACTCTTTAGGTTTTCCGGACAGCGGCGTTTGGCAAATCCGCCCGCGCTGCAGGATTAGGAAGCTGTCGCTTGCAGAATTTTTCCTTTCCCGGACTTAAAATTTGTTCAAAACCGAAGTTTTTCAATTCCGCCGGCGGTTTTATATGCAATAAAAAACGCCGGGATTTGAAAATCCCGGCGTTTTCCAATCTTGAGCAAAGTTTATTTGTTTTCCAGCGCGGTTTTTACCGCCGCGGAAATTCTTTTGCCGTCAGCCTGTCCGTTGACGGCGGCAATCGCAGCTTTCATTACCGCTCCGAAACTTTTATCTTGCGATGAACGCGCGGCTTCTTTTACCATTGCCAGCAGCTGTTCGTCGCTCATTTCAGCGGGAAGGTACAATTCTATGACGCTAAGTTCTTTTTGTTCTTTTTCCACAAGCTCTTTTCTGCCGGCCTTTTCAAAGTTTTCTATCGCTTCTTTTCTCTTTTTTACTTCGCTTCTCAGCACTTTCGCCACTTCGTTTTCGTTTATTTCAATATTTTTCATTTCCCTGATATTTATCTCGTTAAGAATGCCTCTTATGACATTAAGGCTTATCATGTCTTTGGCTCTCATACGGGCTTTCATATCTTCTTTTAATTTTGCGATCGTGTCCATTTTATTCTCCGTTTTATTTATTTACCGCATTTCTATTTCAAGCGGGCTTCCTTCGGCGATATTTAATTTGTCCGCGGCTCCCGCTTCAAGTTCCACGACAATGTCGGCTTTTCCGGGGGATCGGTATATTTTCAGGTCTTCCGTTTTCGCATGCGCTATGGGAACGGGAACGTTTTTTTCTATCCCTATGACTTTATTGTCCGCTATCCAGATAATGTCTATGGGAAAAAGCATATCCTTCATCCAGAAAGAAAGATTGTCGGGTTCGTAAAAGAAAAATATCATTCCGTCTTTCGGAATTTCTTTCTTATTTGAAAGTCCTTCTTCCTTTGCCTTTGGAGAATTTGCGACCGCAAGTTTGAGCTCTGCGTTTCCCAGCCTGGCTTTTACCACATATCCGTCCGGCGCGCTGAAAATGTCTTTTATCACGGGTTTTTCTTCAATAATCTGCTTTTTGTGAGTGACGCAGGACGAAAAAACAAATGCCGATAAAACCAATGCCGCTAAAAATCTGAATTTCATTTTTTACCTCTTTTATAAAATGATTTTACTCCTGTCGCGGTTTTCTGTTTTGCCTGAAAATTTCCGTCTCTTTTTTAAAAACGGAAAAAATTTTAAACCTTTTGCGGCGGCAACGGAAAATATTGCCGTTTTCCAATGTTTTTGCAAACCGTACAAACGCCGTTCCGCCGTTTTAAGCTTTGTAGTTTTAATATGTTTATTAAAATTTCGCCAAAACCCGCCCGAAAAAATTTCCGCTTTGAAAAAATATTTGCTTTTTCCTGCCGGCTTTCCGTTCAGCCATAAAAATCTTTTTTTTATTTCCGGATAACAAGCGTCGGTTTTTCCGTCCTTTGCTTCCTGTTTTTGCTTTTAAAATTGCGAAATACTCTGAAAAATTTTCTTTTTTAGCTAAATTTCGTTTTCCGTCAGAAGACTGCCTGTTTTTTGTAAAAAGGCGCTCTTACCGGTCTTTTAAAAAAAAGAAAACGCCTTATTAAAAGCAGTATGATATTACTCTGTCCCTGCGGCATAAACGGCGAGCTTTTAAATTTTTGCAGGAAAATATTCCTATTCTGATTTTCGGACAGTCTTTTCCTTCTTTGCGCCGCGCAAAATCCGTCAGGCAAGGAAGCTTGTTTTACGGTTTTCAAATACCAAATATAATGTTTCCCGCGATTGTTTTGATTATAGCAAAAAAATTTGAATTTGCCGGATATATGCTTGACAAAAATTTTACAAATCATTAAAATAACGATTGAAAGATTGTTCAATCGTTAAACTGATAATGCAAACGGAGGGCTTATGTCTGCGGCGGATTACAGCGTTTTTAAATGTGACTGCAATGTTATTTACGAAAAAGTGGTAAAAAAAGTCAAGTCTAAAATGCCTGGTGAAGAGAAGCTTTATGATCTGGCCGAATTCTTTAAAGTTTTCGGCGACAGCACGAGAATAAAAATACTTTGGGCTTTAAACCGTTCGGAAATGTGCGTGTGCGATATAGCGGTGCTTTTAAATATGTCAAAAAGTTCGATTTCGCACCAGCTCAGGATTTTAAAGCAGGCCAGGCTTGTCAAATACAGAAAAGAGGGAAAAATAGTATTTTATTCGCCCTGCGACGATCATGTGCATCATATCATAGAACAGGGTTTTGAGCATATCAGCGAATAAAAGAGGAGAATTCATATGTCCGTACGGCACGAATTTATAATCAACGGTTTGCACTGCGCCAACTGCGCAAATAAAATAGAAGCAAAAATTTCCGGGATTGAAGGGGTAAATGACGTTAAACTCAACTTTGCGGTAAAGAAACTTTTTTTAAGCACTGATGCGCAAGACGTTAAAGGGCTTTTGGCGCTTATAAATAAAATAGCGGACGATATCGAACCCGGCGTTACTCTGCAAAAGCGCAAAAGCGGCGGGGGCGCGGATTCTCATGCCGGCAAAAATAAACGGGCCGGAAGATATCTTTCCGTTGCGGCGGCAATAATCATTTTCGCGGCGGCGCTGGCGTCGGATGTTTCCGGCTTTTGCGCTTTTTTATTGTTTGCGGCGGCTTATCTGCTTGTCGGGCGGCAGGTGCTTGCGGCTTCGGCGAAAAATATTTTTCGCGGAAAAATCTTCGATGAAAATTTTCTGATGTCCGCTGCGACTTTAGGGGCTTTCGCCATAGGAGAGTATCCCGAAGCCGTGGCCGTTATGGTATTTTACCGGATAGGAATGTTTTTTGAAAACATGGCGGTTGAAAGATCAAGAAGATCCGTTTCGGAACTTATGGATATCAGGCCGGATTTTGCCAATGTGAAAAAAGGGGGCGAAATAATAAGAGTCTCTCCGGAAGAAGTAAAAACCGGAGATATAATAATAATAAAACCCGGCGAAAAAGTGCCTCTTGACGGAATTGTCACCGAAGGAAACGCTGCTTTGGACACCTCGGCTTTGACGGGAGAGTCCGCTCTTAAAGATGCCGGGATAAATGACGAAGTTCTTTCCGGATTTATCAATAAAAACGGCGTTTTATCGGTAAGAGTGAGCAAACCTTTTGCGGAGTCCGCCGTCGCAAAGATTCTTAATCTGGTTGAAAATGCCGCGGCGGGCAAATCCAAAACGGAAAAATTCATAACTAAGTTTGCCGGATATTATACTCCCGCGGTGGTTTTTTGCGCCGTCGTTCTGGCGTCGGCGCCTTCTTTATTGCTGGAAGGAGCGCTTTTTTCCGATTGGGCCTACAGGGCGATGGTATTTTTAGTGGCATCCTGCCCCTGCGCTCTGGTGGTTTCAATACCGCTTGGTTTTTTCGGGGGCATAGGGGGCGCTTCGAAAAACGGCATACTTGTCAAAGGAAGCGGCTATCTTGAAGCTTTAAACCGGGCGTCCGCTTTTGTTTTTGATAAAACCGGCACTCTTACCAAAGGCGTTTTCGCGGTATCGGAAATTACCGCGCAAAATCCTTTCACTAAAGAAAGCGTTTTGGAATATGCGGCATATGCGGAAAGCTATTCAAACCATCCTATCGCGGCGTCTATAAGGCAGGCTTACGGCCGGGAAATAGACAAATCCAGAATATCCGGTTATAAAGAGCATGCCGGTTACGGCATAAGCGCCTGCGTCGGCGGCAGAAAAATCCTTGCCGGCAATGCGAAGTTTTTGGAAGAAGCCTCGGTAAAATTCGAAAAAAGCGGCGCATCGGGAAGCGTCGTATATGTTTGCGCGGACGGCATATTTGCCGGGAGCATTATTGTCAGCGACGAGCTCAGACCTGACAGCAAAAAGACTGTGGAAGCTTTAAAGAAGATGGGGATAAACAGAATAGTTATGCTTACGGGGGATATAAAAGAAATAGGCGGGAAAATAGCTTCGGAGCTTGGAATAGAGGAAGTTTATGCTAATCTTCTTCCGGAAGATAAAATGGAAAAAGTAAAAGAAATAAAGCGCTCTTTGGAAGATGACGGCAATCTTGTTTTTGTCGGAGACGGAATAAATGACGCTCCGGTGCTTGCCGGTTCCGATATAGGCGTTGCCATGGGCAGCATAGGCAGCGACGCGGCTATAGAGGCGGCCGACATAGTCCTTATGACGGATGAACCTTATAAGCTTATTACCGCTTTGAAAGCGGCTAAAAAAACGAAGTCGGTTATTTGGCAAAATATAATTTTTGCTCTCGGCGTTAAAGCGGCCGTTCTTGTTTTGGGGGCTGCGGGAATGGCTTCTATGTGGGAAGCTGTTTTTGCGGATGTCGGCGTTACTCTTATAGCCGTGCTCAATTCCATGAGAGCTTTAAAAGTGCCTAAATAAAAAGAAAAGCGCGGCATTACGGGCATGTTAAGAAACTAGCCGCGCGGTCGGTATTATTTCCGGAAAACTCTATACCTAATATATAAGCGCATATTTATTCTTTTGCCGAGAAAATAAAGATATTTGTCGGGGTAGGCGGATATCTCGGAAGAATGAAAAATTTATTTTAAAAATACACAGGCGGGGATAAAAATATATGACGTCTCCGGGAATGTTTTTTTAAGGCGCAAAACGGCAAATAAAACCGTATTACCGGGAAGAATGTCGTTTTTTTTGTGCCGGCAAAATATGGAATGCCGGAAATAAATATAATGAAAGCTCAATAACAAACTTTAAAGAATGGAAGTTTCGTGATAAAATGCGGGCTTGTCTTTATTGAACTTATATTTTTTGTAAAATCTGCATATTGAATACTTTTTAATATTATGCGCCTGTTTTGCGATAAGAAAAATACATATGAAACAAACAGCGGAAATTTCCGGGAAACGGGAAATATAATGCTTGCCGACATTGCAAAGCCTGAAAGCAAAAAAGCATGCATACTGAAAGAAAAATAAAACCGCTTATCTGCGGCATATAAGATAATTTTTTCGGCTTTGATTCGCGCGATGTTTTATTTACGAGCGAAATAAAACCGTAAGTAAAAAAAATTATAATATAGTCATTCGGTTTATTGACAAACAGGGGCTAAATTAATAATATTTGGTATGCTTACTCAAATTGAAAATAAACGGATTTTTATTGCGCTCCAACGGCTATGTTTTTAATGACGGGACTGCCGGTTTGAATTTAATAATATTCTTTATTTATTTTATGACAGAGTAAAAAGCAAAAGATTGTAAATAGGCTTTCATTTTACGCCGGTAACGGCCGCTTCGGGAAAGATTAAAAAGCGGAATGCTTTCAAAGAGGAACCGGCAAAAGAGCACTTCTCTTTTTAACGCGGCATGTTTACAGGAATTGACAAATATTTACAAAAAAAGTAATATGGATATATATCTGCTCTTTGCTTTCGATCTGATGCTTAAATTTTACGCAGATATAAAAAAGGCGTCCGAATGCGCCGAAAATCAGGGAGGAAAGATGCGTAAAGTATTAAGTCTTTTAGTCGCAGCAGTTGTTATGTCGGCGGTGGTCAGTTTGGCTTTTGCGCAGTTTACGCCCGTAAGCAGCGTGAAAAAGACGGCAAAAGTTACTTTTGTAGGGGCCGGAGTGTTTACATGGAATGTCGCGGTTAAAAATGTTTCCGATGACGCAGACGCGACTGATATCACATGGGATGCGGCCGCGATAACTCCGGGAAGCACTGGATGGGTAAATGCCCAGCAGTATGTTCTTATTACTTCAACTATCACGAATGCGAAGTCGGCGCTTCAGGTGTACACGGACAATACGCATCCCTCAAGCGCGTATAAATACGTGCATGTGGGCACCTCGGACACTGTTTCGGCCGGCGGACTTGTCGGCAAAAATAATCCCTCGGCTTCTCCTTTGCCTTTGGCGTGGAGCATGAAAAATGTCAAGGTTGCCGGAGGAGCGACTGTGGATCCTACCAGTTCAGACAATACTATCAAGTTTGCTTCTCTTTATTTTAAAGACAAGGCCAATACTCTTAATGACGGTTCAAGCACGCCTTTCCAGGACGGCGAACATTATATTACCATTCTCAAAGGCGGAACGGGCTGGAGATGGGGCGGCGGCGTAGGCGATATCGGAGGTTCGGCGTCCGGAACCTTCTATATGTATATAGGCGCCAGCTTCAGTTCGGCAAGCACTCCTAATGAATACGGAACTGACACATTGACTTTTGAAGGTTATACGGAATAAAAGCAGCTAAGGCAGAGGGTTAAACAGCCCTCTGCCTTTTTAAAATTTTTATGAGAAAAATATTAATTTTGTTTTTACTATTAACGTTTTCAAATGCTTTTGCGGGTTTGATCATAAATCCCGCAAGGAGCGAAGTAATCATTGAAAAAAACTCCGAGCATGATTCATCTTATACGGTGACGAACGGATTTGATAAACCTGTGAAAGTTGAGATAAGCATAAAAAACTGGAATAATTCACGGGAAAACAGGGATATTCCGGTAAACAGCTGGCTTTTTGTTCCTTATTCTTGCGTATATCTAGAGCCGGGGGAAGCCAAAAAGATAGACTATACCGTAAAATCCGGCAATCTTAGCGGCTCTCTTTCGGCAATGATATCTTTTACCGTGAAATCCCCCGATTATGAAGGCATAAACCTGATGACAAGCGTGCCCGTATACATGACTATTGACGGCACCCAGAACATATCTTTTGACATAGAAAAAATAGAAGTGAAAAAGGAAAATAACAATATTGCGGTTAATTTTACGGTCAAAAATGAGGGGAACGTGCACTTAAGGCTTAACGGCGGCATGAAAATAATAAAAGGCAAAAATATTGTTTCGGAAAGAATGATAAACGATCTTAGTCCGGTCTATCCGGATCTGACCAGGAAATTTTCAGAGTTAATCGACGCCGTTCCGAAGGGCGTATATACTTTGAATATTTCTTTGAACGCTTTGGGAAAGACCGTTGAAAAAAGTATTCGCATGAGAGTAAATAAATACGGAGATGCCGCTTTATAAAAATGAAAACTTTCAAAAATTTTATTTTTATCATTCTCTCGGCTTCGGCTGTGTTTGTGTCCGGCGTTTTTGCCGCCGATAATCTGGGCGTAAGGAATGTTTATTCCGTCTTCTCCGAAAATTTTAACGGTGTAAAGATGGACGGTTATTCATGGTCTCCGGGCTCTGTAGACAATACCCAGATGTTTACATGGAGGGGAGGAAACAATTCCATATCCGTGGTTTCTTTAAAGTACGGTTCTCCTTTGGGCTCAAAAGACGGAAGCTGGTTCTGGCGGGTAACATCTTCCGGGATGAGCGGATGGAGCGGAATGGCGGTCACTTTCACTTCTTCACAGAACGTTGCCGCTTACAGGAATATGAGTTATTATGCCGGAGGAACGATAGAATTTTGGGCAAGATCGTCAAAATCCGCTTCTCTTCTGTATAAAGTCGGAGTGACAGACAGCAATAGCGGCAATAATAACGGCAACAGGGTCGCTACTCTCGGCAGCCTTGGCTTCAGGGCCGATGGTACATGGCAGAGAATCGTAATAAATCTAAATTCTTTGGGCGCTAATCTCAATCAAATAAAAAACGTATTTCTTATGCTTACCGATAATATTAATGCCGATATCGACATTGACTGCATAGTCTGGCAGAGAACTCCCGGAACAGGTTCTTTTACCGCGGCTTTAAAAAATATAGGTTCGGATACCGTCGCTTCCGGCATTTCATGGGACAGCGGCTCCGCGGGCAAAAGATGGCAAGCCGCGGAACAATATATTGAATTGGATTTGGATATTTACCCGAGAAATTCTTCCGTGCCCGATGATAACAGCTGGGGCATACAAATTTATACTACAAATACCGATGCTTCGGCTGTCCCGCAATATACCGGCATTATGACTTCCGGTATGGGTTCGGGTTTGGTGGCTTCTTCCGATACTTCAAAAATGCTTCCGGTATGCTGGCGCATAACGGACAAAGTTTTGCCCTATTCGGGAAGCAATGCTCCGGGCGGAAGCGATTTTGATAAGACTTTGAAAATAGGTTTTAATTCAGGCGGGCTTTTTGATCAGGGCGCGTTTGAAGCAGGCGATATCGGAGCTGCCTCTTTTTACTGCTGGTTTGTTATGAAAGACGAAGCGATGTTCGGATTGGGAGATCCTGATGTTCAAAATCTTGCCGACTACTTAAGAGTATGGGACAGGCGGGGTTTTCATGCGGCTTCCGGAGATATAAATTATTTCGGAATGTCTGCAGGTTCAATGTATGAACATATGATAAAGCCAAGAATTTATTTCGGGGCTGATTTCGGTTTGGCCGTAACTCCCATGGAGTATAAGACGAATTCTATAGTAATAGAGTTATTCTATGAATAAAAAATTTTTAACATTCTCATTATTATCGTTTTGCGGGCTGTTTTTGGCTTCGGTTTTTTCTTTTGCTTCTTATCCGGGCGAAAAAACTCTCAAAAGAAAAGCTTTTGTCAGATTTGCAAAAAATATTTACGTAAACCACAGACATATTCAGAGAATTTCTCCTTACGGGCATGAGCCTAATTTTGTGGCTGTCGGAAGCTATGAGAGCGCGGCGGTTACTGACGCGAAGATTGAATATTATATAAACAATGATACCACCACGGCGGCGTTTTTGCCTCTGGAAGAAGTGCGTACGCCTTTTGTAAGCGCCAAGTTTACGCTTCCGTCATCCGCGTCGGAATTTTCTTACAGGTTTGTATTCATCGAAAATAATAATCCTGCCGATCCGAAATATTATCCTTATAATGCAAATGAATGGATACATGCGCCCGTTACCGATCATAGCAAAAAAGTTATCACGGCGGCCGGCGGAAAGATGATTTTGGATAATGGAGACCAGCGGTACGGATATTCCGAAGCGGTTTTTAATCCGAACAGTTTTTCTGCGGATTGTTTAATAAAGCTTTCGGAGTCCGATATGAATGCTTTCGCAGGAGACAAAACGGGTCTTGTAAAACTCTATGAATTCGATTCTGCCTATCCTTTACGGCAAAACGCGCGTATTACCCTGTATTACGGTTCATCTAATGACGGTCATTTTACAGTTAAATATTTAAACGGCAATAAATGGGAAAATATCAATTTGCCGCAATCGCAAGATCCCTTGAAAAAGACCGTCTCTTTTTACGCAAAAGAACGCGGCTTTTACGGCATATTTGTAAAAACCGCGGATGATGATGCCGGATACCGTCCTCATCACCGGGTATTGCGCTTTGGCGAGAGTTTGAAGTTCAGGAATTTGGAGAAAGGGGACATAGTTACGATAT
>CALHWY010000028.1 GCA_938040055.1 uncultured Endomicrobiia bacterium
TATTGGAACGGGGCTATAGCTCAGCTGGGAGAGCGCTTGCATGGCATGCAAGAGGGCGAGTGTCCGAGGAATAACGAGGACATGTCACGAGCGGGCGCGAGGAAGTTAAGTCGGCCTGTGAGCGCCCGGGAACAGGGGCTTGCCCCTGACAGGATTTTTGAAAAAATAAATATTATTGGAACGGGGCTATAGCTCAGCTGGGAGAGCGCTTGCATGGCATGCAAGAGGTCAGGGGTTCAATCCCCCTTAGCTCCACAAAATAAATCACCGCTTTAATTATATAAGGACAAAATCATGATTTACTCGGAGTATGTTAACCGCGAAACGAAAGGTTATACCGATATTTCTGATATCACGGACGATGTCAAAAGAATAGTGGCGCGTTCCGGAGTGCAAAACGGGCTTGTTACCGTAAGCGTTTCAAGTTCCACTTCCGGCATAACTACTCTTGAATTCGAGCCGGGGCTGATATCGGATTTCCGAAAAGTCCTTGAAACAATCGCTCCAGAAAAAGGCGTTTACGGGCATGATGAAAAATGGCATGACGGAAACGGTTTTTCTCACATACGCTCATCGCTGGTAGGCACATCAAAAACTATTCCAATAACGTCAAAATCTTTATTGCTGGGTACATGGCAGCAGATAATCTTAGTCGATTTTGATAACAGACCGAGAAGCAGAAAAGTATTTGTGCAGGTTTTCGGAGAATAATAAGTGACATTAAAAGTTTTGTCCGGAGAGGCGCGCGGAAGAATTCTCAGGACTCTGCCGCAGGACGACTTGTCTATACGTCCGATGCTGGGCAGAATGAAAAAGTCGGTTTTTGACATTATAAAACTGAAAGTTCCCGGATGCGATTTTCTGGATTTGTTCGCGGGAGTAGGCTCTGTGGGCATAGAGGCTCTTTCAAGGGGCGCGGGAAAGTGCGTTTTTGCGGAGATGAGCGATGTCTCTTTGAAACTTATAAAATATAACGTGAATATGCTCGGATATAATGACAAAGCCTGCATAGTAAAATGTAATGTGATAACCCAGTTTGAACGGCTGGCCGGCAAATATGACATAGTTTTTATGGGTCCTCCTTATGTCGACAAAGGAAAAAGGCCTTTGTCTCTTACTTATCCCGCTCTTAAAAATATCGTCGAATACGGAATATTAAAGAAAGATTCCGTTCTTATAGCTCAAAAACACGTTAAGGAACCGGTTGGCAGGGTTTCGGGTTTGCGGATGCTGCGCGTTGAAAAATACGGGGACACTGAAGTGTTTTTTTATAAGTCGGAAAGTAAAAAGTAAATACAGCAAAAATGTCCAGAGAAGATTTTAAAATAAGCTATTCCAGAATAAACGCTTATCTTTTTTGTCCTTATAAGTACAAGCTTGTGTATATCGACAACCTGTATATTCCGGTTAATGCCGACATAACTTTCGGACAGATAATCCATAAGGCTTTGGAGCGTTATCATTCCGGGGGCGGGAATGATCTTTCCGGATTGATGGAATCTTATGACGATTCCTGGGAGAATAAAGGATTTATAAGCCCCCGGCAGAGTTTTGAATATTATATCCGCGGAAAAAATATGCTTGAAAATTATTTCCGCTCTTTTGCCGTCTCGGACGCGAAGATCCTTTATACCGAAAAATCTTTTGAAGCCAATATAGGCAAATACAGATTTGTCGGGATTATCGACAGAATAGACGAATATCCCGGCGGGCAAAAAGAGATAATGGATTATAAGACCCACGCCAGAATCTGGGAACAGGAACGTGTGGATAAAGATCTTCAGCTTACTTTTTACGCTTATGCCTGCAAAAATATATTCGGTTTTAATCCTGACAAAATATCCGTATATTTTCTGTCCTGCAACAGCAAAATATACACAAAACGCTCTCCGGAGCAAATAGAGGCGGGCATAGAACTCGCTTTGGAAACCGCGGCTAAAATAATGTCTGAGGATTTCGAACCTGATACGGAAAAATGCCCCGGCTGCGATTTCAGGTTTAAATGCAGATATTGCAATTATAAAGACGAGGAAGAGAAATGAAACCGTTAACGGTGGTAAAATTCGGAGGAAGTCTGACTAAAAATCCGGCAGCCCTTAAAAAATTTCTCAAAGAGCTTGCCGGCATCTCGCGGAAAGAAAACGTCATATTGGTGCACGGAGGCGGGCCTGAAATAAATCTGCTTTTAGAGAAATTCTCTATCACAAGCAGGTTTGTCAACGGGCTCAGGTTTACCGACGCCCGCGCTCTTGAAGTCGTGGAAATGGCTTTAAGCGGCAAAGTCAACAGGGTTCTTACGACAGGGCTGATAAAAAACGGAATAAGCGCCGTAGGCATTTCCGGCAAAGACGGCAACAGCGTCGTCTGTGAACGGATAAAAAGTCTGGGCATGGTCGGAAAACCGGTAAAAGTCAATAAAAAACTTCTCGAAGTTCTCGTCAATTCGGGTTTTATGCCCGTGGTCGCTTCCATAGCGGCCGATAAAAAAGGTTCGCCCGTAAACGTTAACGCCGATACGCTCGCAACGGCCATAGCTGTTTCTTTTAAGGCCGGGAAACTAGTTTTTCTTACCGATGTCGCGGGCGTGCTTGATAAGAATAAAAAAACCGTAAAAGAGATAAAAATAAAAGATATTGCTTTGCTGATAAAAGACGGAACTGTTACAGGAGGAATGATACCCAAAATAAAAGGATGCGCGGATTCGGTAAAAAAGGGAGTAAAAGAAGTCTGGATAGCCGACGGAATGAAAGGGATTAAAAAAATCGGCGGAACCGTCGTAAGGGCGCGTTAAAGACCGGAATCGCGAAATTTCGCCGGTATCCGTGAAACAGATGCGGATCTGTTAAAAAAAACGGCGTTAAAATCTTTCAAAGGTTTTTTTTAAAGCCCGTTTGTCGTTTTTGTAAACCGCGTTTTTACGTTCTGGCAGTATGTTTTTTAACATTAATTGCGCAAAATATATGCGCGTTACGCAATCATAATACGGCGCAGCGAATGCCGCAGAATGTTTCGTTCGCCGCCTGAGAGGTTGATTAAGATGAACATAAAACAAAAAGAAAATAAGTTTTTTATGCATACGTATAAACGCAGCGGGCTTTCGGTAAAGAAAGCGAAAAAACAGTTTATTTGGGACCAACAGGGAAAAAAATATCTGGATTTTTTCGCCGGAATCAGCGTATGCAATCTGGGACACTGCAATGACGCGGTCGTCAAGGCGGCTAAAAAGCAGCTTGGCTTGTACGCGCATGTTTCAAACCTATATTACGCCTCTCCCCAGATTGAACTCGGAGCGGAACTGGTCAAGAGAACTTTTGCCGGCGGAAAAGTTTTTATTTCCAATTCCGGAGCCGAAGCAAACGAATGCGCCGTGAAACTCGCGAGAAAATGGGGGTTTATGAACCCTTCCGAAAAAGGCAACCGTTATGAAATAATAGCTTTCAATAATTCTTTTCACGGAAGGACGGTGATGACGCTGTCGGCGACGGGACAGAAAAAATTCCACGAATATCTTAAACCTCTTCCGGAAAAGTTTGTTTTTGCCGAAATGAACGATATCTCTTCCGTAAAAAAACTTATAAACGAGAGAACCGCGGCCGTAATTATAGAGCCGATACAGGGCGAGGGAGGACTTTTTACGGCGGATAAAAAGTTTATGAAGGAACTCAGAGATTTGTGCGATAAAGAAAAGCTTATTCTCATTTTCGACGAGATACAATGCGGCATGGGGCGTACGGGAAAGTTTTACGCATTTGAAAATTACGGGATAAAACCGGATATAGTGACGCTTGCGAAGTCTCTTGCCAACGGTCTTCCCATAGGCGCGACCATAGCCTCTGAAAAATATGCGCAAGTTTTTACTTACGGCGACCACGGCTCGACTTTCGGGGGAAATCCGGTTTCCTGCGCCGCGGCCCTGGCGGTTCTTAAAATAATCGACGGAAATTTTCTGAAAAAAGTTGCGGCGTCGGCGAAATATCTTAACGGAAAACTGGAAACGCTGAAGAAGAAATATCCCGTTATAAAACAAGTGAGGGGAATGGGGCTGATGACCGGGCTTGCGCTCGGTGTTTGCGGCAGGGAAATAGTGGATTACTGTCTGGGCAGGGGGCTTATAATAAACTGCACTCATGAAACCGTTTTGAGGTTTTTGCCTCCGCTGATAATAAACAAACAAGACATAGACGCGGCCGTAAAGATTTTGGACGAAGCTTTTGAACACTTCGCTTTTTAGGTTATGAATTTTCTGACATTTTTTATCGCAGGCGAAACCGGCATGTTTTTTGCCGCGCGGACCGCAAAAGCGTTGTCTGGAAAATACGGTTTACGGAAAGTAAAGGGCGCAAAAATATATTTTAAGGAGTTCGCAAATGGCGGAAATTAAAAAAGCGGTGGTGGCTTATTCCGGCGGATTGGATACATCCATTATTCTTTCGTGGATAAAAGAGACTTACAAATGCGAAGTTATCGCATGCTGCGTGGACGTAGGGCAGGGAAAAGAACTGAAAGGGCTTAATGAAAAAGCGAAAAAAACCGGAGCTTCAAAGTCATACATAATCGACGCAAAAAAAGAATTCGTGACGCAATATATTTATCCCGCGGTCAAAGCCGACGCTTTGTATGAGAATAAGTATTATCTAGGCACTTCCCTCGCAAGGCCTGTAATAGCAAAGAAGATCGCGGAGATAGTAAAAAAGGAAAACGCGGACGCGGTCTGCCACGGTTCCACGGGGAAAGGAAACGATCAGGTAAGATTTGAGCTTGCTTTCAAATCGCTTATTCCGAACGTCAAAATAATAGCTCCGTGGAGACAATGGAATATCCGTTCAAGGGAAGACGCGATAGATTATGCGAAAAAAAGAGGAATTCCCGTTCCCGTTACCAAAGAAAAACCTTATTCTTCGGACGCGAATCTCTGGCATGTTTCTTATGAAGGCGGCATCTTGGAAGAGATGGACAGCGAATATGACGAATCTATGTTTCAAATGACCGTTTCTCCGTTGAAAGCGCCGGATAAGGCGCTGTATCTTACGATAGGTTTTGAAAAAGGAAATCCGGTTTCCGTCAACGGAAAAAAAATGGCGCCGGTCGAACTTGTCACGAAACTTAATAATATAGCGGGAGCCAACGGAATCGGAAGAACCGATATGATAGAAAACAGGCTTGTGGGGATGAAATCGAGAGGCGTTTATGAAGCGCCCGCGGCCGCCGTTTTGTATGCGGCTCATCAGGAGCTGGAGTCGCTTGCCCTCGACCGCGACACATTGCATTATAAACAGCAGCTTTCCCATAAATTCGCCGAACTGGCGTATTACGGACAATGGTTTTCTCCTCTGATGGAATCTCTTCTTGCTTTTGTGGAAGACACGCAAAGATACGTGACCGGCTCGGTCAAACTGAAACTTTATAAAGGCAATATAATCCCGGCCGCGAGAGAGGCGAAGTATTCCCTGTATTCCGAAAAGCTTGCTACTTTCGGCAAAGATGAAGTTTATAATCAGAAAGACGCCGAAGGATTCATAAATCTTTTCGGGCTTCCGGCGAAAGTCCAGGCTGTTATGAGAAAAAAAAGAAAGTAGAACGCCGCGCGCGGTTTTTAATGCGGGTAAAAAAACCGCATATGAATGCTACAGATTTCCGATCCGGTTTTCGTATATAACTTGTTTATTATAAAAGAGAAACCGTCCGCGCCGTTTGCCGCCGCCGCGCCGCCGGCAGGCTTTATAGCGGGTTTGCGGCTTGTTTTCTCTCTTTTTCACATACCTGCAGCCGCCCGCGGTTGCGGGTATGGCGTTTTTTTATGTTTCCGTCGCGGGCTGTCAGGGTTTTTATAAATCCGAAAAATTTTTTATTTGTTAAACTGTTTTCGCGCAAGAGGGCGGTGAATATGCCGGTGCATATACGCAGAAGCGTTTTTTTGTCCGGCAATAAAAAACCTAAAAGGCCCGCGCGGTTATAAAATCGTATTTTTTTCGGCAAAAGTCCGTTTTTTGCCCCGCGTTAATTTACTTTGCCGGAGAAAAATATGCTTTTATCCGGCAAAATGTCCGGACTGCTTGAAATTTACCCGGATTTGCTCCGCTGAAAACCGGATCAACGGCGGAAAACTTTGATAAAAGCGCATTATTTTGTAAACTGTAAACATATGTTCGGAGAAAATTATGAAGAATTTTGATTTTGAACAGTTTATCGGGTCTTTTTCTTTTGACGGCAGGCTTGCCGAAGCGGATATTACGGGCTCCCTGGCTCATGTGCGCATGCTTGTAAAAAGCGGCATATTAAAGCGGGCCGAAGGCGGCAGGATCATTTCGGGGCTTGAGTCGATTCTTCGCGATATAAAAAAAGGATGGAAACTTCCCAAACAGGAGGATATCCATTTTGCCGTTGAAAAAGAGCTTATAAAAAGGATCGGGCCTTTGGGCGGAAAAATGCATACCGCCAGAAGCCGCAATGATCAGGTGGCGACCGATCTCAGGCTTTATCTGAGAAAGGAAACCGACGAATGCATCGGGCTTATAGAAGAGTTCCAGCGCGTGCTTGTTAAAAAATCGGAAGAAAACATCGATATTATTATGCCGGGATTTACGCATTTGCAGCCGGCGCAGCCCGTTTTGGCTTCCCATCATCTTATGGCCTACGCCTGGATGATGCACAGAGACAAGGAAAGACTGTCGGATTGCAGGAAAAGAATAAATATTTCTCCGCTTGGAAGCGCCGCTCTTGCGGGAACGTCTTTTAAAATAGACAGGCTTTATGCGGCGAAACTTCTGGGTTTTGACGGAATAAGCGAAAATTCGCTGGACGGAGTAAGCGACAGGGATTTTGCGGTAGAATTCGTTTTCTGCATGTCGGCGGTCGCCATGCATCTGACGAGATTTTGCGAAGAAATAATTCTGTGGATGAATCCCGAGTTCGCCTATATAACAATTGCGGATAAGTTTACATCGGGCTCTTCCATAATGCCGCAGAAAAGAAACCCCGACTGCGCGGAGGTCATCAGGGGAAAATCTGGAAGGATATTCGGCAGCCTTATGGCTATGCTGACCATAGTAAAATCTCTTCCTCTTGCCTACAACAGGGATCTCCAGGAAGACAAACCGCCCGTTTTTGACGCGGCCGATAATGTTAAAATGTGCCTTGAAGTCATTAATGAAATGGCCACGAGCCTTAAATTCATACAACAAAACACGGAGCGCAGTGCTGAAAAAGGATTTATGGCGGCTACTGAAATAGCCGACTATCTCGCAAGAAAAGGCGTTCCTTTCAGGGAAGCGCACGGCATTGTCAAAAATATCGTTTCATACTGTATAAAAAAATCAAAAACGCTTTCCGGGCTTGCTTTGGATGAATATAATAAATTTTATCCGAAGAAACAGCCTGTTTTTAAAGCCGATATATACAAATACATCGATTTGAAAAATATATCGGAAATGAAGATTTCTTACGGCTGCGCTTCAAGAAAGTCGGTCGGCAGGCAGATACGCCTGATGAAAAGCATTCTTAGAGGGAAGGCCGAATGAAAAGGATTTTTTTTCTGTTTGTTTTATTTTTTTTCTGCGCGCAGGCGCGGGCGGCCGGCTATGAAAAAATACTTACCGAAGAACTCAGCGTGCAGACGGCTTTAAATATCAACCATGATATTTTGATTCATTCGCAAAACGTTGATTTTGCCAACCAGCGGATAAAAGAATCAAAATCGCTTTATTTTCCCGACATAGACTTAAACCTCAACGCATCCCGTTTTAATAATATGGAAGCTCTGATGCTTCCGGGACAGTTGTCCCCGTCTCCCGTGTATCTGCCCGAGGGAAATAAAGATATTTATTTTTCCACCCGGCTTTCTGTGCGCCAAAGCATTTACGCCGGCGGAAGGATCAAAACGACAAACAAGCTCGCCGAGATGAATATGAACAAGGTCAGAAATGAATTGAATGCGGTAAAAAACAATATTATAAATAAAGTAAAAACCACCTTTAACACATGTCTGCTGCATAAAGAAAAATACGGGCTGGCCGCGGGAAAGCTTGCTTCTCTTAAAAACAGAAATACGGCCGCCGCATATGAACTGCAGCAAAAAGCGGATCTTCTTAAATTCAGCTATGAAAAGGAAAAACTTAACTTATTGGGCGCCATAGGGCTTGAAATTGACGCTATAGTTATGATTGAAGGCAGGCTTGTTCCCAAAATCAAAAAGTTTGACCTGAACCAGTGCATGCTGTGGGCTTATCAGTTCAGACCGGAGATGCAGACCACGCAGAATAAGGAATCCATTGACGGGCTTATGGTAAATCTTCTTTCCATGCAGCGTTTCCCGACCATATCCGTCGGCGCGGGGCAGGAATGGCTGGGAGACAGGGTAATAGGCGACGCCAGCAGCTGGTATGTTTCGATTAACGCGAATTTGCCTATCTTTGACGGAGGCGGAAGCTTTGCCAGGGTCAGGCAGGGAAAAATAAAGGCGAGAGAAGCGACTCTTAAAAGGTCTAAAATAGAAGAGGAGATAAAACTACAGGTAAAAAAGGCTCTTATGGAATACAATTTTTGGAAAGAGTGCTTTTATAAATCCGGCATTGCGCAGGAAAATGACGAAAAAAAATCTTATACGGAAACCGAGCTGGATATAATATATAATCTCAATAACAGTTACTATGCTTTGGAGCTTGCCGTAGGAATGCAGCTTGACTCCTATTAGAATATCTCTTAATCCCGGCAAATGGAAAAAATAACTTTCATACTCTTATCATTGTTTTTTTTCTCTTTTAATGCATTCGCTTTTTCTCCGTCCGAGTTTGATGAAGAAGAGTTTATAGTGAACGTGTTTTGGCATAAAGTCATAAATCTTCCCAAACAAAAACGCCCCGGAGTGGCTTTGGTGCTGGGCGGAGGGGGGGCGAGAGGTTTTGCCCATATAGGGGTGTTTAAGGTTTTAGAGAAAGAAAAAGTGCCTGTAGATTTGGTTATAGGCACAAGCATAGGCTCAATAGCGGGCGCATTTTACTGCGCCGGAATATCTTTGGATAAAGTGGAAGAACTTGCCAAAAATATAAACTGGAAATCGGTTTCCAATTTCAGCGCCCCTTCCATAATATCAATGCTTTTGTCGGAAGAACTTCTCTCCAACGCGCAGGTAGAAAATTTTCTGAAAAAAAATATCGGGGATTTGCGTTTTGACGAACTCAAAATTCCTCTTGTGTGCGTGGCTACGGACTTAAATACGGGGGAAAGAATACTTTTAAGGGAAGGAAGCGTGGCTTTTGCGGCGAGGGCAAGCTCTACCCTTCCCGGATTTTTCAAACCCGTGGAATACAGGCAGAGATATCTTGTCGACGGCGGTCTTGCGGAAAATATTCCCGTCGCGGTCGCAAAACTGTTTGACCCTGACGTAATCATAGCCGTTCAGGTATCGGCAGACATAACCAAAAACGCCACCAATAATGTGTTTGCCACTTTCATGCAGGCCATTTATATCCAAGGCAAGGTTCTTGATACGGAAAATATCGCCGCGGCGGACATTCTTATACGTCCGGAAGTAGGCGAAATGTCGGCCGCTGATCTTTCTCACGCCTATCAGACGATAGAAAAAGGCTTTTCTGCGGCGAAAGAATCTTTAAAAAATATAAAAACAACCATTATAGACAATACGGAGGAGAGTTTTTTCTTTGAATAAAACGGCTGTGTCCATACCATTATTGCTTTTTGCCTGTTTGTTTTTTTCTTGCGCCGCAAGCGTGCCCGGAACCGGCGTCGGCGGACAGGCTGAGGTGCTTTCGGAGCAGGGAATGTCTTTTAACGCCGGCGGGGCGAAAAGCGGAAAAGAAAAAGAGCGGCTTTATGAGAAATCGGCTGACGCATTGTTTGCAAAAGGGGATTATGAAGCTGCCGCGCAGATATACAATAAACTTCTGGAGGAAAATCCTCCGAAGAAAAAGAAAGCCCGTTATTATGTTAAACTGGGAGACGCGGAAGCGGCGAAAAAGTCTTATAATAAAGGGCTTGAATATTATAAAAACGCTCTTCTACTGTATAAAAACGACAATGAAATAAGACGCAAAATAGGAGACATCCTGCTTGAAAGCAATTTGTACGGGCTGGCGGAGCAGAGTTTTCTGGATATTCTGTCTTCCGATAAAAATTCCGACTATGCCAAGAAAAAGCTCGGAGACATATATTACAAACAGAAAAAATATTCCAAAGCTTTAAGCTATTATGAAGGCGTGAATTCTTCGTATTACGACAAAGACATGATAACGGCGATGGCCTTTTGCTACAGAAGCTTAAGCAATACGGATAAAGCGCTCAAACTTACGCAGGAGTTTATAAACGTCAGCCCTTCGTCCGAAATGTATTTTTTGTCTGGGCTTTTGCTTTTGGACAGTGGGGATTTCGATAAGGCGGAAAAAATGCTTCTCAGGTCGGTAAACCTTGATGCTTCGAATTTTTCATCATATATTTATCTTTCGGCGGTATATCTTGAGAAAGACGATATTGATAAAGCGCAAGAAATGCTTAAGAAAGCGAATACCATAAATTCATATACCGCGGCGGCCGATATTATGTCTGCCAGGATAGCTTATAAAAAAGGGAAAATTTATGAAGCCCGAAGATATGCTTCAAGCGCCGTTTTGAAGTCTAAAACCCCTTTTGTAAAAAGGCAGGCTGAGAAAATGGCGGCATTTTTAAATAAAAGTAAAATCCGCTGAGCCGTACAATGCGTTTTTTTGACATAAACAGACTCTATTTTGTATCATAAACAAATGTCCGGATATGTTTGCGGGCGGAGCGGAAAAAAGGATAAATAATGCTTAAATTCAGTAAAAACGAGCTTTATATAGAGCAGGTTCCTTTGTCTTTAATAGCCGAAAAGTACGGAACGGCGGCTTATGTATATTCAAAAAAGCGGATAATAGACAATTTCGAATCCTACCGGAAAGCTTTAAAACCGTACCGCGGTTTAATTTGTTTTGCCTGCAAAACCAATTCGAACGGACAGATTTTAAAGCTTATCGCGCGTCTTGGAGGCGGAGCGGACACTGTTTCGGGAGGCGAGATTTACAGATGTCTGAACGCGGGTTTTGAAGCTTCGAAAATAGTTTACGCCGGAGCCGGAAAAACCGCGGAAGAGATTCGCTATGCTCTTAAAAGCGGGATTTTTATGTTCAATGTCGAGTCTTACGAAGAACTTGAAGCCGTAAATAAAATCGCCGGCAGGCTGCGGGTAAAGGCGAATATCGCTTTAAGGATAAACCCCAATGTTGATCCCGACACCCATTCCTATGTAGTTACCGGGAAAAAAGGCACAAAATTCGGGATTCCGTACGAAGAAGCTTTAGAAGCTTATCTTATAGCCTCAAAAATGAAAAATATCCGGCCCGTGGGAGTGCACAGTCATATAGGTTCGCAGATACTTAAAACGGAGCCCTTTATCCTCGCCGCTGAAAAAATAAAAAAACTTGTTGACCGTCTTGAAAAGGCAGGCGTAAAAATCGAGTATGTAAACTGCGGCGGCGGCCTTGGCATAGCTTACGGCGGCAAAGAAAAAGCGCCTTCAAAAAAAGAGCTTATGAGCGGAATTTTCAGGATTTTCGGCAAAGATAAAAAATTTATTTTTGAACCCGGGCGCTCCGTAGTCGCGGACGCCGGTCATTTACTTGCGAAAGTTATCTACAGGAAGATATCCGGAGATAAAAGTTTTCTTATAACGGATGCGGCGATGAATGATCTTATAAGGCCCACTCTTTACGGCGCTTATCACGATATCGTCCCTGTCAGAAAAAGCGGCGCCGCGAAAGCCGAAACCGATGTCGTAGGACCCGTATGCGAAAGCGGTGATTTTATGGGCAAAGACAGAATGCTTCCGGAATTGAAACAGGGAGAGCTTTTGCTTGTAAAATGTGCCGGCGCTTACGGCAGTTCTATGTCTTCGCAATATAATTCAAGGCCTCTTTTGCCCGAAATTTTAGTTGACGGAAAAAAGATGAAAGTTATAAGAAAAAGAGGAACATATAAAGATTTGCTGTTAAACGAGGTTTAAGTCCGCCGTAAAACGGAAATTTTACAAAGCCTTCCGGAGAAATGCAGGAATGTTCCGTTAATAGTTTATCACGGATTGCAAGTTAACGGATAAAGCGTTCCGGCAGGAAAAAGCCGGCGAAAAAGGCGCTGGAAATTCTTAAATAAAGGCGCGATATGTGTCTGCCGGATAGTCGGAAAAAAGCGGCGGGAATGTTTTTAGAGGGCTTTTATTTTAAGCTTCCGGCTGCCGCCGTGAATATGAATATCAAAATCTATCATTAAAGCGGCGCGGCAGACGGAAAATGCCTTAATAAACATAGAAAGCTGCCTGTAAAATGGTAAAATGATAATAAATATTTAAATATTTTTCGTGCAAAACAGAATTTTTTATCGGACGGCTTAAAATGATTCCCGGATTTGCAAATGACGCAAAACGGCCGCGTCCGGACGTATTTGGATAATATTGGGACGAGACGCAAAACGGCCGGGAATACGGCGGCGCCGTACGGGCATATTGCGTTTCGCTGTTTTTAGAATTAGAATAGCGGCTTGAAAAAATAAACAGCGGCTTTTTAAAATAACGCACGACAACCGGCGTCAATTGAGTTTAAACTGCAAGACAAAGAGCTCTTTTATATGTATCGGCTGCAAGCGTATTACGGGCGTTTTTGCCGCGGCGGAAGAAATTGCGGTTCCGCCGTAATCAAGGAAGTCAACGTTTCGCCAAAAGTTTAACCGGATTGGCTGAAAAACAAATAGCGGAGGTTCCGCTTGTTTTAAACGGCTGCGGGAAAAAGCGGATGTATTTCCAATTTTTGTTTTGCATGAATAAAAACGGCAAAGCTTTATACGGCGCAGCTATATAATTTATACCGGGGCATTGCCCCCAGGGGGATTTATGTTTTCTGGAGTTTATACGGCGTTGATAACGCCTTTTAAAGACGGGAAAGTTGATTTTGACGCATTCGGCGCTTTAATAGAAAACCAATATAAAAACGGCGTGAGCGGACTTGTCCCTTGCGGCACTACGGGAGAGTCTCCGACTTTGTCTTATGAAGAGCATGAAGCCGTTATTGAATTTTGCGTGAAACGGTCAAATGGAAGAATGAAAGTTCTTGCAGGAACGGGATCAAATTCGACCGATGAAGCAATACATTTTACCGAATTCGCAAAAAAAGTCGGATGTGACGGGGCATTGCTGGTTTCTCCTTATTATAATAAGCCTACCCAAAAAGGCTTGTATCTTCATTTTAAGGCGGTGGCTGACGCGGTGAATATACCCGTGGTGCTTTATAATATAGCCGGCAGAACTTCGGTAAACATTGAACCCGCTACTGTGGCAAAACTTTGTAAGGATTGCAAAAATATTGTCGGAGTTAAAGAGGCTTCCGGCTCTTTGGGACAGATGAGCGCCATAAAAGCTTTAACTCCGGGTATCGATCTTATGTCCGGGGATGACGCTCTTACTCTTCCTCTGCTTGCCGTAGGAGGATGCGCGGTAATATCCGTTTTGTCCAATATTTTGCCGGCGGAAGTGGTTTCTTTGGTTAAAGCTTTTGAAGGCGGAAACGTAAAAGAAGCCGTTAATATTCATTACAGACTGCTGCCTTTGGTAAATGCGATGTTTATCGAAACCAATCCCGTGCCTGTAAAAACTGCCGCGTCTATGCTTGGAATTTGTTCATTGGAGTTAAGGCTTCCGATGTGCGAAATGGAAGAAGCGAATAAATTAAAGTTGGAAAAAGCTATGAAAGATTTCGGTCTTTTAAAATAAGCTGGGAGGTTTTCTATGAAAATTACCGTATGCGGAGCAGCCGGAAGAATGGGACAGTGCATACTGGATTTGTCCAGATATGACGAAGCGCTTCAGGTTTGTGCGGCGGTGGAGTATGAAACAAGCCCCGCCATAGGTACGGGCGTGCCCGCGATTATTCCCGTTTCCGCATTGGGAACGGTTTTGCCTGAAACCGAAGTTTTGATTGATTTTACAAATCCTGACAGCTCGTTGAAAAATCTTGAATATGCAAAAAAATACAAAGTTCCTATTGTTATCGGAACCACGGGTTTTATTTCCGAACAGAAAGAAAAAATAGCGGAAGCCGCAAAAGAAATTCCGGTTGTTTTTACTCCGAACATGTCCGTGGGAGTAAACATATTGTTTAAACTTGTAAAGGAAGTCGCCGCGCTGATACCGGATTATGATATAGAAATCGTGGAGATTCATCACAATAAGAAAAAAGATTCCCCTTCCGGAACAGGCGCGAAGCTTGCCGATATAGCCGCCGCGGCGATAGGCAAAAATATGAATGAAGTCGGCGTATACGGCAGAAAAACCATAATGGGAGAAAGAAAAAAAGACGAAATAGGCGTAATGTCCGTGAGAGGCGGCGATATAGTCGGAGAGCATACCGTATATTTTGCCGGGACGGGAGAGCGTCTTGAGCTGACTCACAGGGCGCAGTCAAGAAACACTTTTGGGGCCGGAGCGATAAGAGCGGCAAAATGGGTAGTCGGCAAAGAGCCCGGACTTTATGATATGCACGACGTTCTCGGACTGAAATAGTGAATTAAAATGCCGCGCTGTCCGTTCTTTTATCAAAATGTTTTACCGGAAATTGTTATTGCGGCGGCCGGAATAAGAAACCGCGCTCTTTCGGGCGGGCAAAAAAAGCCGTAGTTTGTCCGTAAAAATAAAAAAAACAAGAAACGGCTTTTTTTTATTAAAACCGGTTATTCTTCCCGGGCTTTTACGGAATTGCCGCAGCGGAAAACGGAAAAACGCGGATGCGGCCGTGTAAAAAGACGGTTTTAAAGGCGGCTTTTACAATATATATGCAACGATAATATGACGCGCCGGCTTTTAAACAGGCGGCGTGTTTTTTTTGTTTAAACGATAAAACCAGGACTATAAATGAAGAAAACTTTGCCGGTATTTTGCCGGAGACGGCGATGTCTGCGGTACTTTTAATTTTTTCATCGGATAGTTTGCCCTATCCGTTTATAAAGTTTTCTGAAATCGCGCTTTGTTCAATTATGAAATGATTTTTTTTCATTACCCGCCCCTTTCTTTAAAACAAAAACGACGGCGCAAAGTTTCTGAAAACGATAAAGAAATATGCGGCTTTTGAAACTTTGACATTTCCTATGCTCAATGAATGTATTGAAAAAGATGCCGCCCATAAAGCCGCGCGATCAAGAAAACGAAAAGACAGAAAACAACAGGCGGATATCGGCTTTAACTTTATCGTAAATATAAAAATGAACGGCGGTGTTGAGAACAAGCGGGAAATGAGGCGGCAGAAAAAGCAGCTTAAAAATATATAATATCGGCAAACGTTTAGAGAGAAAAAGCAGGATTTGATGAGGCAAACGGGCTTGAAAAAGTATATTAAAAATTTGGAAGACGAATTCTCCCGAATCTTAAACGGATTTAAGGAAGAAAAGAAAAGAGCTTCAGCGGATTTTGAATCCAATAACAATTCACATACAAAAGAATTGGCGTATTTGGCCTATCAGTCTGACACATATCAATTAAGAATGTATGGAGTATTCCTATTCGGCTATTTGTCGGAAGATGAAGAAATTTTAAGTTTTATGAGGGATGAAGTGTCCAAAGATGATAACTGGAGAGTTCAAGAAGTATTGGCAAAATCCTTTGATGAATTTTGCAAGAAAACAAATTATGAAAGGTCTCTTCCGGTTATTGACGAATGGCTGGGAAACGGCAATCCTAATACAAGGAGAGCGGTGACGGAGGGCTTAAGAGTATGGACAAACAGGCCGTATTTTAAAGAGAATCCTAACGAAGCCGTTGGAAGATTATCCGCTCTGAAAGAAGATAACAGCGAATATGTCAGAAAATCGATCGGGAATGCTTTAAGAGATATCAGTAAAAAATATCCCGAGCTTATTAAAACGGAATTAGCCGGTTGGAAACTGGACGGCAAAAAAATAAATCAGGTTTATAAGCTTGCGGTTAAATTTATTAAATGACAAATTTCCTTCATCCGGCACAGGCGGTTAAATAAAAACCGTGAACACGGCAATTCAAGAAAGGTAAATTAAAAAACGGTTTTTTGTTTTTTGCCGCTCAAAACGGAAAAAGAAAGTATGGAAACGGGAAAGAAAATCATAAGCGCGGAAAAAGGAATCAAACGGCTGTAAAACGGAAGAAAGAAACTGTTATTCGGCAGAAAGTGCATGGGCGAAAAAAAGGGATAAAAGATTTATCAGAGAAGACATAGTGTTTGAAGGCATATTTACGGAAAACAAGGCTGCCGTTTGTAAAATTCGGCAACAAAAAAAACGGGTAATAAGTAATATAATAAAATCCGGACGGAATATAAATTCAGAGTTTGACGTCGTCTTAGGCCGGCAATATCGGTAATTTCGGAATGATATGATTTTTTAGAAGAGAAAATGCATAGATGAAAATAAAAGAAATCGCGGAAAACAAGAAGCAGTTTTTGCCGCTGTTGTTATTGGCGGACGAACGGGAAGATATGATAGACAAATATATTACGGACGGAACAATGTATGTTTTAGACGACAACGGGGTTAAAGGGGAATGCGTTGTCATAGACGCGGGCAATAAAATTCTTGAAATCAAAAATATTGCCGTCCGGTCGGACTGCCGGAGGAAAGGATACGGAAAAGCTTTAATCGATTTTATCGTCGGAAAATACAAAGGGGAATATTCAGCGTTGCAAGCCGGAACGGGAGACAGTCCGTCAACCGTTCCTTTTTATGAAAAATGCGGATTCGTCCGTTCGCATATTGTCAAA
The DNA here is from genome assembly GCA_938040055.1 of uncultured Endomicrobiia bacterium. Classification (GTDB taxonomy): domain Bacteria; phylum Elusimicrobiota; class Endomicrobiia; order Endomicrobiales; family Endomicrobiaceae; genus Endomicrobium_B. The sequence continues at coordinate 16,794 of CALHWY010000028.1, forward strand.
AATTTTTTCGTAGACAACTACGGACATCCGGTTTATGAATGCGGCGTTCAATTGGCGGATATGATTTATTTGAGGCGAAATTTGTAAATCGGAATTTCACGGAGCGGCCGGCAAACGGATGCGGATACTTGAACCTTATTAAAGGGGAGCAAATGCCGGACGCAGGAGTAAAGCTCCGACGGACGGTTTGAAAAATATATTTTAAGGACGCGGATTTTCCGATGTAAAAAACACATCTTAACGGCGGGAACATCGCATCTGATTGCAAATAAACGGCTGAACCGGGGATTGCCGGGCAAATTGCGTAAATGACGGCAGGGATTTGGTTTTGATATCTCCGCGTTTGCAGTTTCCGCGGTATGATTTGCCGTCTTTGCCTGAAAAAGCGCCCGGTTGGCGGGGCGGTAAAAATAAAGAAATCTGCGATAATCTCATCTTCCCCACGCATTGCGGCAAGGCGTCGGATGTCGCCGGAGAGACGGGCGTGCCGTCCGAAAGGCCGGAACGGGCTGAAATCCGCGGCAATGCCGTTTTCCGGCATTTTTTAGAAAATACGGTTCTTAATAATGCGGTTTGAAACTTTCGGGAACTTTGCAAAAGCGCCTGTTGAGAAAATTCCCGCCGAAATCCGCGCTTTTTTCCATTTGAAGTTTGAGTTCTAAAATAATAAAATTCTTATTATGAAAGTGTTTTTAAGTTTGGGCTCGAATATAGGCGACAGAAAAGAAAATATTTTTACTGCTCTTTCAATTATGCAAAGCAGCGGTTTTTTAAATATTGAAAAAATTTCGTCTTTCTATGAAACATCGGCGGTAGGAGAAAAGCAAAGAAATTTTTATAATATCGCGCTGCAGGCTTCGGCGTCCTTAAATCCCCGGGATCTTTTATCTTTTGTAAAACAGGTTGAAAAACTGGCGGGAAGAAAAAAAACGAAACGCCGCGGCCCGAGAATAATCGACATAGACATTTTGCTTCTGGGCAACAGACGCATAAATTACGGAAATTTAACGGTACCGCATAAAGAAATGCTCGGCAGGCTGTTTGTTCTTATTCCTTTGTCGGAAATATCCCCTGATTGCAGATTTCCGCTTTCAAATAGAAAAATCAATCAGATTTTAGATGATAGAAAGTTGACACTTAAAAATCAAAAGGTTAAAATTATAAGAAATATTAACGGCGGGTAATGAGAATGAATAAGAAAACCGTTCCTCTTATGCTGCAAATGAAGCTTGAAAAGCGGAAGATAACAATGCTTACCTGTTACGACTATGTAACGGCTAAATTATTGTCTTCCCAGGATATAGACGCTCTTCTCGTGGGCGATTCTCTCGGCACGGTGAAGCTGGGCTATGAAAATACTCTTCCCGTAACGCTGGAGGATATGATCTATCATACAAAAGCTGTCAAAAGAGGCAATGCCGGCGCTTTGCTTATTTCGGATATGCCGTTTATGTCTTATGAAATAAGCGTCAAAGAGGCTGTCCGCAATGCGGCGAGACTTGTTAAAGAAGGCGGCGCTCAGGCCGTTAAATTGGAAGGCGGCGCGGAAATAGCCGATGCGGTCAGAGCCGTAACGGATGCGAAAATTCCCGTTGTCGGGCATTTGGGGCTGACTCCGCAGGCTTTAAATAAGTTCGGCGGATATAAAGTTCAGGCCCGGGAAGAAAAAGCGCGGCAAAAACTGCTTGAAGACGCAAAAAAACTTGAAGACGCGGGCGCTTTTATGATCGTTTTGGAAGCCGTTCCCGAAGAACTCGGCAAAAAAGCGGCGCAGTCTTTATCGGTTCCGGTCATAGGAATAGGAGCGGGAAAGTACTGTGACGGGCAGGTGCTTGTCAGTGACGATATGCTGGGAATGTTTACCGATTTTACTCCCAAATTCGTAAAAAAGTACGCCGATGTCGGCGCTGTTGTCAAAGAAGCCGTAAAAAATTATATCGAGGAAGTCAGAAACGGCCAATTCCCGAGAGAAGAGAACTCTTACAAATGAAAATAATCAGAAAAGCTTCCGAAATGCAGCGCATAGCCTTAAAGCTTTTTAGAGAAGGGGAAGAAATCGGGCTTGTCCCGACGATGGGCGCTTTGCATAAAGGACATATCTCGCTTATAGACAAATCCGTAAAACACGACGATATAACCGTCGTTTCCGTTTTTGTTAACCCGACGCAGTTCGGACCGGGTGAAGACTATCTTAAATATCCCAGGGTTTTAAGCCAGGATATTTCCGTTTGCAGAAAAAATCATGTCGATTATGTCTTTGCCCCTTCGGCGTCCGAAATGTTTCCTGACGGTTATAAAACTTTTATCGAAGTCAAAGATATGCAGGACGTTTTGTGCGGAAAGTTCAGACCGGGACATTTCAGGGGCGTCGCGACCGTAGTCGCAAAGCTGTTTAATATAACATTTGCCGAAAGAGCTTATTTCGGTTTGAAGGATTTTCAGCAGCTGCGGATAATAGAAAAGATGGCGAAAGATTTGAATTGCAGGACTAAAATCGTTCCCTGTCCCGCCGTAAGGGAAAAAAGCGGTCTGGCCATGTCAAGCAGGAACTCTTATTTAAGCGCTGAAGAAAAAGAGGCTGCCGCCGGAATATCAAAAATACTTAAAGAGGCAAAAACCGATTTTAAAAATAAAAACGCCGTACAGGTAATAAAAAAAGTCAGGACGGCTCTTTCGTCTCTTCCCGCGGGCAGGGTGGATTATGCCGAGATATTGGATTATGACAATTTATCCGTTTTAAATATCAATGCGAAAAAAGCCGTCCTCGCAGTCGCGGTATGGATAGGCAAGACGCGCCTTATCGACAATATAATGCTTGTCAAATAAAAAAAACGCGGCATTGCGGGTTCGGCAAAGAGATATTTTCCGAAACGTTATCCGGACGGATGCGTTGAAAATTTCAGCGGGACAGGGAATGCATGAGCGCGGTTTTGTCATTATGTGTTTCTTGTTTGTATTTGTGAAATTTTACAAATCTTGCGGTCTATTGGCGGAGAAACGCCGAAGGGGGTTTGCAAACGGCGTTTTTGCCTGCGATGCTGTTTTTTACGCTTATGCGGAGCGTTTATTTCCTGGAATTTGCCGCGCTTCCGTTTTCCTTTAAAAACAATAAAAAGCCGGAAGAGATTTTTTGCTTAAAAAGCTTTGCGGCAAATAAAGACGAAACCCGGGAACGCGTTTTCCTGCAGGCAAAGGGACGGCGTCGGAGTGTGTATTGACCGAAAACTGCAAATAGACCGGAGAAATTACGGTTTCCGGGCTTAAACGGGACAGACGAAAAGCCGGTAAATGCTTTTTCGGGGATTATAAAAAATGCCGTGAAATTAATTTTTCGGGCAAAGATGAACAACAATGATTAAATCGGATTATCTCATTATAGGAAGCGGCATAGCCGGACTGAGTTTTGCTTTAAAAGCGTGCCAAAACGGAAATGTCGTTCTTATTACCAAAAGAAAATTATTCGATTCCGCCACCGGTAAAGCCCAGGGTGGAATCGCCTGCGTTAGCGATAAATCCGACTCTTTTGAAGAACATATCCGCGATACGATGGTGGCCGGGGCGGGTCTGTGCAATAAAAAAGCCGTTGAAATGGTTGTCAGAGAAGGACCGGACAGGCTTGAGGAGATTATCAAACTGGGCGTAAAGTTTTCCAAAAAGAGTTATTCCGATTCGGAATTCGAGCTGGGACTTGAGGGCGGACATAGCAAAAGAAGGATTCTTCACGCGGGAGACAGCACCGGAAATGAAATTGAAAGGGCTTTGATAGAAAATATTTCCAGGTCCCCGAATATAATAGTTTATGAAGAGCATACGGCCGTGGATCTTATACTTGACGATAAGGGCGCGTGCCGGGGCGCGTATGTGTTTAAAAACGAGAAGTCGGAAGTTGAGATTTTTGAAGCGAAAGCGACCGTTCTGGCCTGCGGAGGCGCGGGCAAAGCTTATCTTTACACATCCAATCCCGACATAGCCACCGGAGACGGAATAGCAATGGCTTACAGGGCGGGGGCCGATATAGCCAATATGGAATTCGTACAGTTTCATCCGACATGCCTTTTTAATCCCGAAGCCAAATCTTTTCTCATCTCCGAAGCGGTAAGGGGAGAAGGCGGGATATTAAGGCTTAAGAACGGCGATGAATTTATGGAAAAATATCATCCTCTTAAAGAGCTTGCCCCCAGAGACATAGTGGCAAGGGCGATAGACAGCGAATTAAAAGCAAGCGGCGACAATTTCGTTTATCTTGACATTACGGCAAAAGACAGGGATTATCTCGTGAAAAGATTTCCCAATATTTATTCCACTTGCCTGGGTTACGGAATGGATATTTCAAAAGATATGATTCCCGTGGTTCCAGCCGCCCATTATTTTTGCGGAGGGGTCGCCGTAGACGAGAACGGAAAAACGACCGTCAAAAATCTTTACGCCATAGGAGAGACTTCCTGCACCGGTCTGCACGGAGCCAACAGGCTTGCTTCGAATTCCCTGCTTGAAAGCCTGGTTTACGCGCACAGGGCATATGAAGATTCCCTGTCTCTGCCCGGCGGAAAATACGCTGACGTAAATATAAAGCAGATGAACAATCCGCAGTCCGCCTCAAGCGAATCTACGGTTTTTGTGCAGGACTGGAATGAAATAAGAAGAATCGCCTGGAACTATCTCGGAATTTCAAGATCCGATGAAAGATTGTCGAAAGCGGAAAAAAGGATAGCGCTTATTGAAGACGAGATCGGCCAGTATTTCTGGAATTCCCCTTTAACCGTTGACAGAATCGAAGTGCGCAATATAGCGTTCATAACCGAAATGATAGTGCGTTCGGCCCGTATGAGAAAAGAAAGCAGGGGGCTGCACTTCAATACAGATTATCCTTTCGCCCTGCCCGAAGCGAAGGATACCGTAATAAATATTAAATCCAAATCCGCCGGAGAATAATTTTAAGTTTTTTCCGGCTGCGCGCGCCGGCGTTTGGATGCGGCCGTTTCGGATTTTAAAATACAAAGGCAAAAAAGAATGGATATAATAAAAATACGCGGAGCAAGACAGCATAATTTAAAAAATATAGATTTGGACATTCCGAGAAACAAGCTTGTCGTGGTGACCGGCCTTTCGGGTTCGGGAAAATCATCGCTGGCTTTCGACACCATTTACGCCGAAGGGCAGAGGCGCTATGTCGAATCTCTTTCGGCATACGCGAGACAGTTTCTGGAGCTTATGGAAAAACCGGATGTCGATATAATAGAAGGTCTTTCTCCGGCTATATCCATAGAACAGAGAAATCCTTCCCACAATCCGCGTTCCACCGTGGGAACAGTGACGGAAATATACGATTATCTCAGGCTTTTGTTCGCGCGCGTAGGCGTTCCCCTCTGTCCGAAATGCAAAAAAGCCATACTTCCGCAGTCCTCGCAGCAGATAATTGACGAAATAATGAAGCTGCCGGAAGGGACGATGGTTCATATTTTATCGCCGCTGGTCAAGGGAAGAACTGGAACATACGAGGAACTTTTCGCGAGGCTCGCAAAGGCCGGCTATACAAGGGTCAGGGCTGACGGGAAAGTCTATTCCCTTGACGAAAAAATCCGTCTGGACAGATATAAAAAACACACAATCGAGATAATCGTCGACAGGATAAAAATCAATTCCGGCGCGCGTCCTAGAGTGGCCGATTCGGTGGAGATCGCTTTAAAAGAATCGCAAGGCATGGCCGTTGTCGCGCCTGCCGGAGCCGGCGGCAAAACCGGAGAAGAGACGGTCTTCAGCGAACATTACGCCTGCGTCGGCTGCGGGATAAGCATTCCCGAAATAGAGCCCAGGCTTTTTTCTTTCAATACCCCTTTCGGCGCCTGTCCGGAATGCGGCGGGCTGGGCAATAAAATAGAAATAGATGAAAATCTTATCGTTCCTGACAAAACGCGCTCTTTGCGGCAGGGGGCGGTTATAGCCTGGGCGGAACCCGTTACTACAAGAACCAACAGATGGAAAAATTCCTGGGGGGGCTATTATTGGGATCTACTGAGTTCTGCGGCCAAAGCGAACAAAATACCCCTCGATAAACCGTGGAAAGAACTGACGAGACGGCAGCAGGAGATAATTCTGTACGGATATGACGGAGAATTCGAAGGCGTCATAGGCAATATGCAGCGTCGCTATAATGAAACGGAGTCGGCTTTTGTAAGAGAAGAGATTTACAATAAATATATGGCAAAAAAAGTCTGTCCTTCCTGCAGGGGGCAGAGGCTTAAAAAAGAAGCGCTTGCGGTTTCGGTGGACGGTAAATCGATAGCCGATATAACTAAAATGTCCGTTGAGAACGCGCTTGTTTTTTTCAATGCGCTGGAATTCGGCAAAAAAGAAGCGCTTATAAGCAAAACGATTTTAAAAGAAATCAAAGCCAGGCTTTTGTTTTTAAACAATGTGGGGCTGGGATATCTGAATCTTGACAGAGAAAGCGGCACTCTTTCCGGAGGAGAAGGCCAGAGGATACATCTGGCTACGCAGATAGGCTCCGGGCTTACCGGGGTTTTGTACGTTCTTGACGAGCCTTCCATAGGGCTTCATCAGAGGGACAATGACAAACTGCTTGAAACATTGTTTAAATTAAGGGATTTGGGAAATACTCTGGTGGTCGTAGAACATGACGAAGACACAATGAGAAAGTCTGACCATATAATAGATCTCGGCCCCGGGGCGGGCGCGCACGGCGGACATGTCGTCGCCGAGGGAAATGTCGAAGCGGTTATGAAATCTCCGGAATCCATGACGGGCAAATATTTGAAAGGGGAACTGCGCATACCGGTTCCCGAAAAAAGAAAAAGGCCCATAGACGGCAAATGGCTTGAGATTGACGCGGCGGCCCAGTTTAATCTCAAAAAAATAGACGTCCGGATACCTCTGGGGCTGTTTGTGTGCGTGACGGGCGTTTCCGGAAGCGGAAAATCGACGCTGGTGCACGAATTGATCTACAAAAATCTCGCCCGCAGACTTTACGGCGCTAAAGAGGAGCCGGGACGCTTCGGCGAGATGCGCGGGCTTGAAAACATAGACAAAGTCGTCATAGTGGACCAGTCCCCCATAGGCAGAACGCCGCGTTCAAATCCCGTTACATACACCGGCGCTTTCTCGATGATAAGAGAACTTTTCTCAAAAGTTCCGCAAGCCAGGGCGAGGGGATATCTTCCCGGAAGATTTTCTTTTAACGTCAAAGGCGGCAGATGCGAAAACTGCCAGGGGGACGGCACGCTGAAAATAGAGATGCAGTTTCTGCCCGATATTTACGTCAAATGCGATGTCTGCAAAGGCGGGAGATTCAACGAGGAAACTTTGCAGATAAGATATAAAGGCAGAAATATCAGCGAAGTTCTTGATATGACCGTTGAAGAAAGCGTCGGATTTTTTGGGAATATACCTTCCTTGCACAGAATTTTGTCGACTCTGGACGAGGTGGGTCTGGGGTATGTCAGAATAGGCCAGCCCGCGACCACTTTGTCCGGCGGCGAAGCGCAGAGAGTAAAGCTTGCCGCGGAACTTTCAAAAAGAGCGACGGGAAGGACTATTTACATACTGGACGAGCCTACGACGGGACTTCATTTCGCAGACGTGGGAAAACTGCTTGAAGTTCTGCGGCGTCTTTCATATTCGGGAAATACCGTTTTGGTTATAGAACATAATCTGGATGTCATAAAAACCGCCGACTGGATAGTCGATCTGGGGCCGGAAGGCGGGGAAAGAGGCGGAAAAGTCATAGCCTGCGGAACTCCAGAGGAAATAATCAAAAACCCGAAATCTTTTACCGGACGCTATCTTAAAGAGCATCTTAAAAGAGAAAAAGACAAACAAATATAGCGCATTTTAAAAAAAAATGCAATTGACAGTCTGCTTGATAAATAATAAAATACTCAGCATAATGCGGCTTTGTTTAAGAAGAAAACCGTAAAATCTTTATTCGGAGGCATTGTTATGAAAAAATTTTTGACTGTGATGTTGCTCGGCGTTTTGGTATTTGCGGCCGGCTGTAAGAAAAAAGATATAAGCGGCGGCGGGGCGACTCCGGGCTCGGATATTGCCATCACTCCTGATTTTGCCGACGAACCTTCGTTAAGAGGCGATCTTGACAGAGATATAAACCTTAAAACCATATATTTCGAATTCGACAGAAGCGAACTCGGGCAGGATGCTTTGAACACGCTTAAAGAAAATGCGGCTTATCTTATAAATAATCCGGACGTTAAAATAGTGGTCGAAGGCCATTGCGACGACAGGGGAACGGTTGAGTATAATCTGTCTCTCGGACAGCGCAGGGCGGTTAAAGTCAAAGAATATTATACCCAGCTCGGAATAGTTTCCAACAGGATCGCGACAATATCTTACGGGGAAGAAAAACCCGTGGATACAAGAAGCAATGAAAGCGCCTGGTCAAAAAACAGAAGAGCCGAAACAAAGGCTATGGTTCAGTAAACGATGAAACGTTTAATAATTCCGCTATTTTTTACCGCATTTTTCTCCGCTTGCGTGCCTATGGCAAATCAGGAAGTGACGGGTCTTAAAGGCGAACTTGCCCAATTGCAGATACAGTTCAAGGAATTGCAGCGCAATCATGCGGATCTCTATGCAAAGGCCGATACGGAATTCGTCACGCTCGACGTTCTTTCGGCTTCGGTGCAGGATCTTCAGACAAAAGTTTCCAATCTTACGCAAAAAATTCATGATCTGGAAACTTCGGCGAAAAAGAAAAACAGGGATGCCGGAGAAGCCGTTCTTCCCTCGGATATTTATCAGAACGCTTACAGCGATTACTCGATGGGGAAATACGAACTGGCTTTTAAAGGTTTCCAGTCGTTTATAGACAAATATCCGAACGCGGAGCTTGCTCCGCAGGCGCAGTATTTTATGGGGGAATGTTTTTATTCTCAAAGCAGATGGCAGCAGGCTCTCGACGAATACCGGAAAGTCGAACAGAAATATCCGAGATCGGAACAGACTGCTCCGTCAAGGCTTAAAATCGCTCTTTGTTACGAGCTTCTCGGGAAAAAAAGCCAGGCTATGAACGTTTTCGGCTCTATTGTTAAGGATTTTCCGCAGAGCTCCGAAGCGCTGACGGCAAAAGAAAAAATCAGAATATACAATAATGCTCAAAAGAGATGATCTGTTACCTTATTTGATAATTTCGGTTATGATACATGCTGTTGTGCTTTTATTGGCTTTCGGCAGCAAACCCAAACCGCTTTTTGTTTCCGCTCCCATAGACGTTACTTTTTATACGCCCGCGCAGATCCGTTCCGACCCTCCTCCGGCCGAAACGGCCGCAGACAAACAAGAGCCTGAACCGATTAAAGAAGAGGTTAAGGAAACTCCGGCGGCAAAGGAAGACATAACGGTAAAAAAGAAAGAAAAACCGCGGGAAAAACCAAAACCCAGGCCAAAGCCTAAAACTCCTCCGAAAAAGGAAGAGCCCAAAAATGCGGAAACTCCGCCGCAATCCCAAAGTCAGAATGTAAGCACGGTGCAGGCGCCGGGAGATGTAAGATATGAGGCTGCGGGCGCCCAGTTTGACGGTTTGTCTTTTGATTCGGCTAATTTCAAATACGCTTATTATACGAACACGATAATAAGAAAAATAGGCAGATTCTGGCAATGGTCGGACAGCTACGGAAGAAGAAGGGCGGTCGTTTATTTCAAAATAGCGAAAGACGGTTCGGTAAGTTCCATTACGGTTAAGGAATCTTCCGGAGACGGCGGTTTTGACGACAACGCAAGGCGCTCGGTGCAGCTGGCGAGCCCGTTTGCCCCGCTGCCCGAAGGGTATGCGGGAAATTCTTTAGGCGTTTACTTTGAATTTAAATACAGAAATTAATTATTTCAGGGAGTTTTAAATTGGAATCGTTAAACATCAGGCTGTTCGCAAAGACGTTTTTTACGGCGATCGCCGCTTTTTTCTTCGCGGCGCCGCTGTTTGCCCAAAATGACGTTTATCTTTCTTTGTCGGCTACGGGCAAGAGATCCGACATCGCCGTCGAGTCTTTCACGACTCCTTACAATACTTCGGACGATGCCAAGTATGCGCAGCTGCTTAAGGAAGTGGTTGAGAATGATCTCATTCTTTGCAGATATTTCAACGTTATAACGGGAGATCCGGAAAAGAAAGTCCCTTTTGATATGAGAATGCTTTTCTGGGAAAAGAAAGGCGCATCCGTTCTTTTGACGGCGGCCGTAAAAGTCAAACTTGACCAGATCTCTTTCGAAGCGAAGCTTTATGATGTCGTGACAAAAGAAGTCATATGGCAGCAGACTTATAAAAACGAAACGGTTAATTACAGAAAGCTTGCCCATGAAGTCAGCGACGAGATCGTAAGAAGGTTTACCGGAGAAAACGGCATAGCCCGCTCCAAAATAGCTTTTATCAATAATAATACGCGCTTTAAAGAGCTTTATATCATAGATTACGACGGACACAATCTCAGAAGACTTACAAAAGACAATAAACTTAACATACTGCCCAGATGGTCCCCGAAAGGCGAACAGATAATTTATACAAGCTATCTTTACAATAATCCCGATCTCTTTGCGCTCAATCTGGTCAAAAACAGAAGAAGCATTATTTCAAAATACCAGGGGCTTAACGCCGCCGGTTCTTATTCTCCCGACGGCAAAAAAATACTTCTGACTCTTTCGCGCGGGAGATATCCCAATCTTTATCTTATCGGAAGTAACGGCGAAATATTAAGGAGGATGACGGACGGTTCTTATATAGACACAAGCCCGTCTTTTGCTCCGAACGGGCAGGAAATCGTCTTTATTTCCGACAGACCGGGATATCCGCAGCTTTATATAATGAATATAGAGGGCGGTAATGTAAGAAGGCTTACGACGAATGATTTCTGCGATTCTCCCGCATGGTCTCCCAGGGGCGATAAAATAGTGTTTACCATGAGGCAGCAGAAAGGCAATTACGATTTGTTCGTTTATGATCTTCCCACCTCTAAAATAACAAGACTTACGAGCAATCAGAGAAATAATGAAAACCCCACCTGGTCTCCCGACGGGAGATTCGTCGTGTTTTCTTCCAACAGGTCGGGGCGCAGCGAGATTTACATAATGGCCATAGACGGTTCCGGAACAAGAAAACTGGCGGAAATACCAGGTTCTTCGTTTACTCCTTCATGGTCGCCTAATTTGGTTCAGTAATAAATTCGCATATAAAATAAGGGGAGAACAATGTTTGAGGGTAAAAGTATTTTTGAAATACTGCAAATGGGCGGCTGGACGCTGTATGTTCTTATAGGCGCCTCTGTTTTATCGGTTACGGTCATTATTTTTAAGCTTGTGGAGTTTTGGGGCAAATCCAAAACAAAAAGGACGGATTTTGTAGTAAAGATAATGAAAAGGCTTAAAAAAGGAGATATGGACGGCTCGGTTGAATTGTGCGAAGCCACAAACTCTCCGATGGCTCCCGTAGCTAAAGCGGGCATTAGAGCCCATTTGGACAAAAACACAAGCATAGGCGAAGCGATGGACAGGGAGATAATGATAGAGACCGTCAGGCTTGAGAGATTTACGACAATACTGGGAACCATAGGAAGCATAGCTGTGTATATAGGTTTGTTCGGCACCGTTTTGGGCATCATAAGGGCTTTTCATGACATTTCCAAAATAGGTTCCGGCGGCATATCGATAGTTATCGGCGGCGTTTCCGAAGCGCTGGTAGCTACGGCGGCGGGGCTTTTTGTCGCGATTCCCGCGGTTATAGCTTATAATTTTTTTACGAAACTTATAGATAAATTCGTTGTGGATATGGAATACTGCGCTTCCGCGATCGAAGATTTTATGGTGGGAAAAACGAACAATGAAGAGAAATAAAAGAAGAAACAAAGTATTGGCGGAAATAAATATCACGCCTTTTACGGACGTCATTTTAGTGCTTCTTATTATTTTTATGATAACCACTCCCATGCTTATGCAGCCGGGAATCAAGGTCAATTTGCCGAAAACCCAGACAACCGACAACGAAGACACTTCGAATATAGAAGTTCTTATATCCAAAGACGGATATGTTTATATGAACGGCAAACAGATTCACGAGTCTAATGTAGAGGCGACAATCAGAAATATTCTGGCGGCGTCTCCGAATAAGCCTGTCGTAATAAAAGCCGATAAAGACGTTAAATACGATTATGTGATGAAATTTATGGACGCGTCAAAAAAAGCAGGCGCGACAAAGTTCGCCCTTGCGGTTGACAATTCGCCCAGATAGGTGCAGCTTTATGAGAAAAGTTTTGAATTCAATGCTGGTGTCTCTGTGTTTTATAGCGGGCGCAAGTTTTGTTTTTCATTCGCCGGTCCAGCTTTACGACCTTGTTAGCGGAGCTAAAGCGGCTGACGGCTTTTTTATTTCCTGGCCTTTTATAAGAGTTTTTACCGAGCCTTTTTACGCTTTTTCTTTTTACGCCCTTACGCTGCAAAGAGATTTCTACCGGCCCGTTATCATATCCTGGACGGGCTGGACCGTTATTTCGGTCTTTATTTACTGCGTTATAAAAAAAAGGACCGTCGGGCAGACTCTTTGCGGAATATTTTACGCTTTAATGCTTCTGATAACTTTATTTTTATTTGCGGTTTTGGCTCCGCTGCCGGGGCCTAAGCTTAACAAACCCGACGGATATATCGCCGTCGATCTCCATTCTCATACGCTATATTCCCATGATAATTTGTCAAAACCCTGCTCAAACCTGCGTTTTCACAGGCTGCACGGGTACGACGCTTTTTTCGTAACGGAGCATAATCATACCGGCGGGTTTGAACGCTTTCCCGGAGAAGCGAAATATAAAGAGGTTTTTCCCGGCGTTCAGATGCAGACAAAAGACAAAGTTTCCGTTCTTCTTCTTTCGGCAAAAGCCTTTGACGGCGGACAATATAAAGATTTGGCTTTAAAAGACATAATCCGGAAAGCCCATGCCGACGGAATGCTTGTAATAATGCCTCACTGGTGGAAATGGCACAGGCAAAGTCTTGAGGAACTGGTTGAACTGGGCATAGACGGTTTCGAAATCTATAACTGCGGATACAGAAATCTGTCCAAAAGGGATTTTCAGGATTTAGTCAAGATATCCAAAGACAATAATCTGCTGATGGCAGGTTCCACGGACTGGCACGGATGGGGATATATGACTGATGTCTGGACCGTTTTAAAAGCGGTGCCCGGAGGCAATTTGAAAGAGGTGCTGGACAAAAAACCGGAAACCCGGGTGCTGGTATACAGACGGCAGCAAAGTTCATCCCCGCTAAGATTTATTTTGGAGCCTTTTTACGCTTTTTATCTCTATATGAAAAACGCCGATATGATTGCGGTATTTTCTTTAATGATATGGACTCTGCTTATGAATGTTATTTTTATGGGAGGCGCCCTTAAAATTATAAAGAAATACGCTCCTCTCGCCATAATGGCGGTTCTTGCCTTGTCGGCGGTATTTATTTTTACTGTTTATATTCCGGCCAGAGCGACTAATGAAATAATTCCCAAAACGGTGCTTCCCGTGATGATAGTCTGCTGCGCGTTGTGGTTTTTTGTATGGAGATTTAATGGAAAAAATATTCAATAAAAGGAATGCTTTTTTTCTTGCCGGCTTTGCCGTGCTTTTTAAAATTTATCTTTCCGCCGGACTTGAACTTCATCCTGACGAGGCGTATTACTGGCTGTGGTCGGCTCATCCCGCTTTAGGATATTATGACCATGCTCCCATGGTAGCTTACTTCATAAAACTGACCACTTTATTTTCCGACTCCGAACTTTTTGTAAGGCTTTCTTCTGTGCTTGTGACTGTTTTTTTGAGCTTTCTTGTCTGGATTTTTTCAAAAAAACTTTTTAATGAAGCGGCGGCCGCCGCCTCGGTTATGGTTTTAAACACCATGCCTTTAATGCTTGTGGGTTCCGTTGTAATAACTCCCGACACTCCGCTTTTTCTTTTTTGGTCTTTTGCCGTATATTTTCTGTGGAAGCTTACGGAAAGCGGGCGGCAAAAATACTGGTATGTAACGGGTTTGTTTTTCGGGCTGGCAATGCTTTCGAAATATACGGGAGTTTTATTCGTTTTATGTCTTTTTACGTATATGATTGCGGGTAAAAAATTCGACTGGCTTAAAAACAGGCATTTTTATTTTATGTTCGCCGTTTCTTTTATTGTATTTCTGCCGGTAATATACTGGAATTTGCAGCATGAATGGATATCGTTTACTTACCAGCTCAAGCACGGGCTTTATAATGCCGAGTTTGCCACTTATGTTTCGGAATATCTGGGCACCCAGGCTCTTATGGCCGGCCCCGTCATATTTATAGCCGGCGTTTTTGCCGCGGTAAAATATTTAAGAACACGCGATCCGGAAAAGATTTTTCTTGTGTCTTTTTCATTGCCCGTGATATTGTTTTTCGCTTTTACCGCTTTAAAACAGAAACCCGGAGCGAACTGGCCGGCATTCGCTTATTTTGCTTTCAGCATAATGTCGGCGCAGTATATGCTCGGTTCAAAAAACAAAAAAAATCTTCTTATAGCCGGCATTATATTTAACACAGCGGCGTCATTGACCGTCGGCTTGCACGCCAGACACGGAATCATTCCCGTTTATAAGTTTTCCCGGCAGGCCGCCGTTGCCGACGCGACAAACTGGTTTTCGGGCTGGAAAGCGCTTGGCCGGAATTTGAAAGAAAGGGACATAGAATATGCGGTAACGCATTCGCATCAATGGGGCGCGGCGATAGCTTATTACGCCCGCGGCAAAGTTACGGCCGTTCTTGACAATGTGTCAAAAAACAGGTTTAACCAGTTCGCATTCTGGGACATACCCGGAAATATGGATAATGCCAAGACCGCTCTTGTAAGAATAGACAACAGGATGGAGGACGATCTGACTTTGATACCGGGAGCGGAAATATATTTTGTCTACAGAAACGGCATTCCCGTAAGACAATACGCGGTAAACGAGGTCGACGGATATGTAATGCGGTCGGATATTAAAAGTGCGAGGCGGCAATATTGAAAAAAACTCTGTCGGTATTACTACTAGCGGTTTTTGCGTCTTTTGCTTACTGCGAGGAATTGGATAAAAAACTCGTGGACGCGGTAAAAGCGAACAACTATAAAGAAGTGCGCGCCCTGCTTGTCGGAGGGGCGAATCCCGACGCCAAAGATTCAATGGGAAATACCGCTCTTGTTATGGCGGTAAATAACGGCAATGAAGAAATAGCCGACGTGTTGATAAAAAGCGGGGCTTATACCAGTGAAAGCTATATGAGAGGCATGAGCGTTTTGATGCTTGCGATAAATAAACAGATGGACGAAACGGCCGTACGTCTTATTAAGTTCGGCGCGGATACGACTGCGAAACTCAGCAACGGATCGAATGCTTTAATGATGGCCTGCGAACGAAACAGCGAAAATGTCGTGAGAGAAATTCTTTTAAGAAAACAGGTTGACGTCAACGCTAAAACGGCGCAGGGCATAAGCGCTTTATCTATAGCTCTCAAAGAAAGGAATATGAATATCGCCGGGATTTTGCACCAAAACGGCGCTAAGCCTTCAAATTTTCTTGAAGCCGCCTGCGTTTCAGACATAAAGGCGGCCGAGAGTCTAGCCGCCAAAGGCGCCGATATAGAGATCAGGGATGAAAAAGGAAGAACACCTTTAATACTGGCTTTTTTACGTCAGGACTTTTCCATGGCTTCTTTTCTTATTTCCAAAGGAGCCGATATAAACGTCCGCGATTATTACGGCATTACTCCGGCTCTTATTTCCTGCATGGCCGATAACGGCTCTCTTCTTTCTCTGTGCCTGAATAATAAGGCTGACGTTCTCGTGAAGGATGTGAACGGATTAAGCCCGCTGATGTTTCTTGTATTTTTTGAAAACGGGTCGCTTATAGACACTTTGATGGACTATAATGAAAAGGCGGCCAATTGCGTTGACAATAACGGGACGACACCTTTGGCCATAGCCATAAGCAAAGGCAATAAGAACATAGTCGAAAAGCTTATTTCAAAAGGCGCTTATATCAATTCGAAGCATTCAAGAAGAGCTTTAAATGTCGCCATAGAAACGGGAAACCTTGATATAGCCGAGCTTCTTTTGTCCAAAGGGGCAAGAATAAACGCCAAGGATTTTAACGGAAATGCTCCCATAATTACCGCGGCCAGCACTAATAATACCGAAGCGGTAAAATTTTTAATCTCCCGCAAAGCAAGAACGGCTGTAAGAGACGCTTCGGGGCTGACGCCTCTTGATTACGCAAAAAAATTCTCTAACAGGGAAGCTATGTTTTTGCTTGATCCCGATGCCGCAAAAAATGCCGGGGATAGTTCAAATTCGCCTGTTTTTTAAATCGGAAATGAAGTATACTAATAAACATAACCGTTGCTGTTGCGGTTAAAGGAGAAAGTAATGAAAATTATAAGAATTGTGACGGCTTGTTTTTTGGCGTTTTCCGTTTCCGCCGCTTACGGCGAAGATTATCTTTTGCACACTTTAATGACGCATACCGACAATGCCAGGACGGTCGATTTTTCCAATGATGAAAGATACGTTTACTCGGCCGGTTATGATTACAGGGTAGTAAAATGGAAACTTGATAATTCCGAAAACCTTGTTTATTTAAAGGGGCATACCGATATCATCAATTGCGTGAGGGTCAATTTAAAAGGGGATATGCTCGCTTCCGCCGCCAATGACAATACTATCAAAATCTGGTCGGCCAGGGCCAATACTCTTATTAAAAATCTGAAAGGCCATGACCATTACGTCAACAGCGTCGATTTTTCAAAAGACGGCAAAACCCTTCTTTCCGCGGGTTCCGACAAGACCGTAATGATATGGAATCTGGCGCCGTCATACGGCATACAGAAAATATTCCGGGGGCATACCGACATAGTAAGAGACGCCGTTTTCAGCCCCAACGGGAATTATATCGCCAGTTGCGGGGAAGACAGAACCGTCAGGATATGGTCGGTAAAAACGAAAAATCTTTTGCAAACCGCCAAAGATCACAATGATAAGGTCAACTGTGTGGCCTTCAGCCCTAACGGCAAATATTTAGCCTCTTGCAGCGACAATAATGACGTTATCATTTGGAATTTTGACAACGGCAAAATAACTATGAAAAACCATATAACCGGACACAGGGATAAGGTAAATACCGTGTCTTTTTCAAGAGACAGCCTTATGCTTGCCAGCGGCAGCGATGATAAGGATATAAAGATTTGGAATGTCGAAACGGGCATGCAGATAGTTTCCCTTATCGGTCACAGCGACAGAGTCAACGATCTGGCTTTTTCCAAAACCGGCAAATATATAGTTTCGGCGAGTGACGATAAAACGATAAAAGTATGGGGACCTTTTGAGTTTAACGAGAGTCTCGGAATGCTGAAGACTCAGTTTGATGAGGCGGAAAACGGCCGCGGCGTTGTTGAAGAAGCGGACCCTGTCATGGAAATGCGGCAATAAATATGGGCAAAATGAAAGGCAGGATAAAAGGCAAAATAAAAAAACTTCTGAGATATATTTTCATAGACGATAAGCTTAAACGCGATATCGGATTTTTAAGGCAGATATCCGTTTTTGCCGATCTTAACGTACGCTCTCTGGCAAAGATTGCCCTTATTGTTTTTAAGAAAAACTATGTCGCGGGAGAGCTTATATATAAAGAGAAACAGGAAGCCAATGTTTTCTATATCGTAAAAAAAGGCAAAGTGTCGGTTAAAAGCGCTTTTATGGAAAATATCATCGAAGAAAAAAATTTTTTCGGTGAGAAGTCCCTTACGGAAAGCAGAAGACATGATTCAACCGCATCCGCTGTGACAGACTGCGAGCTGTACCTGATATACAGGGTTAAATTCGACGATATGGTCGACTCTGACGCCAAAGTGGGGCTGAAAATAATGAAAAATTTGTGTTCGATATTCGAAACAAGGCTTAAATGCCTGCGGCATCCGCCTTTGCAAACCGTGCAGGAAGGGCAAAAACGGAACGGCGATGACAACAGAAACGTCAAATAATCGTTTATTTATCGTAGGTTTAATGCTTTTTCTGGCGGGCTGTCTGTTTCTTTATTTCGCCCGCAGAATTCTTACGCCTTTTATTTTAGCGGCGTTTTTTACATATCTTCTCTCTCCTCTTGTGTCAAAAATACAGGCTTACGGATACAGACGCTGGGTCGCGGTGACATTGTTTGCTTTCGTATTTCTTATAGCCGCTTCCGCCGCTTTGTCCGTTATAATACCTTCCCTTACGGACGAAGTGGAAAAACTGGCCGTCAACTGGCATACCTATTATAATTACGCCTACGGTTTCGCGATTAAGCTCAAAGACAAGTTTGAGGTCGCTTTCCCGGCAATTCACGGTTATGAATTTTCCGAAACTGCGATAGAAAAAATCAATTCTTTTCTTACTTCGGAGGCCAGGAAAGTCCCCCAGTACGTTATGAATATTTTTTCGCTTTTTTCCGTTATCGTTCTCGTTCCGATGCTTGTTTTGTTTATGCTTGTGCGCGGAGGCGATGGGGTAAAGTCAATAGTGGAGCTTGTCCCGTCAAAATACGTGGAGACTCTTCTGTCGGTTATTTATGAAATGGATTCGGTGCTGGGAAGGTTTATAAGAGGACAGCTGATAGAGGCTTTGTTCGTGGGGACTTTATCCTGCATAGTTTTAAGCGTTTTGGGAATAAACTACGCTCTTTTGATAGGCGTGATAGCCGGAATAGCCAATATGATTCCTTACATGGGGCCCGCCATCGGGCTTACCCTCGCTTCCGTAATAGCTTTGGTGCAGTTTCAAAACGCCGCAGTTTTGATAAAACTGATACCCTCGTTTTTGCTGATACAATTTCTCGACAATAATCTCGTGCAGCCTTTCGTGGTGGGCCAGAATGTGGATTTGGGCCCGGTCGCGATGATTTTCGCCATGCTTGCAGGAGCGCAGGTATTCGGTTTTTTGGGTATTGTTTTTGCCGTTCCGGCAGCCGCTATAATAAAAACAATCTTTCTTATGCTGGTCAAAAAATACAAGAAGTCTGTTTGCGTGCAATAAGTCTGCAAATAAACCCGAAAAAGGAGCTCTAAATGAACAATCATGTCCAGGGTTTTTCTCTTCTTACCAAAGACGACATACATTTATTCCGCGAAGGAAGCCATTTCAGGCTTTATGAGAAAATGGGCGCTAAAATCATTTCCAAAGACTCAGTAAACGGCGTGTATTTTTGCGTGTGGGCTCCTAACGCGAAATCCGTTTCCGTAATAGGCGATTTTAATTTCTGGGATAAAAACGCGCATTCTCTTTTTGCAAGAAGCGACGGATCGGGTATATGGGAAGGATTCATCCCCGGAATGAAGCAGGGCGATACTTATAAATATTTTATACGCTCGAATTTTAACAACTACTGCGTCGAAAAAGCCGATCCCTACGCTTTTCACGCGGAAACGCCAGAAAAAACAGGTTCGAAAGTATGGGGTTTGGATTATGAGTGGAATGATTCTGCCTGGATGCGCTCCAGAAAAGAAAAAAGTTCCGTAAAAGCCCCGGTTTCAATTTATGAAGTTCATCTCGGCTCATGGCGCAGAAAACCGCAAGAAAATAACCGCTGGCTTTCATACAGGGAAACGGCGGCGGAACTTGCGGATTATTGCGTTGAGATGGGTTTTACACATGTGGAGTTTCTTCCCGTAATGGAACATCCGTTCGGCGCTTCTTGGGGATACCAGACTTTGGGATATTTCGCTCCCACAAGCCGTTTCGGGACGCCTCAGGATTTTATGTTTCTCATAGATACCCTCCACCGGGCCGGAATAGCGGTTATTTTAGACTGGGTTCCTTCGCATTTTCCTACGGATCTTCACGGATTGTCGTTTTTTGACGGGACTTATCTTTATGAGCATGCGGACAGAAGGCTGGGCTTTCATCCGGACTGGAAAAGCGCGATTTTTAATTACGGAAGAAATGAAGTAAAAAATTTTTTGATATCAAGCGCTTTGTTTTGGCTTGACAAATATCATATTGACGGAATAAGGGTTGACGCCGTGGCTTCAATGCTTTATCTTGATTATTCCAGGAGAGAGGGACAATGGCTGCCGAATAAATACGGCGGCAAAGAAAATATTGAAGCTATTGAATTCCTTAAACGTTTTAACCATGTCGTCTATGAAAATTATGACGGAGTGCAGACATATGCCGAAGAATCGACTTCATGGCCTATGGTTTCAAAACCGACTTATCTCGGAGGGCTGGGATTCGGCTATAAATGGAATATGGGATGGATGAACGATGTGTTAAGTTATATAAAAGTCGATCCGGTATTTAGAAAATACCATCATAATAAGTTGACTTTCAGTTTCCTTTACGCTTTCAGCGAGAATTTCGTGCTTCCTTTTTCCCATGACGAAGTAACGCAGGGAAAAGGCTCTCTTGTAGGAAAAATGCCGGGGGACGAATGGCAGCGTTTTGCCAATCTCAGGCTGCTTATCGCTTATATGTACGCCCATCCCGGAAAAAAGCTTCTGTTTATGGGTTCGGAATTCGGGCAGGTCAGGGAATGGAGCCATGAAGAAAGCCTTCAATGGCATGTTTTGCAGTATTATCCTCATTCGGGAATGCAAAAATGGGTAAAAGATCTCAACTGCGCATATAAAGAAAATCCTCCTTTTTTTGAAAGCGACAGCGGCTGGGAAGGCTTTGAATGGATAGACGCGAACGATTCCGACAACAGTGTTCTTTCTTTTATAAGAAAATCGCCTTCATCGCAAGAAACCGTTCTTTGCGTTTTTAATTTTACTCCTGTTCCAAGACACAACTATAAAGTAGGCGTTGACCGCAAAGGAGTTTGGAAGGAGATTCTTAACAGCGACGGCATTGAATATTTCGGCAGCGGTTTGGGAAATATGGGCTTTAAAGAAACTATTGACTGGGGTTCTCACGCCAGACCTTACAGCCTTGATATAACAATTCCTCCTTTAGGAGCCGTTTTTTTCAGATATGGCAGAAAATAAAAAAAAGTAAAATATTCAGAAAATACAGTTCATTCCTTAAAAAAGCCCGATGGTTTGTAATAAGCCGGCGGGCTTTTTTTGTTTTACCGAAAAAATTAGTCCGATAAAACAGATAAAACAAAAAAGTGTTTTTCCGGATTTTCGGCGGTAATATTTATGCTTTTTATGCCGGATAAAATTTTTGCAATTTACTTAAAATTTTTAGACAAGTAAAAAAACAATTGTTTGTTAGCTTTTTTACTGTTTTTTGCGTCAGCTGCGCATAAGTTTTTATCCGGAAGCCGCTTATTTCATGAAAAGAAAAAGAGCGGAATTTTTATCGAATTTCCGGTAATTATAAATTTTTTCATTATTTCCGGCAGTTCTGCGGCGCAATATTTTAAAATACGCAGGAAATTCCTTTTTAATGTCTGTCCGGCTTTAAAAAAATCTTTGTCCGTCCGGTCCGAAACGGCGGGTTAAGCTTCGCTTTCTTTTACAACAGAGTCTGTAAATATAAAAACGGCTTGTTTTAAAAAAAAGAAATATTATGTTTTCTAACCCGTTTAGCAGGATCTTAAATCCGCTTAAAGCGGGAATTATGCGCGCCCCGGCGGGGCTTTTTTCGCCGCCGTTAAAAAAGAGCAGCTTTCATTTTGAAACGCGCGCGCATATATAGCGGATGTCCGTGTTTCCCGCCTATAAAACGCAAGATATTTTGACGGGATAAAAGGTTTATAAAATATAAATAGCGGCCGGAGAAAATTTTTGCCGGACCGGTTTTTTTAATGTAATTTTATAAAAAAAATAATTTCAGCCATTACGGTTTTGTTTTTTGTATTGTCTGCCGCCGGAGCGGATATATCTTATGCGTCTTCTTTAAACGGAAAAAACTCTTGCATTATTGAAAATCCGACGGATATTATTGCTTTTAACGCGCCAAGAGTTTCAGTTTTCGGAGCTGAAATTTTTGCGGACGGCCCTTATACCGTTATTAATATACGGAATTTGCATTGTCATGCAAGAGTGCGGCAAAATATCGGACGGATAATCGCTCATCTGCATAAAAATTATGATATTGCCGCGGTTTTTGCGGAAGGCGGATACGGGCAAATAAGCGCCGGCGGATTTTACGGGAGCAAAGACGGAAAGCTCCGGGATGCCATTATTGAAAGTCTTTCGGACGGCAAAAGGCTTACCGGAGCGGAATATTATTATCTGAAAAATGATTAGAAACCGCTTTTTTACGGTTCGCAGGATAAAGAATTTCATGATCGCAATCTTGAAAGGCTTTCAAAAACATTGCAAAATAAATTGTTATACGGAGAAAAACTTGACCGGACAAAAAGCGGGATTGAATATCCCAAGCGAAATATTTCAGCCGCGAAAACCGCGTCGGCCGCGGCCGGATTTTCATTTTTTTGTCATTTAATAATGGTATAATATACTCCGATATTTCAAACCGGGAGAACTGTATGAACATATATGCTTTGCTTATAATATTTTTTCTTATTTTCGTTTATGCGGTCAGAACCATAGCGGATTACCTGAACGTAAAAAATATTTCGCAAAATATTCCGGAAGAATTCCGGGATTATTATGACCGCGCAAAATACGCGAAATCCCAGGAGTATCTAAGGGAAAAGACCCGCTTTTGCGTCAATTGCGCGACTTTTTTTATTTTGGCGCAGATCATTTTTATAACCGCCGGAGGTTTTAATATCGTTGACAAATTCGCGCGTTCGTTCGGGCTGGGCGACATACTGACGGGATTGATTTTCGCGGCGGCGCTTCTTTTGATAAATTCTTTGTTAAAAGTGCCTTTTTGCGCTTATGACACTTTTGTCATTGAAGAAAAGTTCGGCTTTAACAAAACCACGGTCAAAATCTTCGTATCGGATCTGCTTAAATCATGGCTTATCGGAGGCATTATAGGAGCGGCGGTTTTTGCCGTCATTATCCGGCTTTTCACGAAATTCGGCTCATCGGCCTGGCTTTATTCTTTTACGGCGGCGGCGCTTTTTCAGATGGCGCTGATTTTCGTATATCCTGCGCTCATAATGCCTCTTTTCAATAAGTTTACGCCTTTGGAAGACGGGGAACTTAAAGCGTCGGTAGAAAATTATGCCGGGAAAGAAAATTTTAAAATGAAAGGCCTTTTTACCATGGACAATTCGAAAAGATCGACAAAGTCAAACGCTTTTTTTGCCGGTTTCGGGAAATTCCGCAGAATAGTTCTCTTTGACACATTGATACAAAAACATACCGTTGACGAGCTCACAAGCGTTCTCGCACATGAAATGGGGCATTTCAAGCTCGGGCATATAATAAGGCAGATGATATTCGGTTTTGCCTCCATGGCTTTTATGTTTTTTCTGCTTTCCGTTTTTATAAAATCTCCGTGGCTGTTCGAAGCTTTCCGCATGGAGAGCCGGTCGGTTTACGCCGGAATAATATTTTTCGGGTTTTTATACTCGCCCGTATCTATGATTATAGGGATAATATCGGCCGCTTTATCGAGAAAGCACGAATTTGAGGCGGACGCTTATGCGGTAAAAACCTATAAAAAGCCCGAAGCGATGATCGAGGCTTTGAAAAAACTGTCCGTCGATAATCTTTCAAATCTTCATCCTCATCCTATGAAAGTGTTTTTGGAATATTCTCATCCGCCCGTGCTTGACAGGATAGAGGCCATAAGAAAAATCAAAGATATATGAAAACCGTTTTTTTTTTGCGCAAAAGCGGGTTTATCTTTTAGTTTTTCCGGGATAAAAACGGTTAAAAAACATTAAAAATCGAAAAAATCACAAAAAAATAAATACGGAGGAGATGGAAAATGGACAAGCTTCTTAAAGATTTGCTGATGGCCGCCGGAGTATCCGGTTATGAAGAAAACGCGGCCGCGATTATGAGACGGGAACTTTCAAAAACATGCGACAGCGTTGAGACCGACAATTTCGGAAATGTTATAGGAAAGAGAAAAGGGAAAGGCGCTACGCCTAAAAAAATAATGATTGCCGCCCATATGGATGAAATAGGACTGGCCGTAAAACATGTGGATGAAAAAGGCTTTATTTACTTTATAAAAATCGGAGGTATAAACGATCCCATACTTATGGGAAAAACGGTAAAGATAATAAATAAAAAAGGAGAACATATTACCGGAATAATCGGCGCAAAACCGCCGCATCTGATGAGCGAAGAGGAAAGAAAAGTGCCGGTCAAATTCGACAATATGTTTATAGATATCGGGCTTTCTTCAAGGGAAGAAGTGCTGAAAGTTATAGATATAGGCGACCAGATAATTTTTGAGCCGAACGCGGGAGTTCTCAACGGCGATTTTATGTACGGCAAAGCAGCCGACAACAGAATAAGCTGCTATGCCATGGCAAAAATTATGGAGAAACTTCCTAAGGAACTGGAAGCCGAAATATATGCCTGCGCCACGGCGCAGGAGGAAGTGGGTTTGAAAGGGGGAAAGACGGCCTCTTTTAAACTAAATCCGGATTTTGCTTTGGTAATAGACACGACGGTCGCGGGAGACATGCCCGGCATTGACCCGAAAACTTCGGATTTAAAGCTGGGCAAAGGCGTGGGCATAACTATGATCGAAGCTTCCGGCAGGGGGACTATAGTAGCGCATAAGGCAAGAAAGATTATTCTTGAAGCCGCGCGCGAAAACAATATCGCCCATCAGATAGACATAATAGACGGCGGAATGACCGACGGCGCGATTATTTATACAAACCGGGAAGGAATTCTGACCGGCATTTTAAGCATACCGACAAGATATATACATGCTCCTTCTTCGGTTTTTAATATGAAAGACATTGAAGCCGCGGTTGAGCTTTCGGTAAAGACAATAGAGAAAGCGGCGAAAGAACTTTAAAACGCCGCAGCCGGGCTTTTGCCGTATACGGCGCCTTTATGAAAACCGTTTTTAAAGCGCGTACGTACATGCGCGTTTTTTAAAATAATCCGTCCGGCCGCATAAAAAACAAAAACGCATATGAAAACGGCAAGGTCGAAATTATAAAAGCGGCTGTTTTGCGAAAGAGCCGTCTTTTGCCTGAAACGTCAATAGCGAAAGCGGTTTCCAAAAGCCGGAAAAATTCGGAAAAGTTCAAAAATCCGGCTTCAAATTTAAATTATAAGCGTTTCCCGAAAAATCTTTAAAAGCGAAATTATTTTTAGCTGTGCGGCGGTGCTTAAAAAAGACAGCAAAGAAAGCCGTATTTGTTTTATGTTTGATTCGGCGCGGCGGCGGGCGCAGGCGTTTAAAAAAACGCCGTTTAATTTTATTCCCGGACTGTCCCGGATATATTTAAAAATGCGGGCAAATGTCTTGCAGAGTGCAGTTTTGCGGGCTCTCTTACGGGCGGTTTGGATTTTAATTTTGCGCTTGCGCTCCCAGCGCGGCATATTATGAAATATTTTGCCGGCTGGATGCGGTTTTTTTATTTTATAAAAGAGGATTTTTCGGGAAATAAACAAACTTATATTTGCCGTAAAACCGTTGAAAAAGGAAAAAAATGTTTAATTTCTGCATATTGGCAAGCGGTTCAAGCGGGAATTGCTCCGTAATCTGGACTGAGCGCGCCGCAATTTTGATAGACTGCGGCTGCGGCGCGAAATATATGTCCGAAAGTCTTTTTTCTTTGGGACTAAAACCGCAAAATATCACCGCCGCGGTGATAACGCATGCGCATATAGACCACATAAGCGCTTCCGGATTGAACTTCCTTTTAAAAAACAATATACCCATGTATCTTCACGGCGATACTTTGGAAGATGTCTTTGAAAGATACGGAAATAAAGCTGATGAGTGTTATAGCGTGTCTTTTAACGACAGCTTCAAAATAAAAGATATCATAATAGAGCCTTTTGACGTTTATCATAAAGACGGCAATATTTCAAGAACTCTGGGTTTTGCTTTTTCTTCGTATGTTCAGGGCAGAAAATATAAGATAGGTTATATGACCGATACCGGAAAAGTGTGCAAAAATATAGTCAACAGCCTTAAAAACAGCAATATACTTATTATCGAATCCAATTATGACAAGCGAATGCTTAATGCGAGTTTCAGGCCTTACGAAAATAAGCGCTGGGTGATGAGCGAATGGGGACATCTTTCAAATGAAGCCGCCGCGCGCGCCGTTGCCGAAATAAAAACGGCTTCAACGGCGGCGGACAGTTTAAAATATGTGTTTTTAGCCCATCTCAGCCGGCATCATAACCGGCCGGAACTTGCCGTTAAGACGGCCGAAGAAATGCTTTTAAATCAAAATATTTCGGATGTACGGCTTTTTGCGGCAAAAAGAAGACAAAGGTGCCGGGCGGTAAAAATAAGTTAAAACGCAAAACTCTTTTGTATAAATAAAACCGAAGTTTTGGAAAATGTAAAACTTTTTATAAAAACCCTCGATTAGAAAAGATCCGAAAATAACGGGGAAACGGATATTCCGGAAGAAAAATTAATTTATCGTTTTGCTTTTTTATGAGGTAAAAAATCCTCAGATTCTTGTTCCCGGGTTCCCGGGCGGCACGGTTTCCGGAAAGCGGCGGTATTGCGGCTATGAACATAATGTTTTTCAGAAAAATTATTTTGACATACTCGAAACTCCGTTCAGCGCGGACTATGAAACCGGAAAAAAGCTTATAAAAGACAAAACAATGGCGCTCGTGGGAATATGGCGGTCTGCCGGCGTGAAAACGTCTGTCATATGTCCGGAAAAATGCGGCATATAATGACGCCGGCCTCTTTTTGAATAAAAATAAAAGCGCCGGAGCGGTCTTTTTAACGGCAAAACTGCTTATAAAATATCTTTTAAAAGCTTGAAAAAACCTGTTGAAACCGAAATTTCATCGCTTCTTTTAACAAGTTCTCCCGGAGGCGCAAAATATGAGAAAGCTTGGGGCAGGGCAAAAAATTAAAGGTTTTATAAATAAAAAACAATTGAAAAAACAATACTTTTGCGGGAAAAAGCTTTGTCAAGTCTTTACAAACAGGGTAAAAAAAAGTATAAATAACCGTTGCATAGGCGAAGCGTATAAAGATGTCTACATTTAAGGGAGGCGTATTATGGCAGAAGCAAGATGCATGAAATGTAAAAAACAGGTTGAAGTGAAAAATCCCGAAGACGTGGTTATGAAAAACGGCATGAAAGCGATTTCGGGCGTATGCCCTGACTGCGGGACAAAAGTTTTCAAAATCGTGGGAAAAAACAAGTAGACCAGTCAACGGGGTTAATCTTTTTATGGTTTTTTATATACATAATTAAAGGTTAGCTCCGTTTTTTTTGCCGGAAAAGTAAGAGCGGATTTTATCCGAACCGGTTTTTGCGGCACAACGGACCATTGCGCGCCGTAAGCTTATATTTTGCGGGAAAATGCAAATGCCCGGTATTTAAAAAGGGAGCGCCGTCTGTTTTGCGTGCAAGGGTCGGATAGAGCTTTAAGGTTTGGCGGTCAAATAATGAAACGCCAGCCGATTCTTAATTCCGAACAGTCAGCGTCCTCGCTTGGGTTTGGCGGACGAATAATAAATAAAACGGCAGCCGATTCCGGACGCTTTGAAACTTTGCGCGGGGTTTTCTTACGGAAAAATCAAGAGGTTTCTTAACATTATATAATATATGTATGCGGCGGCGGTTTTTAGCGTGGTCGGATTCGCATAAAATCTTTGAAAAAATGCAAATGCCGAATATCCGCGAGCCGGCTTAGGAACTCCGCGCGCGAAATAAGAAAAGAAATTTTTGTATCGGCCGTTTTTTTTGAGGTTTTTATTTAAAACGTGGAAAAATTTTTATACGGCATAAACATTAACTGTTAACTTTCAAATCAGAGGTCATTATGAACAGCGGAGACAGAATAATCAATTGGATAACTGCGGATCTCGGGCTGCCCGAGAGCGGAGTAAGAAATACGGTTATAATGCTTGGCGAAGGCGACACGGTTCCTTTCATATCACGTTACAGAAAGGAGAAAACGGGAAATCTTGACGAGGTCAACGTAAGGGATATAGACGCAAAGCTTCAGTATTACATAGAGCTTGAAACAAGAAAAGAAACCGTTTTAAGCAGCGTTGAAGAGCAAAAAAAGATGACTCCGGAACTCAAAAAACAGATTCTGGAATGCAGGGAAAAAACAAAACTGGAAGACATTTATCTTCCTTATAAGCCCAAACGCCAGACAAAAGCGACTATTGCAAAGGCTGCCGGGCTTGAACCGCTTGCCTTGGAAATCACTGGGCAGTCGCGCTCAATGAAAGACAGCAGGGAGGAAATCGTAAAGCCTTATCTCAATCCTGAAAAAGATATTGACACTGTTGAAAAAGCTCTTGAAGGGGCCGTTGATATAATCGCGGAAAGCATTTCCGATAATGCTTCCATAAGAGGCATTTTGAGGGATTTTATGTCTGCGCACGGAAATGTCCGTTCCAAAGCCGTGAAAGCCGCCGAAAACCTTAAAACGAAATACGATATGTACTATGATTACAGCGAACCGGTCAAAACCATTCCCGGACACAGGCTTCTTGCCGTCAGGCGCGGCGCGAAAGAGAAAATATTGTCCTGGAAAATAGATCTGGACGATGAGGCCGCCGTGGATCTGATACTTTCCAAAATGGTAAAAAACAAAGGAAATATGTCGCTTTTTTATCCCGAACTTTTTCAGGCGGTAAAAACGTCTTACGACAGGCATTTGTATCCTTCTTTGCAGGCCGAAATTTTTCTTTCCAAAATGGATGAAGCCGATAAAGACGCTATTGACGTTTTCGCAAAAAACGCGAAGAACCTTCTTCTCGCGCCTCCGGCGGGACATAAAGTGATTATGGGCGTCGATCCGGGTTTCAGAACGGGCTGCAAAGTGGCCGTTATAGATGAAAACGGCAATTTTAAAGAATATCACGCCGTATTTCCCCATGAGCCGGCTTTAAGGGTAAAGGAAGCGGAAGAGACGATCATCGACCTTATAGAAGAATATTATGTCGAACTTATAGCTATAGGAAACGGGACGGCTTCAAAAGAAACGGCGGCTTTTATAAACAATGTGCTTAAAAAACACAGCTTTAAAATAAAGCCGAAAGTTATCGTCGTAAGCGAAGCGGGCGCTTCCGTATATTCCGCCTCTCCTTTGGCTACGGCGGAGTTCCCCGATCTTGACGTAACGGTCAGGGGCGCGATAAGCATTGCGCGCCGGCTTCAGGATCCTCTTGCGGAGCTCGTCAAAATCGATCCTAAAGCCATAGGCGTGGGACAATACCAGCACGACGTAAACCAGATACAGCTTAAAAAACGGCTTGACGGCACGGTGGAATCGGCCGTCAACTTTGTCGGTGTGAACTTAAATTCGGCTTCCGTACAACTTCTGTCTTATGTTTCCGGTCTCAGCAAACTTGTCGCAAAAAATATAGTCGGTTACAGAACAAAGAACGGCTCTTTCAGGGATAAAAAAGAGCTTCTGAAAGTTGCCGGGCTTGGAGAAAAAACTTTTGTCCAGTGCGCGGGATTTTTAAGGATTCCGGGAGGAAGCAATCCTCTTGACAATTCCGGCGTTCATCCCGAGAGTTACGCCGCCGTCGAAAGGATGGCTGAAGATCTGGGAGTGGAAGTGGACGGGCTTATAGGGAATGAAAACCTGATAAAGCGCATAGAGCCGGGCAAATATGTTACCGCCGGCACGGGACTGTTTACTTTAAATGATATAATAGAAGAATTGAAAAAGCCCGGGGTGGATCCAAGAAAAGATTTTTCCACCGCGGAGTTCAGCGCGGACATAAACACTCTTGAAGATCTGAAAGAGAATATGGTTTTAAACGGCACTGTCACCAATGTCACCGACTTCGGCGCTTTTGTGGACATAGGAGTTCATCAGGACGGTCTTGTGCATATTTCAAAGCTGAGCGGCAGATTCGTTAAAAATCCGCATGAAGTGGTGTCCGTCGGGGATACGGTAAAAGTGAAAGTTCTTAAAGTCGACGCGGAACTTAAAAGAATAAGTCTGGAGGTGGTCGGCGGTTAATCGTTTTTTTGAAAATTCGCGCGCTTGCCGGCCGAGCTTTTAAAGGGAGAGTTGCAATGTACTATTATAAACCGTTTATTGGTTTTTTGGCCTTCTTTTTTATGCCTCTTGCCTGCGGGGCGGCCCAGCAGACGCAAAAAAGCATTTATCTTGCAGGAGGATGTTTTTGGGGCGTCGAAGCTTACTTTCAGGAGCTTCCCGGAGTATTGTCCACTAAGACGGGATATGCCAACGGCAAAATCAAAAATCCGACTTACGAACAGGTTTCTTCCGGAAATACCGGTTTTGCGGAAACCGTGCTGGTAGAGTATGATCCCGCGGTCATAAAGCTTGAAAAAATACTGGCGCATTTTTTCGGCATAATCGATCCGACAGCTCTCAACCGCCAGGGAAACGACAGGGGAACGCAGTACAGAAGCGGAATTTTTTATACCGACAGAAATGACGAGCTTATCATACTGAAAGTCTTAAAGCGCGAGCATAAAAAGCATAAAGCTCCGGTTGTGACGGAAGTTAAAAAACTTGAAAATTTTTATGAAGCCGAAGAATATCACCAGAAATATCTTGACAAGAATCCTTCGGGATATTGTCATATAGATCTGTCGAAAGTCGAAAAATATAAAAAATATAAAAGACCCGCGGAACAGGAGATAAAGGACAGATTGAGCGGCATTGAATACGGCATTACGCGGGAAAACGGCACGGAAAGGGCTTTTTCGGGCAAATACGATAAATTTTACGAAGAGGGCATTTACGTCGACATAGTTACCGGCGAACCTCTTTTTTCTTCAACCGACAAATATGATTCAGGCTGCGGCTGGCCCGCTTTTTCAAAACCGATCGAAGATGAAAGCGTAGTGGAGGTTGAGGACAAATCTTACGGGATGACAAGAACCGAAGTCAGAAGCGAGATAGGAGATTCTCATCTGGGGCATCTTTTTAACGACGGTCCGGCCGATAAAGGCGGAATGAGATACTGCATAAACAGCGCCGCTTTGAAGTTTATCCCCAAAAAAGACATGGAAAAAGAAGGATACGGCAAATACCTGCGCCTTTTCGACAAAAAATAAAAGCGGGTAAAAGCAAAAGCGGGAGCCGTTTTAAACAATGGGTATTTTTGACAAAAAAAAACAGTCGGTACTTAAAATTTCTTTTATAAAAAACCTTATCGGAATGTGGCCTTTCGTAAAACCGTATTTTCCGCAGGTCATTTTGGGGCTGCTTTTGACGATTCCGGTTGGAACTCTTGACGCGCTTATCGCATTGTTCCTCAAGCCTTATATGGATAATGTGATGGTGGCCAAAGAATCTTCGAATTTCATATACGTTCCTTTTATAATAGTGGGTTTTACCGTAGCGCAGGGGGTTTTTAATTTTCTTTCGGTTTATGTAAACAGCTGGTCGGCCAATAAAATAACTTTAAGAATCAAAAGGGTTCTTTTTGAAAAGCTTCTTTTCCAGTCGTCTTCTTTTTTCGATAAAACTACTTCCGGCTCGGTCATTTTCAGATTTTCAAAAGACGCGGAAACGGCAAGCAACGGGCTGATCGGCAATGTGAAAACCATGGTTACCCGCTTTTTTTCGATAATCTCTCTCGTGGCGGTTCTTCTTTACAATTCCTGGCAGCTTACGATTATCTCTGTTTTTGTTCTGGCATGCGCTTTTATGCCGCTGTATTTTGTCAAAAAGAGGATGAAAACGGTTTTTGAAAGGTCGGTTTCGGTGGAAAGCGATCTCGTGACCGTTTATAATGAGGCTTTTGCCGGCAACAAAACCATCACTTCGTATAATCTTCAGGATAAAAAGATGGGCGAATTCGACGAACTTCTCAAAAAATCTTTCGGCCTTAAAATGTCTTTGCTGAAAAACACGGCCTGGCTTTCGCCCGTAATGCACGTGATATCTTCTTTCGGAGTGGCGGGCGTGGTTTTTTTCGGCACTTATCTTGTGGTAAACAATACCATAACCAGCGGCAATTTCGTTTCTTTTCTGGCGGCTCTTCTTATGCTTTATACTCCCGTAAAATCGATCGGGCAGCGGTTTGTAAGCATTCAGGGCTCTTTTATGGCAATGGGGCGGATGTTCGGAATGCTTAATATGAAAGCGAATGTAAGGGATTTGGAAAACGAGCCTCCGGTCGAGCTTGACGGCTTTAATAAAGAGATAGTTTTCGACAAGGTGGTATTCGGCTATGACAATTTCAAAACCGTTCTCAAAGAAATCAGTTTTACGGTAAAAAAAGGAGAAACGGTGGCTCTCGTGGGCAATTCCGGCGGAGGAAAAACAACCTTAATCAATCTTCTTTTAAGGCTTTACAATATAAAAACCGGCAATGTAATAATAGACGGCAACAAGCTCTGGAAAATATCCCTCAAATCTTTAAGAGCGCAGATAGCCGTAGTCTTTCAGGACAATTTTTTATTTTCGGGCACAATACGCGAAAACATAATGCTCGGCAAACCGGACGCTTGCGAACAGGAACTGTCCAGAGCCGTCAAAATGGCGTGTCTCGACGAAGTCGTCGCCGGCTTTGAAAAAGGTTTGGACACCGTCATAGGCGAAAGAGGCATAGTTTTGTCCGGCGGGCAAAAGCAAAGGGTCGCGGTGGCGAGGGCGATACTTAAAGACGCGCCCATAGTCATTCTCGACGAAGCGACAAGCGCTCTTGATAATAAATCGGAAAAGGAAATGCAGAAAGCTTTTGACAATCTTATGAAAGATAAAACCATTTTCGTCATAGCCCACAGGCTTTCTACCGTGCAGCACGCGGACAAAATACTTGTGCTTGAAGACGGAAAAATAGCCGAGCAGGGCACTCATGAACAGCTTCTTGAAATAGAAAACGGCATTTACAGGAACTTGTACCGGATACAGTTTAAAAGCTAGCCTCCCTCGAAAACTTCCTTAAAATATATGTTATAATAGTTCTCTCCGCCTGCGATGGTGGCGGATTCAGACTTTCGGGCTTTACGGATATGCGGCGTAAATCTTAAAAACGGCGGACGAATGCCGCCGCCCGGTTTTTTAACGGGACGTTTCCGAAAGCCGGCCCCGGCGGGGTTTTTAGCGAAACCGCGCGCGGTTGCGTTTTTTTTCGGGCGGTTTTGCGGCGGGAAGCGGAAATTTTACAAAATAAAATATTTGCGGGAGGGATAAAATGGCGGATAAATTTTCTTTTGACATCGTTTCCGAAGCGGACATGATGGAAGTTGAAAACGCGGTAAACCAGGCGCAAAAAGAGCTTGCCAACAGATTTGACTTTAAAGGCAGCAAATCTTCGATAGAGTTAAATAAAAACGATAAAAAAATAACTCTTGTGGCCGATGACGAGTTTAAAATGAAAGCTTTAAAAGACATTCTTGAAGGACGTCTCGCCAAAAGAGGAGTTTCGATAAAAGCTCTCAGCTACAAAGCCGAAGAAAAAGCTTTTGAAGGGCATATCAGACAGGTGGCTGAGATAATATCGGGGCTTCCTTCGGATAAAGCCAAAGAGCTTGTCAAGATAATCAAAGATTCCAAAATAAAAGTGCAGGCGCAGATTGACGGTTCCAAGGTTAAGGTTATTTCGCCTAAAAAAGACGATTTGCAGCAGGTTATAGCGTATTTGAAAGGAATTTCTTTTTCGCTTCCTTTACAGTTTACGAATTACAGGTAAGGACCAAAGCGTGAAAATGGAGAAAATCCCCGTTTTTGCCCGGCGCGGCTCAGACGGAGTTTATGAAATCCGTTTTTCTTCGCAAGGCCGCTACCGCGTTTTTTACGCAGGTAAAATGTTTGAAAGCAAAGGGGAATCTTTAAAAATTAAGGTTCCTTTTCCCGGGGAAAGAGCCGTTTTTTCCGTAAGACGGGACAATGAGGCGGACGAAACATATGTTTCCGAAAAGCTTATCCCGATGCGCGGAGCGCCCAACTTCAGGGATTTGGGAGGCATAATAAATAAAAACGGAAAACAGATAAAATGGGGCAAGATTTTCCGTTCGGGAATGCTTTCCCGCCTTACCGGCGAAGATTCGCTTTATTTTAAAACTCTGGCGGTCAAAACCGTGATAGATTTCCGCGGGGACCGCGAAGCCGAAAGAGAGCCGGACAAACTGCCGCGGGATTATCCCGTGAATTACATAAGGGTTCCGGTTGGAAATCCTTCGGACATAGAAAAACTTTCGGATGTTCTCGGGCGATCCCGCAAGGCCGAGGAAACTTTCAAGTCGCTTGTGCTGCGCGGCGCGGAGATTCTTACCGGTTCGCCGGAGCATTTCAAGCCGGTTTTCGAAGCCATGGAGAGGGGAGAACCTTTCCTTTTTCATTGCAGCGCCGGCAAAGACCGCACCGGTTTCGCCGCGGCTTTGATACTTTCGGCTTTAGATGTCGGCAGGGATGAGATTGTCGACGATTATCTTCTTTCCAATAAATATACGGTGCCCTATTTTGAAAAATATATTTCCATAATTACCGATATGGGCATTTCTAAAGACATAGCGCTTGCCGCAACCGGAGTCCGCAAAGAATTTTTGGATGAGGTTTTTGCCATGATAGACGCAAAATACGGAAGTTTTGACAATATGCTTTCGGAAGTTTTCGGCATTGACGCCGGCAAAAAAAGCCGGCTTATGGAAAAATACACGGTTTGAGGCGGAAAAATGGATTTTACGGAAGATATGGGCAGGGCGATGAGAGAGCTTACGGATAAAGGGGCTTTTTTGAGCGTCAAAAGCGCGCGGGGCGTAAATACGATGACGGTTTCGTGGGGTTTTATAGGCATGATTTGGGCAAAGCCTCACTTCATAGCTTTAGTGCGTCCGCAGAGACATACGAAGAAAATTCTTGAAAAAGCCGACAGCTTTACCGTCAGCATTCCTTACGGCGGCGGGTTTAAAGAACGGCTTGCCGTTTGCGGCTCCGAATCCGGAGCGGATACGGACAAAAGCGCGATAGTGGAATTCGCTGCGGCACGGAAAGTCGACAGCCCGGTGGTCGCAGGATGCGGCAGATATTACGAATGCAAAATTTCCATGGCGCAGAGGCTGGACGGGGATCTGGTAGCCGAAAGCATAAAAAAACGGTTTTACCATGACGACTTTCACATAATGTATTTCGGGGAAATAGTCGCTTCCTACGGCGGAAACGGCGAGCCCGGGACGGGGTTTGAAAAACGGACGCCAAATTTGTTATAATTCAAAAAAAATAAAACGGGCGGTAAAATGTCTGTGCAAAAAGGAAGAATACTTATCGTAGACGATGAACAGGGAATAAGAGAACTTTTGATCAGTGAGTTCGTCAAACTCGGATATGATGTTTTCTCGTCGGTAAACGGAGAAGAGGCGGTCTCAATGCTTCAAACCGAAAAAGTCGACATAGTTATTACGGATATGAAAATGCCCAAAGTGGACGGGCTGGAACTTCTTAAATTCGTAAAAGAAAAAACTCCGGAAACCGAAGTTATAATAATAACCGGCTACGCCACCGTTGAGAACGCTCTTGACGCCATGCGCAGCGGCGCTTACGATTTCGTGCAGAAACCTTTCAATATAGACGAACTTACGGCTCTGGTTGAGAAAGCTCTTGAAAAGACCGAGCTTAAAATGCTTGTCGCCTTATATGAAAGCAGCAATGCGGTTTTTTCAAGTCTCAGGCTTGAAGAGCTTTTTCCCATAATGACTTCGCTTGTAAAAAAAGTGACCTATTCGCAGGACGCGTCGATATTTCTTCTGGACAATAACGGGCATCTTTATCTTGCCTCTTCGACTTATTCCAGATACGCGCCTCAAAAAAAAGATATCGAGCTTCTCGCCTCAAAGCTTTACGCCGATAACAGAATGGAGCCTCTTTTTTTCGACACCAACAGCATTCCCCGGAATCTTGACGGAATATTCGGGCCCGACACCGAAATAAAATCGACTATAGTTTATCCCATAATGCTTAATAAAAAAATGATGGGATATTTGTTTCTCACAAAAACGACTTCAATGTCTTCTTTCGTAAGAGCGGATCTGAAAAACGTCGGCGTTTTTGTGGCCCAGATCGCCCAGTCGATAGCAAATACCAAACTTTATGAAAAGCTTGAAGTCAAAATTTCCGAACTCGAACAGGCTTCAAAAGATCTCGATCATATGAAAGATATTATGGTTAAAACCCCCGTTTCGAAAATGAGCGAAACCGCTCTTTTCATATCCGAAAAAGCCCAATACGCGGCTTCTCTTAAAAATGTCCCTCGCGAGGCGGTCAGCGCCCTCAATGAAATAAAAAACAAAGCCCTCCGGTGTCTGCGGGAAGTGCAGACGAAAGAACAAAAATAATGTCATTAAAGAATAAGATTATCGGCGTTGCGGCGGAAAAGATCGTCTTTCCGGGACGTTCTCTTTGCCGCTGCGAAGACGGCATTGCTTTGTTTACGGAAGGTCTGCTGCCGGGCGAAACCGCGCAAGTTCTGGTAATTAAAGATAAAAAGTCTTTCAGGGAAGGAATTGTAAAAAATATAACGCTCAAATCTCCGGAAAGAACAGAGCCCGTCTGTCCGTCTTTCGGAAAATGCGGGGGATGTTCTTTCCAGAATGTTTCTTACGCGTGCCAGATAAAATATAAAAAAGAGTATGTCAGCGAACTTTTGGGCGTTTTCGGCATTGAAATCGGGCAAATTATTGAAAGTCCGCAAATATGGCATTACAGAAATAAGATGGAGTTCAGTTTTTTTGCCGATAAAGATTGCGCAAACGATTTCGGATTTGCAAATCTGGGGCTTCACCGCAAGGGAAGTTTTAATAAATATGTCCCGGTGCC
Organism: uncultured Endomicrobiia bacterium; assembly: GCA_938040055.1. GTDB lineage: Bacteria > Elusimicrobiota > Endomicrobiia > Endomicrobiales > Endomicrobiaceae > Endomicrobium_B. Next base: position 53,581 of record CALHWY010000028.1, read on the forward strand.
GCCCTGTTTTATAGCGGATGAAGATTTTCTCAAAGCTGCCCGCATAGTTAAAGAGTTCGCCGGCGGCAAAAAGCTGAAAGCGTATGACAATAAAACGCATGAAGGCTGTTTGAGGCATCTTGTCTTAAGAAAAGCCAAAAATAATTCACGGATGCTCATCAATTTGGTTACAAATATTTTCGAAGGCGGCGCCGTTTTTTTTGAACCTCTTGCAAAAGAGCTTGGAAAATTCGCAAGCAGCGTTTACTGGACGCAAAACGGCAGACGGTCCGACGCTGTGCTTGCGGACAAACTCACGCTTCTTTACGGAAAAGAAAACATAACCGAAAAACTGCAAGTCGGGGGAAAAGATTTTTACTTCAATATATCTCCTTTTTCTTTTTTTCAGACGAATTCCAAAGCTACGGAAAGGCTTTATAATGAAGTTTTGCGACTGCTTAACCCTTCCGGGAACGACGTTTTGCTTGATTTGTACTGCGGCACGGGAACTATAGGAATATGTATGGCGGACCGGGTAAAAAAGATCATAGGAATAGAACAGGTGAGTCAGGCTGTGGAGAATGCCGAAGAGAACGCCTTATTGAACAATATCCCGAATGCCGAATTTTTTGCTTGCCCGGCTGAAGCGTGGGTAAAAGAAAACGGCAGCGCTTTTGACGCCGTGATCGTTGATCCGCCCAGAAGCGGACTGACAAACGATATTATAAAGTTTTTACTGGGCTCGGGCACGAAAAAGATAATATATGTTTCGTGCAATCCTTCGACTTTAGCCAGGGATCTGTCTTTTCTGACCGGCGGCGGATATTCGGTAAAAGAGATTGTGCCCGTGGACATGTTTCCGCATACATATCACGTGGAGTGCATAGCGTTGATACAAAGAGTGAAATCGTGAAAATCCTGCATTTTAAGCAGTTTTACAAGCATTATGTGTTTAATGAAGATGGTGAAGGAGGACGAAAAAAGACCTGAAAAATTATATAGATGTGAATGTTTGTATTGATATGGTGTGTGGAGATTCAAAAAACGATTTAGGAAGCGAGGAATAAGCAATGATAAGATTGATAATAAAAATAATCTTGTTCTCAATCAACTTGCTGCTTAGTATCCTCACTGCCTTTCTGACATTCATACTCGGCATAGGAACGGCACTACTATATTTGCTGATGATGTTTTGTATATTTGGAGCGATAGCATCTTTTTTACAAAAAGAGGTTACCATAGGAATTGAAGCGCTAATTATTGGATTTTTAGTTAGTCCATACGGAATACCGATGATTGGAGCAACAGTTATAGCATTCCTTCAAGACATCAATGAAACGATAAAATCAATCTAAAAAATTTTATAAAAAGAGATTGAGGCTAATTAATCTCTACTTATTATGAAGAACCGGTATTTTTGTGTATTTTTTGATGTCTTTAGGGTAAAACCCTTTGTATTTTTTGAAACAGGTACTAAATTTACTGTGAGAGGAATATCCTACAGCTTCCGCTATATCCTGAATTTTAAGTGTGGAGTTCAACAAAAGAATTTCCGCCATATTCATTCGCCGTCTTTGAGTATATTCTGTAATTGTGCATTGATATTTTTGTTTAAATAATTTTTTTAGCTTTGTACCGCTCATAGTGGATATTTTTTCTAAAGTATCTTGTGAGATTGATGTTGCATAATGATCGTCTATATAATTAGCAACATTTTTCAAAGCTTCATCATCAGCAATTGGTATAGGATTGTTGTATTTATTTAAAAATGAGTCTATTGTAATGCTTAGCCATTCTTTTGCCTTTGATTCAAAAAAGATTTCAGCAGCAGGAGATATCATCTTGCAATTAAGTATATCTTTCGCAATTCTTTCCAAAGGTTTGTTTATGATGGTACTGGTATTGAAAAATAAATCTTCATAGTTACAAACTTTATTTTTATAAGAGGACAGGCATTCATCTATCATGGATTGTTTGAAATTTATGCCTATTCCTAAATATGGAGAATTTTTATGAAGTATGAACCTATAATTCTTAGAATTTTTTGTATTTATAATATAGAGTGAGTTTGAAGAAAGATTTTGATAAGGATTAAAACATTCTCCATTTGCAGTAACTAAATAAGAAGAGTAGAAGGAATAGAAATTATCCAAGCCGGAAAAACTTGTATGGATAATTTCTTTTTTTATGAAGACATCATGGATGTCGATTGTAAAATTTTCTCCTTCATAAAACCAAAATATGCC
>CALHWY010000029.1 GCA_938040055.1 uncultured Endomicrobiia bacterium
ATCTTCAAAAAATCTCGTCACTCCTTTGCATCTGCTTGCTTTTAAATTCATGTTCTACAAAATTAATATCGCCGGACAGGCTTCTGCCTGAAAAAACTCCAAATCTTCAAGAATATGATTATACGAAATTCAGCCATAAAAACTTTTTAGAGAAAATACAATCTTTAAATAAAAAACTAACTGAACCCGGGAAATTGCAAACTATTGAAGAGTACGCAAAACTGGGGCAAGAGCTTTCCTCGGTAACAGAAGAATATAGACTATTTCTGGCTCTTGAATTTAACCGTAAGGATATATCCTTTTCTTTGCAGCCTAACAGTAAAATGACTTTTAAATTTAACTCATACTGTTTAAACCCGGGAAAAGCCTCCCCAAGGCATAACGAACAATTCGTTTTTAGAAAGAGCTCTCCTGACATACCTTTATATAAAGATATAATGTTGCACACCAACTCGGGAAAGAAGATCAAACCGGTAAACAAACAACTTTTATTCTGGAATTTAAAAAATGACGTAAAGTTTGAAAATCTTCCGCAAGACCAACAAGAACTGCTGATGGAAATAAATCCCACAGCATACTTAAAAATAAACAGCATTATCAAATCCGAGGTAAAAACGCGGCTGACAAAATATGCTGAGACGCACATCCCGTTTTACGATGATACACAGAAAACAATAGATTTGCTAAAAGGAAAAGCATACACTTATCAGGATTATGCAAACAAAGTAGAAAAACTTGCCTCTACGCTGAAACTTCTTGCGGATGAAGGTCCCATTAAAGCAGACGGATATTACATTTACACTTTAACGCAAAATTCCGGATTTTCAAGCACAACAATAACGTTTATAAACATTACAAATTTGCCGCTTGTAATAAGCTGTCTGGCTTTTTTGGATCCTCTAAACAATAATGTACAGCCTATAGGTTTAGATATGCCTTTAATACTGGAAGAATATGAACAATACAAAAATGATATTGAAAACGAAATAGACAAAATGCTTGTTTTGCTTCTTTATAAAATAGGAAATGACGGAGATTACAAGTCAATATTGGATAATATTAAGAATAAACGCGCCCTGCTGTCTTTTCTTGGAGCAGGCTATATGTCGACACTATACACAAAAGCGGTTTTTTTACGAAATGGGACAGACGATGAAAGCGACGCATTCAGGCATGCTCTCTGGAACGCTTTAATGGTAAGAGATATGGGTGAAAGTTTAGCTGAAGAATTTGCCACAAACCATGAAATATTTGATAAAAAGCAGACCCAAAGACAAAAAGATATGGATATGCACAACAATAAAGCCGGCAGAGAAACAGGAAAAGAATTATTTGAAAAAGGAATTAAAGACGAACTGTCATATATTAAAGAAATCCTTAAAAATAAAAACCGTTTGGACGTCATAAACAAAACAGGAAAAGAATCATTGTACCAGCCATAGAATTTTCGTTTTTACGATAACGGGATAAACAACATAAATTTTTAGAATATAATAGGAAAACAGGAAAGTGACTATAAAAAAAATATTAAAAACAGCGGCAGTTGCATTTTTTGCGGCATTGCTTTTAGGGCGGTTCCCGAACATTTTATATTATCTCGGCGTTTCACCACAGCTGCCGGCCGAAATCTCATACATTTTAGGCATTTTATATCTTATATTATTTGCATTATCGGCATTATCCTTTATATTTGCTATTCCTTTGTTCATATCGGCATCAGCTAATAAAAATAAAAAGCATTTGCAGACTGCATTATTTTTAACCATATTCGCCGTGACTTCATTAGCTATAGCGTATATAGACATTATAGAAGTTTCCGGTAACAGCTAAAAAACGGGAAAACGGGCATATGATGAAAGGACGTTTCCGGGCATGCCTGTTGGAATGCGGAAATGGTAAAAGAAATCGCTGACTTCTTTGCAGAAGAAATAGCGACAAATCATGAAATATCTTCCTCAAATATAAAAAAAAACGGATTTGCACAATAATAAAATAGGCTCGAAATTGCCAAAAAGTTAATTAAACAAGGTATTACTGACAGTAACTCTACGGCAAATGCAATATTATCCAGTCAGGAAAAACTCATTGTAATATCTCTGAGGAAAAAATAAAAAAAACAAATCAAAACAGCGTTTTCCCCCGCATTGTTCTGCTCCTTTTGTTTTCACTGCAAAATTTGTTTTTTATCGTGACGGCATTCGGACTTAATGCATACAGTCTAATACCGCGGCGCGGCTGCGCCTGATTCTTACAGGACTTCCCCATAGGCGATGACAAAAGGCTGCTTGAAGATTACAAAAATCTCCACGTTTTTTTAACATAAACCGCAAAAGCTCATAATATATGGACTGATACTATGAAACAGAGTCAAAAAAAGATTTTAAAACTCTCCCTTATTTATATCAAAAGCCGCTTATTCGGGCTGTATATGGAAAAAATAAAAATGGTATAATTGATGGAAAATAAAATATGGGAGATATTATGGCCAAAAAACTTAATCTTTCAATCATATGGAAAGGACTTGTAATAGGAGTTTTGATTCTTCTTATGCTTATACCTCTTGCTTTTGTAAAAGGCACGATAAAAGGCAGGCTCGAATATAAAAACGAGGCAAGTTCGAAAATAACCAAATCCTGGGGCGATCAAATATTGATAGCCGCTCCGATACTTAATATTCCCTATGTTGTCCAATATAAAGAAGCCGACAGCAAAACCTGGAGCAGCAAGACAAGTTATGCGAAATTCTCTCCCAAAAATCTTGACGCCGTAGTAAATATAGAATCCAGCACCAGATACATAGGCATATTCAAAGTGCCGGTTTTTAAAGCCGATATAATAATGAAAGGAAATTTTGACGCACCGCAGAAATTGCCTGACGCTAAAGAAAATGAAGCCTTTATTTCTTTGGAAATAAACGATTTGAAAGGCATTTCAGCGCCCGAGTTCGTCTGGAACGGTTCAAAAGCAGAATTCGAACCTTCTCTTCACGGCGCTCCTTTAAAAATCAATTTGCCGCAAGTACGCAGCTATTCCTCGAAAATGTCTTATACGGGATATTACGATTATGAAGAAACGAAAAACATGAAATTGCTGAGCGCGAAAATAACACTGAAACCCGGCAATTTTTTCGAACTGAAATTTTCCGTCAAAGGAAGCAATGCGATAAGTTTTGTTCCTCTCGGCAAAGACAATAAATTTTCCGTCCGTTCGCAGTGGTCAAACCCTAACTTTTCCGGAAACTTTCTACCCGACACAAAAGAAATAACAAAAGACGGTTTCAGCGCGGCCTGGAACATAAATTATATGGCAAGCGGAATACCGTTAAGGCTTGACGGGGCTGACCTTTCTTCGGCTCTGTTTACTACGACGCTTCTTGTGCCGGTAGATAACTACCGCGCCGCTGAAAGAGCCACAAAATACGGCATTTTATTTATTATCCTCACATTTCTTGCATGCTTTGTTTTTGAGATCACAAGCAAAAAACCCATACATCCTTTCCAGTATCTGCTTGCCGGTCTTGCGATGGCCGTTTTTTATATACTTCTTGTATCCATATCCGAGTTTATCGCGTTTTTTTACGCATACCTTATCGCGGCGGCGGCCGTCATCGCCCTTATAACAGCCTATATAAAATTCGGAGTAATGAAAGGTCTTACGTCCAGACAAACTGCGGTAGTCGCGCTATCCTTCTCGGTTTTATACGCATATCTGTACGTACTGCTGCAGCTTCAGGATATGGCTCTTATATTCGGCTCGGTAAGTTTGTTTATCGGTCTGGCTATCGTAATGTATGCGACAAGAAATATCAGCTGGTACGAGGAACAGTAATTTTATGAAGAAGATATTGTTCCAGTTCTTTGCTTTTTTGTTTGCGTTTTCGGCCGCGGCCGGCGCGCAGGAACGCATACTCGATTTTGCCTCGGTTATGAACGTGCGGGAAGACGGCTCCGCAGTCATTGAAGAAACTATCACGATAAATGCCGAACATGTCAACATACGCCGCGGCATATACAGGGATATCCCGAATACGGAATCGGAGCCGGTAAAGTTCATATCTTTATTTATGGACGGACAGCCCCACCCTTCTTTTATCGAGCGTCCGGGGAATAATTTAAGAATCAATTTCGGCGATGATAATTACCTGTCAAAAGGAATACATACTTATCAATTGGTTTACTCGATAAAAAATCTTGTTAAAGATTTTGAAGATTACGACGAAATTTACTGGAATGTGACGGGCAGCAACTGGGCATTTGAAATAGAGCGGGCTTCCCTGCTTATAAACTTTCCGCAAAAAGCCGAAATAATGAATTCGCTGGTTTCATTATATACGGGACACGAGGGTTCTAAAGATTCCGACGCCGTAAGAAAGTCCGAATTCCGTTTTGAAACGACAAAACCGTTATACAGCGGCGAAGGTTTTACAGTAGCCGTTCCTTTTGAAAAAGGAGTCGTGGAGTCCCATAAAATAACGCGGGCGCGCTCTCGCGGAAATTCCGGCATAAAAAATATAATACTTATAAGCGCGGCGGCTGTTCTTTTCTGCGTCTTCATCGCTTATTTGGCAATAAGCTGGCTTGCCGTCGGCAGGGATCCCAAAGACATTACAGTGACGGAATTTGCGCCTCCCGAGGGAATATCACCGGCCTTTATGCGCTGTCTTTGGAGAAGAGGCACGGATAAAAAAATGTTCGCCGCCGCGCTTATAAGCCTGGCGATGAAAGATAAGATCGAAATAATTGAACAGAAAAGCTTATTTCAAAAACAGGCCGTCTTGAAGCTGAAAGACAAAAATACCGAAGGTTTGCCGAAAGAGGAGGAGCATATAATTAAAAGTCTTTTTGCGCGGAAAACGGATTTTACCATAAGCCGCGCCAACTGGAATCTTCTTTCTTCGTGCATAAACCATATTGAACGAAAACTCGGTTCGGATAAAAAAGAATACGTACTCTCAAACGCCAAATATATAAAGCCCGCAGCGGCCGGACTGGTTTTATTCCAGCTTTTTTTTATTCTTGCCGGTTCGGATGTGCCCCTATTTATATTTTTAAATCTGCATTATTCCGTTTTCCTGACGGTATTTACAAAATTTCCCAGAAAAGCGATAGTAAAGATTGCGGCTTTTATCCTGATTAATTTATTTTACGCCCCGTTTTTTTTCAGCATAGGACAAAGCGCGGGAACAGCCGCGTCAGTCGCGGAAGGTTTATTTTTGCTTTCTTTCTGGGCGATGCTTGTCTATACGAACATCATAGATAATCTTACGGAAAAAGGACGCGAATTGTTCAAACATATAAGAGGTTTTTACCGTTATATGACAATAGCCGAAGAACACAGGGTTGCTTTATCCGTTCCGGTTGATGATGAAAAAATATTTGCCGATTATCTTCCTTATGCTTTTGCTTTTGATATGGAAAACAAATGGATGGCAAGATTTGAAAAAACTATTTCCCAAGCCGCGATAGAGCGCAGCATGCAAAATATCGGAGGAAGAAACGCTCTGGCAAGAGGTCTGCTTCTTTCTTCAATAAATTCCGCGGCTCCCAAAAGCGGTTCAGACTCGAATTCCTCAAGCGGTTCGGGCGGAGGCGGATTTTCCGGAGGAGGTTTCGGAGGAGGAGGCGGCGGCGGACGTTAAGGCGTGAACAGCTTTGCTAAATCCTTAAGTGATTGAAAGCGGCAAAGCGTAAATTGAAAAACATTTATCGCAGAAAAGATATATACCAATTCGGGACTTCAAAAGAGTTTATTGAATGCTTTGACGCTAAACTCAAATAAAGAAAAAAATTTTCCGGTTTTCATCCTGAAGTAAGATTGCGATAAAATAAGCTTTGCAGAATTCTTTAAAGAAAAACTTGACAACACATATCGTCTACTGAAAAATAAAGAGGATAACCGGAAAAATTATAAGCAATACCGGCCTTTCGGTATTAAAATTCGGCGGCATTCTGAGATTAACCGTATAGAAATAACGGAAAAACCCGGTTAATTTATCGCGCAGAGAAAGAAAAGCATGCCGGAATACGCGAATTTATGTGCTTCCTGTTATTGCTGCCGATGAGCAAAAGATAATAAAATCAATTGAGTAAAGCCGTAAAAAACACAAGAAAAATGTCCTAAAAAAAGCTTTTCTTGTTTGTATAGACACAGGAATCGCAGTCGGTTAAGTTATGCGCCATTTTATTGAAAAAACAATACGCAGCAGCGCACGGTCTACCCGTATCTTTATGATAGGAACAGACTCGCCGGAAAAACTTTTCCCGAAGTTTGCATTTGAATAAAAAAGGATAATATAGTAAAATTAACTGGCTGCTTCACAAGGCAGGCATTTTTTTTATAAACATTCCAGACAAATGGAGAGATGGCCGAGCGGTTTAAGGCGCAGTCCTGGAAAGACTGTTTATCCGAAAGGGTAACTAGGGTTCGAATCCCTATCTCTCCGTATTTTAGTTTTCTTTTTTTAAAATATTCCCTAAAAGCGCGAAAACGCTTTCGGGGATTTTTCGTTCGGATAGACAAAGTGCCCCCAAAAAAGCGCTGAAAGTATGATTTTTTCAGGAAATGAAGGAAGCCCTCTCTTGCCGTCCCTTTTTAAAATTCATTATTGACGGCATTTATTACATATACATACAAAAAAGCCCGGATTTTAAAATCCGGGCTTTTCAAATCAAACTTTATTTTTTGACATTACTCTAAGTAGTTCTTATGGCACTATTACTAAATGCTTAAATTCAATGAGGTCGCTCTCTGCGACAAAGTCCTCAATCTTAGCTGTAATATATGCTTTGGCAGAATCATGTCCTGGGGCAAATTCCTCCACTTTAACAGTCGTATTTTGTCCGCTTTTAGTTTTCTCGGGATCAAATTTAAATAAATCCATACCAAAACCAAGCACGCCAGGGTAACGAATGCCCCATTCTATATCGCCTTTATACTCACTGCCATTGTAAGTAACATTGGCTTTAACGGTAGAACCGAATGCTTCCATTACAGCGGCTGTCCCTTCTATCTCTATAGAAACATTAGCGACTGAAACTTTCAAATTCTTTTTCAGCCCGCCACAATCGACAATTATATACTTATCTTCCGTCGTGGAACCGTTTAAAGCCGTAAATGAAGTCTCGCTTTTATCGGGATCGCTGAAATTTCCAAGTCCGTCCCAGTCTGTTGTCCAGGCCGTCACGGGATCGGCAATAATTTTGCCCTTTGCGTCTTTTAACACGGCTTTCAATTTAACTGCCTGTTTAGAATATAAACGCAATGAATTGACTGCCCGTTCGTTCGCATAGACGGTAAGAACTGCCTTTGAGCTGCTGTCTCCTCCGCTGCTTCCGCAAGCCGGAATAAGTCCTAAAAAAACAAAAGAAAAAATAAATAAGGCTGCTTTTTTCACAATGCCTCCTTTGCGGAATTAACCGCATTTTTACGGATTTTACAAACAATGTCGGGTTTTTGTCAATGTCAGTAAAATTGTACAAATTTTAATTTGAAAACTTTTTTACAATAGTTTAAGCTTTAAATATTTTTATTTTTTGCAGGAAAAACAGAAATGCGCCCTTGCTGCTTTTGTGCGGCAAATAAGAAATATGCGATAAAAAAATTCAAACGGAATCTTCATATTTCCGGAGTTATGCAAAATCCGGCAAAAACGGACTGCCAGGCAAAATTTTCAGGAAGCGTTAGAGGGATGTTATAATTTAGGATATTTTTAAAGCGCCGCGGATGCCGCGGGAATAAAAATGAAAATATATGAAAGCCGAGAAGGAGCTCGGCCGGATAAAAAATATTTTCCGGCATATTAAAACCGGCATATTAAAATAAGAAATAAAAGATAATAAAAGATTTTAATCAAAAGCATTAAATATTGCTTTTAGAAACCGGATAAATATGTTTTTTGATAAACAATCCGTTTACGCATTATGACGAATAATGTAAACGGCTAAAAAATTTATTTGCACGGACGAATGTCGAAAGATTTTGCGGTAACCGAGCTGAAAATTAAAAACAGTGTAAAAGATATCTGCTTTATCGTAGGGCGTTTTTCCGATTTTGCAAAACAATATAATTTGCGCATTGAAACCTGCGCCGAAAAAACAGATCCGCAAAGATTCGGCATTAGCCATGCTAAATGTATTGACGGAAATTTAATAGAAAAGATAACTGGCTATATTATATGCGGCAAAAATAAAAGAGACGGCAGCAGATTATTCTGCGGATGCATAAAACGCATTGACATCGGACAGTACGGAGGCTGCGTTCACGGCCACACTTACTGCTATGCCAATGCCTACAAAAACAAAGCTTTTGAAAATTACGGCAATCACAATCCGAAATCTCCGGTTCTTTTCGGAAAATTAATGCAAAAACCTTAAACTAAGAAGCTGCGGAATAAAAAACTTAAAAAACTCCGGACAAGATTGAACTCGCGGTTTATTTTAAAAGCGGCAAGTCCGCTTGAAATTTCAGCATATTGCGGATATAAGCACAACTCCCAGCCGCAGTCCGGCTTATGGATATAAAGGGCTTTTTACGGATTATAAGCTTTTAACTTTAATTTCCGGATTTTATGTCAGCGCCAATATCCCGGCTTGCTTTCGGGCTTGCAAAACAATATCCCGTTTCTTTTATCCCGTTTTACAAAAAACTCCGGCGCCGCAGCCGGTGATGTGTTTTTCTTTACGGACATTGATAACAAAAAGCGCAGTTTTACGCTTCAGCGCGTGCGCGCCGCTGAATTTTTGCTACTCTGAAAAATAACAATGTAATTTCAGAAATCACCATAAAACACTATGAAGCAACCGCTCATATAATTTTCAGCAAAATACCGTTTATAAGAATAAGTTTTCCGAACAATTTGAAACATGCAATCTCAGATAAATTATTATGCATTCACTAAAAGTCTAATATAAATTTTAAAATTTCATTTCACAAAACAAAGTCGAATTGAATAACTTTTGACTTGAAATATTGACTTTTCAGATTGTAAAGGATTATGATTATTGCGATGCTTTTGTCCGGGCTCTTACACATGCTTACTGATTTTGATTTCAACTATATTCGTTTTAAGTAAAGTGTAGTGCCCCACTAAGAAAGTAAGCAAAGAGGTATAAATTTATTGTTAAATACAGTCAATAATTCGATTATCAAATTAAGTTTTTGACCTTGTTTATCAACCGCTCTTTCTCTTTATCGGCGCTTACATCAAATGCTTTTGAGCCATTTTCCAAAAACTTCGCGCCACTTTGTAATACTGCTTATTGCAAAGCTCGCTGATTTTTGAGCTTTAAAACCCCTCTAGCACTAGCAAAAACTTCATTTTGCTGTCCCATCTCCTTTGTTTCATAAGAGTTCCTTTTATGCCTCAATTCTATTATCTTTAAGCTCTTTTGTTAACGGAGACAGTATAGATTATTTTGCTTTATCCGCAATCTGATTTTAAATTTTTGCATAAAGCAGGTTTTTATGATGGTATTATATCAGATAATCATTTGAATATTTATATTGCAACACTGAATCTTAATGCTAATTTAAAAAAATAGATTTTTTGAAAATGATTTGAAAAATATTATCGAGAGTATGCAAAAAACTGGCCATAAAAAATTAATATTAAATTTAGAGATTTTAAAAGAATTAGGCTAATAAGAAGTTAATACGGCTGGGCTTGCTGAAAAACTTAGTATTACGAAAAGAAATATACAGTGACAGATTACTGTTTTAGAAAAAACGGAATTTTAATTTAATACTTTTGCTTTAAGTTTTTGTGGTCTTTTTTTCATTTCTGCCGTTTGTTTGCAAAATGGATAGTTTATGCAGCCTAAAAACTGACCTTTATTTCCTTTTCTCGCAATAAGAAAACCGCCGCAACTTGGGCATTCTACAGGGTATTGAATAATGGAAGTATCATTATTTGTAAAATCACAAGCAGGAAAATTTGAACAGCCTACAAAATAAAAGTATTTGCCTCGTTCATTCATTCGGCGAATTACCAATCTGCCTGTCTTGCATTTAGGACATTTAGGGTTATTGATAATTAAATTTTCCCCATCAGGTATTTCTAAATGACAAAGTGACTTTATTTCATTTGCAAACTCACTTGCATTTTGCTCCGGGGTAAGTAAAAAAGTTTTATTTCGTGTTCGCGTTAATGCAACATAAAACAGACGGCGTTCTTCCGCAAAAGCAAAATTATCTTCATTCGGTAACAATAATTGCAAGATAGGATCATCAGCAATTTTGTTCGGAAAGCCCAACCTATCATTTTTCATATTGAGTATGATTACATTGTCAGCTTCAAGTCCTTTAGCTTTATGAACTGTAAGGAATTCCATTTTCAACTTATTGTACTTTTTATAAATAATACTCTTGCCTTTTATAACAAATGACTCTATATCGCTGTTTACTGCGCCTGCAGAAGATCTTCTATTTAAACGTAATAATTCAATATCATAATTCGTTCGCCCTAGTAGTAAGATACTTTTATCTTCGCCATATTCATTCACAATATAATCTAATAACCGTTTCAATACGGCAGCATAATTATTTTTGTTATAATAGTGCATGCAAACAGGTTTTTTGCAGCTTTTGCTTGAACGCAACATTTTAGGTATTTGTTTTTCGTTTTTCATCATAAATGAGCTTGCAATATTTATCAATTCTTGTGAATTGCGATATGTATTTTCAATTTTTAACACTTGTGTTTCGCCCCAGTATTTTGTGAAATTCATAAACAGATTTGCATCGCTTCCGGCAAACCTATAAATTGATTGCCAATCATCTCCGACACACATGAGATGTGCAGAAGTCTTTTCAATAATCGCTTTAATCAGTTTATATCTATCCATGCCTATGTCTTGGTACTCGTCAACAATAATGTATTTGTAAGGATTGTTGACGCCCCTATCTGTAACAATTTGAACAGCGTTGTTTATCATATCACTAAAATCAATAGCATTGTTTCTTGTAAGACACTTTTGATAATATAGAAATATTTTTTCAACGATATTGATAAAATGTAAAGTTCTTGTATTTATAAAATGATTTATGTTATTAGTGTTGTCAATATCTAAAAATTGCCTTCTTAAAGTATCAAAATAAGTGCTATTGTAACCATTTGACTTAAATAGTTTTATAAAAGCTCCGCATAATTTTATAAATTCTTTATTTGTATTTTCGGTTTGTATTTCTTTAAGCAACGCCAACATTTCTTCATTTGTTATCGGTATAAACTTAATATTGTTTGAAAGTAAAATTTCTTTAAGTTTAAGCAATAATTTGCCATCACTTTGAAAATGCGAATATGTTTCAATAAGTTTTGTCCCATGTTCTGCATGCGTTTTTCGTTTCCATTTTATTTCGTCAATATATTTTTCTTCTTCTATTGCTGAAAGCCATGGGCAACGGTTATCTTTATTAATGCCGAAATGTTCAAGATAAATATCATAATCAGAAAGATAAAAATCCGGCCGATATCGTTTCTTAAACCCGTTTGTTTGATAAGGATATTCCTTTTCATATTCATATTTAACGCCATTCAAAAACAGGAAATTTGCAATTATAAGTTCTTCAATACTTTTAACCCTTTCACCTTTAATAGTCTTTCGTTCATCAATAATTGCCTGTTTATATTTAGTACTGAGGGTTTCGAAATCTGCATATTGTTCACTCTCTATTTTTTCACCTAAAGTGCCATCTGCCTTTAACTCTATAGGAATATTGAAATAGTAACCAATGAATTCAAGAAAATTTTGAACATCGTCTTGGTGCTTAATAAGTTCTTTTGAAAAGTAATCTTCAATGTAAGTATCCATATTATCATCTATGTCAGGGCGTTCTTTGAAATGTTCTGTAATTACATCAAGTCCAAGTTTATGAAATGTTACGGCAGATATTCCCAATGACAAATTACGATTAACACGCTCTGCCAATTCACCGGCAGATTTTTTTGTAAAAGCAATGAGCAAAATTTCTTTTGGCAAAACACCATTCTTTAATAAATACAAGACTTTGCCCAATATTGTAAGAGTTTTTCCGCTCCCTGCTCCGGCAATAACAAGATTGCGCTTTTCATCAACAACAATGGCCAGTCTTTGTTGTGTATCTAGTGACTTGCCGTCAATATTATCAAATAGCGCGCTGTTTTTCTCAAGCGAATCTTTTACAAAGTTCTCATTGAGTTTATTTAGCCTTGTAAATATATCAACTTGTGCTATCTTTAACACATAATATTCATCGTAACCATAATAATTTTTGCGAATATTGTATTTAGTAATTTGTTTAAGCGTATTGTTAATACGCATTTTAATTGCCATGCGGTCGTCTATGCTAAGATAATGTTCCGGATTATTTGTAATCATCGTTACCAACACTTTCATATCACTAACAATTCGCCTATACACCGGATCTCTTTCAGTTTGTTTGCGCCGGAATTCAATTTTTTTCCTAGTATAGACAATAAAAAACGCGATGCCCAAAATAACAATGGTAATTATCATAAAAATACTCTTCAAAATAAAAATCTGATTTTTTCATTATATATAATATAAGTCCAAATATTTATGATATTGAACTGCTCTTGCCAAAAGTAAGATAAAAGCTGTGTCTGTAATTTAAAAAATAGAAAAAGAAACATAAAAACAAGAGAAAGGACAAATTTAAAAGCAATTAACAAAACAGACGGAACAGAGATTTACTGATCCGACCGTTTTGTTAATCGCTCTCGGATGTTTATTACGTTTTTACCGGCTAGTTAAACAAACAAATTGCCGGAGGAATTTTTCGATTCGGCTATATAAGTGGCGACGCCGGCATACTCTATACCGTCAATAAGTTCTTCTTTTTTAATGCCCATTATATCCATTGCCATGGTGCAGGCTATTATTTTTATCCCGCTGTTTTTGGCATTTTCAATCAATTCTTCAAGGCTAGGCACATTTTTCTTTTTCATAACGGATTTCATGAGGGAAGACCCCAAACCCATCATATTCATCTTCGACAATTTTAAACGGCCCGGCCCTTTGGGCATCATAAAAGCAAAAGCTTTTTCAATTATATTTTTTCCGCCGGCTTTAGATTTTGTTTTTCTTAGCGCGTTAAGACCCCAGAAAGTAAAGAACAAAGTCACATTATTTCCCGCCGCTCTTGCCCCGTTGGCTATTATCATCGCCGCTAAAACTTTGTCCAAATCGCTGGAAAACACGACTATCGTTTGTCCGCCTGCGGCTTTAACGGGCGCGCCGTCTGCCTGAAAAGCGGATCCTTTCCGTATTTTTATTATTATTTCTTTATCACTTTGCCGGTAATCCGTAAAAGTGTTTGCCGTGGATTTGCACCAGCTTTGAATATCGGCAATCAAAGAGTTGTCATTGGTTATGATTTCCAAAATATCGCCTTCGCCGAGCTCTTGCATTTTGTTTGAAATCTTCATTATCGGCCCGGGGCACTGCATGCCGCATACGTTTATTTTAACAGCATTGCCATTTGTGTTTACAGCCTCTGAAGTTTTAGGCCAATCAATATGCTTTGCGCATATGTCTTTTGATATGGTTATTTCTTTATTTTCCAAAGCTTTAACTATTTCATCATATACTGTTTTTCCGCCCATGAAAGAATAAACATTATCAAAACCGTGCGACATTAATATTCTGGACGCGATATAACTGTTAAAGCCTCTGTTGCAGAAAAGAATAACTTTTTTATCTTTCGGCACTTCGTTTATTCTGTTTCTTAATTCCATAACGGGTATATTAACCGCTCCGTTTATCGTGCCTGCGGCAAAAACCGCTTTAGGGCGCACGTCTATCAGCACAGAACCCGGCAAATCTTCATAAAACGCCGGTTTTAAAAAACCTTTTAACACATTATCCGAAGACATTCCGATAATATTAACAGGATCTTTCGCTCCGGAATAAGAAGGGGCATAACAAAGCTCGCTGTCAAGCAGATCCTGAACCGTTCCGCCAAGCCTCATTACGGAGGCAATCACGTCTATTCTTTTTTCCGTGCCTTCGCCGCCGGCCGCCTGCGCTCCTAAAATTTTCCCGTCGTTTGAAAACAAAAGTTTCACGGTTATCGCCTGCGCTCCGGGATAATAAGATGCGTGGGAATTTCCGATTATAATATTTTTCTTAAAAGAGATATTTTTGCCGGCGAGAATTTTCTCCGTCAGTCCTACGCTTGCTATCGTTTTATCAAACACTTTTATTACGGATGTGCCCAGGGAGCTTTTATAAACTGATTTGATTCCGGCTATATTGTCTGCTATGACTCTTCCCTGCCTGTTTGCCGGCCCCGCCAAGGGAATAAAACCTTTATCGCCCGTAACAAAATCACTTATCTCGGCGCAATCGCCCGCGGCGTATATATCTGCGTCCGAAGTCTGCATATACTCGTTTACTTTTACGGAATTTTTTAAGCCCAGACTTAAACCGCACTCTTTTGCCAGCTCGCTTACGGGGCTGACGCCTATTGCCAGAACCGCTATATCGTATTCTATCTTCCTGCCGGATTTTAATTCCACGGCATCTTCCGCAAAGCCGGTAACTTCATCTCCGAAAACCAGCTTCCCGCCGTTTTTGCGTATCTCGTTTTGCGCGACTGAAGCTATTTCAAAGTCCGTATTTAAAAGAATCTGCGGAGCCTGCTCAATCAAAGCGGAATCAAGTCCCATATGAATAAAATTTTCAAGCATTTCAACGCCTATAAAACCTCCGCCTATAACAACAGCCCTGGAAACCTTATTTTCTTTTACGAAAGCTTTTATTTTATCCGCATCGTCGAGAGTCTTTACGGTAAATATTTTTTTATTATCAATGCCTTTAACGGGCGGCTTGACCGGCCGTGAGCCTGTTGCAATAACCAATTTATCGTATTTGAGTTCCTTCCCGCCGCTTAAAACAACGGCTTTTTCTTTGCGGTTTATAGAGACGACCTGTGAAAACAAACGCACTTCGACATTAAAAAAATGCTTGAAAATTTTGGGATTTGACACAAGCATCATATCTCTGTCCGTTATGATGCCGGAACAATAATAAGGAAGCCCGCAGCTGGCTGTTGAAATTTCTCCGCCCGCTTCCAGTATGCAGATTTCGGCTTTTTCGTCCAGTCTTCTTAAACGCGCGGCGCAGCTTGCGCCGGCCGCCCCTCCGCCGATAATAATTACTTTCATTAAAAACCTCTCGTTAAAAAATTTACCGTAAATAAACGCAAGCCGGCTTATCCGCCGCTTCGCCGCATATCGATATTTTGCGGGCTAAACCCGTTTAACTTTTCCGGGCGCCGGCAAAACTTTTTAAATATGTACGGAATGCGGAATTTTTTGCCGTAGAATTTCCGGATTTATCCGCGCTTTCGCGCAGAAAAAGTTCCGTTTTAAATTCTACATATTTTAATCCGAAAAAACACCGCAGACATCCCTGACGCTAAAAAAAATCAACGGTTTGTCTTTAAAACGCCGCTAAACTCCAGGTTTATTGTAGCGCAAGTCTGCGCGCTTATATTTATTTTCCGTTATCTTAAAAAGTTCCCATCCGCAAAAATTTTTAATATGCCGCGATGCCCCGGCATCAGGAAACTTTCAAGCCTTCAACGTTTTTAACGTTTAAACATATGCAAAATTCCGTCTGGAACGCAAATCCGCCCGTTTTTATTAAAAAACGCATTCTGAGGCTTTGCAATATTGCACTTTATTTTAAATTATAAATTTTTTCTTTCCCGGCGCAAAACACAGCGCATTATCTCATAGGAGCGCGTACGTTCCAGAAAAAAAACGCTTCCGTCTTAAACTTTTACGCGCGGTTATTTTGAGATCCGGGCTTTAAGCGCGCGGGCGCGAAGCATTTATTTTAATATTATTATATTAGCATAATGCTATATATATTATTTTGATATTTTTGTCAACACGCTTGCCGACAATTTTCTTAACGGCAATATGCCCGCCTGATATCATCCGCAGCAACAAATGTATAAAACTTTTTTAATCAACTGCCGGATTGACAATATTATAATATTTGTATATTGTAATAAATAACATATCTTGCCGTTTTTTAGGAGGAAATTTTGGATATTAACAAATCGGCGGAAATTTTTAAAGCTTTGTCGCACCCGGTAAGACTGAAAATAGTCTGCGGGCTTTTGAAGAAAGAAGTATGCAATGTAAATTCTCTGGCGGAAGGATTAAAGCTTCCACAGCCGACCGTCTCGCAGCATCTAAATATTTTGAAAAACGCGGGAATTATCTCCGGCAGCAGAAAAGGCACAAGCATTTGTTATTGCGTAAACAATAAAGAAATCAGAGCGATTATCAAAAAACTGAATATCTGCGGGTTTTAAACGACTTGCGCTTGTTCTCAATACATTTTCCGTCTATTAAATTTTACGCACTTTTTCAGGCGCAGAATAAGCGGATATCGCTTTTTAAAATTTCAATTCTTCCCGCGCTGCTTTTTTCTTTAAAACAAACGGACGGATATTTTTTCCCGGGGCCGGAAGTTTTTTTCAGCATATCTTTTTTGTCTTTCATTTTTATTTTTAAATATAAAAAACGCCGCGGGCATTAAATCCTGATATAAAAAAACGGCGCGCTTAAACTTACAGGACGCAGATGCATAAACTTATACTTTTTTTAAATTAAGCGGCCGACAATATCGCCTGTATATTTCTGACTTCACCGGGTTTTGTAAATAAAGCCGTAACTTTAATTTCAGGCACGTCAAGAGCAAACAGACGCAGCAGACCCGTTAAAGCCAAGGCTCTCTCCCGGGGTTTCGTGTCGGGATCATTAATCTCGCCGAAAAGCAGATTTATCTGCTCCCTGACGGTGAGATCCGCAAAACCTTCTTTATTATAATCATAAACAAAACTTTCCGTATTTTTTCCCGCCAGCTTTTCCAAAGCTTTGACATAAGGAATGCCGTCAGCGCTGTCAGCGGCCGTAACTTCAATGCCTCCCGCCAGACATGCAAGCCTGGCTTCCGCCAAAGCCAAAGCGTGATTTTCAAAGTCGTCCGTATTTGAATATTTCTTTTTTATATGATTTTTAAATTCCGTTGTTTCAAGAATGCCCTGCATTATGCCCTCAAACTGTTTTACGGCTATAGCGCCCTGCTTGTGATTATGATAATCCGAAAGTATCCGAGAAAGTTCTCCTTTTATCAAGGGCGTTTCCGAAAGCTTCAAACTTATTACTTTGCCTGACAATGATTTATAATATAGCGTCATATTAAGCGCGTCTTCAAAAAAAGCGGAATCGGTTATTCCCGCATTTCTGACGGACAGAAGCGTTTTGCACAGCCGGTTAACCTCTTCCTCTTGGAGATAATAACCTTTGCTTATAGCGTCTATGCGGCCTTTGCCGAAAGCTTCCGCCGGCGTCGCGGCTATGCGGCTTTTAATTCCGAGCCTTGCCCTCAAAAATTGCGCGGGATCAAAACCCGTATTCGCGTTTTTCGCAAAATCTATAAGCCAGCCCGGCATTATAACCGTTCGGGCTCTTTCAAAGCGTTTTATAATATTTGATATATCGGACGGAACTATACTGTCCGGAGATATGGCATTTTTGTCCACATAGAACAATACGGAGGTATCTTCGGGATAAATTCTGTTGTCATTAATGCCGGCAAGAACTATGTTTGTGATATCCATGCCTTTAAAGTTAAATTCGGTTATTTTATTGTCCGCGTCCAACTGAACGCCGATATATCCGGCGCGGGTCAGCCTGTTGAGCTCAGACCGCGCGGCTCTGACCGTTTTTTCCACGTTTAGGACTTGCGCCGTTTTTGCGGTTTCGATTTTTTCAAACTGCAAAATTACGCCTTCAATTCCAGTGAATTCATTTTCATTAAGCCATACTCTCGAATCAGAAATCTTGCTTTTTAAAACGGCAAGCTCATTGTCCATATTGCCGGCCGTAAATAAGTGCGTAAGCATAATGCGCATATTTCTGACGCCGCTTTCTGCGATCAGAAGCCGTAAAGTTTCCGAATCCATATCGCTTGAAACGACTATCGCGTCAAAATTCTTCTCCGCGCTTTCGGCCACTCTGGCTTTTAGCGCGGCCGCGGACGTAAGTTCGTCGGCAAAAACATAATCCATATTTACCGGAGCTTTTTTTATGGCATTGACGCGGTATTCTGTTTTTGCGGCCTGGAGCGCATTTTCAATATTTTCGCTTACGGACAAGTCCGCATCCGCATTTATAATATCCGCGCCGTAACGTATTGCAACGGCCCCCTTTTTACCTTTTTTTATCCTTTCTTCAAAAATAACCCGTCTATTGCCGTCATCGCTTAAAGCGTCAAAAATATCGGAAGCGTCCGCATTTCCTATAATATAAGGAAAATATACTTCCGCGTTCGCAGAAAGAGTTATTTTCGCCGCCGGAAAAACCAGAGAATCGTCTCTTGAAGGAGCTTTTGCGATAATATCCTTGTCTGCAGACTCTGCGATCACGGCGACTTTGATGCCGGCGTCAGCCAGACCGTTCACGCGCGCGCTAACCGAGGCATCGTATTTGTCAACATTGATTATATAAGACACTCCTTCAAGCTTTTTAGCGAGTCTTTCAGCGCTTATGCGCCCGGCAAGTTTTTTTACCGTTTTTGCCGTAAAACCGAAAATGGAAATCAAAGCGTCCGACGCATTGTACAACATATGCAGCGTATAGTTGACAGTTTTCCCGAACCAGGAAGCTCCCCCGGCGGCTTTAGTAGCGGCGATTATAAAGGCCAAACCTTTTTCCATGATATTTCTGCCGAACCCGCCGCCGTTTATATACTCGCCGTGAAGCCGCAGAAAATCCCGCTGCGTCATCCTGCCGCTTATAATCAGCATCATTTCGTTCATTTCCGCGGCGGGCGCTCCGAAAACCGAATAGAGCCGGCGCAATGCCGCCTTCAAAGGAGTAAACTTTATATCTTCAATAAATCCCGGATATGCAAAAGTCATAGCCAGATCAAAACCGCCTGACACGTTAACTGCCTGCCTGTCGCTTTCTTTCCATACGGCTTCCTGAAAACTTCTTTCTTTTTCCAGCGCTTTCCGCGCGCGCTTCTTTATGCTTTCGGCGGTTCTGGGCTTGTAAAGTATCACCGCTTCTCCGGGCACTACAAGATATTTATCTCCGTAAACTTCGTTTTCCTGCGCGGAGAGCTCAAGATCGATTGTCGAGGAATAGACATACCATGGCCCTTCCCCGGCCGACTGAGGAAGCGCCCAGTCAATAGCCTGTCTTGACATATTTACCAAAACCAATGTGTCGTCATCCTGAATTCCTTCTTCTTTTAAACGGTCTCCCGAAATCATAAAACCGAAATATCCGGCGTGTTCCCAATCTTCAGAAAACATCTCCCTGCCCGAAGGATAAAGCCAGGTTATATCTTTATCGCCTTGCTCATTGACGGTCTTTCCTGTAAACGGTTCGCCTAACGACGCGTCCAGCGCAGGATGACCTTTGCGGTAATCCAGCAGCGCCCGCATATATTTTGACAAAGGCGGGGGCCGATCCCAGCGCATATTAAGATATTCATTGCTCTGGTTATAAGGATTATTGTTGCCGTGCTGCGTTCTTAAAAATTCATCCCCCATCCCAAACATTATCGGCCCCTGGGTAAAAGCCAGAATAGCCATTGCGGATGCGACATATTTGGGTATTTCCGGATTGCCATAACCCAAGCCCATACCCACTTCGTGAGGCCCGTCCGAATTATTCTCCCCGTTATCAAGATTGTTTTTGTCAACGACGGCCAGAAGCTGGGCATAAGGATGCCCGTCATGAGAGTTCATATACTGCACTTTCCATTGAGTGCCGTTTCCTTTGCTGTTTATATCGGCGACGGCCGCAGCTAATGCGGACGGATTGCCGCGCCCCATTATAAAAGCCCGCATCGCCTCGCGCAGTCCGCTGTTCCAAGTAGAAATATTTTTGTGGAAATTGTCCGTATAATAAGAGTGCACGCCCCTGACTCCGCCTGTCGCCATATATCCTTCAGCCGTGACAAGCATGCCCGATTTAGCGGCTATTTCGGAAAGAATTTCGCTGTCCGTAAATATATTCATGTACGGAAGCGTCGGATCATATTCTCCCGTCTCTTCGTTTCTGGCGGCGGCTGCCATAAGGTCGTGGCGGAAAAGCCTCACGCCAAGCAGAGCGAAGAATTCCTTATATTTTGTCATCATATTAAGAACCGCCGGATTGTTCGTGTTCAAAGCATTGCCGCAGCCGGACGCGTCATCATAAGACGATTTGTCTCTAGGATTTAGAAGATAATAAGACGCATTATCCAAAAGCCTGTAAGACAACGCCGGGCCCCACGCAGCTTCCCCTTCTCCGCTGTGATTGTCTACCACATCCATGCCGAATTTGATCCCCGCGGCGCTCAGTTTTCCTATAGTTTCCTTTAAAGTCATAAGATCGCCTCCGAGAGAAGGATTGAGAGCAAAAACGGTCAATGCCATGTAGCCGGAATTATTCCTTAAGCCGCGCCCGTGCGAAGCGGGATCATTGGCGTCGGCGTTTATAGGCTGAACTTCGATTGTATTTATTCCGATCTCCCGAAAATGTCTGATAACGTCCGGGCTTGCCAGCCCTGCCAGAGTGCCGCGCTCATGAGGAGGAAGATCTTCTTTCAAAGCGGTAAAAGCGCCTACGTGCAGTTCATATATTATGTATTTATTCTCGTCAAAAACCGGAACCGGCGCGGTTTTAAGCTCGTCGAGTTTTCTTAAATCGACCACTATGGATTTCGGCACGAACGGAGCCGAATCGCGCGTATCCATTTTATAAACATTGCCTTTTTCACAGACTATGAGAGCGTCGTCAAAAATAAAACGCGCTTCCTGCCGGAAAGAATAAGGATCAATGGCAAGCTTATTAGGATTAAAGTAATGCCCGTTAGCCGGATCATAAGGCCCATGCGCGCGGAAACCGTACTTTTGCCCCGGTTTGATTTCAGGAAGATAAAGGCTCCAGACATCTGTCTTTTCGTCTTTAGTCATAAATACGCGCGTTTCATTGTCATTTTCATCAAACAGGCACAGTTCCATAGCCGTGGCGTTTTTTGAGTACACGGAAAAATTTGTTCCTTCCCCGTCATAAATTGCCCCCAGCCCGTTTTCTTTCATCAAATCATAAACTTTTGTGTCCGCTGCGGATACGGATGCCGAATCTTTGGTAAGAACCTGCCCGGCGCGCAAAAACTGTGATTTTATATTGTGGATCATGTGAAAACCTACGGCGGCAGCCCACATAAAAGGCCTTATTCCGGCAAAGCCGGCCGTTTTTACAAGGATTTTGTCTAAAGCGTCGGCCATTAAAGGCATATTGGAGCCTTTAAAATTGCCGTGAGCCATCAAAAATTCAGCGCGCGGCGATTTATCCTTAAGTCCTTTTTCCGCCATTTCTCTTATCACCCGTTTTTGCGCTTCTTTTTTTATTTTTCTGATTTTGGACGCTCTTTCTCCGATGCTCATCGCCGTCTGCGCTGTTTCCGCGTTAAAAGAATCTTCCGCTGCGCGTTCCGCTTGGGCAATGGCATTTTTCAACTCTTTTCTGTTTACCGTCATACGGGAAGCTATCGCCACTATATCGCCGGCTTCGGCAAAAGGAGCGATAAGCACGGAATACGCTTTTTTAAAAGCCGAACGCATCGGCTGAAAACGTATCTTTTGTATCCGGGAGGGATAAAGGGTAAGCAGAGGTTCTCCGTCAAAAGATTCTCTGCGCGAAATAAGGTCTTCAAGATATTTTTTTTGTTCCGAAGGAAATTTGCGCGCTATTTCTTTAAGCGCGTTTATCACTTTTCCGTCAAGATAATACGGGTCCAATGCGTCAAAAGCGTTTTTTATTTCCAAGGACGCGACATTTTCCGAAGAAGCGAGAATCAACAGATCTATAACGGCATCTTGCACGGCGAAACCGTCAGAGTTTTCACTTCCGGACACCGTTGTTTCCAAAGGTTTATCTTCCGTAATAAATGAGCCAGTTTCATCCGCGTATATTACGCGCCCGTCCGAGATCTTGAAAACTTTTCCGTTAACTTCGGCAAACACCGCATCCGGCAAAACTTTTATATCCGTAATTTTTACGGCTTCATATCCGTAACCTTTATTTACCGCGGACTCAAGCGCTTTTATGTCAAGTTTTCCTTTTTCATAAAGTTTTCTGACGGTCTCTTCCGAAAACAAAACGCCGAAAACGGCTTTTGCGGGATCCACTATATCCGGAGATATTTCAAAAACCGCGGATTTTTTCATAAAATCAAAAGCATCTCTGTTAAACATAGAAGCCTGGCGTCTTATTACAGACCCGTAGACTTTTTCGGATGCCGGAAAAGCCCGGGTTATGTTAGGAGTGATGACAATATAGCTCCGGCGTTTACTTTCAAGCAGTTTCGAAATGCCGCATGTATGAAAACCGCCGGAGATTATAATATCTACCGTTTTGGCATTGTCAAGCATGCCAGCGGCATTATTAAGCTGCGAAGCTTCGAGCATATTTATCTTATCCGGAGACTTCTCGCCGCACAATTCAAGAGCCTGGGCAAAATAACCGTCACGCTCGGCGTTAACCCTGTAAAACTCCTCCGCGTTTTTAACCGCGGCTTCCAATTCGCCGAGTTCATTGAATATGAAATATTTGTCCAGTATGCATTTAAAGTCTGAAAAACTGTAATTGTAATTTTTATATTCCCTGAAATTGATTTTATTTTGCAGCAAAGAGCCCAAAATTGAAGCAAATCTTTCCAGAAACAGTATTTCGCGCTCAGCCGCAGTTTTAGCGCTTCTGTTACGTATTTCGTTTACAAGCATCTGCTCCTGACGGATAAGCTCCACGGGATTAATCTTTTGGTTTAACCGGATAAATGAGAAAAACTTTTCCAGTTCGGGATATTTTTTACAAACTCCTTTGTCCTGCAAAAGTCCGGCAAGCTCCAGATAAAAAAGGCCTTCGGTTCGCGGAGAATTCGATAATTCGGAAAGTTTTCTGTATTTGTCATAGCTCAAAGTTTTTTTGAGATCCTCAAGGAATGCCTTGATCTCTTTTTTCACGCAATTATGGCGGATGCTTCTCGACAGAGAAGAAGTTTTCCTAAAAAAAGAAAGCTGAGGATATTTTGCCGGAGAAATGCCGTACTTTTCGGCATTTTTAAAAAGAGCGTTAAAATAACGGAAAGAAGAAATTCCGTTGTTTTTATATTTAGCGGAAAGAAACAATATTTTCTTGTTGTCCGGGCTGTAATTTTTTTGTCCGAGCAGAGCGATTTTCAACTGCATCCGCAAAAGCAGGCGTCCGACATCCGCTTTATTTTTTTCCATAACATCAAGCCTGAAAAGATTTGCCGCATATGCGTCAAAATTTTCAATGCCTTTTAAAAGAGCTTTCCCGCCGTCTCTTATACAATAGTATTCGGCGCCGGAAAGTTCGCCCTCGGACATCATGGTCTCCACAATAATATCTCTCATTGAACCGTCGGCGATTCCAGAAAGCCATCGGGTATCAAGAACTCCTTTGGGAGCGCCTTCCACATAAATATTCGATATTTTGTATTGTTTGTCCAGAACAGACAAAATGGAAGCGATATTTCTCTGCACCTGCGGATGTCCGTGCAGATCCTGAATCTGCACCACCACCCTTTGGTCTGAAAAGTCTACGGAATTTGTAATTTTGCCTAAGTTGAAAGGCACTATCATATCGTCAGGGCTGAAAGAAAGCATTTGTGAGGCTGCTGAAGAAAATGCAAAAGAGTCCGCGTTTAAAGACGAGAACAGTAAAGCGGCGGAAGCAAAAACCGTGATTCTTTTCTTCAATGACAGCTTTTTAAAAAACATATCTTTCTCCCCCGGCTGCGGCACAAACATAAAAATCCGGCCCTAACACGGACCGGACATTTACAACTGCAAGTAACCGAATGTTTTCATTAAGGAAATTTTTTTTCTAAAACGCGTCAGGATAAAAAAAACAAGCATGTCACAAAAAAACGGGCGGAAAAAAGCAGAAATGCCCGAAACGGAATTTTCAAAAAATACATTGCGCCGGGATAATTTTTCCAAATGATAAATGCCGCAGGCATCAACGCAGCTTTCCGCGGAAAAATTAAATTTTTTACAATCGCCCCGCCCGGCAAAAAAGGATAAGACTGTAACTTTTGAAATATCAGCGCAAGCAATAATCCGCATTCTTTTGAAAATATTTTTAATTGACTCACAAAGGCAGGAAAATATATCATTAAAATGTTTGAGAACACAGACATTTTCCGCGCTGAAAAAAACTGCGCGGTTTACGGTCTTTCTTCTAGCAAGTCCGGACGGCTTCACAAAAAGCGCAGCCGGAATGGCGATAATCCTGGAGTTCAACATCAGCTTGCTATCTCCTTCTGTATATGGATTTTATAGCCTAACTTTAAAATAACCACAATAACTAAAAAAAACGGCCGATGCCGGATATTTTACGAAAATATTTTAATGAAAATAAACGCAACTTTTAATTTAACGAAATGCTTTACATATGAAGACTGTTTTTCAATAAAGCCGGAAATAACGCGATGTTTCCAATTTATCCTTTGAAGGCCGCAAAGTCCCATAATAATAAAAAAAATTATGCCGAGGCGAACACGGCAAAAATCGCGTTCAGTTAAGATAAACGCGCGCATATCCGTTAAAAATAAGCGATATATTTCTGCTTTGCTTTAACATTTATTTGAATTTTGAAAACACCTCCTATAAAAACATTGCCGCTTTGGACAGGACATCTCCGTTATTTTGCGGCATTAATAAATCAGCAATGATGCGGGGGAATGCGCGCAAGTAGGAATATATAAATTTTTGTCCTGAGACAAAGAGCAAATCCCGCATCAGCGTCAGTATTGCCTGCAAAAAAAGTATATGCTAATGTAATGGAAAGCAAAGAGATACCGGCTTGGCGGCTTAAACGCTGACGGGTAAAGGATCCGCCGCTGCGGTAAAATTCCGTATAGTCTATAAACCGGTTTTTAAGGGATGCCTCATATGACGGACGACGCATAAAAATTACGCTTTTTATTTAAGGAGATTTAATGATAACCAATTTTATAGCAGCAAAACCCGAACATATAAAAGTTTTCGAAAACGGAAACGCGGACAAAAAAGATTTTATAGATATGCTCAAAAATTTTCCCGTTTTTTCATGCGGGACTTTTGAGATAATAAATTATATTCTTACCGGAGGAAACACGGATTCGCCTATGACTGTTTTTACCGGAGAAGGGGAAATTCTTGCCGGCCCCGGCGGGGAAGCTCTGATGTTTGAATGGATGGATTTTGAAACCGAAGATAATGCCAAATATGCTATGCGCGGGCCGGCGGTATACAAAAATACGGAGGATTTGCAAAAAGCGGTGAAGCTTTCTCTTTCAGTCGAGAGAGAGCGGTTCGAGAAAAACTTCAATTTTGAAAAAATGAAAAAAGAAGGGGTTTTTATAGCCGGCGACGAACAATACGTAAAAGACAATAAAGAGGAAATAGTATCCGTTTCATATGAAGATTTTGTAAAGATAAGAAAACTCTACTATGATGCTTTAAACGAAGGAAAATATGTAATTCTTTTTTATCTGTACGACGAATTTTAGCGCGCAATCATTAAAATACTGCACATAAATCCATATTATATAACGGCAAAAACGCAGCTTTATCCGCAGGTTTCTCTTCTTATGACGGCATTTTTTAAGTATTTTTATTTTCTGCAAAGACTGCGTCGGGGTAAAAACATTATTATATCGTAGCATTAAACTTTTTGCGGCATTTAATTTTAAAAGATTAATTTTTTCAAAAAAGTTTCTTAATCAATGCGGCTCAAATCAGTAAATTTAAAAGTTTTCAGGCTTCGGTTTTTTTGGCTTTTCACAAAACAGCAAACCCTATAAGCCCGTCTAAACACCAGTAAACGGTTTAAAATTCTTTCATCTCCATAGCGCGAAAAAAGACTTTTCCTTTTCATACGGCAAATTAATTGCTATACGCAAATTCCTAAACCGCCGGCCGCGCGCCGGCTGGATGTTCTTGCGGCTCGGAGCGGCGGCCGCAAAGACTGCAGGTATCCGCCAAATCCGGATTTTAGCTGCGGGAGACGGTTTCTGCTTCGGTTATTGATACTTTTCCCCGTATGCGCGCATTTCTTATTATTTATCAGCTGTGTTTGTTTTTTGCCGTACATTACTTTTTTCGCTGCCCGGGCAAAATACCATATGATATTTTCAATTTTATTTTGCTTGCGAGAAATTTTTTGTCTTTTCTTTTCGTCTTCTTGGACACAACCCGGCGGATCCGTTTCCATTGCAGCCGCCGGAAATTCTTATTTTTACTTTTTTGCTCTTTTCGGATTTTCGGCTTGTCGGAAGCTGAAACTTTTCCGATTTCTCAGGCGCAGCAATCTGCGATTTTACTCTATAAAAAAACCGCGGGCTTATAAAATAAACCCGCGGCGCGCAATCCGGCATTATTTGCCCAGCATAGCTTTCAGATCGGTTTCGGGAGAAGTTATCGGCTTAAGATTAAACTTTTCTATAAGAATATTCAGCACATTTTCAGATAAAAATGCCGGCAGTGAAGGTCCGATATATATGTTCTTTATGCCCAAAGCAAGGAGAGTAAGAAGAATACAGACCGCCTTTTGTTCATACCAGGAAAGCACAAGCGTCAAAGGAAGATCATTTACCGTGGTATTAAAAGCTTTCGACAAAGCTAAAGCCACTTGCACGGCGCTGTAAGCGTCATTGCATTGCCCCATATCCATTATTCTCGGAAATCCGTTTATTCCTCCGATATCTAGATCATTGAAACGGTATTTACCGCAGGCAAGCGTAAGTATAACGGTGTTTTCCGGAGCTTGTTTCACAAAGTCCGTATAATAGTTTCTTCCGGGTTTTGCTCCGTCGCATCCGCCGACAAGAAAGAAATGTTTTATTGCTCCGGTTTTTACCGCATCTATAATTTGTCCGGCAGCGGATAAGACAGCGTTTCTTGCAAATCCCGTATTTAAAACGTCCCCGCCGTTTATGCCCGTCATTTTTTTATCCTGCTTATATCCTCCGAGTTTGAGCGCAAGTTCTGTAATTTGCGTAAAATCTTTATTCCCTTTTTCATCCGCCCGGATATGCTTAAGTCCCGGAAAACCCACGACGGATGTGGTAAAAACGTTATCTTTATAGGAATCTTTGGGAGGCATTATGCAGTTTGTCGTAAAAAGTACGGGCGCGGGCAGATTGTCAAATTCTTTTTTTTGATTCTGCCATGCAGTCCCGAAATTGCCTTTCAGATGTTTATATTTTTTTAATTGCGGATAAGCATGCGCCGGAAGCATCTCGCCGTGCGTATAAATATTTACTCCCTTGTTTTCGGTCTGCTCGAGAAGCATCTTCAGATCTTTGAGATCATGCCCTGAAATAACTATGAAAGGGCCTTTTTCAATATTTGTACTTACCTTGACAGGAACAGGCATTCCGTAAACCGAAGTATTGGCTTCGTCGAGAATTTCCATACATCTTAAATTGATTTGTCCGAACTCCATTATCAATCCCAGCCATTCGTCAACCGTATGATTTCGCGAAAGCGCCGCCATGCCTTTGAAAAACCAGGAATCTACTTTTTCATCGTTTTTTCCAAGCACTCTTGCATGATGCGCATATGCAGCCATTCCTCTCAAACCAAACAGAAGAACGGAACGCAAAGATACGATATCGCTGTCTCCTTTCCAAAGCTTTTCCCCGATAAAAATTTCTTTGCCGCCTGCATTTTTTACACAGGTTTTTACTTTTTCCTTTATATTCTCTATGTCCGCATCGTCAAAATTGACATTTGTGACCGTGGCAAATAAACCTTCTTCCATAAGACTCAGTTCTTCGCTTGAGAACGAACCTCTTTTCTCCGCGGCTCGCGCGAGATTTATGAGTTCCGCCGTCAGATCATCCTGTTTGTTTGCGGTATCCGCTTCCTTGCCGCAAACTCCTTTTACCGTACAGCCTTTTCCTCCAGCCGTTTGTTCGCACTGAAAACAAAACATAGACATAATTCCCCCCCCTTTTTTTTATATTTCTTTGCCGTTAAGGCTTAAAGTCACGACTTGAGTTTTTATATTTTTGCCCGAATGTTTAACCGCTTCCAATGCGGCATTTGCCAAGCCCGCGCAGCAAGGAACTTCCATCCTGATTACCGTAACGCTTTTTATATCGTTTAACTTAATTATCGCGGAAAGTTTTTGGGCATAGTCGGCATTGTCAAGCTTCGGACATCCCGCCAAAGTGATTTTTCCTTTCATATATTTATTGTGAAAATCTCCGCAGGCAAAAGCGCTGCAGTCCGCAGCCGCCAGCAAATGCGCATTATCGAAATAAGGGGCGTTTACGGGCGCAAGCTTAATTTGGACCGGCCACTGCCTAAGCTGTGAAGGCGTTTCATTTTCTTTTCTGTCTTTGCCGCCTTTTTCCGTTTTATCCCCGGCATTATTTTCTATGATTCTTTTTGAAGCGGTTCCGGGACATCCGCAAGAAAGTTTCGGCTCTTTTTTTTCTGAGAACGACGATTTCATCATTCCGGCGGCGGTTCCGGGACATCCGCTGAAAAATCCGCCTTTATCGGAAAGCTCCCCTCCGCTCTTCAGCGCATTTGAGATTTTCCCAGGGACTTCCTCATAGGAATTCATCAGCCTTTTCATCCTTTGTTTCACGGTTTCGGCGTCAAAAGGCTTTGCTTCGCGTTCTTCAAATGATATCGCTCCCGCAGGACACACCGGAAGACAGTTGCCGAGCCCGTCGCAATAATCCTCTCTTAAAAGTTTTGCTTTTCCGTTTACCACGCCTATGGCGCCTTCATGGCAGGCCGAAACGCATAAAGCGCAGCCGTTGCACTTTTGTTCGTCTATTTTAATTATTTGTCTTTTCATATTCCCCCTCCGGTAAAAAATATTTATAAGTCGTTTTTTTCTTTTTATATACTTTATGCCGGCAGACTTCTTGTTATTGCCGCATTAGTGTAATATAATGTCATGAAAATATCTGTTGCAAATGCAACAATGCGTTTTTACGTATGTCCGGCCGGAATCCGGCTATTTTATTAACGGCGGAATCGTTTACCGTACGTTTTATACTGACACGGGAATTTACTTAAGCGTAAAAATAAAAAAAGTTTTTCCGGATTTTCGCGAGCTAAGACAAGTTTTTATGAAAAAATATTTCATCGCAGTTTTTTCATTGTTATAATACGATGCGGATATTTGCCTAAAGCCGTGACGCTTTTGCCGTAAAAAAGCTTTTACTTCCGGATTTCTTAAATTACGGTATAATGCCGGCAAATATGAATTTTCACAATTTTACGCGGGAAAAAGGACAACTTAACCGGGAATAAATCAATTCGGCATATTTTCCGGGGCTGAAAGGTCAAAAAAATGAATGACAAAAAATATTTTTTCGTATTGAAAAAAGTTAAATTATTTGACGGACTTTCCGAAGCCGACATAAAAAAAGCGCTTAACTGTTTAGGCGGAAAGAGCGTAAAATACCGAAAAGGAGCCATAATAATCTCCTCTAACGATTCCGTTTCCGATATAGGCATTGTATTAAACGGCAGCGTAGAGATAATGAAAGAAGATTTTAAAGGCTCGCGGTCGATCATCTCGCGTTTTTATCCGTCATCGATTTTCGGCGAAGCGCTTGCGTGCGCCGGCATAAAAAAAAGTCCCGTAACGGCTTTGGCAGCGTCGAATTGCGATATACTTTTTATATCTTTTTCAAAGATAACAGGCATTTGCGGCAAAATATGCGGTTTTCATTCAAAAATAATCGGGAATATGTTAAAGATTCTGGCACAAAAAAATATTTTTCTTAATAATAAAATAGAGCATCTTAGCAAAAGAACCATACGCGATAAACTTCTTTCATATCTTAAAGAAGAAAGCAGAAAAAACAATTTAAAAGAATTCAATATTTCATTTAACCGCAGCGAGCTCGCCGATTATCTTTTTATTGACAGAAGCGCAATGTCGAGAGAACTTGGCAGAATGAAAGATGACGGATTAATAGAATTCAATAAAAACCGTTTTAAACTGAAAAACTGATTTTTAATTTCGGATTATACGTAATATTTCTTTTGTGTAATATCACGGAGCCCGGGAATTTGCCGCAACCCGCCTTGCGGGACAAACTTTAAAAATACGGATATTTCTTAAAACGGGGAAAGGGTTTACGGCTAAGAAGCTTTTTGCCGGAGGGGAAAATAATATATACGGAGCTTCGCTTCTGTATTTTTACCTACGGCAGAAGAAGAGACGAAAGAACCCGGCCGGGATTGTCCGGATATAATTCTTATAACCGGCGACGCTTATATTGACAGCCCTTTTATGGATACTGCGGTTACAGGCAATCGGCTTTGTCAAAAGGATTTAAAGTCGCGGTCATCGCCCAGCCTGACATTAAAACCGACGGTATCGCAAGATTCGGAGAATACGCGCTTTTCCGGGGCGTTTTTGCAGGGGCAACGGATTCTTCCGTTTCAAACCATACCGTTTTAAACAAATTCAGAAATGAGGATGATCTGACACTCCCGGAGGCACCAATCACCGGCGCCCTGACAGGGCATGCATAAGTTTATACTAATCTTATAAGAAAATATTTAAAAATACGCGCCCGACAGTTTCGGGCGGGGCGGGAGCAAGCCTGAGAAGGACAGTTCATTATGATTTTAAGGATAATGCTTTAAGACGTTCTATTCTGTTTAACGCAAAAGCGGACATAATTTCATACGGCATGGGAGACAAATCAATGCCGGAACTTGCCGACGCATTGAGAGACGGCAAAGAATGGAAGAATATAAAAGGTCTTTGTTATATATCGAAAGCAAAACCCGAAGACGCGCCGGAGCTCGCTTCTTTTGAAGAATGCAAAGCCGACAAAGTCCGATTCTTTGAAGCTTTCTCCCGCTTTTATAAAAACAAATGTCCTAAAACTCCGGAAATTTCGGCGCAAAAAACATGCTGACCGGCATCTTATACGCAATTCCAAACGGCCTTCCCTTACCGCGCAGGAACTTAACGCCGTATACGATCTTGATTACACGAGAGAAGTTTATCCTTTTTATGCGCGTATGGGCAAAGTCAAAGCTCATGACACCACAAAATTTCCCATAACAATGCACAGAGGCTACGCGGGAAAATGCAATTCCTGTTCAATAGCCGCGCACCAGGAAAAAGAAGCCGTGTCAAAAAGCGGAACTTCCATTTTTTAATGAGCCCGGAAAACAACAAAGCTCAAAGATTTTAAAGGATATATAACGGATCTTGACGGTCCGACGGCAAATATTGTTTGCGCCTAAATGCTCATTAAGCGGCAAAACCGGAAGCTGCAAAGAAAAACACTGTCTTTTTCCAGATATATGCAAAAATCTGATTTCCGGACATAATAAGCAGACGGAGCTTTTAAAAAAAGTTGTCGGACCGCAAAAAAGTGAAAAAAGTTTTTATTTCTTCGGCGACAGGATACGATATGAACTGCGGAGATAAGGATTACGGAGAAAATATACGCATTATACGCTTGCCTGACAACAGCGTATCAGGACAGATCAAAACAGTTCCGGAACACTGCGACGACGCAGTGCTTGATCTTATGGGAAAAGCCCGCGCGAAGCCGTTAAAAAAGTTTTTGAAAATGTTTCAAAAAGCCGGTAAACGGAACCGGTTTTTGACATATTATTTTATCGCCGCATATCCCGGAGGCGCGGAAAAAGAAATGATAAACCTGCGTGATTTTATAGGGAAAAACCTTATGATAAATCCGCAGCAGGTGCAGATTTTCACGCCAACGCCTTCAACAAACGCGACGATGATGCATTATACGGAAAAAGATTTGTCCGGAAATAAAATATTTGTTGAAAAAGACAGAAATAACAAACAGCGCCAGAAAAGGAAGAACTGCAGGAACTGATTTCTTCTGCTCTCTTATAAATCCTTATCGTTTAAATAAAAACATACCGCCCGAAAGCGCCGCGCAAAGTTCGTCCGCTCATTTTTTTACCGTTCAAACGCGCGGTATTTTACTTTTTATAAAGCTTCCGTTTAGCGAAAACCGCCCCGCATCGGGCTTTTCCCGCCGGTGCGTTTTTCACAAGCCCTCAGACGCGTTTCTATTTCGTTTTTTTCTTTTTCGAAGGAGATTTTTTGACTAAAGTCTTCCCGAAAGCTTCTATCCCTTTTCCAAAAGCTTTGAGGGTTCTTTTTACCGTTTTCACTTTACTTTCTGCCGTTTTAAGCCCGTTTTCAACTTTCCTTTCAGCCGCTTTTTTGGCGCCGATAAGCTTTTTGCCATACCTTTTGCGTATGTTTTTTTTCTCTTGCAAAATTTTTTTCTTAACAACTGCGGCCGCTTTTTTTGCCGTTTTTCCGCCTTTTACGGCGCTTTCGCTGAACTTCTTTTCGATCTTTTCGACGATTTCCGATTTTTTTATTTTAATGACGGGCGCTTTTTCTTTTACGATTTTGGCGCCGTTCCAGAGTTTTTCAAGATTATAAAGATCCCTTGTGCCGGAAGACATAACATGGATAACAAGCCCTCCGTAATCCAGCACGCTCCAAGCCGGAGAGCCGCGTCCCTCCCTTCTCACTACGGCAACGCCTTCTCCTTTGAACGCTTTTTCCACTTCCCCGCAAACGGCATTGATCTGAGGGGTTGACTCCGCCGTGGTTATGACAAAATAATCCGCGATTTCCGTAAGGTTTTTAACGTCAAGGATAACGGTATTTACGGCTTTCTTTTCGTCGGCTATGCGGGCCGCCTCTTTAGCCAGTTTCAGAAAATCAATTTTTGCCATTTACGTCCTCCTTTGTCTTTTTGTCAAACTTATCATATATTTCGCAGTCTTTTCCTATAAAAACGCAGGCGTGCAGAGCGCTTTTTCCATTATAAGAATTTATTACTTTTCCGCAGCCCAGAACGGATGCTATTTTTTTTACCGCGCCGTAACCGCCCTTATAATTCTTTATGACAGTTTTGTCGTAAGATGTTTTAAAGTTGCCCCATTCAAGAACGTCGAACTTGTTTTCCCTGAGTTTCCAGGCCGCTTTTTCCGCCATTCTGGGCTTTCCCGAAGCATTGCGAACATCTATAAAACCTTCAAGATTTTTCATTTCGGTATCGGATAAAGGATAATATACGGTATAAAGCAAATCCGAAATATTATCTTTATCCGGCTCCAATCTGGAATGCGCATATTTTACCGGCAAATCAAAATATATTATCCCGGCATCGTATATTCTAAAATACATTATCATATTGGCAAAAGCAAGTTTGGAGATATTGGTGTCAAGCAGATTATAATTTTTTCTTATCCCTCTTATGCTTGCAAATGTGTTTTGTCTGAAAGTTTCAAGCAAAGCTTCAGCCAGTTCCAGACGGTTAAGACATTGCAGATCCCTGTTTTCAAAATCTTTATTTCCAGCCGCTTTTTTTAGCCGAAGACAGCGCGACATTATTTTTTCCAAATCTTCAAAACTTGCGTTAATATAATAATCCGGCACAAAACTGTTGCCGGTCATTTCAAACACGTCTTTATGAAAATTGGCGAGGGCAAGATTTAAATCATTTTTTACCGCGCTGAAAAATGAATGGCTCAAAGGCCTTGCCCTGGTTTTTTTTCTGAAAACTACCGCTTCCGTATTTATCGAAAGCACTTTTAACAATTTAGTTTCCCTTTCAAAAAAAACAAAATAGCATTCTATGGCGCCGGGATGCAGCTGTTGCGTCCCGTAGAAAGTAAGCAGAAATTTTACGGGTTTATCCGTCATAAGCTTTCCCGTAAGAGGCTCCGTCGCTGAAAAATAAACAAACAAAAAAAGAACTGCCGTAAACGCGCCTATCAGCACAAAGTTTGAAAACAATATTATTTTTTTAGTTCTTTTGCGCATAATAATTCCAGGTGTCGACACTCTGGGGACACAGCCACAATCCCGCCTTAAGCACATATGATATTTTATTGTACAGCACGGCTGCAAAAGCCGCGTCCAAGTCCGTGCAAGCCTTTTTCCTAATTCGGGAAGCGCCTTTGTACTTTCTGTCGCAGGAAACGGCGTCAGCGGTAAACAGTATCTTTTCATATAAGCTCATAGCCGGCCTGCCGAGCGTATGATATCTGACGGGAAGAAGAATGTTTTTGTCATTTATATTAAAAAGCTTTTTTATAATTTTTTCTCCGGCATACGAATGCAAAAGCAACGGAGAATATTTTGCCGTTTCTTTAAAATATTCTATGCCGGCTTTGTCTTTTTTTAAAAAGCCGACAAGTTCTTCGCCGCTCATGCCCTTGGCGCAATCGTGCAAAAGAGCCGCCGTCCTCACTTTTAAAATATCGGCTCCGTATATGCGGGCAAGTTTTACGGCGAAAACGGAAACGCGGTAAGAATGCTCAAAACGTTCCGGGCTTAAATTCTCAGACAGATATTTGAAAATATCCCGCTCAAGGCTTTTCATTTATATAATCCGTATTCCTTTATATATCCGTAAACTTGCGGATCAAGAAACTCTTTCGCCCGCGCGTCTCCTTTTTTTAAAAGCCGCCTTATGCGGGTGGAAGAAATGTCTTTCATTAAAACATCCATAAACACGCATCTGTCAAGATATTTTATTTTTCCGTCAATAATAATATCCGGTCTTTTTGCCACCAGAAATCTGTATTTCGACGTCAGATACGCAGCATTTTTCCAAGCGTCGAGCTCCTTGAGAGAGTCCGAGCCTATGACCATAAGAATCTCTTCTTTCGGATACAGGCTGCCGAAATGGTCCAAAGTCAGAAACGAATATACGATATCCCGTTTTTCAGCCTCAAAACAACTTATTTCGGCATTCTCCATATTTCTTACAGCTAGTTTGAGCATCGCAATTCTGTCGTCTATGCAAGCAAGCCGTCGGCTTTTATGAGGCGGGGCGTAGGCAGGCACGAATATCACTTTCTTTACCCCTTGCATTTTAAGCGCTTCCATTGCTATCTCGGTATGCGCCAGGTGCACCGGGTCGAAAGAGCCGCCGAAAACGGCTATTTTATTTTTCTTAACCATTTATATTCTCTAAATTTGCGCTTTCCGTCCATCCCGAAATTTTTTCCGGTTTAACGGTAATAAATGTCCATCCGCCGCCGGCGCGTTCCGCGCGGACTATTCTGCCCTGCGCAAGCTTAAAAAGCCCGGGATTATTTACGCCGGGGCCGCTTCTGACTTCTGCATCCTTCAGTATAACGGCAGCCGTATCGATTATTTCATTTTTTACTTTTAGTGCCGTTATAAGCGAAGAAACAGCGACAAAGACGGGCAAAATAAGCGCCATTTTTTTAAACGCCGTCTTTTTTGTCGCAAAAAACAGAACCGATAAAACAAGCGGCAGCAAAAACAAAAAAGCGGTTATTACCGTCATGGCGTTTAGCGAACATATATTGATAACTTTGTCATAAATTCCGTCAAAAGAGCTTTCCCGCGGGGAGCCCGTCGCAGAGGCAAAAAAGTTCCTGTTATGCCTTATGTCTTTATCCCGCGGCTTTAAAAGATACGCCCTTTCAATATTGACGACGGCTTTTCCGGTCTCTGCATTTCTGTAATAAGCGTTTGAGAGATTGTAATACAGATAAGGATCGTTGATTTTTTCAACCTGTATGAGAGCTTCGTATATTTCTATGGTTTTACGGTAATCGCCTTCAATAAAAGCGTTTTCGGCGGTTTCAAGCATGGCTGAAAATCTGTCTGAAGCCGCGCAAACCGTCGCGGGAACAAAAATAAGCAGAAAAAGCATAAAATTTTTCATATTACCGTTTCCTTAAAATATTTATCGCCGTTTTAACTTCATCGAGAATATCTCTCATAGACTTTTCGTCCGGCTTTACCGAAGCGAATCTGTAAAAATTTATTGTCTCCAGAATCTCTTTTGCTTTTTTCGACGACTGCGCGTCAAGACCGCTTTTTTCAAGTTCCCGCGCAATATCCTGAGGGGAAACATTCTCTGCGCGGATGCCCGTTCTCGCCGTTATGGAAAAAGCCAGCCCCTGATAAAGATTCTCGTAGAAATCACGGCTTTTGTCCCGGGCGATTTCCTGTTCCGCGGCGGCTATGCGTTTTTTTGAAAGAGCTTCGGCTTCGGTTTTAAGGATAACGGAGGGGTCCCTGTTTTTTTTCACGGTATAAAATGAAAAAAACAACATACAGGCGAGAAGCGCAAAAAGGGCTGTAAAAACCGTCCAGAAAACAGCGTTTTTTATCAGATATCCTTTATAATATGAAGCGGGCTTTTTGATTTGTTTATTATAATGTATATCGTTTTTTACTACGGGAGAAACGCCGCGCAAACCGTTCCGGGTATCTTCGGCTCCGGAAGAGGGCTCCCCTTCCACTTTGATGCTTATCGGCTGCGCCCGGGCATAAGAATATATTTTTTTATCCGGATTGAAAAAACAAAGCCGCGCCGGTTCTATCGTTTTTTCCCCGGGTCTGAGAGGAATCATCAATATCCGGAATTCTTTTGAGCCGGACGAGATATCCGAGACGACCGTATCATAAACTTTAAAATCTTCGCCCGCTTTGAAATTTATTTCGTTTACGCTTTTCATATTTCCGTTTCCCGTTATTTGCACGGTAAGAGTCACGGGTTCATCGGTTAAGGCTTCGGCCCTGTCAACGGACGCCTGCATTTTAAAATCCCCAACCGCTCCCGAAAAGTCTTCCGGCTTGTTTTCGGAAGGCAAAGGCAGAATCTCCACGGCTATTTCCTCCGTTTCCAGAATTTTCTCTTTGCGCTGCCCCATATTGATAAACAAACTGAAAAAATCGTCGGCCGACTCCCGGGAAGAAAAATCCATAAACGCGATTTTTAACCGGGAAGGCCCGACGGTTATTTTGCCGCTTTCTATAGGATACAGAACCGTTTCGATTTCGTTTACCAGATAGTTAATTCCGCCGGCGGACTCATAG
This sequence comes from uncultured Endomicrobiia bacterium, assembly GCA_938040055.1. Classification (GTDB taxonomy): domain Bacteria; phylum Elusimicrobiota; class Endomicrobiia; order Endomicrobiales; family Endomicrobiaceae; genus Endomicrobium_B. The sequence continues at coordinate 36,953 of CALHWY010000029.1, forward strand.
CGGGTTTTGGGAGTGGAAACGTCTTTCCAGAACCCCTTAAAGTCAGGAGCATAATATTGCGGATTTGAAACAAGATCCGCATTTGTGTAAAAGCCGAACTTATATATGAGCTTTTCATTAACATAAGCTTTCTTTTTATTTAGCGAAGCTTTTACGAAGACATCGGTTCTGACGTCTTTATCAATTTTCCGGGCTTCAGGTTCCGTAGGAGAAGGACGTGAACGGACATTTTTCCGCTGTATTCTCGCGGCTTCAGTCACTTCAACGCTGACCGGTTCGGTAGAATATGTCTTTTTTTCATATTCGATCTTCGCAGGAGGAATTATAAACTTTCCGGTTTTTTTCGGAGCCAGCGTATAAGAAACGGTCAGGCTTCCGCTGCGTTTTCCGTTACTAAACGATATATTCTGCGAACGCCCCGACCCGTATACGGTAAAGTTCTCTATATTTTCAAGTTTCGGCTCCGGAAGAGAAGCCTCTTCGCCTGTGACGGTAAGTGAATAAACCAGATAATCGTTTAAAGCAAGCTTGTCTTTGTCGATATGCGCGCTAAAGGATATTTCGCCGGCATAAGCGTAAAACCCGGAAAACAAGACTAAACACAAAAATAAAAAAACTTTCATTCTGTAAACCATATTACCAGTCCTCTTTTACTCTTTCAACTACGGGATTTGCGTTTTTGTTTCTGAATCTGTCCGATTTTTTGTCCTCTTCCTTATAATAATTCAATATTGTATCAATATGAGCGTAATTTTGTTTTTGTCCTGCGGTATTAAAATCCTTTGAAAGCGGAACGTTTTCCCGCCCGGAATTTTTTTTGCGCAAAGCTTTCTCTTCTTTTTCCGGACCGCGCAGCAATTGCCGCTCTCTGGATATTTTTTCTTTGTTTTCGTCGATTCGTTTTTGAATATCCCTCCGCTTTTTTTTCTGCTTTTCAATTTCTCCGACAAGTTCTTGTTTTTGCCTTTTTCCGTAATCCGCGTTTTTTGCATTACTAAGTTTTTGAAGTTCTTCGGCAAGCTCTTTTTCCCTTGTTTCGGACAAAGCCAACTCTTTTTCAAGTTCTTTGTTCTCGCTTAAAGCCTCGGCTTCCCTGCGTCCGGCTCCGCCGATACTGTTTCCGGCTTCCTTTTGTTCAGCCGCGCCGTCCATTGTTTTATCCCGAGAAAAAGAGTTTTCTCCGGAAGCGTTTTTGCCGTAATTTTTTCTTTCCCGGTTTTCGGCTTCTTTTAATTTTCGTTCAAGTTTTCTCTGCTCGCCTTTAAGGTCTCCCATCTTTTTCTCAAGCCCGGCTTTGAGTTCCCGAGCCTCTTTTTGCCTTTTTGCGCTTTCCAGTTGTCTGCGTTCCGCCTCCCGCCAAGATTGTTTTTGCCTGTCAAGCTCGCGCGCAAGCTCTTTTTTCTTATCCCGATCATTTTCAGAAGCGATGCGTTTTTGCACGTCTTTCATATTTTTGCCCGAGATTTCTTTTTCCCGCGCGCTTTCGGCTTCTTTTTGAGCGGACAGACGCTCCTGTTCTTCAGCCTGTTCGGATTCGGATTCGTTTTCTTTCTGCCGCTGTTTATTTTTGTCCAATTCCTTTTTTACTTCTTCATAAGACTGTTCTTTCTTATGTTTTTGTTCAAGCATTTTTCGCGCTATTTCAAGGTTTATCTTAGCGTCTTTGTCTCCGGGATTTATTTTTAACGCTTCCCGGTACAAATATTGCGCTTTTTCATATCTTTTATTTTTAAATTCGGCGTTTCCGAGATTATACATGATATCGGCTTTATCTTTCAGTCCGATTTCTCCGTTTTCAAGAAGCTGCCCGTAAATCTTTCCGGCTTCTTGCGTATTTCCCGTTTTATATGCCGCCGCAGCCGCGTTTTTGTTAATTTCCGTATTATCCGGATTTCTTTGAAGCATTTCACCAAACAACCCGGAAGCTTTTTCAAAGTTTCCCGCGTTATAGGCGTCCATCGCGGCGGTGCTTTTTTTTATTTCTTTTGCCGAAATAAAAAGAAGCCATGCCGCAACGGCTGCCAGCAAAACAAAAAGCATTATTTTTATTTTCATTTTTTATTTCTCGCGGTTTTAGGATAAAAAAACTCAATTATGAACGCCGCAAGAGCAAGAAATAAAAATATCTGGAATCTGTCCCGTTTGCGGGACTCTCTTACTTTTCCGCGGGCGTCTTTATCCAGCCGTTTCAGCTCGCTTATCACTTCGGCAGAAATATCTTTCCCCCCTGACATTTCAAAATATTTTCCGCCTGTTTTTTCCGATATCTTTTTCAAAAGAGCGGAATCAAGCCTGCTGATTACGGTTTTTCCGGAATTGTCCGAAACATATCCCAGCAGAGTTCCCGATTCGTTTTTTAAAGGAATCGGAGCTCCCCGGCGGGTGCCTATGCCTACGGAAATAATCCTTAGCCCGGCCTTTTCGGCGGACTCAACGGACTCTTTCGTTTTATCGTCATGGTCTTCCCCGTCGGTAATAAGAAGCATTGCGGTTGAAGATGAAAAGGTTTTTTCTCTTTTTTTAAGCGCAAGACCGATAGGCGAACTTAACTCGGTTCCGCCGAAAGGGACGGCGTCCGTATCAGCTCCCTGCAAGAACATTTTTACGGCCTCGCCGTCATAAGTCATCGGACACTGCCACATTGAATTCCCGGAAAATACTATCACTCCTATTTTATCTCCCGCGCATTCGTCAACAACTCTTGAAATAAGCATTTTGGCTCCGGCCATCCTGCTTGGCCTGACGTCTTCGGCAAGCATGCTTCTGGACACGTCCAGAGCTATGACTATTTCCGAACTTCTTTTTTCCGTTTGCGCATCCCGATATCCGTACTGCGGACGCGCCAAAGCGAAAATCAAAAAAACAAAGCCCGCAAGCAGAAAAATATTTTTTTTCCCGTAAGCGCTTAAATCCGCATTGCTCAACGCGGAAAAATTATCCGCGCTTATTAAGCGCTCCAGATCAGCTTTCCTTTTTTTCACGAAAAAAACAGTCAGCAAAGCGATAAACGGAATTGCTGCCAGCAGAAATAAATAATTTTTTTGCGCAAACATTACGGCAGTTTCCTTAAATATGTGTTTTCCAAAAGCATTATTAAAAACAGCAAAAGCAGCGCAGCAAGCGCAAAATTTTTATACAGCTCTTCATACCCCGCAAATTCTTTTACTTTTATCTCGTCTTTTTCAATAGAATCTATCTCTTTCATAATCTCTTTAAATGAAGATATGTCCGTAGCCCTGAAATATCCGCCTCCGGTGTTTTCCGCCACTTCTTTAAGAATATGTTCTTGAAGCCCGGAGCTGTTGTCGCGCACTTCTCTTTTTCCGAAAAAAATATCATCGACTTCAAATACCGCGCCTTCGGTGCTTCCCACGCCTACGGCATAAATCTTTATGCCGTACCTGCCGGCTATCTTTGAAGCCGTAACGGGATCGACTTCTCCCATATTATTGTTGCCGTCGGTAATAAGAATTATTATTTTTTCCTTTGATTTGGCGTCTCTCAGCCTGTTTACCGACGTTATCAAAGCCGACCCTATAGCCGTCCCGTCTACGTTGATATCTTCCACGCTGACTTTTTTAACGAATTCCAAAAGAGATTCCCTGTCCGTCGTGAGAGGGCACTGGGTAAAAGCTAATCCCGAGAAAACGACAAGCCCTATTCTGTCGCGCTTTCTTTCTTTTATAAAATCCGCGGCGGTATTTTTTGCCGCCTCCAGCCTGTTGACGGGCTTAAAATCTACGGAGCTCATGCTGGTGGATATGTCCAGCGCTATCATAATATCTATTCCCGACTGGCTGTTATCGTCAAAAATTACGCCTTTCTGCGGTCTTGCCAGAGCCGTTATTATCAAAGCAAAAGCAGAATATTTTAAAACTACAAGCGCCCTGCAAAAGAAAATTTTTGCGGAAATTTTTTCATTTTCAAAAAAAACGCCTCTTGTAAAACGTATAAAAGCGGTTGCGCGTTTTTTGTTTTTGTCCAAAAAAAACGGAATAAAAAACAATAGCAACAACGCTAAAAATTCAGGATTGGCAAATCTCATAATTTTGTCACGAATTCCTTTGTTTTTTCAAGGCTTGCCGACATCTCGCGAGAGCCAGCTTTTAATCCCGCGTATCTTGCCAGATCAAAAATATGGAAATAGTCTTTGAGTTCGTTTTTAGTCATTGAAACAAAATTTTCCGTTCCGAATTTTTTAAGAAGTTCGGCCGAAGTCATCTCCATAGCGTTAAAACCGCATTTATAGGAGATATACCTCCTAAGTATTTCCGCCGCTTTATAATAAAAAAGACGCGAGTTTGCGCTTTTAAACGCTTCGGATTTCAGAAGTCCGTCAAGCTCAGACAGCGCCAGCATACGCGGATCCGCCTGAGCGCATTTTTTAATGTGTTTTCCCGATATGTCTTTTACCGTAAAAAACATAAGAACGGCCGCCGATAAAAAAAATAAAAGCGCAAAAAGGATGTTTTTTTTATTTATTCCCGCTTTTTTAACAGGCTTTATATCCATAATGTCCTTCCGTCCGCCGCCAAGCACGCTTTCGACGAAGACATTCGCGGCCGGAGTAAAAAATATTTTCTTTTTTCCGTTTTCGTCCATATAATACAGTCCCACAGGCTCTATTTCAAAAGAGCCCGTCGCATAAGCCGCTATTTCAAAATCTATTTCATAAACATTGGGACGCTCCGAAATATGCGCGGCGGAAATGTTCAGCGTGTCAAAATCTTTAAACACAATGTTTTTTCCGGGCAGTAAATAAGCGTTATCGGGCAGCTCCGCTTTTATTTTATAGCGTATGACGTCTCCCACATGCACGGTGTTTTTGTCCAGTGAGGAACTTACCCCCGGCGGCTGCGCCAAAACAAAAACGGCGGCGCACGCCAGAAGCGGCAAAAAAAACGGTATTTTTAAGAATTTTTTCATTTATTCAGCCTAAGACGCTCCGTCTTTGTCTTTCTTTAAAAAATTTTATCAAAGGGCCGATATAAGATTCTTTCGTGTTAAGATTTATGCAGTCGACTTTCGCCTTCTTAAACGCCGCGGCGGCATTTGCGTCAAAAGCTGCGCTTTTGACGCGCAGAAGCTTATCGCCGTAAAAAGTGTCGACGGTAAAAAACTTTTCCCTTTCAGGATCGTACATCTCCACAAGGCCTACGTCGGGCAGAAGCGATTCTTTTTCATCGCTGATTTTGACGCAGATCAAATCATGCCTTTTGGCCGTCACGGCAAGATCTCTTTCATATCCCTCATCCTGAAAATCGGAAATAAGAAAAACGACGGATTTTCTCCTCCAGATATCGTTAACGGCTTTTAAAGCCGCCGAAATAGACGTCTTATGCCCTGAAGGCTTAAACTCCAGAATCTCTTTTATTATCCGCAAAATATTATTTTTGCCTTTTTTGGGAGTAATGATTTTCTCGACTTTATCGGTAAAGGAAAGCATTCCCGCCCTGTCATTATTCTTCAAAGCGGCAAAAGCCAAAACCGCGGCGGCTTGCGCGGCGATATCCGATTTTAATTCGCCGGCGCTCCCGAAATGCTGCGAAGCGGAAAAATCTATAAGAAAAATTACGGTAAGCTCTCTTTCTTCCGAAAAAAGTTTCACATACGGTTTTCCGTATCGGGCGGTCACGTTGCGGTCGATTGCTCTTATATCGTCTCCGACCTGATACTCCCTTACTTCCGCGAACTCTATGCCCTGTCCTTTGAACGCGCTCTGGTACTGTCCCGCGAAAACTTCGTTCACAAGCTTATTAGAGCGTATTTCAAGATTTCGGATTTGCTTTTTTAATATATCTTTTTCTAACATTTGCCTTCCAAATAAACTTTTTTTAACCGCGGTTTATGCCGGATTGAAAAAGCCTTCTTTGCGGCAAACAATCAGATTTATCTCGCTTTTTCCGCAAAAAAATCCCCGTCCGGCCGCACTTTCAAACTTTGCGCCGCGTTTTATTTCCGGAAAACATCATACGCTTTCAGGCTTGTGAAAAAAATTGAAAAAAACAAAAACGCCGGAAAATAAAAACGCGCATGTGCGGAGTTTGCCTCAGGGAACTTCAACTCCCCCGAATATCGTTTGGATTATATCATCGGATGTCACCGAATCGGCTTCCGCTTCATAAGTCAGCAGAATTCTATGCCTGAGAACGTCCGCCCCGATTATTTTTATATCTTCAGGCATAACATATGCCCTGCCCTGAAGAAAAGCATAAGCTTTCGCAGCGAGAGCAAGATTGATAGTCGCCCGCGGCGAAGCGCCGAAAGCTATAAGATTTTTTAATCCGTCCAGTTTATATTCTCCGGGTCTTCTGGTGGCAGAAACGATATCAACAATATAGTTTTTGATTTTCTCGTCGACATATATCCGTCCGATAAGTTCTTTCGCATCCTGTATTTCGTCAAGAGAAATCACGGGTTTGACCTCTCCGGTATTATGCGTCATTTTTTCAAGAATTATTTTCTCGTCTTCCCTGCCCGGATAGTCCACTTTCAGTTTCATCATAAATCTGTCGACCTGAGCCTCGGGCAGGGGATAGGTTCCTTCCTGCTCTATGGGATTTTGCGTTGCCATAACAAGAAAAGGGTTCGGGAGAGCAAAAGTGGTATCGCCTATCGTTACCTGTTTTTCCTGCATGGCTTCAAGCAAAGCACTCTGGACTTTGGCGGGAGCGCGGTTGATTTCATCGGCAAGAATTATATTGGCGAAAACAGGTCCTTTTTTTATGCTGAACTCTCCGCTTTGCGGATTATATATCAGCGTTCCGGTTATGTCGGCAGGAAGAAGATCCGGGGTAAACTGTATCCTTTTATAAGAAGCCCGCACGGCGGCGGACATGCTTTTTACAGCAAGGGTTTTTGCCAGACCGGGAAGCCCTTCAAGAAGAACATGTCCGTCCGACAGAAGCCCTATAAGCATTCTTTCAAGAACGTATTTCTGCCCGATTACGGTATTAGATATTTCCTCAACAAGTTTTGACGCAAAGACGCTTTTGTTTCCGATCTTGTCGTTAAGAGCGTTTATGTCGGATAGTTCTAACATTGTTCGGCCTCCGGATAAAAAATAAATATAAAAAAAGTCTAATTGCGGATCGTTCCGTTTCCTTTGACGATATATTTCGTCGTAGTAAGCTCTTTTATGCCCATCGTCCCGCGCGCATGAAGTTTCATCGTCGATATTCCTATCTCGCAGCCAAGCCCGAAAACGCTTCCGTCATGAAGCCTTGTGGAAGCGTTTTGCATTACGGCCGCGGCGTCAACCTCCATAAAAAACTTCTCAGCCGTTTCATTGTTGCCGGTTACTATGGACTCCGAATGCATGGAGCCGTATTTATTTATATGGGCAATGGCCTCTTGCGCCGAATCCACTACTTTGACGGAAAGTTCCAAATCGTGATATTCTTTATTCCAGCTTTCTTCCTCCGCCTCGCTTACGGAAGGCACCAAAGATTTTGTTATTTTGCAGCCGTTTATTTTTACGCCGGCTTCAAAATAAGCCTTGCACATTCCGGGCAAAAACCGCTGCGCTATATCTTTGTGCACAAGAAGCGTTTCCATGGCATTGCATACTCCCGGCCTTTGGCATTTTGCGTTAAAAGCTATTTTAAAAGCCATTTCCAAATCCGCGTCTTTGTCTATATAAGTGTGACAAAGCCCTTTTCCGTGCGACAAAACCGGTATAAGGGAATTGCCGTTAATGAAGTTGACCAGAGCTTCGCTTCCTCTCGGAATCAGCAAATCGATAAATTTGTTAAGTTTGATCATTTCAAGCACTGCCGCCCTGTCGGTAGTATCGATAAACTGCACCGCCCCGTCAGGCATGCCGGCTTTTACGCCCGCCTCGCTTATAATTTTGGAAAGAATTCTGTTTGAATTGATGGCTTCGGAACCGCCTTTCAATATCACGGCATTGCCCGCTTTCAGGCAGAGAGCCGCCGCGTCCACCGTAACATTGGGACGGGATTCGTATATCATTGAAATGACGCCCAAAGGCACTCTTATTTTTTTTACTTCCATATCTATGGAAGGAGAAAGAGATTCGACGGCCGTTCCGACCGGATCCTCAAGAAGTATCACGTCTTTGACGCCCTTAATCATATCGTCTATTCTTTTCTCATTCAGCGTCAGTCTGTCCGTCAGAGAGGCCGAAAGTCCTGCCTCTTTTGCCGCTTCAACGTCTATTTCATTATGAAATATTATTTCTTTCGCGTTTTGAGCCAAAGCCTCCGCCATAGCGGCAAGCATATTGTTTTTCTGCAAAGAGGTCATAACGGCAAGCGCCCGGGAAGCCTCTTTTGCCGCAGACGCTTTTATCATAACTCTTTGCTTTATTTCATTATTATCCATTTTTACTCTCCGTATACGCTTTTTTTAAAATATTCCCGAATTTACTTCAAAATTTCCGCCATGATATTCATTTTCTCGCAGGGGCGCATTTCAAAAAAGAATAGTCAGAGTCTGTTCCTCCTTTATGCCGATTTATCCGGTTATCGTTCCAAAAAAAGTTTTTCGGCTTTTTATCTTTGATTATTTCCGGACTTTCCGCCATAAAAAGCCCTTCAAATATTTCCGCATTAACATAATATGCGCAAGTCTTGCGGCCGCCAGCAATATCGCCGGTTTTTACGAACGCGGCATTTTAAGACAAGACAGCTAAAACCGCCCTGACAATACCGCGCACCGGAAAACTTTTTTATTGCGCAAGTTCGTCATAGTTCAGCTCTCAGGAAAAGAATTTTCATTGACTGCAAAAAGAAGCTAAAATCAGGTTTATCCCCCAAAACTCCGGACAATATTTAATAAAACCGCTTTCATAAAGAACTTTACTGCCCGTTCTTTGCTTATTCCCGACGCAAATGAAAGTGTGGTTTTTATTTATTTCGAATTCGTTTTTATCCAGTTGAGCAAACCGCCCGCAAAAAGGATTTCTTTCTGTCTTTTCGTCAGACTATAATCCACTTTTATTTTTGTTCCGTTAACCGAAGCCTCCAGCCCGCGTCCGCCGTCAAGAACATCTTTAATATTTTCAAATTCCACCTCATCGTTAAGATTCAACGCTTCATAATCCGAAGGATCCGAAAAAGTCAAAGGAATTATGCCGAAATTTATAAGGTTGGCAAGATGTATTCTCGCAAAAGATTTTACCAGAACCGCCTTAATCCCGAGATATCTGGGAGCAAGCGCCGCATGCTCTCTTGACGAACCCTGTCCGTAATTCTCGCCGCCTATTATAATGCCGCTGCCAGAGGATTTCGCTCTTGAGGCAAAATCTTTGTCAACCGCGGCAAAAGTATGTTCCGAAATGGCGGGAAGATTGGATCTTAAAGGAAGAATCTTCGCGCCGGCGGGCAGAATATGGTCCGTAGAAATATTGTCTCCGACTTTCAGGACGACTTTTACGCATATGTTTTTGTCCATGGGGGAAAAAGCGGGCAGAGATTTTATATTCGGCCCTTTTATAACTTCCACTCCTGAGCCGTCCGGTTCCGGCAGTTGGAACTGTTTATCGTTTATGTGAAATTTTCCGGGTATTTTTATTTGCGGTTTTTCTCCGAAATACCGCATGGGATCTCTTATTTCGCCGCTGAGCGCGGCAGCCAAAGCGGTTTCCGGAGAACAAAGATATACCATGGCGTCTTTTGTTCCGCTTCTGCCTTCGAAATTTCTGTTAAAAGTTCTCAGCGAAACCGCGCCGCTTTTGGGAGCCTGCCCCATGCCTATGCACGGCCCGCACGCGCTTTCAAGCACTCTGGCGCCGCTGTCTATGATATCCGTAAACGCGCCGGTTACGGCAAGCATTGACATGACCTGTCTTGAGCCCGGAGAAATTACAAGGCTTACGTTTTTGTTTACCGTTTTTCCTCTAAGCACTTGCGCGGTAAGAAGCATGTCCGAAAGAGAGGAGTTCGTGCATGAACCTATCCCGACCTGATCGACTTTCACGGGTTTGCCGTCTTTATCTTTCACGTCTTTGACTTTCAGCACTTTGTCCGGCATGTGAGGCGCGGCTATAAGCGGTTCGAGTTTATCCAAATCTATGATTATTTCATCATCATATCCGGCGCCGGCGTCCGGCACTATTTCGCTCCATGATTCTCCCCGTCCCTGCCTTTGGAGAAAATCTTTGGTTATTTCATCCGAAGGGAAAACGCTTGTGGTCGCGCCGAGCTCCGTACCCATATTGGTTATGGTAGCCCTTTCGGGAACGGATAAAGTCTTTACCCCTTCCCCAGCAAATTCGTAGATTTTTCCTCTGCCGCCTTTTACCGTCTCAATGCGCAAAAGTTCGAGAATAATGTCTTTTGCGCTTACCCAATCCCTCAGCTTTCCTTTTAGATTGACTTTAACGATTTTGGGCATGGTTATATAAAAAGGCTGCCCCGCCATGGCGCATGCGACGTCCAGCCCGCCCGCCCCAAAAGCAAGCATTCCTATTCCTCCGCCGGTAGGAGTATGCGAATCGGAGCCTATAAGAGTCATGCCGGGCACGCCGAATCTTTCAAGATGAACCTGATGGCAGATACCGTTTCCTGCGGGAGAAAAGACTATGCCGTACTTTGCCGCTATCGTCTGCAGAAATTTATGGTCATCCGCGTTCTCAAAACCGGATTGAAGCGTATTGTGGTCTATATAACTGACGGAAAGCTTTGTTCTTACTTTGGCCACCCCCATAGCTTCAAACTGAAGATACGCCATTGTGCCCGTGGCGTCCTGAGTGAGAGTCTGATCTATTCTCAGCCCTATTTCTTCTCCGATCTTCATTTCCCCGCTTAATAAATGACTTTTAAGAATTTTTCTAGAAACGTTCACCTGTTTTCCCCTTTCGGCATCATTTAAAATTAATTTTACTATATTAGAAAACCATCTTCAAACTTTACGGAACCTCGGCATTAAAAAAATCTTTATTTTGCCGGCTCTTTATTTGCCGCTTTCTCGCATATTTTTACAGATAAAAGCATAAGAAATTTTTTGCGGAATATATTTGCCGGACGCCTTTATTTTATCCCGGAACTTGCGGCAGTTCCGGAATGTTTTGCGCTTTCTAACATTCTTATCCGTAAAGATAAGACGTAAACCATACCGCAGGCGTCGATTGTTTTCATCATGAGCGTTTATTCTTGCCGCGCCGGCAAAATCAAACGCATTTGATTTGAAAAAAGACAAAATCCCGCGCAAAAGCGGAATACGCTAAAAGATTTATGCTTCCGCCGGAAAAAACGCTTTTGTTAATGCAGACCGCAGGCGCTGCGGAGTCATGCCGAAAAAGGAGTTCAGCCGGACTTTCGCCATATCCTTGTCGACAACGCAGTTTTTATCAATAAGAAGCGCCGTTTCCGCTTTGCCTTCGGCAATAAAGCGCGCGGACAAACGAAAAAAGCGAATTCATATAAGTATGCTTTTTAAACAAAGGCTCCGCGCATATACGAAAGATAAAATTTTGCCGCATTAAAAAAACGCTTCGCCAAAAAAATTGCCGTGACATGAAGGATATGCCCGCCGGGCGAAACGGCAAACGGAAGTTTATTCGGCGGGAACCCGTCCGGAATTTTCTCCGGAACGCTTTTTGAACTCCATATATTTTTTATCCTCGTTCATTACAGTCTTGACCATCATTTTAGAAATTTTAGGTATCCGGGATATACGCATAAACTCTTCTTTAGCCGCAAGAGCGGCATAATAATTGCCGCAGGCAAGGTATGCTTCGGCAAGAGTTTTATCTTCGCCTTCAATATCGCTTAGCGAAGAACGCATCCGGCTGTAATATTCTATTGCCTGTTCATTGTCCTCAAACTGCATATCCCCTCTATTTTCGGCTATAATATTTTCATACCGGGCTTTTTGTCCGGCGCGCTCGTTTATATTCATGTCCAAAAATAAAATATAGTCGCTTATTTCTTCATCCGTAGCCTTGGCGGAATTAAACGCTTCCATAGCCTGGGGGTCTGTAAAAATTCTGTAAACGCATGAACCTATGCCAAGCGCTATAAGGAAAAATATCACTCCCGCGGTTATAAGAATTATTTTTAACGCCTTGCTGCCGTTTTTGTTTTCTTTATTTTCCATTTTACTCTCCCTAAATAAAATATATGCGCATTTATTTTACAAAAAGATTATGCGGTTTGAAAATATAAAACGGAATTCTTTTTCTGCGTATTATAACGGACGCAAATGTCTTTGTTCCGGATTTTAATTTATTCGGACAAATATTTTTGCGGGCATGCCTTTTTTGCCGTCAATGAAAGAAGTCCCGCCGGAGAAGCTTTTTTATCGTTTATTCAGCGGCAAACTTTGCAAAGCCCCAAAAGCAAAGCCGCAGACGCCGATATTTGCCGGATTTTCAGTTTGTTGAACGTATTGTAAAATTTTATCGCCGCCGTATCCGCGCCGCTCCGGCGGGCAGAATCGGCTGTCCTGAGTCCGCGCAAAATATCGGCAGCTTCCGCCGTACGTTTGGCCAAGAAAGCTACAAAATATTTAAGTTTACGCTTTAACAAACGCCCGGGCGCATATACATATATCGGTCTGATATTTACATTCGCTTTTTCATTATTTCCTTTATCCGCGCCGTTCCGTTTGTCCGAAAATACAAAAAGCCAAGGTAAAAATTAAAAGACCAAAGTTTTATTTTTTGCCGCAAGATTTGCATCAGCAGGCCGAGCCGGCAATAAATATATTCAGTCAAAAGAAAAAGTCCGCGAAACCTTAATTTATGACACTAAGGCGGAAAGCCGGATTTTTCTAATGTTACAGCGCATTAGTTAAATAAAATTTACCGCAAAACTTCTTACGTTTTCAAATAAACTCCCCAAAAACCGCTTTGCTTATAAAGATTTTTTTGAGATTTCCTGCGAAAACCGGAGATATATCGCAGGTTTTACAATAATAACGGGCTTGTCAGCCGCTTTAGTTTTTTAACATAAGAACGCTTTCGATTTCATTTGCATTGACAGCCCGACCGACGATTGCCTTTTTTATTCTTTTTTTGCTATATTAGTAAATTACACTATGGAATTTAATACACAAAACAACCGTTTAATGTTTATAGTTTTGAGTTTTTTAATTTTTATAACGGCTTTCTTTGTTTACCGGAAAACCATCAACTACGAACTTACGGATTTGGATGATACAAATTTTATTCACACATGCGCTCCGCATTATGTCCGGGAAAACGCGCTTATTGAAGCTTTTAAGCAAAACGTGTTGTTCGGCGGACCGACGCATTATTACAGACCTCTGCTTTCCGCGTCATTTGTCATAGGCTATAAAATAGCGGGGGAATCCGAAAGCTTCGGACATCTTACAAATGTTTTGCTGCACTGCATATGCTCGGTTCTCGTGTTTTTATTTCTCCGCGGATACATATGTAAAAACAAAACTTTTTATGACGCAACCATATCGTTTGCCGCCGCGCTTTTATTCGCGGTTCATCCTCTCGCCATTTATACGGCGGCGTGGATACCCGGCAGAAACGACTCCATTTTTTTCATCAACTTCACGGCGGCGTTAATATTTTTTATCGAATATACGGAAAAACGGAAATTATATTTTCTCGCGCCGCATATTTTTTTCACGGTTTTATGCTTTTTTACCAAAGAATCGGCGGTGGTCGTTCCTTTTGTTTTTATGTTTTATTATTTTACTCATAAAAAAAGGGAATCGAAATTTCCGATTGCGGCATGCGTTTTATGGCTTTTTTTTATGTTTGTATTTTTTTACGCGCGCAAGCTTGCTTTGACGGAAGCCGGACTTTCTTTAAAAATGTTGAATTTCAGCGATGATAACCTGGGAATGTTTTTTGACTATTATGCTTGCGCCTTTTTTTTAAGAACGCCTTTCGGCGCAAACGTCAGCATTAAAATCATAATTATGGGAACGGCGGCGATATTTGCTGCGGCCTGTTTTGCTTTTTTTAATAAAAAAGATAAAGATCAAATCAAACGCGGTTTTTTCTGGTTTTGTTTTCCTTTTTTATTTTTGGCCGCCAATATCGCGGGCGAAAGGCTATGGTTTCAGGGAAACAGAATGTACTTGCCGATGCTTGCAATAATTATTTTGTTTTTTTCTTTCATAAAGACTTTTCTCCGCGGACAAAAAAGCAAAATTCTTGCGGCGGTTTTCGCGGCGGTGACAATCGCGGCGGCGGTATCCATAACGCGCGGCAAAGCGGAAAACTTTAAAAACAGCCTTGCGTTTTGGGAGGCGGTCATCGGCGACAGCTTGAAAATAAATATAACCGCGCATAAATTTCACTCTTATGCTTTAATAAATAACGGAAAATTTCAGGAAGCCGCAAACGAAATGCTTGCAATATGCGAAAGAACGAACTATTCGTACGGAGAGATGAATTATCTTCTATCTCTCGCGCTGCTGCTTAACGGAAATTTCGACGGCGCCGCCAAACTTCTTGAATTTATGGTCGGGCAAAAACAAATGCTTACGCCGCAGGTTTATGCAAATCTTATAATAGCCTGCTATTTTTTAAACGATAAGAAAAAAATGGATTTTTATTTTAACAGACTGGCGGAACTCACAAAAGCTTCTCCTGAGGAACTAAACGAATACATTAACGGTTATTTTAAGTTCTTGAAATCAAAAGTCCAAATGAAAAACGCGGCTGAAAATCATATGCCCGCATGAAAAAGGGGGCTAAAAAATTCCGCTCCCTTTTTCATGCAGCCCGCGCTTTTTTTTAATTAATTTACATACCCTTTTTTAAACTCCAGTTTTTCGGGCGATTTTGCTTTAGGCGCGTCTATTTTTATTCTGTCGCCTTCTTTAAATTCTCCGGAGATGAGTTTGGACGAAAGCGGATTTATCAAATAAGTCTGCAATGCCCTTTTTAACGGTCTCGCCCCGAAAGCGGAATCATATCCTTTTTGCGAGATAAAATTTTTCGCTTTGTCGGTAAGCTCAATATATATTTTTCTTTCCTCAAGCCGTTTTTCAACGGCGCTTATCTGAATATCGATAATTTTTTCCAGATCTTTTCCGTCCAGCTTCCTGAAAATGATAATATCGTCTATTCTGTTTAAAAATTCGGGGCGGAAACAGCCGCTTAGCTCGGCGCCGACTTTTTCTTTCATCTCTTCATAGTCTTCGGTTTCCCGAATATGGCGGGAGCCTATATTTGACGTCATTATCACCACTGTATTTTTAAAATCCACCGTTCTTCCCTGCCCGTCGGTAAGCCTGCCGTCGTCAAGAAGCTGCAATAAAACATTAAAAACTTCCGGATTTGCTTTTTCGATTTCATCAAACAATATCACGCAATAAGGCCTTCTGCGCACCGCTTCCGTAAGCTGCCCGCCTTCCTCAAAGCCCACATATCCGGGAGGGGCGCCTATAAGGCGCGACACGCTGTGCTTTTCCATATATTCGGACATATCGATCCTGACTATGTTTTTTTCATCGTCAAAAAGAATGACCGCAAGAGATTTTGCAAGTTCCGTCTTGCCCACTCCCGTGGGTCCCAGAAAAAGAAAAGAGCCTATGGGCTTGTCCGGATCCGACAATCCCGAACGCGAACGTCTCACCGCGTTTGAAACCGCGGTCACGGCTTCGTCTTGTCCCACCACGCGTTTATGCAGATTTTCTTCCATTTTCAGAAGTTTAAGAGTTTCGCCCTCCATCATGCGGGTTACCGGAATGCCCGTCCATTTGCTTACAACTTCCGCTATATCCTCTTCGTCGACTTCTTCTTTAAGCATTTTTTTATCTTTTTGCAGATTTGCAAGCTTTTTATTTTCTTCTTCCATTTCTTTCTGAAGCTGCGGAATTTTCCCGTAACGGATTTCAGCCGCGGCGTTCAAATCGCCGTTTCTTTCGGCCGCCTGCTCCTCAAGTTTCATGGTTTCAAGGCGAGCCTTAATATTTCTAATTTGCGAAATTGAAGCTTTCTCTTTTTCCCACTGCACTTTCATTTCCGCGGATTCATGTTTTAATTTATCTATCTCTTTTTCCATATTCAACAGACGCTGTTTTGAAGCGGAGTCCGTTTCTTTTTTCAATGCCTGTCTTTCAATCTCCAGCTGCATAAGCCTGCGCCTGACCACGTCAAGCTCGGTGGGCATTGAATCTATCTCTATTCTCAGCCTGCTTGCCGCCTCATCCATAAGATCTATGGCTTTATCCGGGAGATATCTGTCCGTGATATATCTTGCGGAAAGAGACGCCGCTGCCACCAGCGCGGAATCCTTTATTTTAACGCCGTGATGTATCTCGTACTTTTCCTGCAATCCTCTCAGTATGGCGATTGTATCCTCAACCGAAGGCTCGCCGGCAAAAATAGGCTGGAAACGGCGCTCCAGAGCGGCGTCTTTTTCAATATATTTTCTGTATTCGTCAAGAGTAGTGGCGCCTACCATTTTCAGTTCGCCTCTGGCAAGCATCGGTTTCAGCATATTTGCCGCGTCTACCGCGCCTTCGGACGATCCGGCGCCGACTATAGTGTGAAGTTCGTCGACAAATAAAATTATTTTTCCCGCCGCCGCCTGTATTTCTTTCAATACCGCTTTCAGCCTGTCTTCAAATTCTCCCCTGTACTTGGCTCCGGCGATAAGCGCTCCCAAATCAAGCGCTATTACTTTCTTATCTTTCAGCGTTTCGGGAATGTCTCCCGAAACAATTCTCTGCGCCAGCCCTTCCACGATGGCGGTTTTTCCTACTCCGGGTTCGCCTATGACAACAGGATTGTTTTTCGTTCTTCTTGACAAAACCTGCACGCACCTGCGGATCTCATCGTCCCGCCCGATGACAGGATCAAGTTTTCCGCTTTTCGCAAGCCCGGTCAAATCTCTTCCGTACTTTTCCAAAGCCTGGTATTTGGCTTCGGGATTTCTGTCGGTAACTTTTTGGCCGCCTCTTATTCCGGCGAGTATTTTCAGTATAATGTCTTTTGTAAGCCCGTATTTTTTAAGTATTTCCGAAACTTTTTCACCCGATGCGGCCGCCGCGGCAATAAGCATATGCTCCGTAGAAACAAACTCGTCTTTAATATTTGCGGCCGTTTTTTCGGATTCGCTAAGTATTTTGCCGAGAGAATCCGAAAGATACGGCTGTCCCGCGGAAACTTTAGGCTTTTTTTCTATTTCAGAAAGCAGATCTTTTAATATATTGGAAACAACGAGTTCTTCCTGTCCGGCCGCGGCCGACTTTTTTATAATAGCCTTTACAATCCCCTCATCCTGCTTTACAAGAGCGTAAAGAAGATGTTCCGGATCAAGCGCCTGATTTCCGTACTCGGCGGCAATATTTTGCATATCCGCCAAAGCTTCCTGCGACTTTTCGGTAAATTTGGATAAATTCATTTTTTCCTCCTTGCGCTTAAAAACAAAATACAAACGTAAAATGCGGCTGTATTTCAGCTTGTGAATTTAAATTCAAAAAACGATATTTAGCGCTCAACCATTACGAGCGCTATTTTAATATTAATAAAAGTTTTTGTCAAGAAAAAATTTTACGGAGTTCTTAAAACCGATTTTCGCCGACACATTGAAAAGATTTTTTAAAATAAAGCGGATGGGATATCCGAAGAATTATTTCGTATTATGCTGTTTTTTGCAGTCATTGATGACGGCGTTTATTTTCGCTTCCAGCTTTTTCTGTTCGCCGAGCACAAATTTCATCGCGTCGGCGATGGGGTCGGGGAGTTTGGCATGCTCAAGCTTTTCGACTTCTTCGGCGCTGTATCCTATGCTTATTCTGGCGGGAACGCCCATGGCCGTGGCATTGGCCGGAACATTATGCGTTACCACCGAAGCCGCGCCTATTCTGGCATGATCTCCTACGGTAATCGCGCCCAAAACAATGGCGTTTGTGCCAAGCACGACGCCATTGCCCACGGTAGGATGCCTTTTCTTTTTTTCAAGAGAAGTTCCTCCGAGCAAAACACCTTTATATATTAAAACATCGTCTCCGACTTCAGCGGTTTCGCCTATGACTACTCCCATGCCGTGGTCAATAAACACTCTTCTTCCTATTTTTGCGCCGGGATGAATTTCAATACCCGTGAGAAATCTTGAGGCATGTGAAAGAAATCTGCCTAAGAAATATAGTTTATGCGTCCATAACCAATGCGAAATCCTGTAAAATATCATAGCATGAAGACCCGGATAGCATAACAAGACTTCCGGCCAGGAACGCGCCGCGGGATCTTTATGGAAAATATTGTCCACGTCTTCTTTAAGAATTTTAAACATAAAAATCTTTCTCCGTAAACTTACCCGCTTATTATAACATAAAAGATAATCTGCGTCATTATAAAAATACCGGCTGAAGTTCAATTATACATAAAAGCAAAACTTATTGATTTTTCAATATTTCAGTTATGTGGCCGCCAGAAAGAGACGTTTTTTGCACAATTGCGGCGCAATATCAAACAAATACCGCCCGTTTCTTATATTCCTTATATTATCCGCACTTTTAATTTGACAGAACCAAATGCGGCGCAAAGAACAGACCGCGTAAAACGTCCTGCAGATAATAAAGAGCCCCGGCTGAAATTTACCGAGGCTCTTAAAATTATTTAAAAAGAATTTTATTTCTTTTTAGCTTTTTTCGCGGATTTTTTGGGGGCAGCCTTTTTAACGGCTTTTTTTACCGCTTTTTTAACGGCTTTTTTTGCGGCTTTCTTAGGGGCCGCTTTTTTTACAGCTTTTTTCTTAGGAGCCGCCTTTTTTGCGGCTTTTTTCTTTGATTTCTTTTTTCCGCCCCTGCTCATAACGGATCTTGAGATATTGCCGTTTTTATCAATAAAATACAAGTAACCCGTTTCTTTTTTGAGTCCCACTTTTTCAACTTTCTGCGGTTTTCCGCCTTTTTTTCCGCCTCTTGCCATCAATGCTCTTGAAATATCGCCCTGCTTATCAATGAAGTAAAGATAACCCGCCTCTCTTTTGATTCCTACCTTCTCTACCATCTGTGCCATTTGTACACCTCCTGTTTTATGGTGCGGCTTATTTATTTTCGCCGGCTTCAGCCGGGATATTTTTCTTTTCCGCCGTTTGTCCGTTTTCTTTTTTGGTTATTATTTTCTCTTTAAGCCAGCTGTCAACAATATCTTTTGAAAATCTGTACTGTCTGCCTATTTTAGAGGCGGGTATCTTTTTCATTCTGATCAAACTGTAAATCTTAGATTTGCCTATGCCAAGATACTCTGAAAGCTCTTTTATGTCCATTATCTGTTTATTGTTTGAATTTTTATTTTCCATTTTTTATCTTTTATTTATTTTTTATTTTTAATAACTGCCAAGATTATATATATATTATCAAATATTGTCAAGTATTATCTTTTAATGATAAAAAAAAGCAAATACAGTTAAATAACTATATTTGCCGCCAAATAATATTATTCAGTAGTTTATTATTATTTTTACTATCTTATACAATCATTAAGAATCATTTTTTATCTTTTATTATCTCAAATATTAATTTCATATATCTAAAATACTCCGGATTATCGGGTTTAAGCCTAAAAGCCTTTTTTATATTTTCCAAAGCCTCCCCATATCTTTTTTCATTAACAAAAATATTTGCAAGCGCGGCATAAGTCTGGTGCATTGAAATATTTTTTTCGGCGGCGATAGTAAGATATTTCTTGGCTTCTTTTATATCGCCGCGCTGCCAGGCGAAAATCCCTAAAAAAGAACAGTTCGCGGCGTCTTTTTTCTTTTCTTTAAGCGGAAGTTTTTCAAAATTTCTTTTCATAAAATATCCTCCCGTCTGAAACCGGCCGCTGTCAATAAATCTTCTTCCGTAAAGAAAAGACGTTTTGGCGTTTTCGGGGTTTTCCGTAACCGCCGCTGCGGAAAAATCGAGTTCGCCGGAAAATTTAACATTATTTATAAAAGAAACCGCAATGAAAAACATAAAATACAAAGCAAGCAGCGCAGGCATAATGCTTTTAATTTCATGTTTGAGCCTTATTTCATTGAGTACAATAATCAGCCCGGGCGCGGCCGTATAAACTCTGTGTTCGAGCATAAACCAGCTGTCATGAAAATAAGGAAGCGCTAAAAACGCCGCGAACCAGAAAAAACCGAAAAAAAACGCGCGGTAATCGGTTTCTTTGTTTTGCCGTAGCATAAAAACTATGCCGGCTAAAATAATCAAGCCCGCAGCCGAATCAAAAAACGAAAGAGGCGGCATAACTTTGAGATTTACGGGAAAAAATATTTTCGATATATACTGAAGCGTGGCGGGGAAAAATTTTAAAGCGGCTATTTTCGAATAAGTGACGATATGGAAGATATTCATTTCTCCGGAACTTGTGAATCCGCTTTTCATTAAATACCAGACAATGCAGCAAAAAGCCATAACAAAAGCCGCCGAAACAGTTTTCCGCGCGGTTTTATCTTTTGCCAGAAAAAAAATATATGCGGGAAAAACCATAAAAGCGGCTATCGCCGTTTCTTTGGTAAAAAGCGCCGCAGTAAAAAATACGGCCGCGGCCGCAAGGTTCGCCGGATTTGAGTTTTTGCCGTATTTTACGATGAATATAAAAGAGCTGAATATAAACACCGCAAGAAGAATATCGTTTCTTCCCGGAATCCAGGAAACCGCCTGGTTAAAGATCGGAAGAACGGCAAAAAAAGATGAAAACACAAAGGCTTTAGGATGTTCTATTTTCAGATTCTTAAGGAGATTAAAAAGTATGCTTACCGCAATAAAGTGATATATTATGCCGGATAAATGATATACCCAGAGACGCCCTCCCCCGATAACCGTATCGGCTATCCAGCTTGCCGTAAGAAGCGGGCGGTAAAAAGTGTCTCCGCTTTCATTGAAAACGCTTTTAAAAAACGATGCTATTATATTAAACGGATCCTGAAGATAGCTTCTCTGATGAACTATAAGCGCCACATCGTCAAGATCGGTAAGACCGAACATAAGGCTTGCGGCGTAAACGGCGCAAATGATTGCAAAAAACAGAACATAAGGCGTAAACCCGCCGCTCAATACATTCGTCAAAGAGGGGAAAAGACTGTTTTTGTCAGCCTTTCGGACTGTATTCGTATAATGAAGGTTCAATTGTGTCGATTCCTTTGCGGTACATATTTGCAAACAAATATTCTGCCACCCGGAACATAGTCAATACATCGGCCATCGCTCTGTGTTTGGTTTCGACTTCAACGCCTATCGCATCGGCTATATTTCCCAGAACATTCGATTCGAAAGAAAAATACTGCCTGGCTATTTTAAGCGTATCCACAAAATAAATTCCGCTTGTTCTTACGCCGCTGTCAAAAAGTTCTTTGTGCACAAAAGCAAGATCAAACACGGCATTATGGCATACGACCGTATTTGTCCCTATAAAACCCGCCACGTCTTTCGCGATATTTTTAAATTCCGGAGAAGACGCCACCATAGCGTCATATATGGAGTGTATTTTTGAGGACTCCGGAGGTATCGGATGTCTGGGATTGACCAAAGATTCAAAACGTTCTTCTTTGCCGTTTTGTATTTTCAGCATCGCAATTTCGACTATTTTTGCGCCTTTAATATGGCTGAGCCCGGTCGTTTCTATGTCCAGATACACCAAACCGTCGGGAGCATTTGTTTTTAACGTTTTTACAAACAGATTATCAAGCATGTCAGTATTCTATCATTTTTAAAAAAATAATAAATACCGCCGCATAGCTCAATATTGTAAACAAGGTCCAGCATGTCCGCAGCTGAATCCGTTTCGGTTTTGCCCTGCATATGCCGCAGCCTGCCGCATAGCAGTATTTTGACGCGAAAAAAACAAGCAGCGCCGCCAGGAAAGAAAAAACGACGACCGCGCCGTAAACGATAAACGACCCCGGCAAAAAACCCGACATAAAACCGGTAAGAATTATCTGTTTGTTTATGAAAAAATACAGACAGGCGCACATACAGTATAAAACTGCAAAAAACACGTATTTGCGGTTATAAAACATTTTTGCCCCTCTCCGTCAGCATCTTACGCAATTCGTAAACGGCTTCGTCGCTTCCGCGTTCCGCGGCCTTTTTAAAATACTCCGCGGCTTCCGCGCTTTTTCCCATATGTTTATAAGCCGTTGCCAAAAGATAATTGGCCTTGTCACTGTCCGGACTGATAAGCAGAGCGCGCATATATAAAGGCACGGCCTGCTCATAATCACCCTGTTGGGCATAAACGGAGCCGATTTTCAGATATGCGGTTATATATCCCGGATTTATATCGGCGGCTTTTTCATAATTTGCAAGAGCATTGCGGGAATCGTTCATTTTCAGATGCATATCGCCCAAATTACAGTATGCCGCTACGAAACCCATGTCCGAATCCGCAGCTCTCTTATAATAATTTGCGGCTTCTTTATACCTTTCCTCTTCCATGAACGTATGTCCTATAAGATTATAGAAGCCGGCCTGGCTGAAATTTCCGGAAAGAAGAGCGCGCCTGTAACAGGCTCTGGCATTTTCCCGCTCCCCCGCGCTTCTGTAACAAAGACCGGCCAAAAGATAAGCCTTTTCCATTTCAGGGGCAAGACAATAAGCTTGTTCCAGATGCTGCGCCGCCTGTAAAAATTTCCCGGAACTGCCGGCGTGCCGGGCCTTCAAATACAAAGCATTTCCCAAACTGAAATGCGTTTCGGCATTATAAGGATCCAATTCGGAAGATATTTTCAGATATTTCACGGACGAATCATAGTTTGAAAGTTTTGATAAAGCTATGCCGTATTTTCTGTACATATCCGCGCCGTCGGCTTTCAGTTCAACGGCTTTGGCATAATATTTTGCCGCCATAAAATACTGCTCGTTCATATAATAAGCGTTTGCTTTTTGAAGCATCGCTTCTTTAGAATAGCCGGCGTTTTTATAAAAATAAACTCCCGCCGCGGCAAGCGTAAAGCAAACCGTCAATATTATGCTGAGCATAAAATTTTTATCCGTCGTTTTTTTAAACATCGGCTATTACCCCGGTTTCAAACAAATCATTTTTTTTCTCTATCTTGACGTCCCCGTAAGTAACGGCTTTTATCTCAAAGCCGGCCGTGAACTTTTTTACCTTTAAAAAATCGGCTTCGGCGGACAATACTTTTCCGTCAAAATTTATACGGCAAAAATTTCCTTTCAGCAATCTCTTTTTTACATAAAACAAATACAAAATTTCATTTAAAAACTTGACAAGCGCTTCTTCGGCGCTGTCCGCTTCCACCCGCAAAGACATTCTTGAGCGGCCCGCAAAGCTTATCTCGTCATAAGCATTATCCAAAATCCCTTCAGCGGCCGCCTCAAACAAATTCTCCAGCGTGTCCGCTTTCACTTTTATGAGCAAATCCGCGGTATGCTCCAGCATTTCCCGTTTTTTCATTTTTCTTCAAGAACCGCCTTCCGTTTAAACAAAGCGTTTGAAACGTTTTTCCAGCCTTGGCCCATAAGCAGGCTTCCCATTTTGCCGGCATTTTCTTTTTGCGAATGGATAAGGTATACGGGCGTTTTTTTGTCCTGCCCGGAAAGCCATTTTTCTGCAGCCTCAAAATCCGCATGGTCGGAAAATACATCGTATCTTTTTGCCGAAGCATTGTTTTTAATACCGCGGATTTTCTTTTTTTCAGACAACAGCAGGCCGGCCGCGCTTTTCGGTCCGACGTAATTTACGATCATTACGCTTACGTCTTTTCTCGGCAGCAAAATCTGCGCCAAACGCGACGACATTCCTTTATCCATATCCCCGCTGGAAGAAATAATAACCAAAGGACTTGCGAACTTTATGTTTTTGCTTTGTTTTAAGCCGGCGGGAACAATGGAGCCTTCTTCATACGCTTTCCGGGAAAACCAGCCGCCGGTTTTGTTTTTCAGTTCTTTCTGGTATATGCCCGTTATATTATTGGCTCCGGGCGAAACGCTGTAGACGGCGACGGAGTCCGGAAGAAGCCCTTCTTTTTGCATAAGATTCAATTCAAACAGTATCTTTTGGGTTCTGTTAAAAGCAAGAGCCGGAATCCACACGATTTTTCCTTCGCCCAAAGCTTTTATGAGATCGTTTCTGAAAATATCATATCCCCGCATTCCCCGATCGCGCCGGCTGCCGGCATAAGTGGCTTCCATAAATATCATATCGGCTTTTTCAGGAATGCTGAAAATATCGTTCAGCCTTGAATGCCCGCTTCCTAAATCTCCGGAAAACAGAATCTTTTTGCCGTCTATAAAAAAAACAATGCAGGCTGAACCGGGGATATGTCCGGCGTCCGAAAGTTTAAATTTGACATTGCGCGAAATCTCTTTAAGCACACCGTATTCCGAGGTTTCAAAAAGCTTTTCTATTTCGTCGCTGTCCCGGGCGCAGCAGTTTTTGCAGGCGAGAAATTGCACGCCCGTCTCTTTTTCCAAAGTTTCAAGATCCGCGGGGACGGCGCAATATCCAGCTTCTTTTATGTTTTCCCCGCACTCTTCATTCCAGTGGGCTATTACCGGAACTTTTTTTCTTTCCGCTTTTTCTTTTTGCAGTTTCGACCAAAACCATTTTCTTTTTATGATGTCAAAACCGTTTCTGTTTCTGAATAAAGAAAGGGCGAGTTCTTTTGTCGCGGGCGTGGAATATATTTTTCCGCGAAAACCTTTGCTTACAAGAAGAGGGATTCTGCCGCTGTGGTCAAGATGGGCGTGAGTAAGAACAAGAGCTTTCGCTTTTACAAGTTCGCCGGGCAGTTCGGAATTGGAATAAATTTCATTATCTTCGCCTATAAAAAGCCCGCAGTCCACCAAAAAGCTTTCTTCCTGCGTTTCGACAAGAAAACAACTGCCGGAAACGATTTCGGCGGCGCCGTAAG
This sequence comes from uncultured Endomicrobiia bacterium, assembly GCA_938040055.1. Classification (GTDB taxonomy): domain Bacteria; phylum Elusimicrobiota; class Endomicrobiia; order Endomicrobiales; family Endomicrobiaceae; genus Endomicrobium_B. Next base: position 61,726 of record CALHWY010000029.1, read on the forward strand.
CAGTGACGGAAATTTCCGCGAACGAAAAAGGCGCGTAAAATATCAAAAATATCAGAACGGCGGTTATTTTTTTCATAATCGTAAAAAATAAAAATGCTTTCCGGAAACCATTTTCCCGCTTTGCGGGGAGATAAAAAACGTCAAAACGGCATAGATAAAACCGGCGTGTACGGCTTGCGAAAAAAAACAAAACAGACTGCTTTTTATCGTCCGTCTCTTAAAACGGCGGCGGTTTGTCCCCAAACTTGAAAACCGCACAGGACTATTTCTTCTTTTATAAGCTTCTTCACAGAGGCATCCTTAGGAAATTTAAAACACCGGCTGCCGGCGGATCTTATTTTGTGATATAAAACAGAGCCTTTTGTCCGCGGACTTGAAACCCTATATCCGGAACAGTCCGGAAAACCGCCATGAAAACGGCATCCGTCCGTTCGCAGCCTTAAAACCGCTTATCCCGGCTATGCCGGCGGAGTGACGGTTTCAAATAACGCCGGCTTGTTCACGGATTTAAAACGCCGAAAAATCAGCCCGGCGGCAGCCTATACTGTTTTGCAGCCTGAAAATCTGCGGACTTACATTTTTTCCGGAGCGCAAACGCCAAGCAGCCCGAGCCCGCTTTTGATAATAATCATTACGGCTTCAATAAGCTTCAGCCTTGCCGCCGTAAGAGCGGGATCGCCGCTTAATACCCGGCATTTTTCATAAAATTTATGATAAATATCCGCCAGTTCAATCAGATAAGCCGTAAAGTGATGAGGACTCATAGTTTTTTCGCAAAGCAGCAAAGTATCGCAAAAAGCGGCAAGCTGTTTGATAAGTTCCCTTTCTTCTTCCGTGTTCAGCAAAGAAAAGTCGGCTTCCCGCGGCAAATCCGTTCTGTTTTTGCTTTCTCTTATTATGGAATTGCATCTGGCATTGACATACTGCACATAAAACACGGGATTGTCGCTGCTGTGCTTTTTTGCAAGTTCCAGATCAAACTCAAGCTGCGAATCAGGCGCGCGCAGCAGGAAAAAAAACCGGCAGGCGTCTTTTCCCACTTCATCGACGACTTCTTTCAAAGTCACAAATTCGCCGCTGCGGGTAGACATTGCCACAGGCTGTCCGTTTCTTACGAGAGAGACAAGCTGGTACAAAATAATATCCAGGGCTTCTTTTCCAAAGCCCAACATCCGCACGCAGGCATTTATTCTTGCCACATAACCGTGATGATCCGCCCCCCAAAGATTTACGAGCCTTGAAAAACCTCTTTCAAACTTATTTTTATGATACGCTATATCCGACGCCAGATAAGTGTATCTTCCGTCCGAACGTCTCAGAACCCTGTCTTTATCGTCCCCGTACTCGGTCGAAGCAAGCCAGAGAGCGTCATCTTTCTCATAAGCGCAGCCTTTTTCTTTGAGATATTCACAGGCCTTATCCACATCCGTTTTCCCCTCAGCGTCTTTATCCGCCGCTATTTTTCCTTCGGAAAACCAACTGTCGAAATTTACCGCGAAGTTTTTAAGATCATTATTTATTCCGGCGAGAATGTCTTTGACCGCTTCCGCTTTAAAATCAATATCGCCGGCATTTTTTCCTTCGGCTATAAGCCTTTTCGCTATTTCCGATACATATTCCCCTTTGTATCCGTCCTCAGGAAAAGGAATATCCCGCCCTTTTTGCTGCATATACCGCGCTTTTACGGATTCGGCGAGAACAAGCATCTGGTTGCCGACATCGTTTAGATAATATTCTTTCGTAACATCATATCCGAGATGCCGCAATACTCTCGCGAGAGAATCCCCTATGGCCGCGCCCCGTCCGTGGCCTATGTGCAGAGGGCCCGTCGGATTTGCCGAAACGAATTCGACCATAATTTTCTCTTTATTATTCGCGGGCACGGACCCATACTTTTCTTTCAGCCTCAAAATCAAGGCGAGTTCTTTGCAAAGAAAATCGCTTTTGACGCGCAGGTTTATAAATCCGGCTCCCGCCATATCGGCTTTTTCTATCTGCCCGGGCATTTCTTCCAATATTTTCTTAATCAGCTCTCTTGCCGTATTTGCAGGATTGGTTTTTATTTTTTTGGCTATAACCATAGCCGCGTTGAGCGCATAGTCCGCTTTGATATTTTTCGGAGGGATTTCAACAGCAAAAGATATTTTTTCCCGCAGCCCTTTTTCCCCGGCGTATTTTTCCACTATCCCGTTAAGTTTTTCAGTTATCAGTTGTTTTAACATTTCTTTTTCCCTTTATTTTATTTCCATGTTTCGTATTTGATTTTTCCGGGGTCCCATCTTTGTTTTCCGGCGGGCTTTTCAGCCGGTCTGCCTATAACCACTATTGAAAAAGCTTTTATATTTCCGGGAAGATCAAAAACTTTTTCCACGGCTTCCTGCCTTTCCTTATTGTCATACACGCCGCACCACACGGAGCCGTATCCTTTTTCAGTCGCGGCAAGAAGAATGTTCTGTGTCGCGGCCGCGCAGTCCTGGGGCAGATAATTGCCGTAAACAAGATTTTTGTCTCCTACGACCACTATGGCCAAAGGAGCGTCCAGTATCATCCGCGCGGCGGGATGAACATCCGCTATTTTTTTATGCGTTTGTTTATCTTTGACGACTATAAAAGACCAGCATCTGGCATTTCTCGCGGTAGGCGCGGACATCGCCGCTTTCAAAATAAATTCCAGATCTTCGTTTTTTACGCTGTCCCGAGTATATTTCCTGACGCTTGTCCTGTCAAACAAAATGCTCATTTTGCCTCCGTAAAACCGTTTATTTTTCATAACGGCGCCGTTATAACATCAAACCGTTCCCGCAAAATCCCCGGCAATTTCTTTTATAAGCGCCCTTTCGTAAAAAGCTCCGCCGGCGAAACCGGATCCGGCATCCGCGCAAGCAAAAGCCTGCTTCGCGGCAGCTGGCTCTTTTTATTCTTTGAATTTGAAAACGCTTCCGGATAACTTTGCCGTCGGGTTTCAGGGTTCAGCCGTAATCCATAAAAACATTTTTATTTCCGCGCACATAGACGCATAAACGCAAATCCGGCAAAAATTCCGAGCGGTTTTTTATTTTAAATCGAAAGGTATCTCGTTTATATTTACATATGCCAAATTAACGCCCAAAGCGTCGGCTTTATTGAGATCTTTCCTTGCGCTTTTATAGTCCCGCCGCGCTTCCTTGACCAGCGCCCTTGCGAGATAGGCTTTTCCGTTGCGCGGCTGTTTTTCTATAACAAAGTCCAGATCTTTTTGCGCGCCGGCATAGCCGCCCGTCCTGTTTTCCGTTATAGCCCGGAAAAAATACAGCTCGGGCTCTTCTTGTCCGAGTTCAACCGCCATGGAAAAATTTTCCGCGGCTTTTTCGAAATTTCCGAGATTGTATTCTATTACGCCTATGTATTTGTACGGTCTGTAGTCGTCCGGTTTAAGTTTTGAAAGTCTTCTGAGATCTTCGACGGCCCCTTTGTAATTTTTCATTTCATATCTTGCGCCGGCGCGCGCCAAATACGCTTCTTCAAACTTAAAATCATAGTTCTCGGCCGCATTATATTCATCTTCAAAACCGCCGTTTTTAAGTTTTCTTAAAATAATTTCGCAGTTTTTATAAGCCTCTTTCAAACACGGGTCGATATCCACCGCGGCAAAATAATCTTTTAAGGCGGCAAGCGTTTCTCCCGAAAGTTCTTTCGCATATCCTCTGGCAAAATAAGCGCCGGCATGTCCGGGCGCCAATCCGACCGCTCTGTTAAAATCTTTCATCGCGGCTTTTTGTTTTCCTGAATTGAGCCTGGCGTTTCCTCTGACGATATATGCCCGAGCCTCTTTCGGGTCAAGCTTTAAAACTTTGCCGCTGTCTTTTTCGGCGCCTTTATAATCTCCCGAGGCGTATTTAGCCTCGGCCCTTGCGGCATAGACCTTTGCATTTTTTTTATTCAGCTTCAAGGATTTGTCATAATCTTTTATTGCTGCGGAATAATTTTCCAGAGCTGCTTTCGCATAAGCGCGCATGGCATAAAGTTTTGGAGAATCCGGCTGGATTTCCATAGCTTTATCAAGATTTTTTTCGGCTTCGGCATAATATCCCGCCCGCATCAGCTTATCGGCCTTTTGCGCATACGAGGCGGCCTTTTGCGCGACAGATCCGTGCCCGCTGCTTGCGGCATAAGCAAATGAAGAGGCCAGCAGGGCGGAAAAACAAGCGCACAGAATTTTATTCATTCATTTTCTCCGTTTAAAAAACAAGTTTAAACTTCCGGATTTTTTATTATACTTAATTCAAATTGATTTTATAAGCCGGCCCCGGAAAATATTAAATTTTTTTGTTCCGGACGATATTTTGCGCCGAAAAAATCTTTTTTGTTATTTTCCGTGCAGATTCAACGGCATAGCCGCCCGATTTCGAACCTTATCCGAAACTGCAAAAAAACGCCGCCGTCTTTTAAGGCCGGTTTTTTTACATTTTCGCGCGCGTATGCAAAAAAATTTTTTAAACTTTTTGCGGCCGTCGACGGACTTCCCGCCCCATGCATATAAGAACTCTGTAAAAAAACGGAAGTTGTTTTTTATCCGTTATTATGCCTTTAACACGAAGGCGGAATACTTCAACACACGGTTTGCTTATATGAAAATGCCGGCGCCGGCCGCCGGGCGGCAAACAATATCGCTCCGGTAAATATAAGCGGCAATATTTCGGCGCATAAACCGGAAAGTTCATTTACCGGTTCTTTGTAAAGACAAAAAAAACGAATTTACGCCGCGCTGCAACATTCAAAATTTTCTTACAAAAACGCTCAAAAAAAACCGGCCTGATTTCAATTTTTCGTTTACCGCATGTTCTCTTTATTTTTTCGCTTGTTTTGCTCTTTTCCGGATAAAAAACGACAAAACCTGAAACATTTTCGGATTTTGTTTTTGCAAACGCCGAAAACGTTTAAACCCGCAAGCCGGATATCAAACTGCCCGCCCGCGATAGTTTTTTTCGAATTATTTTTGTAAAATTCTATTTTGCGCCAGCATTCGAAATTAAATTTTGCAAATAAGAGGATTCTAAAATGAAAGACGAATCAAAATGCCTGCATTCGGGCTATACTCCGGCAAGCGGAGGCCCCGGCGTAATGCCGATTTATCAAAGCACCACTTTCCGCTATAATTCCACGGAAGAAATCGCGGCGGTTTTCGACGATCCCACAAAATCACATATTTATTCAAGATTCACAAACCCCACTGTCGACGCCGTTGAAAAGAAAATAGCCGACCTTGAACACGGCGCGGCGGCGATGTGCACGTCTTCCGGGCAGATGGCGTCTTTAATGTCCGTGCTCAACCTGTGCGTCGCCGGCGACAGTTTTATCAGCTCTTCCGCGGTTTACGGAGGAACGGTAAACCTTTTTGCGGTCACGCTTAAAAAATTCGGCATCGAATGCATTTTCGTAGACGTTGACGCGGATGAAGAGGAAATACGGGCGAAAATCAAGCCGAACACCAAAGCCATTTTCGGGGAAACTCTGACAAATCCGTCATTGCAGATATTCGACATTGAAAAATTCGCCAAAGTGGCCCATGAAAACAAAATTCCTTTAATAGTAGACAATACTTTCGCGACCCCTATACTTTGCAAGCCGATGGATTTCGGGGCGGACATCGTCATTCATTCGACTTCAAAATATATGGACGGGCACGCGTTGCAGGTAGGGGGAGTGATAATCGATTCTGGAAAATTCGATTTTACTTCCGGCAAATTTCCGGAATTTTGCAGTCCGGACGAATCTTATCACGGAACGGTTTATACCAGAGATTATCCTTTCGCTCCTTATATCATAAAAGCGAGAATGCAGCTGATGAGGGATTTCGGAGCTTATCCTTCCGGGCATTCCGGTTTTCTGTTAAATATCGGGCTTGAAACTCTGGCTGTAAGAATGGAAAGATACTGTAAAAACGCGCTTGCCGTCGCCGAATATCTGGCGCGTCATCCGAAAATAGAGCATGTCAACTATCCCGGCCTTGAAGACAATAAATATTACGCTTTAGGCCGGAAATACCTGCCGAAAGGGCAAAGCGGAGTGATGGCCGTAATTATAAAAGGCGGAAAAACGAATGCCGTGAAATTTATGGACAATCTGAAAATGGCCTGCAAAGAAGTCCATGTAGCGGATATAAGAACATGCGTGCTGCATCCGGCATCCGCCACCCACAGACAGCTTACCGACCGGCAGCTTGCGGACTGCGGGATAAGCCCGGGGCTCGTAAGGCTGTCCGCGGGGCTTGAAAATGTCGAAGACATTATTGAAGATATCGCCAACGCCCTGAGCAAAGTTTAAAACATGCACAAACTTACGGAAAATTTAAATCCGTCGCAAAAAGAGGCCGTTTTGTGCACCGAAGGCCCTTTAATAATATTTGCCGGAGCCGGAACCGGAAAAACAAGAGTTATAACCCACAGAATAGCTTATCTTCTTTCCAAAGGAGTTCCCCCGTGGGCAATACTCGCGGTCACTTTCACCAATAAAGCCGCCGAAGAGATGAAAAAACGCGTAAATGATCTTATGCCCGGAGCGGGAGCGAACGTATGGATGTCCACTTTCCATTCTTTCTGCGCCTATTTTTTGCGCGTTGAAGCCTCAAAGATAAATCTCAGCCCGGACTTTTTAATTTATGATTTCGCCGACCAGAAAAACGTGATAAAAGACTGCATAAAAGAGCTGGGGCTGGACGAGAAAAAATTCAAACCCGCTTCGATAGCGGACAAAATAAGCCGCGCCAAAGACGATCTGAAATTTCCTTTCGACATGGCCGCGGAAGCGGAAAACGCGGGAGATTTTTTTGCGGCGGCCGCGGCAAAAGTCTACGGGCTTTACCGGCAAAAACTTGAAAGCGCGCAGGCTCTGGATTTCGGAGATTTGATAATGCGCGCCGTTACCGTTTTAAAGCAGTATCCGGCTTTGCTTGAGCATTACCGGCAGCGTTTTAAATACATCCTTGTTGACGAATACCAGGATACCAATCACGCCCAGTATATGCTGACGAAACTTCTAGCCGGAGGGCATCGCAATATATGCGTTGTCGGAGACGACGATCAAAGCGTTTACAGCTGGCGCGGGGCGGACATATCCAATATTTTGGACTTTGAAAAAGATTATCCCGAAACAAAATCCGTAAAACTGGAACAAAATTACCGTTCAACGCCGAAAATACTTGCTTGCGCCTGGCAGGTAGTAAAACATAACGGGACAAGAGTCGAAAAAAAACTGTGGACGGACAATCCGGACAGCGGTTCGGTCTGTGCGGTTAAAGCGGACAATGAAAATGACGAAGCCGCGAAAGTCGCCGACATAATAGCTTTAAATTCGCGAAATAACGGATGCGGCCTGTCGGACTTTGCCGTATTTTACCGAACAAACGCGCAGTCCCGCGCTTTTGAAGACGCGTTTAGGCGGGCGGGAATGCCTTATGCGGTGATAGGCACTTTGCGCTTTTATGACCGGGCCGAGATTAAAGATCTCATGGCCTATCTTAAATTGACGCATAATCCGAATGATAATGTCAGCTTTAAAAGAATAATAAACGTGCCTAGAAGAGGAATCGGCAAAACATCCGTGGAAAGTCTGGAAAAAGAAGCGCTCAGAAGAGGATTTTCTTTATGGCAGACCATACCTTTCGCGGCCGAAGCCGGACTGGGCAGGGGAGCCGTGAATGCTTTAAACTCTTTCGCGGCGCTGATAAAGAGTTTTATAAGCCTTAAGGAAAAAGAAAGCGTAAAACAGATCGCCGAAAACATCATAGCCGGATCCGGTTATCTTAAAGAACTTGAAAACGAAAGATCCCCTGAAGCCGAAACGAAAATAGAAAATATAAAAGAATTAATTTCCGCGATAGACGATTTTGAGCGGCGCTCTCCGGACAAATCCCTTTCCGGCTATCTGACGCAGATAGCGCTTGTGAGCGACATTGACAGTCTGGACGAATCCAATGGTAAGATCACTTTGATGACTCTGCATCTGGCGAAAGGGCTGGAATTTGAAAATGTTTTCGTATGCGGTCTTGAAGAGGGGCTGTTCCCCATAGGGGAATCGGCGTTCAGTCCCGCGGAACTTGAAGAAGAAAGAAGGCTGATGTATGTGGGCATGACAAGGGCGAAAAAACATTTGTATTTGTGCTGGGCCTGCGAAAGAACGGTTTACGGGAAAACACGCTGGAATATGCCTTCGCGTTTTATAGCCGAAGCGGGCTTTCAGGAAGAATATTGCGGCAAAAAACAAAGCAGCGGCGGTATTTTCAACAGGGATTTGAACTCCAAAATAAACAATACCGAAAAAAGCAAAGCATACGGCGACAGCAGCCGCGCATATTTTAAAGATAAAGCGCAGTATAAATATAGGGATGAAGATTCTTATGATTATATTCCTTCGGACGACGAGATAGCCACCGACGAACCTTTATATGTTCCGGTTTCGGACGCCGGCCCGTTTAAGATAGGCGTTTATGTCCTGCATCCGGTTTTCGGAAAAGGCAAAATCATAGAAAAGTCGGGGACGGGGGACGATCTGAAACTTGTGGTATTGTTTGAAAACGGGCAGTGGAAAAAGCTGCTTGCCAGAGTTTCCAACCTCAGTTTAATCTAAAATTTCTCTACGGCTTGTTTATCGTCGGATAAAAATTTTTTTTATTTAAAAATACCGGCAATGTAAAAATTAGGCTTGTTTGTCGTCGGATGATGGATTTTCTTTGCCGGCTCCAGACATAGCGTCAGGCTTTTCTTCTTCTATGCTTTCCGGCGAAACTTCTCTGAGTTCATCCGTCAAAGGCTGCTGTTCTCGCGCCACGCTTTCAGCCGGCGGCTCTTCATAAAAAGCTGAGCCCTGAACGGTCCCGGACTTTCCTTTCTGCGTTTGTCCGGTCTTTTTTTTCCCGATGACAGCCCCTACTTTGTCGGGAGTCGCCGTGAAATACATTGACAGCAAAAAAGCTATAATGACTATAAATATCGATATCATTATCCAAAGTTTATGGCTTGAGTGCATTTCTTTCTCCTTTTTTTCGTTTTATAAAATCATAAAAACGTCCGTTTGTTTCAAAAAAAGCAGGCTGAAAATTATAACCCGCGGCATTGACGCTTTTGACACAATCAAAATTATCCCGAAAACATTTCACTTGCGCCGATGCAGGGCTTCCGGATGCAAATTATAGAAAATATAGAACGGACGCGGTCATATTCCAATTTTCGCATACGTATTTTTTTGCGCGTTCCTTTTGCGGCATTATACTATTTTAGACGGCTCTTTTAAACTTTCATACGCAATACGGCCAACCGAACAAAAACCGCGGAAAATAAAAAAAAGGACGCCGCTTCTTGCATAAGAAATATAAAATTAAAAAATTTATTATGCGCTATTTGTAAAAAAAAACAATAAACTCCGGGCGTCCGTCAGGGCTTGGCAGCCCGCCAGGGCTTTGCAGCCTGCTAAGGCTTTGCAGCCTGCCAGAGCTTTGCCGGCCCTTGGGGCAAAATATCGGCAAGGAATATGGAAAAGTCCAGACTTTTTCACAGGTTCCAGGACTCAATAAAGAGGCTTTTTGCCGCGCCATTTTGTCCGGCAGACGGCAATCGCGCTTCTATTGCGGGCTTTGCCGTACAAATTCCGTTTTTTTGCGGCGCAGACATTTTTTTCGAACGTGAAAGACCGCGCGAAAACTTCCGTTTCCGCGCGGTCTTTCGTTAATATCCAAATTTAAAAAAGGTTTATTTTAATCCCTAAATTCGTAGTAAATCCCGAATAATCTTTATAAAAATATTCTTTTTTGCCGGCTATTTCAAGATATACCACTTCGGATTCAACCCTGCCGTTAAAACTGTAGCCCAAATCAAAAAAGAAGCTTATTACTTTCGATAAGGCAAACTCCGCGCCAAACTCAAATTCAGGCATAATGAAAGTCTTATCTTCGTTTTTGGACAGATCCATGACCGCCGTCTTCACGCTGTTTTCAAATTCAGCGGACGCATAAGAAGCGCCCGCGCCGAAGGAAAAACCCCATTTGCCGCCTAAATTGTATTTATAATAAACAATTAGGGGTATTGAAAAAGCTTCCGCATCCGTCTTAAGAGTGAAGCCTGTAAGATTATCACGATACTTAATATCGCTTTTAAGATACTTGGCATATCCGATTTTCACGCCAAAAAAATTTTGCTCTCCCAGATTGAAAAGTCCGCTCTTTTCATAATAAGCGCTCACGTTCCATGCAAGACTGTTTTCCGTATAACTTTTAACGCCGTTTGCCACAGAAACTTTGTCAACTTTGTCAAAATTGCTGTCTCCCCCGGAGAAACCGCCTTTCACGGACAAGCCGAAACCCGCAAACGCAAAAGACGAAGCAAAAACCGAACACAGTAAAGACAATAAAACTTTTTTCAACATAAATCCTCCTGCTATTTTGATTTTATGATTTTACTTTTTATAAAATATTTTATCAATAATTCCGGACTTTTTTTGAGTTTACCGGCTAATTTTATACAATTACCGTATGAACTTTAAAAAATTTTTCGGTTTGTCCGCTTCGGATATAAAACAAAACTGCATTTTCTGCCAAAACGCGGACTTCTCCCTTTTTGCAAAAGACGGCAATAGCGCCAAGGGTCTTTTTGTAAAAACCGCAAACACCCGCTCCGCTACCGTTATTGCTTTGAAAAATAATTTTTTAGCCGGCGACGCGGTCTTATATTTAAAAGAAACGAAATGCACGAAGATTTTTCTTTTCGGAAGCTGCGGCGGGTGCGGAAACATTGAAGCGGGCGATCTGCTTATTATAGACAAATCTTACAATTATGAAAGTTTTTCGAAAATGCTTGCTTTTGACGTAAATCCGGGCTTTATTTCTTCTTCGCAAAAGCTGACGAATTCTTTTCTTTCCAAAAATTCCGGCGCGAACATACGTTTGACCAAAACCAATTCCGCCTGTGTGAGTTCTCTTCTTCTTGAAACGTGCTATAAAGGCTTATTCGGGCAAAAAGGCATCAATGCGCTTGATATGGAATCGTCGATAGTGTTTTCCGCGGCAAAAGACATAGAAGCCGAAGCGGCATGCTTGATGTACGTGTCCGATCACATAGATACAAATCCCTTGGGAAAAAACACGGAAGAAAAAACAAAAAGAAAAATATTCTTTGCCAGAAAAAAACTCGCCGAAATGATTACGGACTTTACAGATGAACAATAACATATACAGGCTGGTTTCATCCGGATTTCCGCTTTTCGGGGTAAACAAACTCCGGGAGCTTTCAAGGCTTGTGTTTGAAATTTCCAAAAAAGAAAAAATCGCTCCGGAGACCGTGCTGTCTTCTTTGTACGGTTCGCCTTATGAAAAAATAAAGCGCGCTCTGCTGAAAAGAAGATATCCCGAAACTTTCGGGAAAGCGCCGTTGAACTCTTTTTATCTCCCGAAATACGAAACCGACGAAACTTTGCAAGCCGTGCGGGAAGACGGTCTTTTTTTTCCCGAAAACGTTTTTTACGTAAAAGAAGCCCGGAATTCGCCTCTGCTTGCAAGAACAAAAGAGATTTTTCCCGGCGCGCGTTTTGTCCTTGCGGATTCGCTTAAAGACATTATTAAAGATAAAAAATTTTCAATTTCCGGATATAACCGGAGAACGAAAAATCTTTTTATCGCGGAAGAAAAATACGACCATTTCAAAAAATGCCCCTGCACGTCCGACGTCGTCAACTGCGGGTATTCGGTAATGAATATAGGGATGGGCTGTCCTTATGAATGCAGTTACTGTTTTTTGCAGGGCTACCAGAATGTTGCGGCTATGGTTCTTCCTTATAATATTTCGGATTATCTGGACGAAGATAAAATGATGACAAAAGCAAAAGGTTTTTTCGATATTAAAAGAATAGGCAGCGGCGAGTTTACAGATTCCCTTGTTTTTGACGATATAACCCGCTTTTCCGTGCCGATAATAGATTTTTTTAAAAAACATAAAGATATTTATTTTGAGTTTAAGACGAAAAGCGTCAACATAAAAAATCTTTTGCTTTGCGGCGGAAGCCCGAATATAGTGGCCGCATGGAGCGTCAATTCAAAAGAAATGAGTCTGGGCAATGAACACAAAACGCCGCAAATGCGAGCAAGGCTTGAAGCGGCAAAACAATGCGCTCTGGCGGGTTTCGGCACGGCTTTCCATTTTGATCCCGTAATCGTATATGAAAACTGGCGGCAGGGTTATAAAGAAACCGTGGATATGATATTCGACATTGTGCCCGCAGACTCCGTAAAATGGATAAGCCTCGGCACTTTGCGCATGCCGGCGGCTTTAAAACCCGTCATAGAAAACAGGTTTCCGGACAATACCATACTTGACGGAGAACTTCTTTTGGGCAAAGATTATAAACTGCGTTATGATAAGGAAAAAAGAATTGAAATCTACGGATTTTTAAACGGGCTGATTAGGAAAAAGAAGTCAGACGCAGCGGTATATTTATGCATGGAAGAAGCGGATGTATGGAAAAAAAGCGGAATCATCTGAACTCAGTATTCGGCTATGAATTCGACGAATTCATCTTCGGAAAAAGCGACGCTTTTGTGGATTTTGCCGTTTTTAAACTCAAGAAGATACATAAGTTTATGCTCTTTCGTCGGGAAATAATATCTCAGCTGTCCGACAGGCTCCCCGTTTGAGAAATAACTTTCAAAACAAAGCAGTCCGCTTTCATAAAAATTTTTTATTGAGCCGTGCAGCATATTATTCCTGTAACTGGCTTCCAGGATAAGACTTCCGTACTTGCTGTAGACCGAAGAAACGCCTTCGAGCTTTCCGTTTTTATACCTGTATTCGGCGAGTTTTTCGCCGCTGGAGTAATACATTGTCGATATGCCGGAAAGCTTTCCCCGGTAATAATTATCCGTGCCTAAAAGCCTGCCGTCGGGAGAATAAGTTTTGAACTTTCCGGAAGGAATGCCGTTTACGAAACGCCCCTCGTATTTTACCTGCCCGTTTTTATAATAAGTTTTATGCTCTCCGTTGAGTTTTTTATCTTTCTCAAAAAATTTTATCTCGCCGATCATCTTTCCGGAATCTCTTAAATGGATCGCCGCGGGCCCCTGCCAGACTATGCTTTCCGAATCTTTGCGCTTTAAAAAAGCCGTTTTAGGCGAGAAAACTTTAGATTCTTCGTCGATATGTTCTATCTTGTCGATTTCCCTGCCGTTTCTGTAAAGCCGGGTGCTTACTTCTCTTCCTTTTTCATCATAATATCTGGCGTATCCTTCAATCTTGCCGCGCCTGTACGTCATTTCCGATTTGACCGCACCGGAAAGATAATATTTTATATACGCCCCTTCCAAAACATTATTCCCGTACGTCGCCGTCTCCAAAAGCCTGTGTTGCGTGTCGTAAAGATAAGCCTGTCCCTCAAGCTTGTTTTTTTCGTAATTATATTTGTAATAATTTCCGTTTTCAAGATATATATGCGCAGGGCCCTCCACCTTTCCGTCGACATAAAACACTTTTTCCGAAACTTTTCCGTTTTCGAGATATTTTATCCCTATGCCCTGAAGAAGCCCGCCGGAGTAATTGAGTTCGTACATTTTGCCGCCGCCGGGATAATAGCCGAAAGCTTTGCCTTCTTTTTTATTGTTTTTATAGTTCCACACGTAAACCAGCTCGCCTTTCGGGCCAAGTTCCCTGACTTCCCCGTTTATGTCAGCCCCCGGCGAAAAAACGGAAGGTTGATTTTTCACGGTTTTTTCCCTGGCTATTTCTTGTCCGTTCCCGTCGTAATAAATATAATACTGCTGTTTGCCGGAAGAAAACTTTTTTCTGGTCACCACGGCAAAAGCCGCCTGAAAACATACCAGAAATGAAAATAAAACGGCAAAAACTGTTTTTATCATAAGATCACTAAATTGTCCCTGTGGATTACCTCCTGTTCGGGAGAATCCAGCATTTTTTTAATTTCGGACGATTTCATCCCCTTAATCGCGCGCATTATGCCGCTGTCGAAATTTATCAGTCCTTTGGCGAAATCTTTTTTAGTTTCCGCGTCGGTTACCGTAACGGTATCGCCTCTTTTAAAATTTCCGGACACCGCCGTTATTCCGGCCGCCAGCAGGCTTTTCCCTTTTTCTTTTAAAGCTTCGACCGCTTTTTTATCCGCGTAAACGTTTCCTTTGGACTTCTTGCTGAAAGCTATCCATGATTTTTTTGCTTCCAGACGCGCGACTTTCGCGATAAAAGCGGTAAAAGGCAGCCTTGCGCTGCCGGCAATGACTTTTTTGAACCGTTCCACTTCTTTTTCATTGCCGCCCGTCCTTAAAATAAGGTCGATTTCATCTTCCCTCAAATGCCACATAAAGCTTTTAAGGGTCTGCGCGCCGAGATTTTTTTCCCGGCGTAAAACGCCGGCAAGCTCGGAAAGAGAGCCGCCCGGACGCGTTTTGTTTTTTTGTTCTTTTTGCCCCAGATAAAGCGCCAGCTTTTTCAGAGCCTGCCGCATTTCGTTTTCGTTTAAAGATGAAATTACATTTTCCGCGCAAACGGCGTATTCCTTTTCATTCGCGATAATCTCTTTAAGTATGCCCAGTCTTCCGCCGTTGGCTATAACCGTGTCAACGCCGGCAAGAGTGGCTATTTTAGCCGCGACTATCTTTGTTTTCATTCCTCCGGTGCCTTTGCCGCTTGAAGATTTTCCGTCGGCGAAAGATTCTATCTCTTCGTTTATATTTTCAACCGTCCTTATCAGAAGCCCTCTGGACGGATGCCCTTCGTAAAGACCGTCGACGTCGGTAAAAAGGAAAAGTTTGTCGGCGTCCACCGCAGCCGCGACCAAAGCCGCGAGAGTATCATTATCCCCGAAATTTATTTCTTCAAAAGCCACCGTGTCGTTTTCATTTATAACGGGAATTATATTCTGTTCCAGCAGCCTGCTCAAAGTGTTTCTTGCATTTATATACTTTGTCCTGTTGTCAAAATCATCCCTCGTCAAAAGAACCTGGGCAACCGTCTTTTTGTGTTTTTTAAATTCACGGGAATAAGCGTTCATTATAATAGGCTGCCCCACGGCGGCCAGCGCCTGTTTTTCCCTGAGCGTTTTCGGCCTGCTTTTAAGCTTAAGATATCCTGCCGCGGCGCCTATCGCGCCGGAACTTACGATAATAATTTCATGCCCGTCATTTTGAAGAGCGGAAATATTGTTTGCCAGTTCCGAAACATACTTTCCGTTTATCCGCCCGTTTTTGCTTATAAGCGTGCTGGTTCCTATTTTTATTACTATTTTCATATATTTCCTTTTAACGATAAAATCGGACTAAATTTTACACATTTAAACCCCGTTTTTCAATTCAGTCCGGACAGAACTCTGGTAAAACTTAAAAGGACCGACCGGATCGGGAAAAGTAAATTTCTTACTAAAAAAGAACCCGTCCGGCAACCGGCGCTTCTTTAGTTAAAAAATAATATTCCGGCGGAAAACAAAACGGGAATCTCTGCGGCGGCCGGCTTTTTATTAAACCGTGAAAAAATAAAAAAAATTTTCAATATTTTTTACAGGTTCAGTATAGCAATTTTTTCAAATCTTTAAAAAATATTGTTTTTACAAGGCTTTTTTCATGCCGGCGCGTTAAAAAAATCCGGCAGAGACCGCTTTGTCGACAAATGCTTACTGCATAAACGCTCATACATATAAACCGCTTTTACAAGCGGCTCCTAAAAGCCGCCCGCACAAAAAGCCCGTTAAAATAATTTTTTATGATTTAGCCGGTTCGGGAAAGTTTAATTCCGGCATTTATGCCGGAGAGATAAGAATTTTCAGCGTTTAACCGCTTATGCGCAGGCTTTGCCGGTAAGATTATATCCCGCAAAAGAGTGTTTTAACCAAATAAGTTTTCAAGAAAGCGCTTAAAAGAGTGATTATGTCCCGCAAAAAAACCGTTTTTAACCGCGCGGAACGGACTAAATTCCCCAAGATTTATGATTATGTCCCGCGAGAAAAAGACTGTTGTCAACCCTGCATTTGCTGCGGCATTCCGACCGGATCGGCATCCCGTTAAAAAGACTGTTTTAACCTTGCATGCTATAGGCAAAACGCCGTATAAGCGGAGTTTTACAAAGATATTAATAATATGTCCCGACATTAAAAATTTCGGGTATCCGGCCGCGGCAGCGAAAAGCACAGACATAATTCCTTAATAAAATCCGGCAGCCCGTTTTATTGCAGCCGTCTTATGAAAACTTTTTTTACGCTTTCAGCTTTTGCGCCAAAATTTTATTTACCAGCTGCGGGTTGGCTTTTCCTTTTGATTTTTTCATGACAAGCCCTACAATGGCGCCTATCGCTCTTTCCTTGCCGGACATAAACTCTTCAACGGCTTTAGGGCTTTCGGCTATGGCCTGCTCGCAAAGTTTTACAATCTCGGATTCGTCCGAAATCTGAACAAGCCCTTTTTCTTTCACTATGGTTTGCGGATCGGACGAATTTATAAACATTTCATCGAAAACCGTCTTGGCTATCTTGCCCGAAATCGTCGCGCTAAGTATGAGATCGACAAGTTTCGCCAGATTTTCGCCGGATACGGGAGAATCGCAAATCTCGATTTTAGCGGCATTGAGCTTTCCGTTAAGTTCGGTGGATATCCAGTTTGCGAGAGGCTTTGCGGAAGCTTTTTTATCTTTTGACGCCTCTAGAGCGCTTTCGTAATAGTCCGCTATCATTTTTGCGGACGTCAGATAAGCCGCGTCGTATTCGGATAAACCGTAATCCCGCATAAATCTGTTTTTTCTTTTTTTCGGCAGTTCCGGAAGCCGGGAGCGCAGTTGTTCCACAAAAGAATCGCTTAGATCAAAAGGAACAAGATCCGGCTCCGGGAAATATCTGTAATCAAGAGCTCCCTCTTTTGAACGCATTGACTTAGTTATACCCTCTTCGGCTTCCCAGAGACGGGTTTCCTGGACAAGTCTGCCCCCTGAAGAAAGAACTTCTTTTTGTCTTTCGACCTCATAGGCTATGGCGTCTCTTACTCCGGAAATAGAGTTCATATTTTTTATTTCGACCCTCGTTCCGAACTCTTTCCGCCCGGCCGGACGGATGCTGACATTGGCGTCGCAGCGCATTTTGCCCTCTTCCATACTGCATTCGGACGTGCCAAGATATTCAATTATGTTTTTGAGCTCGGTAAGATAGCAAAAAGCTTCTTCCGGAGAACTCAGTTCAGGCTCCGAAACTATTTCCATAAGTCCGATGCCGCCCCGGTTTAAATCCAAAAGAGAATAATCAAGCTTTCTGCTGCCTATTTCGTGAACAAGTTTTCCGGCGTCTTCTTCAAGATGTATTCTGGTTATATTTATTATTTTCTCTTTGCCGTCGACTTCAATGGCAAGCTTTCCATTGGAGCACAAAGGAGGCTCGAACTGGGTTATCTGGTAATTTTTGGGAATATCGGGATAAAAATACTGTTTCCTCGCGAAAGAACATTGTTTGTTAATGGTAAAATCAAGGGCAAGCCCGGTTTTTATTATCGCTTCCACGGCCTTTTTGTTTAAAACCGGAATCGCTCCGGGCTGGGAAGTGCATATGCAGCACGTATTCGAGTTCGGCTCTTTCCCGAATTCTGTGGAACATTCGCAGAAAATTTTGGATTTCGTATTGATTTGTACGTGAACTTCAAGACCTATAACCGTTTCATAAGTAATCATTTTTATGCACCCGCTTTATATTTATTATTTTTATTATCGGATTTCGGGATATTTTTTTATGTCCCAGCCTGATATTCTTTCAAAAGCGTTCGCGATTTGAAGAAGTTTTCCGTCGGAAAGTCTCGCGCCGGCAAAATGAACGCCTATAGGCATGCCCGTTTCCGACAGCGCGCAGGGGACGGATATTCCGGGAAGGCCGCAAAGATTGGCCGCGATTGTGAATATGTCGGATTCCCCGGAAAGCGGCTCTCCGAATTTTACGGGCATGCGCAGCACGGACGGCGTAAAAAGCGCGTCGCATTTCCCGAAAGCCGCATTGATCTGGTTGATAAGCAAAGTGCGCACTTTCTGAGCGGTATGATAATATTTATGATAATTTTTCGCGCCTAAAACATATGTGCCGAAAAGAATTCTTTTCTTTACCTCATATCCGAGAGATTCTCCTCTGGATTTCATATAAGTGTCGTTCAAACTAAGTCCTCCGCGGGATCTGTAGCCGTAACGTATGCCGTCAAAAGTGGCTATATTGGCGGACACTTCGGCGCACATAATCACATTATAAAGAGCCGGAACATATTTATACGCCGGCACGTCCGCTTCAACTATTTTTGCGCCTTCCTTTTCCAGATTCTTTACCGCTTTAGCGAAAGCTTCCGGTATTTCCGGATCGGTCCGATAATCTTTAAGCTGTTTGGGAACGCCTATTGTCATTTTTTCAAGCGCGCCCAAATCGTCGAGGCCGGCGGTATAATCGGCCGGGACGGCGGGTTCGCATACCGGATCCCTGTAATCTTTTCCGGAAATGACGTTCAAAAGCAGAGCGGCGTCTGCGACCGTCCTTGAAAATGTTCCTATCTGGTCGAAAGAAGAAGCGAGAGCGCATGCCCCGTATCTGCTGACAAGCCCGTAAGAAGGTTTAAAACCGACAACCCCGCAAAAAGCGGCCGGCTGCCTTATCGAGCCTCCCGTATCGCTTCCCAAAGCGCAGGGCGCCATTGCGGAACTTACAGCCGCCGCGCTTCCTCCCGACGAACCGCCAGGAATGTATTGCGTGTTCCAGGGATTCGCCGTTTTCATAAAGGCCGACGTTTCCGTGGAAGAGCCCATGGCGAATTCGTCCATATTCGTTCTGCCTATAAAAACCGCGCCGGCTTCTTTAAGCTTTTCTATTACGGCGGCGTCATAAGGCGAAATATAATTCTCAAGATATTTTGATGCGCAAGTCATGCTTTCGCCCTTAATCATTATATTGTCTTTAACGGCAATCGGCACGCCCTCCAAAAGACCGGTTTGCGCGCCGGATTTTATTTTCTCGTCCGCCTCACAAGCTCTTTGCAAAGCCTGCCGTTCGCTGAGTTTGAGAAAAGCTTTTATTTTCGGGTCAGCCTCTTTTATGCGTTTATAGCATGCTTTTACGGCATCAACGCTTTTTACCTGTCCCGAACGGATTTTGGTTCTTAAATCTTTTACGGAAATCGTTAAAATTTCATCCATTTTATCATCCCTTAAAACCACTTTTTCTTTTTAAAATATATCAGCAGCAGCGCTATGGCGGCAATCATCAGCCCCACTGCGAAAAACCATGAACCTTTCTGCCCGAAAAACGAATATTCCGGAAAAGTCACGTTCATGCCGAAATATCCCGATATCATAAGGACCGGCAGGAGAACGGTCGCTATCAAAGTCAAAAGTTTCATCACTTCGTTAAGCTTTACCGTCACGCTTGACATATAAACGTCAAGAAGCCCGCTTATCATCTGGCTTCTTATGACTATCGACTGGTTGATGCGCGCGCATTGGAAAAATATATCCCTGAAATAAGCGGTATATTCTTTCGAAATTATGCTGTTGTTGGCCCTGGTAAAATAAACATAAGCCATCTGCTGGGATTCGGCTATTTTTCTTATCGCCAGAATGACTTTTTTTATATTGAGTATCTCTTCCATGTGTTTTTGCTGAGGCTCTTCAAGTATGGCATCTTCAAGAACGTCCATTTTATCGTCTATTTTCTCCATGGTAAACTCATAGCTGGAAACCACTTTATTGAAAATATTGTACATAAGGTTCGCCAGGCTTTTCATTTCTATCTGCGGTCTCGCTTTCGCTTTTTCATAAATGGTTTCTATAAAGAAAAGCTCTTCGGTATGCACCGTGACCACAAAGCCTTTTCCGGCGAAAATGTTGAGCTCGTAAATGCTTTCGTCGAATTCCTGGAGATAGTTCGGCTTAAGCTGTATGCCGTGGACGGCCCCGAAAACATAATTTTCGAATTCTTCCATTTTGGGGTAATACTGCGGAAAAAGACAGTCTTCAAGGGAAAGTTCGTGAAATTTGAAAGACTCAGTAAGAAGCAGGGTTTCCTCATGACTTAAATCGTGATTTTCCAAAAGGATGTCCACCCAGATTATTGCCGGTTTTTTACTGACGATTTCCGATATCGCGGAAACGTCGTTTTCAGTGAAAAACTCGCCGTTAAAAGAATAAACAGCTTTGATCATTTTCTTTACTCCGCCTCAATAACCTTTTGTATTTTGTAAAATGAGCCTTCTTTCTGCGGAGCGGCGTTTATCATCTGTTCAAGAACGTCTTTCGGACAGGGTTTTACCTCGTCTTCTCTCCAGACATTTCTAAGCGAAGTGACATGGGTTGTGGGTTTCAAACCGGAAACATCCGGCTCCTGAAGTATTTGCGCGATTTCAAGCATTGCGTTAAGATCTTTGAGATATTTTTCTTTTTCCTCTTCTTTCAATTCAATGCGCGCAAGAAAGGCTGTTGTTTCAAGTTCTTCTTTAAGCATAAAACACCTCTTTAAGCTTATGCGGCAAAAGCCGCAATAATGAAAAAATTATACAAAAACATAATGACAACTTGCAACAAAAATTTTTAAAACAAAAAGGCTTTATTTTTGAAGCCGTTTTAACGCGGACGCAAAGAGAGAATCCGTAAAAAAACTCCCGGCCGTTTCCGGAACTTTTATTGTATGCCGTAAAAATTTCCGGCGGACAAAGCTTAAAGTCTGAAAACCGGCGGGGCTTCCGGTTATGCCGTCTTTGCCGCAGAAACGGGCGCAATAAATTATCTCCGCTTTTTTATATTTTTTTCAGTTTTTGAAGGCAAAACGAAGAAGTAAAATTTCCGCAGCCGGCACAAGAACAAGCGCAAAATCTCTTTTTTTCCCCGCCCCGCAAAAAACATCAATGCCTGCAATTGCGGTCTTAAAAAGTTCTCCGCCTGGTTTTTATTTACGGCGAATTTCTTATCAAGTCCAAAGTAAAATACCGCGCGCAAAACAAAACAATCCGGACAGTATTAGCCTTTTGTTACGGAAAAATAAAACATTTATAAATCTCTCACAAAGGTTCAAAAGAGTTTTTTCATATAAGCCGTAACTTGAAGTATTATGTCTTAACGCGGCTGCCGGCATGAAATGCCTGCCGGTATGCAATGCCCGCAGACATAAAAAAGCGCCGGAATTATCTACGCGCCGGGGTAAACAAATCTTTTTCCCGGTTTCTTTTGAATGATTATCCGGCCTGAAAACAAAATTTATAAACCCGCCGCAAAAGAGAGGTTTTTGCGCCGTTCGGGCTTGTCAATTTGCGGAGCGGGCAAAACTTTTTTCGCAAAGCGGAAATAATTTATGCCTTGCTTGCGTTTGCCGGCATAACCGCGCGAACAAAAACCTTTTAAATTAAATTTTATTTTGTATAATATTGAAGTTATGAAATGCGGCAAAAAGATATTACCAATATTAGTTTCTCTGTCTTTTGCGACACAGCTTTCTTACTCTGCGGGAAAAACCAACATTCCTCCTCTGCCTGAGAAAACCGCCAAAAGCGACATTACCGAAAAAGAGATTAACTATCCTATCGAATTCACGATTCCCCTCACACAAGAAGAAGAAACCGATCCGGTCATCAGTCTCGTGGCGGGAGCTATTTCCAAAGCGCCTTCCGAAAGAGAAGTAAAGGGCGCCGTGCTTGAAGCGGAAGCGCTTTACAGAAGAGCGGTGGACGCTTTCAAAAGCGGAAAAGCGCAGGACGCGGAAAAATATTTTTCTTTATTTATCGGCAGGCTTGAGAAATCCGGAGTCAGTCCCGGGCTTTATTTTTTTCTTTTCGACGATTTTGACAGCATACTGACCAAGCTGAAAAGAATTTATTCCATAGACACTCCCGCGCCGGTAATTGAACCCGAAAAATGTTCAATACCTATGGAATGCGAAGACAATTCGCTTGTGGAACATTATATTGAAATGTATTCCGGCGGCAAACCCAAAGAAAGGGTAAAAGACGCTCTTGAAAGAAGCGGAGCTTACAGGGAGATAGTCTTAAAAGCCCTTCAGGAGTTTAAACTTCCCGAAGAACTGCAATACCTGCCGGTCGTTGAAAGCTTATACAATAATAAAGTGGTGTCAAAGGCCGGAGCGGTGGGAATATGGCAGATTATGGCTCACAGGGGAAGAGCTTTGGGACTGAAAATCAATTATTGGATAGACGAAAGAAGAGATCCGGAAAAAGCCACGAGAGCGGCCTGTCTTTATTTAAAAGAGCTGCATGTTATGTTAAATGACTGGCATCTTGTGCTTGCGGGATATAACAGAGGCGAATACGGACTTTTAAGAGACATGAAATTTTCCAATGCCTCGAATATAACGGAAATGACCGACAGAAACGCCATTCCCAGAGAAACCCAGAAATACGTGCCCCAGTTTATAGCGGCGGTGACAATAGCCAACAATCCTAAAAAATACGGATTTTCCGATTTGGTTTTTCAGCCGCCTTTAAAATACGACAAAATAAAAACAGACCGCGTGATCGATCTTAAAATCGCCGCGCAATGCGCCGGCACCACGGTCGAAGAAATCAAACAACTCAATCCCGCTTTAAACGCCTGGTGCACTCCTCAGGGATATCCCGGGTTCGAGCTTAAGATACCTTACGGGACAAAAGCGGCTTTTATGAAAAATATAGCAAAAGTAAAAGACCTCAATCCGTCCCCGGGATTTATAAAACATAAGGTAAAAAAAGGCGAATATATAGAAAAGATCGCTGCAAACTATAAAACCACTCCCAGAGATATTTATAAAGACAATCCGGAACTGGCGAAAAAGAAATATTTGCAGATAGGCCAGGTTATCGTCGTGCGGCCGGGCAGAAAATATTACAGATAAAACGTTTCCTCTTGTTCACAGCTTCAAAAATCTTCCGAAAAAAAAGCGCTTCCGGGCGCAGCTTCGAAAGCCCGGTAAAAAACGGAATAATTATCAAATTTCCCGGCAAAAAAAAGCACTTGCGTCAGAATCTTCCAAAGCGGCGTCCGTCCGAAAAAATTTTTCCGCAAAGTTTCAATTTAAAAGCATCTACACCCCGGAAAATGTCCCGGCAAAACAATTTACGGCAAGCTTTTTTCAGGTTTTCCGGTTTTTGTTTCGGCAAATAATCGCCTGTCCTGTTTAGCGTATTTATTTTTTATTTCCTGCTTTTGCGCGTTTTGGCGGCGAATGCCGCATAGCCCTAAACAAAACCCCGCATATTGAAACGCTACGGTTTTTATCCGAATATTTCGCTTTAGCGTTTCTTATATTTTTGGCGGCCGGCATAAATAAAAAAAAAGCCGTTTTCCGCTTTTTTAAGCGGCGGACAAAAAAAGCCCGGCTGCGGTTTAAAAACAATCGGCATTTTAAAGATTTGTCTAAAAACAAGGTTTTGTTTGACGTCATACTGCTTTGGAGATATTTTGTTTTATGCAAAAACGCAAATGCTTTGAAGCGGAAATTTTCCTGCAAAATACATGCCCGGCCGCGCTTGAAAACGGCATAGACGGCATTTCGGTCCGGCATATAAAATAATATGGCCGGAGCCGGGAATAAAAAGTTTTTGCGTTTTTCTTTATGCCGCCGATCAGCGGTATGAAAAGCGATATTGTCCAATGCGTCATTTAGGGGGGCATTGCCGGTTATTTTTAAAGCCGCCGCGCGCGCCGCCTGCGGAGGAGCGCATCAAGCTGAAAATCCACGGATTTTTATGCCGGTTATACGTGATTCGCAATCGCCGTCATTATAAATCAAAGCGCCGCTTGTTTTTTTTATTATCACCGCCGCCGCAAAACATGTCATAATCTCGGGCGAATGCCGCCGTTATCGTTTCACCAGATTTATAACAGCTATCTCGCTTGTATTTGCAAGACGCATCGGCGGCCCCCACCATCTTACGCCTGAGGTTACATACATTTTCGAATCTTTGTTTTCGTATAAACCGTAATTGTATTTCATAAGCCTTCTTATTACTTCTATCGGAGGTATTTGTCCGGCATGGGTATGCCCTGAAAACTGTATAATGCTTTTTCCTGTACGTGAAGCTATATCAAAAGCTTCCGGACGATGGCTCATAAACAAAACGGGAAGGGAAGGATCCGTCCCGGAAAGAGCTTTTTCCACGGCCTGCGGATTTTCGAATTCATAATCGTTTATGCCGGCTATATTCACAAGCCCGTCAACAGTAATGCTTTCATTGCGCAGCACCGGCACGCCCAGCTTTTTAAACATATCAAAAAAAGCCGCCGCTCCGGTATAATATTCATGATTGCCCGTAACCGCAAAAATACCGTATTTCGCTTTCAGCAGCGAAAAGCCGTACTCCAGAAATTTGTCTTCTTTATTGATATCGGCGTCTATGACGTCTCCTGTTATAAGAATAATGTCCGGTTCAAGCGAATTTACTTTATCGAATATTTTTCTTATGCTTGGCGGGGAAGTGAAAGCGTTGATATGCAGATCCGAAAGATGGACTATTTTAAGAGAATCGGCCGGCAGAAGCGCGCTTTTTAAAGTAATTTCTTTTATGTTCAAGATATATCCGGCATTTATAAGCGACCAGACGCAGCACAGCGCCGAAATAACAATGACCGCCGCAGAAGAATAGTATCTGAACTCTTTTATTTTAAAGATAAGATTAAAAAGATTTAAAATATCGTTAAAAACAAAAAAGGTAAAAAATATGCCCCAGGCTCCCATGCATATATAACCGAAAGGCCCGATAAAAGATATTGCCGGGATATGAACTCGGCTTCCTATAAGAGCCGCTATTGAAAACAATCCCAATGCCGTAATACCGGCCGTAAGATGCCATTTAAAAGGCGCCTGAATGCCCAAACCCGCATTTATCCGCCAGGCTATATATACAAAACCTCCGAAATAAATCAGCAAGGCCGCAATAATAAACATAGCGCTCTCCCGTTTTGAATTCATTTTGACAATCCGGAAAACCTTATTACCGTTTTTCCTGCTGCCGTTTATACCGCTGCGCAAGCTCTTTCCATCTTTTATTGTCTACCATTGAGGTTAAAAGCACCGGAAAACCGCTGCCGTCATACTGCGCCTGCCAGAAACCCCGGTATGTTTTGCCGCGGTATACCTCATTTTTTCCGTCTGTGGTAACAAAGGGAATAAAAGCGGATACTTCCAGTTCATACCAGTAATCTTTTTTAAAAAGCGTTCTTATTTCATTTATGCGCGGTTCGGTAATATTTACAAAAGGAGCCGAAAGCTGCGGTTTTGTGCGCAGCATATATATTTTGCGCTTGGCGGGCTGCCCGGTTTCTTCTTTCGCGCTGCGGACAATCTCTTCGCCGGGAAGTCCGTAAACCGGAAATACCCCGTCTCTTTCTTTCGCTTTCCGCAATTCCTGCGGCGACAGCATTATTTCGGTTCCGAGAATGCCGTTTGCCATATCCTTGTTTTCGCGGCATATCTCAATAACTTTTTCAAGAGGCACATATATAAAGCCTTGCGATTCGGCATCGTGCCTGCTTATGCGCAAAGAAATCGTTTCATATCCGCCGGAAAACAAAACCCGGGCTGAAATCATATAAAAGTCCTGCTCCTGAAAAGCGTTAAAAACATCATTGAAAACCAGAGGTATCTCTTCAGTCCGGTTTCCGGCGTTTTGTTCTCCGGAGCCGGACATTTCTTTTTTATATAAAGCGGTTTTTCCTCCTCCTATATA
Source organism: uncultured Endomicrobiia bacterium (assembly GCA_938040055.1). Classification (GTDB taxonomy): domain Bacteria; phylum Elusimicrobiota; class Endomicrobiia; order Endomicrobiales; family Endomicrobiaceae; genus Endomicrobium_B. The sequence goes on from CALHWY010000029.1 coordinate 87,398, forward strand.
TAATGTGCCCGCAAAAGCGCCGCCGTCAGTAACCTCAAAAGCAATCCTTTCGGACAGACTGCCGCAGTCAATATATAAAGCGCCTTTCCCTTGCAGATTTTCAGGCGGATACACCCAAAAATCCATATAATCCGCTTTCATTTTCGTCTTTTTCATATGGCCGGTTTCTATTATTTGCGCCCGGACATTAAAAAATCCGACCCAAACGCAGAAAAATAAAACAACTGCCGCAAATACCGCCTTTTTAATCATTTTTTTTATCCTTTTAATATATTTTTTAAAACTTTTGTTCCTGACAGAACTGACATTTTGCAAATACCCCTGACGGTAAAGCCGGACGGACTGCGTTACGCGATTTTTACGTAAAAAATCTTTTCTTTGAAATACTTTGAATTTTCAGCGCCAAAAAAACCTGTCCGGAGCGCGCGTGAAATACATTTATTATATTTCATAAAAAAGTTTCCGGCAAATATCCTGCGAATTTTCCGTCCGCCTGCCCGCCAAAAATCGCCCGGTGCCGTTTTTCTAAAATTTTTTCGCCGGCGGTATACATATATATGTATACCGGACGGCCATGCCGTTTCAAGATTGACGTAAAATTTAATTTTATGCCTGTTTTTTATCCGTTATAAATCGCAAAATCTCCGGCATGCAAACTTTTTCGGCCTTTGCCGGCAAATAATATTCTGTTATATGCGCGCGGCCAAGCATACGGAAATAAAGCTTTTGTTTAAAATTTCCAGCCTTCGCCAGGTCTTTAAGAAAGCGGCGGCGGAATAAAATGCGGCGGCGAAAAAAATTGAATTTTCAATTGTTATTAAACGAATGTTTTTTTAATGCCTTTATTCGCCCGCTTAAAGATATTAAACCTTCGGACATAATCAAATACGCCGGCGACAAAATATCCGAAAGTCTGCGCCGACGACACCGCATACGGCGCCTTGCGCGGCCCGAACAAAGACAAAAATTTTCTATGTTTATTCTCTTTCAAGCACAATATGCGCTATTTCGCATTTATTGAAAGTTCTCATAGGCACGCGCCACCAGCGGCATCCTGAAGTGACATACATTTTCGAGTTTTTATATTCATATAAGCCGTAATTGTATTTCATGAATTTTCTTATTATTTCCACAGGCGGTATTTGTCCGCAATGGGTATGCCCCGAAAGCTGCATCACGGACATTTCCCTGTCTTTTACCTTATCGAATTCTTCCGGTCTGTGGCTTAGAAAAAGCACGGGGGCGTTTTTCCCTATGCCGGAAAAAGCGGCTTCAATATCAATGCCGCCCGCTTTAAAATGCCGGGACTGCCTGTCGTTTACGCCCGCGACAAAAATAATATTTTCCCCTTTTTCGTTCAATACGGGCAGATTTTCATTGTTTAAAAGTTTTATGCCGAGCCGGCCGCAAAGTTTTACATAGTTTTCAATTCCGGCGTAATATTCGTGATTGCCGGCAACCGCGTAAATGCCGTAAGGAGCGTACAGTTTATCAAGCCCGTAACCGCGGAAAGTCCCGGAAATGTCGGTGTCGATAAGATCTCCGGCTATTGCTATCATATCGGGTTTCACGGCATTAACCGCTTTGACAATCTTTTTTATTGAGCCGTATGAAGTTTGTTTGTCTATATGGACGTCGGCAAGACAAACAATGCGAAGTTTTCCGGTTTTAAGCTGCGGAACTTTGATTTTTATTTCTTTTACTTTCAGTATAAAACCCGCATTTATGAGCGACCACAGGCAAAGCGCAGTTATAAGAGCAAGCGAAAACAAAGCGGAATAATATCCGAATTTTCCGTTTTCAAAAATGCCGGAAAGATTGAGCAAATCATTTACAAACAGAACCGATGAAGCTATGCCCAGAAAGCCCATCCATATTCCGCATGCGCGGTTTAAATATGCCGCTAAACGGACTATGCCGTATTCGCTGGAAACATAAGCGGCGGTGGACGCCGCGGACATAAATCCGCAAAAGAAAAAAATGATATGTTTATACGGTGCGGCGATATCAAGTCCGGCGCATAATCTCCATGAAACATACATTCCGGCGGTAAAATAAAGGCAGAAAAACGAAACGAAAAACAAAAAATATCCCCATTGTCTCATATTGTATTTTCCTTTATCCCAAACATATTAAAAGCCGTAGCACATTCATTTAAAATTAAAAGTCCGCCCTCTTCGCCGGAACCCGTTACGCGCCGTTTTCTCCGGGCTCTCTTGCGAACAAAAAAATCCGGCGGAAAAACCCGCGAAATAAAACTATTTTAATCCGCGCGTTTTCTGTACAGTATTATTTCCGCTATCTCGGACATATTAAAAAGCCTCATCGGAGGCCCCCACCAGCCCGCGCCGGAAGTTATATAAACTATGGAATCTTCTTTCAGTCTTCTGCCGTAATAATATCTGAAAAAAGCGGAACCTATTATTCCCATAGGCGGCACCTGTCCGGCATGGGTATGCCCTGAAAGCTGTATTATTCTCATGCCGCCGCTTTCTCTTACGGCTTCTTTAAAATTGCCGGGCTTATGGCTTATCAATATTACGGGAAGCGCCGGATCCGCATTCTCCAGCGTTTTTTTTATATCGGATCTGTCAACTCCCGTTTTTTCCCCGAAATCGTCGTTTATGCCCGCCAGCGTAATTATGCCGCCCACGGAAACGTTTTCATTTCTTAAAAGTCTTATGCCCAGCTTTTTGCACAAAATATCGTATTTTTCTATGCCGAGATGGTATTCATGATTTCCCGTTACGGCAAAAAGTCCGTACGCCGCGGATAATCCGTCAAGCCCGTAAAGAGAATAACTTTCCGTGATATCCGCGTCGGCAAGATCTCCCCCTATAATGATTATGTCGGGTTTTATGAAATTGATTTTATTGACTATTTTATTGATGTTTTTAAAAGGAGTATGCCTGTTTATATGTATGTCGGAAATAAAAGCTATGCGGAACTTTTCGGTTTTAAGCCCGGACACCCCCAAATATATTTTTTTCACTCTTAAAATAAAAGCGGCGTTCACAAAAGACCAGAGACATAATATGCCCGCCGCGGCCATGACCGCAAGCGTTGAATGCAACCGGAAACCTTCGGTTTTTATAAAAAAGTTTAAAGCGTCATTCGCCAGAAAACATATAAAGTTTACCGCAAAAACGCCCATCCAGAAACTGCCGGGAAAATGCGTCCAATTGACGGCGGAAAAAGGAAATCTTAAAGCAATTAGCGATAAAACGCTTATTATGCCGAGCCCGAACACAAAAACGGACAAAATAATAAATTTCCATCCGTACAGGGCAAGCCCGCAGCTTATATGCCTCACTATATAATAATGCGCGGCCAAATAAGCCAGAATGATTGAAGAATAAAGAATATCCGTTTTTTTAAAGCTCATTTCAAAACTTTCCCGCACCTTGCATACAGCCGGCGCAAAACAGCGCCCGCGGCTGAAAAGCGCAAAATATAAACCGGGCGCCCGTAAAAAAATAAGAACAGTCTCCGTCTTATCAAAAAGCCCGCCGCCGCGGTTTTGCCGGCTGCCGCCATTTATAAGCATTTGCCGCAGTCTCCGTTATATACGCGCAAAAACCAGTAAAAACATGCATTGCGGATAAGAAGCGGCCGGATAAACAATAATCTTTTTTTCCGCAACAATACGGCGCAAAGTCCGCCGGCAGGATTATGAAAAAATCAAGTATCCGCTTTACAAAACCGGCCGAGCCGGATATGCGGGCAATGCAGTTTATCGCCCGCAAACAACCGCAGTATTTTCCTTATATATCCGCCCGACGGCTTAAAATCCAGTCTTGTTTGTAAAAAACGGCAAAAGTTTTTTATACCTGAGAGCTTTAAAAGCCGCTTAAAAAATTGCGGATATTATAAATGCCCTTTGAAACATAAAAAAACGGAAAAAGCGCGGCGCCGGGCCGGAAATATTAAAAACTTTTGTTTTTCAGCCGCATAATAAGATCTTTTCTGGCTTTAAGAAGAAAATTTTTCGCCGCGGCGCAAGTATAGTCAGGGTATGACCAGGGAAGTTTTATAAAATCTTCTTTTTTATATATCAGCGTCACTTCCGCATATATGCCCTGCGAAAGATATATTCTGTGGCTGAAATCTTTGGTTGAAGCGAGAATAATATTTGCCGGATTTATGTATCCGGGATCTATATTTATAAGTCTTTTGCCGCCGACGGCAAAACTTTCTTCCGCAGAATTTGAAAAAACCTTTATCGCCGCAAGCTCATCCGCAAAGACAAGCCTTTGAAAAGAAACCCAAAAACGTTTAAGCTCCTGGCCCATTTCGGCATTATAGTAAGAAGTGAAATCAAAAGGCACTATTTCGCTGCGTAAATCTATAGCGCCGAATTTATTTTCAAGCTTTTCCAACGCTTTTTCGGTTATCTCAAAATCTGCGGAAATTATCCCGCAAAACAGTTTAACCCTGTTCGCTTTGCCTATGGCTCCCATTTTCCATACCTTTATTTATATGCATTTTATAACGGCATTCTTTCCTTTTCAGCCCGGACATTTCAAATTTCCGGATTTTTATAAAAAAGTTTCTCGGCTTAAAAATACCGAATCCGCTATTCGTTCCGGATTATTTGCGCGCCGGCTGAAAAACATATCCGTTTTCTTATCTCAATATGCGCTGGAGCATAATTTCCTTGTAAAAACGCGGCTTTTCGGCTATTGCGGCATATTGCGTCCGCGGCGCGAAAAAACAAAAAATATACGCCCGTTTATTTCCGCGAGCCCGGCTTATTTAAATGCCAGGCAGGCGGCAATGCCAGACAGGCGCCGCCGGAAGCTTTTATTTGGTTCACAATAAAAACATACTCCGCCATTGCCACCGGTAAGGGTTAAACCGGGCTTTTGAAAAAAGTCTGCGGGCGCGGCAAAAAGTATTTTTTAATAAATCCGCAAAAACAGGATTTTATTAAAGTTTAGCATATTTTATGTTTTACTTATACCGGCTTGCAGACTCTTGAAAAACAAGCGGACGGCAATATAAAAAGAACAAAATAATGCTGCCAGACAAGCCCAAAAAAAAAGGTTTTACTCCGCTTTTGCCGCCGCTTTTTTTTGCTGAGGCGAGGCAAAAAAAAACAAAATTTTAATCCGGCATCCGCATTTTTTGCCTATTTCACAAAAAAAGAAAGAATTGGTACAATAATTTTATTATGGATTTTACCAAAAAATTTTTTCCGGCGCGAAAGAAAATTTTTTCATTATTTTCTATGCTTTTACCGATAAAAGAACTCCTCTTTATATAAAAATTTTTATTATCTTTGCGCTTATTTATCTTTTGTCTCCCATAGACATAATTCCGGAAACTTTTTTTCCTCTCGGACTGCTTGACGACGCGGCGATAACGCCGGCGGTTTTTTATTTTGTCTACAACAGCATTCCCGCGGATCTTGCCGCGGATTTCCGAAAAAAAGCCCGGAAAACAAAGAAAAAGCTCAATACCGGCATTGCAGCTCTCTTGTTTGCCTTTTTTGCCGCTGTAATTCTTTTTTTGATTTTGCTATATTTACTTTATAAATTGATATTTTAAAGCGGGGTCATTATGAAAAATTTTTTATTTGCGCCGTTTTTGGCGGTTTTTTGCGCGGGCTGGGTTTTTGCGGCAAGAAATTTTGTTGAAGGAACCGATTACTCCGTCGATTTCAAAAATAACGATGAAGGAAGAGCCGCGGTTTTACATATAAATTTTACGGGTCTTATGCCGGCTCCCGAAGAAGCGCAAACCATTATCAAAGACCAGCTGAAAATCTACGCCAAGGTCATAGAAGCCGAAGCCCGGGCGAAAAAAAAAGAAAAGCAGGAAACGGAAAAAAACGCCGGAAAAGATAAAAAGAAAATCAAATACAAAATCAAACATAAGAAGATGGAAGATATAAAAGATCCTGATGAACTTAAAGCTTTTTTTCAGCAGGAAGACGCAAAAGAAGAAAAGTTTAAAAATATAATAGGTTCCGTATGGTACGGCGGCGAAGAGGATCCCGAAAACAGGCAAAAGATACAATATGCTGAAAATTCAAGCGCTTTTGTATTTATCGGAAAAACAAAAAAAATAGTGCCTTTTCCGGATTATATAAAATTTCTTAAAAAAGAAAAGGATGACAGAAAGCAGAAAGAAAAAGAAAGAATGAATCTTATAAAGCAGCTTTTAAAACAGCAGCAGGGAATTACGCAAGAACTGCAAGAACCGCAGTTTTAAAATGTATAAAAAGCCCGGTTTTCGGCAAAATATATGATGCGTAAGCGCGGGACCGGCGCGCGTTTCCTCATCCGGCTTGCAAACATATCAAAACCCGCGTCTGAAAGACTGTCCGCTTTAGCCGCCGCAGCCGGCAGTTATTCGTAAACATATCAAAACCGCATTCAATAAACAAAAAAATCAAACAAACGGATTCCGCGGGCTTAAACTTTCCGCTTCTTTAGGCACAGGGCAAATAAAACAAGAAAGCTTTTAAACTTTTCAGCTCATCCGTAAGTCCGGCAAAAACCGGCCTCTTTTTTTGCCTATGCGTCTTTTCATAAAAACATTTCTAAAAAACGGCAAAACGCCGTCTTTTTCATTATACGCGCATTCTTACGATGTTCACATATTTATCCGCAAATTTTTATTCGGCACACAGACGGAGTGAAGTTCCGGCGGGCGGTTTATGAACGGCTCCGTCCGATTTGTCCCCGGGTTTTATCAATAAAACCGTCAGTCAGCCCGGAATGCTCTTTTTATTTTTTTGTTGTTTAGAAAGTTTGTTTGTCCGCCGGAAAAGACATTATGATAAAATTCCGTTTTTTTCGACGGACTTAAGGCAAGAAAGCTTTTTAGAAAAGTTTTTCCAAAACCGTCTTTTTTACTATTTCATCCACCTTTCTTTTCGGCATGGCAAAAGCCGTTTTAATGAAAAAATCCGGGGTGAGATCCTTCAGTTTGCATATTTTAGTGTACTTATTGGCGTTTGAAGTTTTGATTTCGGAAATATCGGTGGTATCGGTAAAAACTACAAAACTTTGTATGAACGGCCTGAATATTTCTTCATATTTGGTATAGCCGGCCTCTTTAAGCACCTTTTCCATCCTCTTGCTGACCTGCTTGAACTGGTTTTCGGACTGCTCGAAGAGGTTTCTTCTTTTCGTTGAAACTTTTTCAATGCCGTTGACGGAAATTCTCATCGGCTCATTGACGCTGCCCAGCACCTTGGCATTAGGGAAATATTTTGTCTCAAAAATCATTATGGCAAAAGGAAGAGGCGCCGCCGTAAAGGCAATGGAGTCTATTTCCTGTCCGTTTATTACTATATTGGCTTTCGGTTCATAGACGCCCTGAAGAAAAATTTTAGGCATGCTTTTAAGTTTCGCGTGCACTTCCTGCTCAAAAAGACTGCCCGCACCTTTATCGTCTTCCGAAGACAGCATTTCGCTTAGAAGAGTGTTTTCCGATTGCAGCTGCTGCAGTTTTTTCGCATTATCGTCTTTTGAACTAAGAGCTTTTTTGATTTTGATCACAAGTTCCGTTTCGGTTACCGGCTTTGACATAAAATCAATAATGTATTCTCCGGCGGAATCCGTCACCGCCTGCCCGTAAGTTTTTTCCATCGCGCTTAAAAGAATCACGGGAAGAGCCGGAGCGTATTTTTTGATGTCAGGCAAAATGTCAAGCCCGGTTTCGCCGAGCCCGAAATGTATGTCCAGAATAAGAAGATCCAGTTTCTGCGGATTATCGGAAAGATATCTTTTTATTTCTATGGTGTTTGAAAACTGCATTATGCCGACATCGCCGAAATGTTTTAAGATCGTTCTTTCCAGAGCGGCCCGCACGCCCGGATCGTCGTCGGTTAATGCTATCAGTTTCTTTTCATCTGCCATAATTCCTCCGTATATGCTTTTTTATTTCAAATAAAGCGGAATGCGGATCTCGGTTTCGAGCCCGCCGACGCCCGAGAAATTCGTATTGCGCGCACTTATGCAGCCGTCGAATATCTTTATGAAATTTCTGGCTATTATTGTGCCTTCGCCCATTCTGTCGCCTTTGGAGCTTTCTACGGGACTTTTATATATTTTTGAAATTTTGTCTTTTGACAGACCTCCCGCATTATCGTAAATAACGACCGAAAGCATATTGTCTTCAACGGAAAGCCTTATCCCCAGAACGGCCTTAAAACCGTCCGCAAAAACTTTCTTTTGCAAAGCGTAAACCGAATTGTCGAGGATATTGTTAAAAGCGACGAAAAACAGTTTGTTTATCCTGCAATATTTTCCGCGCGCATCGGTTTGCGCCGAGTATTCGAATTTTATATACGAAGACATTTTACTTTTCAATTCGTTTATGCGGCAAGCCAAAGCTTCATCTATCTCCCCGGGGCTGTATTCGCTGAGTTTGCCGCTTGTTATTTCCTCGACATACGAACGCATCGCCTTCTGACTTTCGAGTATGGATTCGCTGTAGGGTTTTACCACATTGTCGTATATTTCGACAAACAGTTCATCCATCCCGGTTTTTGATTTTTCAAGCTGGTTGATAAGATCGTGCCGGGCGCTTCTTAAAAATTCTATGGTGCTGTCCGGCCAGCTGAGCTCGAGCACCTGAAGTTTTTGCCTCTGGGCGTCAAAAGATTCGGAAATTTTTTCCACCGTTTGCTTTTTTATGAGTTCGTCGTTTAAAGTCAAAGTTTCCGTGGCGCGGTTGTTCCTGCGGTCTATGAGGATAAACATAATCAGCATTATAAAAAGCCATATAAGCGTTTCGGGGCTGGCTTTGCTTACGGAAAAAGATTTGTAATAACCCACGGGAGTCACTCCGGTAATCTTTACCAGAATATACATATATACGGCCGTAACGCCCGAGCAAATAAAGAAAACGTCAGCCAGAAAATATTTTATTCCCGAGTCCATGCTCTTAAAATAAAAATTGCCCTTTATCTCCGAGCCTGTATCCGCCGCGCCGCGGCCGTCTTCTTTATAGAAAAAAGCTTTCATCACTATAAAAAAAGCCAGCGCCGCAAGAGGCAGCATTATCATTTCAAGAAAGACATAGTCTCTGAGTGAATATATCGAGATATTTTCGATAACTTCCGTAAAAAGCCTGAAAGATATCTCTTTTATTTTCAAAAGATATATCACGCCCAGCAAGGCGAAAAGCGATATCTCCGCCCCCCCGAAATTTTTCAGCATTATTTTATGCCATGCGAGATTCGCCCGTTCCACTTTTTCGCGATAAGCGCAGGTAAGCGTTTTGACATTAAACTTAAATATGGTAAGGCATATGGCTATGCCGAAAAAAGCAGTGAGAGCCTTATCGGGAATCTCTATAAAAGTATCCGCCACATAATTGGTAAAAAGTCCCAGCCTTCCCGCGTCGGCCACGCTGAAAACATCCCGGAAAAGCTGAGAAAAATATATGGAATAGGGCTGGTCAAAAGAAAAGTCCCGGAAAATAAAACTTCTTATTACCGAAGAAAAAACAGCGGTCAAAAGCCCGCCTCCTATGCCGGCGAACAAAACAAAATTCAGCGCGGACATAAGGCTGGTTTTCATATTGACTTTAAAGTCGTGTCCCGGATTTTTTAAAATTTCAAGAGTTCCGCTTTCGCTTAAAAAGCCCCAGTAAAGAGCTCCGCTGATATTTACCACGGCGAGATAAATGAAATGCGGAGAAGTTATGCCTGAAAGAAGTATGGCCGTGGAAAGAGCGACCAGCATACCCCACGCGCTTCCAAGAACTACCGCGGCTACGAAAGTGCCCAGCATGTCGAAATAAAGAAATTTATAGCTGTTTTCATATACAAAAGAGTGTCCCGCCCAATTGAGCAGTATGGAAAAAGCCGCTATAAGAAAAAAGTATTTCTTTCTTCCGGCATTGAGGAAAATATCTGATAAAAATTTCGGAATTTTCATTATATATATGATATTATTAATCCGTTTTATTTACAAGCGCGCCGATGCCGGCCGCCGTCTGTCTGGCGGTTTTAACGTCTTTGTCTTTTCGGACATTGCGTGCGCGCCGGATTTTTATAAACGCTTTGGCAGCGGTATTTTCCCGCTTTCCGGCATTTTGCGGAAAACAATAAATTAAATATTTTTAAAAGGCAAATTTTTCCGCGTTTTGTTTCCGGCATTATTTGTCATGATCCGCCAGGCTTACGGCGGACGCGGCGGGTTTCGCTAAAATCTTTTATCCGTCTTTGCCGCATATTTTCCAGTTTTTTCCGCCCTTATGCGGTTAAAACCGTCTTCTCTGGCGGGATTTCCGTCTTTTTTTATTTTTTTGCCGCCGGCCTGAAAATACCGGAGACACAGCCCGTTAATATGGACTTTTTTTGCAGCCGCGCGCCGAAACAATAAAATTCTAAAACCGGCTTTCAGAGCAAAGCTTTAAATTTTCTTTACTTTTTAATAAAATGTTTTATTATGGAAAATAACAAAGGCACAAAAGCTTATTTCGGCGTCAAAGCGGACGCCGTCATAAAATTTTTAATACGCTGGACGGTTTTTTTCTCTTTTATCTTCGCTCTGCTTATCGCGGCGCAGATATGGGTAAAAAAAACGGCCGCGGCCACTCTCGCCTCTGTGCCGGTTATAGAAATCCCGTCATTTGACGCGCAAACCCTGTTAAACGATCTCGAGGCAAGAAAAAAATTTCTTGATTACCGGGTCGACGGAACACGTTTTTACCTTTACAAAATAAAAAAAGGCGACAATTTATGGAAGCTGGCCGCCATGGAATCCATTGACGGACAGCCTAAAAGCAGATATTCGGTTCACACAATTTTGGGCTGCAATCCGCAGCTCGGCACTTATGACGTCTATATCGGACAGACCGTGCTGATTCCTTCTTCCGGAGGAACCTTGCATCCGGTGCAGGAAAATGACGGCTGGACTTCCATAGCGGCAAAATACGATATTGAAGAAAAAACCCTCACAACAGCTAATTTTTCAGTTAAGGAACCGGTCGCCGGCGAATATGTATTTATTCCCGGCAAGCGTCCCGCAGTAGATCTGATGAACGAAAAAATACAGGAAAAATACGCTTTACGGGAATTGTTCTCATGGCCTTTAAGCATAGGCGGAAGAATATCAAGCAATTTCGGACTCAGAAAAAGACATCCGGTCACAGGACGCAGAAGCATGCACGGCGGAACCGACATAGCGGTGCCTTCCGGCACCCCCGTGGCCGCGGCCGCAGACGGAGTGGTAATTCTGGCGGGTTCAGGCATCGGACATTACGGCACGGCTGTATATATTGACCACAGAAACGGATATGTCACTCATTACGGGCATCTGTCTTCATATAATGTGAAAGCGGGACAGAAAGTGCGCGCAGGGCAAATGATAGGCAGAAGCGGGGCAAGCGGAAGAGTTACAGGCCCGCATTTGCATTTTACCGTAAAAAAAGGAGACAAGGCCATAGACCCGATGAAATTTTTATGGTAAAAAACGTCGAATATTTCTCCATACCTGCCGAATCTTGCGAATTGCTGCTTGCTCTTGCCAGAAAGTCGCTGGAAAAATACCTTAAAAATAAAGAAGTCATAGATTTTTCAGCGGACAAAAACAGCGAATTAATGTCTTTTGCCGCAGTTTTCGTAACGCTTACGAAAAAAGGCGCTTTACGCGGTTGCGTGGGAACGACGGATCCGCAATATCCGCTTTGCGAAGCAGTGGTCAGAATGTCGCTTGCCGCCGCTTTACACGATTCGAGATTTTTTCCTTTAACTCTTGAGGAACTGCCGGAAACCAAAATAGAAATATCCGTTCTTTCCCCTTTTAAAAAAATAGAAACCGCCGGCGATATAATTCCCGGCAAACACGGCGTTCTTGTTCAAAAAGGATCAAGAAGCGGCCTGTTCTTACCGCAGGTATGGGAACATTTCAGCGGAAATAACCGCAAAGAAGAATTTTTAAACGAACTCTGCCAGCAAAAAGCCGGACTGCCGCAAAGCGCCTGGAAAGATCCATTAACGGAACTTTTTGTTTTCACTGTTTTTTCTTTTGAGGATTAACCTTCTTACACTTTTGCAAGCGATCAAAAGCCTGCAAAACTCTGCCGCTGAAGAACGGTTCTTTCAAGGGTATTGCATACCCTTAAGCCTCACTTTTAGAAAGTGAGCAAATCGCCGCCTCGTTTGCAACCGATAACGGCAAGCGGCTTTGCCCCTTAAACCCCTCTTTCACACTTTTGCAGGCGATCAAAAGCGTGCAAAACTCTGCCGCTGAAGAACGGTTCTTTCAAGGGTATTGCATACCCTTAAG
>CALHWY010000030.1 GCA_938040055.1 uncultured Endomicrobiia bacterium
AAAATCTTTGCCGGTTTGCGAACTTGTAAAACGCTTATAAAGACTTTAAAAGGAGATTTTATGGATATCAAAAAGCATATTCTCGGTTTGGCCGCAAAAGCAAAAGGGAAAGTTATTTTGCCCGAAAGCACGGATGCAAGAGTTCTTAAAGCCGCCCGGATGCTTATTAAAGACGGAATAGCTTCCGTAGTTCTTCCGGCCGCCGATATAAAAGCAGTCGAAGACGCCGCCGCTTCGGCGGGAACGGATTTGTCCGGAATAGAAATCGTTCAGATAGACAGGGCGCTTATAGACGAAAAGGTCATAGAAACTTTTGTTTCTGCGCGCGTCAAAAAGGGAATGAATCCGGAAGAAGCTTTGAATCTTCTTAAAACGCCTCTTTATTTTTCAATGATGTATCTGAAAAGCAAAAAATGCGACGCCTGCGTGTGCGGAGCCGTTTATGATACTGCAGATGTTTTAAGAGCTTCTCTGCATACCGTCGGCACGGCTGAGGGAATAAAACTTATTTCTTCGTATTTTCTTATGGTTCCGCCGGATAATCATAAAGTTATAAAAGAACCGGTATTGTTTACGGATTGCGCCGTAAATCCCGATCCTCTTCCTTTGGGGCTTAAAGATATTGCCGCTGCCGCCATACAAAATTATAAAAAGCTTTTCCCGGGAAAGTCCGCCAATGCCGCTTTTCTTTCTTTTTCAACAAAAGGAAGCGCTAAACATAAAATGATAGATAAAGTAAGCGAAGCCGCGGAACTTGCCAAAAGGCAGTTCGAATCCGACAAATCGGTCAATATTGACGGCGAATTGCAATTTGACGCCGCTATTATGCCCGAAATAGCGAAAAGAAAGGCGCCCGGTTCAAAAGTTGCCGGCAAAACGAATATTTTCGTATTTCCCGATCTGAACGCCGGAAATATAGGCTATAAAATGGCCGAAAGACTGGGCGGTTTTCAGGCGCTGGGGCCGATTATTCAGGGGCTTGCGCTTCCGGTAAGCGATCTCAGCAGGGGCTGCAATGCCGAAGACATATATATGGTAAGCGCTATTATGCTTTTACAGAAGCGATAAGAAAATCCAACCCTAAAGAATAATTCGCATAAAGATAAAAAAATATTAATCCCGGATTTTGTGTTTTTTCCCGTTCGGGTTCCGGTAAAGAAAATCCGCGTTTTCTGCCGCTGCGTTCGCAAACCGGTACGGAAATGAATATTGCCTAAGGCGGGCGCTTTATAAAAAAAGAAATTTTTCAAAATAAAAGAAGCCGGGCAAAACCGGCCGGCTGCCCTGTTTTCGGTATAAGCGGTTCGTTTAGCCAAAAAAAAGCTTTTGCGGATTTTGACGGATTAAGAAAAGGCTTCTTCTGATTGCCGGCAGATGCTGTGAAGACGCCGTAAAAGATACCGGATAATATCCGGATTTTTCAGCCTTTTTATTTGCAAGTTATTATTTTTAACAGAGCCAAAAATGGAAATAATAGACGCTCATACGCATATTTATCCTGAAAAGATAGCCCAAAAGGTAAAATTGTTTTTGCAGGAATCGTTTAATAAAAAGATGGCCGACCTTCCGGTAATAAGCAATCTGTTCAAACATATGGACGCGGCTTCGATATCGAAAAGCGTGGTTGCCGCGGTGGCTTCAAGGCCCGAGCAGGTTGTTGCAATCAATAACTGGCTTTTTTCCATAAAGGATGAAAGAATAATACCGTTTGCCTCAATGCATCCGAATTTTGAAAATTTTAAAGAAGAGATAAAAAGAATAAAAGACAATGCCTTCGGCATAAAAATACAATCCGAGTTCCAGAAATTTTATATTGACGAAGAAAGCGCGTTTCCGATGTATGAAGAAATACAAAAACAGGGCATCGCTGTTCTTTTTCACTGCGGCATAGAGCTAAGCTCGCCTGGGGAAACGCGCTCTTGTCCCGCGCGGATGCTGAGAGTGCTTGAAAAATTTCCCGGGATGAAAGTGATAGGCGCCCATATGGGCGGATATCTTATGTGGGATAAGGCTCTGGAAGTTCTGGCCGGCACGCACATCCGTTTCGACACTTCTGACAGCGTCAGGGAAATGGACAAAGAACTTCTTGACGAATATTTCAAAAAGCACGGTTTTGACAAAATATTTTACGCTTCCGATTTCCCTTTGGAGCTTCCGGAAAAAGAGACGGATTTTATCAAAACTCTTGATATCGCGGATGAAAACAAAGAAAAAATTTTTTCAGGCAATATAAAAAATTTTCTTAATTTATAAAATTTTTCCCGCCGCCGCCCGTTTCATATGACAAGCGAGGCGTTTTTATTTGATTTTGCATTTGTAAAATAATACAATTTAGACTATAAAATCAGTAAATTTTGCCAAAGAGGACAGCTTAAAATGGATTATAAAGGTTTGATTGAACGCTACAGAAAATTTTTACCGGTTTCCCAGAGAACTCCGGTTATTTCTCTTCATGAAGGCAATACTCCGCTTATTCCGGCCCGGAATTTGGCTGGAAAGCTGGGCTTTAACGGCGAAATATATTTTAAATTCGAGGGTATGAACCCGACCGGCTCGTTTAAAGACAGAGGCATGACTATGGCGGTTTCAAAAGCTCTTGAAGAAGGAAGCAAAGCCGTAATCTGCGCGTCAACGGGAAACACTTCGGCTTCGGCCGCGGCTTATGCCGCCAGAGCCGGCATAAAGTGCGTTGTTTTGATACCGGAAGGGAAGATCGCTTTGGGAAAACTTTCCCAGGCCGTTATGCACGGCGCGCAAGTGCTTGAAATAGACGGGAACTTTGACGAAGCGCTCAGTCTTGTCAAAGAGCTTAGCAGCAGCTATCCGCTGACGCTTGTAAATTCTATAAATCCTTTCAGAATAGAAGGCCAGAAAACGGCGGCTTTTGAAATATGCGAAACGCTGGGCGCTGCGCCCGATTATCAGTTTATGCCCGTAGGAAATGCCGGAAATATTACCGCTTACTGGAAAGGGTACAAAGAATATAACTCTCTTTATCCCAAACAGTATTCGCTTCCCAGAATGATGGGTTTTCAGGCTGCGGGCTCGGCTCCCATAGTCAAAGGGCATCCTATAGAAAACCCCGAAACCGTAGCCACCGCGATAAGAATAGGAAATCCGGCTTCCTGGAAACAGGCCGAGGAGGCCAGGGATGAATCCAAAGGCATGATCGGCATGGTTAGTGACGATGAAATACTGCAAGCCTACAGACTTACGGCCGCCGAGGAAGGCGTTTTCTGCGAGCCCGCTTCAGCTTCGTCCATAGCAGGGCTTATAAAATGCATAAACAGCGGTTATTTTAAGAACGCTCTTCCGGTTAAGGCGGTTTGCATTCTTACCGGACACGGATTAAAAGATCCTGATACCGCGGTAGCTAACGCGGTCAAACCGAAAAAAGTGAAAGCGGACATCGGGGAAATAAAAGGCGCGATAGGCTTATAAAAAACGCGAGGATTGATCCGGTTTACTGTTTACAAGGCGCAAACGAAGTGTATTAATCTTTATTATCTTGATAAGAAAGTTAAACACATAAGTTTGCGCCTTTTGTTTGATAAAAACATATGCCGCGGAGGGAATATGGAAGGAAGGAAAAATACCGGAATACAAATAGAGGTGGACGAACAGACTTCAAACGGAGTATACTCCAATCTGGCGATGATAACGCATTCCGAAAATGAATTTATACTTGATTTTATTTTTTTTCAGCCGCAAAACCAGAAAGCGAAAGTCAGAAGCAGGATTATCACTTCGCCGGCGCATGTAAAGAAAATAATAGAAGCCCTGAAGGACAATATCGCCAAATATGAGGCCAAGTTCGGCCAGATCAAAGAACCCGCTCCCGTTCGCCAGAACCAGAAAACGGAATATTACAATTGAGAAAAAAACATGAGGATTGAACTGATTTGTACGGGCAGCGAGCTGCTGTCCGGGAAAGCAAACACTGACGCGGCTTATATAGGCTCGAAGCTGTCTTTGCTGGGGATTAACCTTTCAAGCATAACCAGCATAGGAGACAGAAAAGAGGAGTTGAAAGCCGGGCTCAAAAGAGCTTTTGAGAGAAGCAATGTTATTATCGTCACCGGCGGACTGGGGCCGACTTTTGACGATATAACGGTTGAGTCCGCCGCGGAAACGCTCGGTCTTGAAGTCGTCAGGGACGAAAAGACTCTGTCTTGCATCAGGGAATTTTTTGCCAAAAGGGCGGTAACCGAGATTCCGCAAAATAATGCGAAACAAGCCGATATTATAAAAGGGGCTAAAGTTCTGGAAAACCGCCTCGGGACGGCTCCCGGGCAAATGCTGCATTTTGAGTTTAAAGAAAGCGGAAAAAAAGAGAGAAAAACTCTGTTTTTATTTCCCGGCCCGCCTAAAGAAATGCAGCCTATGTTTGACGAGAACGCCGTGCCGTTTTTCAGAAGTTACCAGTTGGGAATAATCAAAAACGAAGCTCTGCGGGTATTTGGCCTGGGCGAATCCAAAGCGGAAGAAATGATAAAACCGGTGCTTGAAGCGGCTTCTTTCGGCGGAAACTGCGCCGTTGAGTTCGCCATACTGGCAAGCGGCGGCATAATAACAGTTAAATATGCAGTGTCGGGAAAAGACGAGATGCTGGTGGATGAAATAAAAGGCAATATAAAGTTTGAACTTGAAAAAGCGCTCGGAGACAATGTTTTCGGATACGGAAACGACGAACTTTCGGACGCGATAGGCAGACTTCTTATAGAAAACAGAAAAACCGTTTCCCTTGCGGAATCCTGCACGGGCGGGCTCATAGCGAAAAAGCTTACCGACGCCGCGGGAAGTTCGGCATATTTTAAAAATTCTTTTGTAACTTATTCAAACGAATCGAAAAGCAAATGTCTTGGAGTCAAAGAAGAGACTTTGCTCAATCACGGCGCCGTAAGCGCGGAAACGGCTAAAGAAATGGCCGAAGGCGCGCTCAATTTTGCGGAAAGCGATTATGCGGTATCGGCCACCGGGATAGCGGGGCCCGGAGGCGCGACCAAAGAAAAGCCGGCGGGACTTGTTTACATAGGCATAGCTTCAAAAAAAGAAACTCCGGTTTTCAGATATAATTTTCACGGCGGCCGCGGCGAAGTGAGAAACAGGGCGGCCGATACGGCGCTGGATCTTCTGAGAAAGAAAATTTTATCGGATGCCCAGGCGGAAGCGGCGAGAAAAGCCGGAAAGCAGTCCGCCGCGAAAGGAAAAAAGAAATGAGACTTTTCGCCGCATCTTTGCTGCCCGAAACCCTGTCTGAAAAAATCTATGAGGTTTCGCAGGCGGCCGCGCGGCGCTTCGGAGCCAAAGCCGTCGCGCCTGAAAATATGCATATCACGTATAAATATTTCGGCGATAAAGATCCTGAAACCTGTTTGAAAATCGTCGGCAATGCCGTCAAAAACGCCGAATCGGCGGATATTTCGGCAAAAGGCGCAGGATTTTTTTCGCGCGGGGGATATGCTGGTGTTTTATGGGCCGGAATATGCGATGAGAACGGCCTTTTAAACAGGATAGCCGCAAATATGGGCGTTTCAAAAGAAAGTTTTATGGCGCATATAACCATGGCGCGTTTCAAAAACAAAGGCGTTAAAAATGCGGTTTTGGAAAAATATATTTCGGAAAATTCCTTAAAAGAAAAAGAGTTCGGCTTTTTCGCGCTGAAATCGGTCTGTCTTATGGAAAGTTTTACAGGCCCCTGCGGAGCGGAATATAAAGTGCTGGAAGAATTTTGTCTGGGAAAATAAAATGCCTGAAAAAATAGTATACACATTATCGGCTAAATGCAAGGACTGCTACAGATGCATAAAAGTTTGCCCCGTTAAGGCTATAAGTTTTTCGGGTTCCCAGGCAAATGTAAACAATGAAAAATGCATCGCCTGCGGGACATGCATAAAAGAATGCCCGCAGGGCGCGAAAACTTTCAGAAACGACGTTTCGGGTTTTGAGTCGTTTCTTGCGGAAAATAAAAAAAACAATATAAAAACGGCGGTCAGCCTCGCTCCTTCTTTTGTCTGCGCTTTCAATAAAGAGGAAGTTAAAAAAGTGCCATCGGCGCTGAAAAAACTCGGTTTCGATTATGTGGCGGAAACCGCCGTCGGAGCTTATGAAACCGCCGTGGCAACGGCAAAGGTTTCGGACGGAAAAAATAAACCCGGAATCTGCACCGCGTGTCCGGCCGCGGTAAATTACGTGACTATGTACAGACAGGACAAAACGGAAAACCTTATAAATGTCGTTTCTCCCATGATAGCGCATGCCAAGAAGATAAAAAAACGTTTCGGGGACGGCGTCAAAGTCGTTTTCATAGGGCCTTGCGTGGCCAAGAAAAGCGAGATCGCCTGGGAAGGAGTCAGGGGCATTGTGGAATATGCGCTGACTTTTACGGAGCTTAAAGAACTTTTCGCATTGCATAACATAGAGCTTTCTTCTCTGGAAGACGGCGTTTTTGATGAAGAAGTTCCGGGAAAATCAAGGTTTTTTCCTCTTCCGGGAGGACTGCTTAAAACGGCTTCCATTGAAAATGACGGGCTGGACGGACGGATATTTCACGTAAACGGCTTTGAGGATTTTAAAAACGCCGTTGACTCTATGGACGGAATGGGGGGCGTTCTTATAGAACCTCTGTTCTGCGGCAGCGGATGCATTAACGGTCCGGCAATAGGAAATGATAAAAATATATTTGAAAAAAGAAAGGATATCATAAACTATGCCGCCGGAACGAAAACGTCGGGGAAAACGCCCGAGGTGGACATAGAATCTTTAAACATAAACTTTAAGCCCGGCGGCATAAAATCCGCAAAATACGGCGAAGAACAGATAAGGCGTGTTCTTGAAAAAACGGGCAAATTCAGCGAAGAAGACGAACTCAACTGCGGAGCCTGCGGATACGACAGCTGCCGGGACAAAGCTTTTGCCGTGCTGGACAAAATGGCGGAGCCCGAAATGTGTATTCCTTTTATGAGAAAAGCCGCTGAGGCAAAAGCCGACAAAATATTCGAGACAAGCCCCAACGGAATAATAATAACCGACGATAACTTTAACATACTTTCAATAAATGAGGCTTTCAAAAAAATGTTTCTGGCTTCAGACGCGCTCAAGGGCAAGCATATATCCGTTCTTTTCGACCCTTCCGAATTTTACGACTTTGCGGGCTCTAATGAAGAAGCGGAAAACGTTATAGTTTCTTATGACGCTTACGGGATAAAGTGCAGGCAGATAATTTATTATGTTAAAGAGGATAAACGGTATATCGGCATTTTCATAAACATAACAAAGACATATAAGGACAAAGAGAAACTGAATGAAATAAAAAAGCAAACCATCCTTAAAGCGAAAGAGCTTCTTGAACACCAGATAGAAACCGCTCAGAAAATGGCGCTGTTTTTGGGCGAAAGCACCGCCAGAAGCGAAGAACTGCTGAACCAGCTTTTAAAAATTTCGGAAAGCGACAATGATCTCTAGGCTTTATCTGGACCATTATGTCTCTTCGATACCGAAAAAAAACGAAAGCGTCTGCGGAGACGTGTTTTCCGTCGAAAGACAATCTTCCCATACTTTGTTTGTTCTTTGCGACGGAATGGGTTCCGGAATAAAGGCGAATATAGCCGCCAATATGTGCTGCGAGAGAATAAAAAAACTGTCCGCGGGCGGGCTTTCTCTCAGAAAAATTTTCGAACGCATGTCTTCGGAGATGGAAAGGTCCAAAACTTCGCGGGGATTGTATTGTTCTTTTTGCGCCGCGGTGCTTTTACCCGACGGGAAAACAACCGCGGCCGCTTACGAGATGCCCATGCCGTTTATGCTAGGGGCCGGCGGCGGATGGTTTTGCGTGAAATATGAATCTTTGGGGCCGTTTGACGAAGCTAATTTCATTTTGCGGGAAAATGACGCGCTGTGTTTTGTTTCGGACGGAATTACCCAGGCGGGGATGGGAGCCGGCGGAGCTCTGGGTGTCAAAGGCGCGTTAAGCATTTTAAACTCTCTCCTGCATAAAACCATGCTTGCCGATATCGCCCGGCGGTTTACTTTGAAAGCCAAAGAGATTTCGGGAGATTTCGACGATGATACCACCGCGGCGGTTCTT
Source organism: uncultured Endomicrobiia bacterium (assembly GCA_938040055.1). Classification (GTDB taxonomy): domain Bacteria; phylum Elusimicrobiota; class Endomicrobiia; order Endomicrobiales; family Endomicrobiaceae; genus Endomicrobium_B. The sequence continues at coordinate 8,087 of CALHWY010000030.1, forward strand.
TTTTGCAGACGTCCGAACGCGCTTTGCGTGTTTTCCGGTCCGCCTCTGTCAAAAGAAGATGATGAAAAGGCTGTGGGCAGGCTGCTGGCTTTTGAAGGAAGAAAAGCGGTTTGCGGTTCGACTACAATTGAGATTTTTTGCAGAGTGACCGGGCGAAAGCCTAAAACGGACGCCTCTTTTTTTACGGATTTTATGCCTCCGGAGTATGAAGTGGAAGGTCTTGATTTCGCTTCTGAAGGCGCCATAACCCTGAACCAGTGTTTTAACATACTCGGAGATAAGAGGCTTCTGAGGCAGGCCGCAACTCCTCCCGCCAGACTAGCCAATCTTTTAAACTCTTCCGACATAATCTGTTTTATTGAAGGAATGTCGGTAAATAAAGGACATGAAGATATAATCTTTAAGCAGATGGGGATATTGCCTAGAAAAGAAATAATATATAAAATAAGCGAAACTCTTATGCGGTGCGATAAGATAGTATGCAGAGAGGAAATATGAAAAAAGGGGAAAATTATCAAATGAGGAAATTCTGTTTTGCGGTGTTTTTTTTAGTTTTGGGGACGGGGTTTGCGTATGCGCAGGATGAGAATCCGCAGAATGAAGTCCAAAGCGAAGTTCAGCCCGAAGCGCAAAGCGAAGTTCAGCCCGAGCTTCCGCCTGAGGTCAGCTGGAAAACTTCCGGCATATTGACCTGGGCTTATAACCAGACTGCGGTAAGCGACAACTGGACGGGGAAAGAAAAGTTTTCCAGAGTCTGGCAGGCCAAACTTTTTTTAGGGCTTGAAAGAGATTCCGAGCGTTCGAACTGGAAAACCACTTTAAAGGAAGAATACGGCGAAAGCGAAACGGAGGTAAATCTCGATTATATTGAATTTAATACCGTTTATACTTATAAGATATTTAAGCTTTTGCAGCCTTATGCTTCTTTTTACGTACAGACGCAGAATAATAAGTTTTGGGATCCGGTAACTTATATCGAGTCATTGGGTTTCAGCTTTACGGTTTTTTCCAATAATATCAATACTCTTAAAGTAAGAGGCGGCGGAGCCCTTAAGCAGGTTGACGATTCGGTTAAAGGCAATGAAAGAAGCGCCGGAGCCGAAGCGATAATGAACTATGATCTGCTGTTTCATAAAGACGCGAAATTTACCTCTGAAGCCAGACTGTACGAGACTTTTGACAAAGGCGAAGATTTCAGATGGGAAAATAAGCTGTTTTTGAAAACCGGGCCTTGGTTTACGACAGAACTCGGGTATAAAGTGTTTTTTGAAAATGCCAGGATTAAGGCGCACAGCTGGCCGAATGATATCGAAACTCTTGTTTATGTCGCGCTTGGCTTTTCTTTCAACATATTCAAAAACTGAAAAGATGTTGCGCGCAAATAAAAATACGGATGCTTAAAGAATATTCGTACGGAGCCGTAGTTTATAAAACGGATGAACGCGGGCTTTTGTTTCTGCTTGTAAAATCCGCCAGGAGCGGCAGGTGGGGGTTTCCCAAGGGGCATATTGAAAAAGGCGAAAGCGCGCATGCCGCCGCAAAAAGGGAAGTGTTTGAAGAAACGGGCTTGGTAAAATTGAGGTTTATCGACGGTTTTGAGCAAGAGGATGTCTATCTTATTGACGGAACCGGACCGGAAACGGCTGGAAAAACCGCCGAGAAACACTCCGTCTACTTTCTTGCCGAAGCTTTAGCCGCGCCCGTCGAGCGCCGCGACGAAGAAATATCCGAACTGCGGTGGGCGTATATTGAAGCCGCTCTGGAGCTTTTACATTTTGAAAATCAAAAAAACGCTTTGCGGTTAGCGTATAAAAAAATAAATGAACAAGACCTTGCCGTATTTCCGGAAGGTCTGCCGGGAGGTAAAAATGGCAAATCCGCTTTTAAAAGAAGAGATATTCAGAAATCAGGGGGCCGGGGCGGCGATGACGGTTTCGGGAACCGTTAACAAAAGCATAATTTTGTGGCTTCTGCTGGGCGCTGGCGCAGTTTTTTCATGGATGAATCCGCAGATAACCATCCCTTTGATGCTGCCTTTTATCGCGGCGGGGTTTATCCTTGCTATGATATCCATATTCAAAAAAACAGCCTCTCCGTTTATTTCTCCCCTTTACGCTATAATGGAAGGGCTTGTTCTCGGAGCGATTTCGCTGTATTTTGAAAGAATGTATCCCGGCATTGTGGTAAACGCCATTATGCTGACGATTGCAGTTTTGTTTTGCATGCTTGCGGCTTACAGAAGCGGCGTGCTCAGAGCCACTCCAAGATTCAAAAAAGGCGTTATCGTCGCGACTTTGGCAATAGCTCTCGTATATATAGCGGATTTGCTTATGAATGTTTTTGCGGGTGCCAACTTTCCTTATATACACGATTCGTCTATGCTGGGGATAGCGATAAGCCTTTTTATCGTTGCGATAGCTTCGTTCAACCTCATTATTGATTTCGACCTGATCGAGCAGGGAGCGCTTCGGGGGGCTCCTAAATATATGGAATGGTACGGCGCTTTCGCGCTGATGGTAACTCTTGTATGGCTGTATCTCGAACTGCTCAGACTTCTTTCCAAAATGAGAAATTAATGCTTGAAAAGACGGTCTTTTTCACAGCCGTGTCGGAAGTAGAAGATCTTCCTGAAAACATTTCCGAAGTTATCTTTTGCGGCAGATCCAATGTGGGCAAAAGTAGCACCATAAACGCTTTGTGCTCGCGGAAAAATCTTGCCCGCACCTCAAAAACGCCAGGCAGAACCAGAACGGTAAATGTCTACAGCGTATCCGCGGGAAGATGGATTATCGATCTTCCCGGGTATGGCTTTGCCAGAGTGAGTCCGCAGGAAAAAAATTTGTGGCGCAAAATGGTTGAAAACTGCATAGCCGCAAGAAAAACAGACAAGACGGTATATATAATAGTAGACGCTTTTGTCGGCCCGACGGTTCTGGATTATGATATGGCTTACTGGCTGAAAGACAAAGGGATACGTTTTAAAATAGTGGCGAATAAATGCGATAAAATTCCGGATGCCGATATGGATGCCGTTGAAAATAAGGTGGCGCAATATTTCGGTACGGATAAAAAGGATGTTTTTGCTTTAAGCGCCAGACGCAAAAAAGGAATAGAAAGGCTGAAAACGGATATTGCCGGTTTTTTGAAACGGCGTCCGGGCGGCAAAACGGGGCATATGCCGTAAAAAGCGTTTCCGGCCGGGGCTGGAACAGCCGGTTTGGAACGGGTTTTTACGGTATTTCCATCGGGCTTTTTTATGATATAAAACAATGCTTTTTAAAGCCGCTGCTTCCGCCGGGCGGAAAAGATCCGCGTGCTGATTTGCGGGCGGTTTCAAGACATACGGCGCGGTCTTGCTTTGTATGAAGGGGAAAAAATCAGCGTACGGACGGAGCGCGTTTTGATAAAAACGACGGGAGAGTTCATCCGGGCGGCGCGCAGGGCGTCTGAGTCGTTTCGGCAAAAACTGCGGGGCGAAAGCCGGTGTTCGGCGGTTTTTTACTGCGGAATAAGAGGCGCGTTTTGCGGTTTTGCCGGTTCTTTTATGCTGTGCGGTTTTGCGGATTTTTCGGCGGGATGTCTTTAATTGTAAATATGCCGTATATCCGGACGGCTGAAAACCGTCTGCCGCCGCGAAATATCCGCGCAATCGCACATTATTTAAAAGGCTTGGCGGCAAGGGGGATGCGTTCCCGTAGACATCGCTTAAAGCGCAAATGCGCATTATTTGAAAGGATCGGCGACAAACGGTAAAAGCAAAATTAAAAAGTGAAAAAGAACAGTCCTGTATTAACCATAATAGCGGGTTTTATAGCGGGTCTTGTCATTTCCGGAATTCTGGGCGACATAATAGTCATAATTTCAAATGCCGCCGGCAGGGCTTCGCTTGCCCGGTCGGTTTCAAAGGCGGAAAGACATATCGCCGGCGGGAATTTTGAAAAAGCGAAAAAAGAATATGAAAAAGCGCTCGGAAAAATAAAGCCGGATAATAAAAAACTGCTGGCAAAGATAAAAAACAATACGGCTTTGATAATTTTTACGGAAGGAGACGGCGAAAAAAACGCGGAAAAAATAAAAGAAAGCGTTTTATTGTTTTCGCAGTCTCTTGATCTTTACAGGGAACTGGGCGATTACGAAAGCGTTAAACAGGTCGAGACCAATATTATGCAGGCGCGTTCCGCGCTGGAGTCCGCGGAGAAATAAATGCTTCTTAATTATGAGGGAACCGTAATAAGGCCTCCGAGCGAGGCGGACAGTTTGATATTCCAGATTACTTTGGGATGTTCGGACAATTCCTGCGTTTTTTGTCCCGCATATAAAGACAAACCTTTTAAAATCAGACCTCTTGAAAATATCGCGAAAGAAATAGATTTCGCTTCTAAAGAATATCCGGAGATAAGAAAGATCTTTCTTGCGGACGGCGACGCGCTTATAATGCCGCAAAAACAGCTTATAAAGATTTTCGATCGTATACTCGAAAAATTTAAAAGCGTAAGGCGCATATCTCTTTATGCGTCCGGCAAAAGCGTTTCTTTAAAGAGCGTGCGGGAACTGGAAGAGCTCAGGAAAAGAAAGCTTTCCCTTGTCTACACCGGTTTTGAAACCGGCGATCCTGACGTTTATAAGATGATACTCAAACACGGTTCCGCGCAGGACAATGCCAAAACCGTTAATAAATTAAAGGAAGCCGGCATAAAATCGAATGTTACCGTTATTATCGGACTGGGCGGCAAACGCTATAGCGCGAACCATGCGTTCAATACCGCGATGATACTGAATGCGTCCAAACCGGAGCAGATCGCCGCTCTGACTCTTATGATTTCAAAAAATACGCCTCTGTATGAAATGATAAACGAAGGCGTCTTTGAGCCTTTAAACGATTTCGAATCCCTTGAGGAACTTAAAAACATTATAGAAAATCTTGACGATTTTCCGTGCCTGTTTTTTTCAAACCACGCTTCGAATTATGTCCCGGTTGAGGCGAGGTTTCCTAAAGATAAAAAAGAGATACTCCGGCTTTTGGACGCTATTATCAAAAGAAAAGATAAAAATGACCTCAGACCGGATTTCCTGAGAGGTTTATAAATGAAGATAGTCTCATGGAATGTCAACGGAATAAGAGCCGTTTACAAGAAAAATTTTACCGAATGGTTCGCGCGGGAAAACGCCGACATAGTCTGCGTGCAGGAAACCAAAGCGGAAAAAGAGCAGTTTCCGCGGGAAGTTGCCGAAACGGCAGGATACCGCTTTTACTGCCGCTGGGCGCGTAAAAAAGGATACAGCGGAGTCGCAGTCTGGTCGAAAACGGAGCCGCTTTCTGTAAGCGGGGAGCTGGGAAATGAAAAGTTTGACGATGAAGGCAGGGTGTTGAAACTTGAATTTGACGGGTTTATACTCTTTAATATTTACTTTCCCAACGGAGGAGCTTCTTCACAAAGGCTGGAATATAAATTGGAATTTTACGATTATTTCATAGAACACGTCAAAAAGTATCGAAATAAAGACGTGATAATATGCGGGGATTTTAATACGGCGCATCATGAAATAGATCTGGCAAGGCCTAAACAAAATGAAAACGTCTCCGGCTTTCTTTTGCGGGAGAGAAAAAAACTCGACGAACTTGAAAATTTGGGTTTTAAAGATTCTTTCAGGCATTTTAACTCGGAGCCGGGCAATTATACCTGGTGGGATTATAAGACCGCCGCGCGTTCAAGAAATGTCGGCTGGAGAATAGATTATTTTTATATTTCCGGCAATGCGGTCAAATATCTTAAAGCCGCGCAAATACACGCGGCGGTGCCGGGTTCGGATCATTGTCCGGTCAGCATTACTATTTATTGACTGTTTGCGCTGTTACGGAGGTTTTTATGAAAAACGCGGTTTTATATTTTGCCGCGGCTGTTTTTTTTGCGGCGGTTTTTGCCGGCTGCGGACGGGAAAATGCCGGACGCGCATCGGCGGACGCGGATATGGAGCGGGAGCGTTTGGTGCGGGCGGCCAAAGACGCTTATGTTTACGGATTTCCCCTGGTGCTGAATGAAATGATTAAAAGGGCTGCGGCAAATCCTCTTGCGGAAACGGAAAATGCGTCGATAAACCGCATTCGGCATTTTAATTCTTTTGCCGACGAAACATTTGCTTATTTCATAAGGCCGGATTCATCTGTGTTTTATTCTTTCGCTTGGCTTGATGTGTCAAAGGAGCCCATGCTTATCGAAATTCCCGAAACGGGGAAAAGATATGTTTTGTTCAGTTTGTTTGACGGATGGGGCGATGTTTTTGCTTCGTTAGGCAGCCGTTTGTCCGGCGGCAATGCCCTGAAAGCGGCCGTTTGCGGACCCGGCTGGCAGGGTGTTGTTCCGCAGGGGTTTGAGCAATATAAAGCGGACACCGCCGCTGTTTTGATAAAAGCCGCTATAGAGGTTAAAAATAAACAGGACGGCGAAACCGCTGTAAAGAAAATACAAAACGGGATAAAGCTGTATCCTTTAAGCGCTTACGGCGGACAATACCGGGTCCCCGAAGCGGTGTCCGGCGTATTCCCGGGCGCGGATATGCCTTTGGAACGGGTTTTGTCAATGGACATAAGCGATTTTTTCAATACTCTTAACCGGCTTATGATGAAAAACCCACCGCGACCGCAAGACGCAAAGCTGTTGGACGAAATACTTGATATAGGCGTGGCTCCGGGCATGAGATTTGATATTTCCGTTTTTGACTTTGATACGCGGGAAGCGTTTAAGGAAATTCCGCAATGGATGAAAAGTTTCTTTGAAGAAATGAAAAATGAAGGAATGGAGCAGGGCTGGATATACGGTTACGGATTCGGAGATTATAAAGACGATTATGTTTTCAGGGCGAAAACCGCTTATTATCTTCCCGCCGCGGATAGGCACGAAGATCTGTTATGTGCGTTTTCTTATTTTGATTGCGATAAAGAGAAATATGATTCTTCCAAAAAGTATGTTTTGCATTTTGACAAAAACGCCTTTCCTCCCGTAAAAGCCGGATGGAGCCTTTGCGCGTATAATGACCGGGGGCTTGTTATGAACAATCCGGACGGCCGACGCTCGATATGCGGCAGGGACGGGCTTGAGTTTAACAAAGACGGCTCTCTGGACATATATATCCAGAAAGAAAATCCGGGCAAAAACAGGCTGAAAAACTGGCTTCCGGTTTCCGGAAACGGCTTTGCTTTGATGCTCAGATGTTATCTTCCCGAAAAAGCTCTCACCGATGGAGTTTGGAAAGCGCCCGCGGTTGAAAAAACAAGATAGAGGTTTATGAATATGTCTAAAAGAATTAATTCTTTTCTCGGTTTTATTTTTTGTCTGGCGCTTTTTTCTTTTATTTCCTGCGCAAACGATGAAACAAAATATTACGCAGCCGGCAAGTCCGAAAAAAGAGCTGAAAAAGCGTCCGCGGCCGAGGATGCCGAAAAAGTTTATATTTTCGGTTTTCCGATAGTGTTTATGCATATTAATGAAAGAGTGATGACCAACAATACGGAAAGTTTCGATAATATGCCCCTTAACAGTTTCAGGCATGGCGGCGTTCCGGACATAAAAAAACGCGCGCAGGCTTTTGCGGATCCTGATTTTTTTACTTCAACCGCCCGGCTGGCGCTGGGCAAAGAACCCTTGGTGCTTGAACTTCCGGATACCGGCGGCAGATACGCTTTTTTTACGGTTACGGATGCCTGGACGTCCGTTACGGCTTCCGTCGGGACAAGAACCGCCGGCATGCAAAAACAGACATATCTTATCACCTCTGCGGACTGGGAAGGAGAGGTCCCGCAAGGGATGGAACATATAAAATCAGCGACAAATATGGCTGAAATTGAAGGGAAGATACGGATAAGCGGCATGGAAGACGGGAAGAAAAAAGTTTCCGCCATGCAGAAAAAAATAAAACTTGTGCCTCTTAGCAGATATTATGATGAAAATTATAAGTTGCCCGAAAAGACATACGACCGGAAAATAGACATGAGCGATCCCTTGGAACAGATTTTTAATATGGACATAAGCGGTTATTTTAATCTGCTCAACGCTCTTTTGGCCGATAATCCGGCTTATCCGTCCGATAAAGATTTTCTTGAAAGCGTCAAATATTTGAAAATAGCGCCCGGGGAGGAGTTCGATTTGGAGATTTTCGACGGGCGGCAGAGGGAAATGCTGAAAAAGATACCGGAGAAGGTAAAACTGCATTTTGAACAACGCTATGGGCAAATGCGCGCTTGCGCGGACTGGACGGTTTTTCCATCCGGCGCAATGTTTCCGGAAACGGATTATGAAAAACGCGCTTTTAACGTTTACGCGGGATTTGATATTTTCCTGCCCGAAGACATAATAAGAATGCGTAAATTTTCCGATTCGGACAATGAAATTCTTGACGGGCGCAACAAGTATGTCTTGCATTTTGACAAAGAGTCGCTTCCGGAAGCCAGCGCTTTCTGGAGTCTTGCGGCTTATGATTCGCGCGGTTTATTATGCGGCAATCCCGCAAACGGATATTCCCTCGGCAGCGTAAAAAAGCCGAAAGCAAACGGCGACGGCTCCGTTGATATTTATATCCAGCATCTTTCTCCCGGAAAAACAAAAGAAAGCAATTGGCTTCGGGCGCCGGCGGGGGAGTTCAGCCTGGTATTAAGCGTCTGCCGGCCTGAAGAAAAGATATTGGAGGGGCGCTGGAAAGCTCCACCCGTGCTAAAGCGCTGAAAACAAGTCCGTCCGGGAATGCAGTTCTTTTTTTTTGTACGGAAATTCGTTTAGAAGGCAAATGAAAAAAATTTTCTTGAGATTATCGTCTTTTTTTTATCCTGTGGTCTGTTCTCTGTGCGGGGAAACTATTGCGCCGGAACTTAAATGCAGAATATGCGCGGACTGCAAAAAATCTTTGCCGAAAATAGAAGGATATGTCTGCGCAATATGCGGTCTTCCTTTAAAGGAAGGCGGAGAACATTGTTATGCCTGCCGTAAAAATCCGAAAGCTTTCCGTTTTGATAAAATGAGATCCGCCTATTTATACGAAGGCGCCGCCAGAACTCTCATATTGAAGTTCAAATATTACGGCAGAATGTTTTTGGCGGCCGATCTTGCGGAAGAAATGTTTGAAGTTTTCAAAAAGAACGATTTTTTTAAAAACGCCGATATCATAATTCCCGTCCCGCTTAATATTCTAAGAAGGATAAAAAGAGGCTATAACCAGGCTGCGCTGCTTGCTTTGGAACTGGGCAAAAAAGCTTCGATCCCGGTAAATTGCGGAATCCTTATAAGAAAAAAAATTACAAAACCGCAGTTCAGGCTCGGCAAAAAAGAAAGAGAAAAAAATATAAAAGATTCTTTTTCGGTTAAAAACGGACAGTCCGTAAAAAATAAAAAAATTTTACTTGTAGACGATATCGCAACGACTTCGGCAACGGCTTGCGCATGCGCGAAAACCCTGAAAGAGGCGGGCGCCGGCGCGGTATACGTCATTACTCTGGCGCGCGGCTGAAAAACGCAATATCATAGCGTTATTTTGTTTTTTGAGTCCGGAAAACGGCCGGACAAAATAATATCCGCCGCAAGGTTTTGTTGTCACGGTTCGGACTTGCGCTTTTTTAAGAGAAAATATCCGCAAAAACCGGCGCGCCGTCTTTGCATGATAGTCCGCGGGGAATGAGTTTCCGCGGCTGCCGGCGGGTCTTATGCCAGCAATGCCGCTTTTGCGGCGGCAAGCGTTTGACTGCCGCGGATAACGGTTTTTCGTGAAAATGTTTTCTTGCGCCGGTTTCGTCAAACAAAACTGAAAATTTTGCGTTTTATGCGAATATAGTCCCGTCTTTTTTGTTTTCCGGAAGGTTTTTTTTTCGGTAAATTTTTTATTAAGGGCTTGATGCCGGCGCGCAAATAATATTTTGTTATGCCGGCGGGAAAAGAGATTCGCTTTTTGTAAATGCCGCCGTTTTTTTTTTCTGAGGGTTCACGCTTATTCGGCGGCATTATGCCGGGAAAAGCGGGATTTATTTTTAAGAATTCAAATTTGTATAATAATATCCGAAGCCGCGGGCCGCATTTATGCGCGGGAAGTCTTAAGCCGGAGGCTTGAAAATATGAAAATGATAAAAAAATTTATTCTGGCGGCTTTTTTATCCGGGCTGTCTGCCGTCTGTTCTTTTGCCGGAGAAGATATAAAAAATGAATACTGGAGCCGGGAAGACGGCGCCCGGGAGTCTTTAAAATTTGAGAATTATTTCTTTTGCGAAGACGGAACCTTCCGTTATGTGTGGGGATGCTCCGGAAAAGAATGTTACGGAGGCTGGCGCAGCGGAACGTATTTTTATGATTCCGCAAAAAATAAAATTATTTTCCATGCTACAGACGGCGGCGATATCGGAATGTCCAAAAAAGCCGGGGGAAGCGCTCCGGCCGAGTTTATTCTTTTGGAATTTTTGGGAAAAGATTCGGTAAGAATAGATACTGACGCTTCCGGGAAAAATAACGGGGTTTTTTCCAACGCAGTGATGAAAAGGCATTTGGGCAGGATAGCCGAGCAGACCTGGACGCGCGCGGACTATTCCGGCATAAGCGAAATTCTGTTCGATCCGCTCGGGAACTGTCTTTTCAGGGAAGGAAAACGAGGTGCCGCTCCGGATTACCAGTATGAATGCGAATATAACATAATAGGAGATATTCTTTTTCTTAAAGTCAAAAGCGCTTCGGTAAAAAAGATAAATTCAGCAGAAACCGACAATATTAAATACGAGCCGGAAATTAAAACCTATATAAGGCTTGGCAAAAGTGAAAACGGGGAAATAAAAGTTGAAAACGTCAAAATCGGCGCCATTTTGGGAGGCGGCAGAGAATGGGAGCGCGAAAAAGGGGAATATAAAGTCAAAAACAAACTTCCCGAACCTAAACGGAAAGATCTTTTCATCTACAAAATAGAAAAATGCGCGGCCGGCGGCATTTGTCCTTTTAGCGGTTCCGGCGGCGGAGAAGTCGCTGTTTACTGATACAGTACCGCGCGAAAATCTTAAACCGCGCCGGAAGGCGGGCGCCTGTCCGCCGTTTTTTATATATCTCGCGCAGGTCGTCGCCGTTTTGGCCGGCATAATCCCGCATAATAAAAAGGCATTGCGTTTTTGCTTTTCGGGCCGTGGAAAATAAAATCTTTTATATCCGCGCGGCGTTTCCGGAAAATGATAAGCACGCTTGCGAAAAAAACAGAAGCTAAAGAAAAGACCGGAAAACGCTTTTTGTCCGGCTTGTTTGGAAAAACCGGCTGTTTTTTATGCAAAATTATTTTTAAAAGCGTAATACGGGAAAAATATAAAAACTTCCGCGCTTCCTTTCTTTTTACGCTGTATTTTTGTTTGCTATAATAATCAAATCAAAGCTTTGTCATAAAATTTAAGGAGAAAAAGATGAAAAAAATGAAAAAAACATTATTTTTTATCTTATTATTTTTTGCGTCTTTTTACGTTTATGCCGGCGCCGGCGAACTTGCGGACGCCATAGCGGCGGGAGATTCGTCAAAAGCCGTAAGTCTTATAAACGGCGGAGAAACGTCCGGCGAGGATTACGGCGCGCTGCTTATTCTTGCAGCGAAAAAAGGCGATGCCGGCGCGGTAAGAGCTATCGCGGCGAAATACCCTTATGTTAATGCCAAAGACAGCCGGGGGTTTACGGCTTTGATGGAGGCGGCCAAAAGCGGCAATAAGGATATCGCAATAGCGCTTGCGGATGCGGGCGCCGAAATTGACGCCAAAGAAAACGAAGGATGGACGGCTTTGATGTTTGCGGCTCATTCCGGAGACGCCGGCATGGCGAGATTTTTGATAGACAGAAGGGCAAATGTGAACGCGGGCAATTATTTCGGCGAAACACCTCTTATGCGCGCCGTGGAAAAGGGACATAAAGACATAGTGAAAATGCTTATAGAAAACGGAGCTCGTACGCAGCAAAGGCAGAATAACGGCTGGACGGCCCTTATGTTTGCGGCAAAAAAGGGCAGCGATTTTATGGTTCAGCTTTTGCTGGACGAAAATGCGGACATAAACGCAAAATCGAATTCTTACTGGACTCCTCTGATGATCGCGATAAAAAGCGGAAATACTTCCACGGCAAAGCTGCTTATTGAAGCGGGCGCCGATTTGAATATTAAAAATGAGAACGGCTGGACGGCTCTGATGCTGGCGGCCGAAGCGGGAGACGGCGAAACAATAAATCTTCTTATGGATAAAAACGCCGATACGGACGCCAGAAACGACTCCGGCTCGACGGCCCTTATAATAGCTTTGCGCAATAAGCGTTTGAAAGCGGCGAATCTGCTTATCAATGCGGGAGCCGGCGTTGATATAAAAGACAATAACGGAATGACCGCCCTGATGCTTTCGCTTATGAACGGCTATGAAAAAGAAAGCCTTAAAATAATGCAAAAAAGCGCGGATATAAATATAAGAGACGCTAAAAACTGGACCGCTTTGATGTATGCCGCAAGATATTCCTCTTCGCCCGGTATACTCGCCGGACTTATTGAAAAACGGGCTCGGATAAACCTTAAAAACAGTACGGGCTGGACCGCTTTAATGCTGGCTTCTTATGCGGGAAACGAAGAGTTCGTGGAAATGCTTCTGGACAAAGGTGCGGAAATCGATGCGGAAAACGGAGCCGGCCGGACGGCTCTTATTGAAGCCATTGAAAATAAACGCATCAAAACCGCCAAGCTTCTTATAACGGAAGGCGCCGACGTGAACGCAAAATCCCCCGAAACGGGGAACACTCCTTTGATGTATGCAGCGGCAAAAGGGTATGACAGTCTGATATCCGTTCTGCGTTTTAAAGGCGCGCGGACGGATGAAAGAAATAATGAAAATATGACGGCCTTGTTTTTCGCGGTCAAAAACAACCGCCCCGAAACCGTAAAAAAGCTTATAGAATGCGGCGCGGACGCGGCGGTTAAAGACAATAAGGGAAAAACCGCTCTGGTTTATGCCGCGCAGGCCGGATACGGAGAAATAGAAAAGATTCTTAAAGCGGAAGCCGCCGATAACAGCAAAGGAGTGCTTGCCGACATACGGGAAGGCGCGTCTGCGGACGCGGAAAAAACGCCTTTTTTGGCGGCCGTGCATGAAAATGATATTGAAACGGTCAATAAGCTTTTATCCGGAGAGCGCAAAGCCGGCGTGAACGAAAAAACGGAACTGGGAGTCACTCCTCTTATGGCGGCGTCATATAAAGGAAATGTTGCGATAGTAAAAGCTTTGCTTGAAAAAAACGCTAAAATTGACGCATCCGCCAAAGACGGTTCTTCGGCTTTGCTGATAGCCGCGCGTCAGGGCAATATTGAAATGATAAATCTGCTTTTGGATTACGGGGCGAAAATAGATATCTCAAATAAAAAAGGCATTACTCCTTTATCTGCGGCCGTGTCGGAATCGAAAGCCGGCGCCGTGCGCGTTCTGGTCGCCAGAGGAGCCGACGCCAATAAAAAGGACTCTTCAGGAAACAGCCCGCTTATGCATGCGGCGCAAAAAGGCGATGAGCGAATATTGCGGGAGCTTTTAAAAGGCGGCGCGAAAATTAATGACAAAAACAAAGCCGGCAAAAATGCTCTTATGCTGGCGGTTGAAGCCGAAGACGCCGCCGCGGTTTCGTTTCTGCTTGAAAACGGGGCCGATATAAACGCTAAAAATAATGAAGGTTTTTCGCCTTTGGCTTTAGCGGTATACGAAGGCAAGCCGGAAATGGCCGCTCTTGTTATAAAAAAAGGGGCTGATATCAATACCAGAAACAATAAAGGATGGACGCCTCTGATTATTTGCGCGTATACCGGCAAAACTTCAATGATCGGAAAACTGGCAGGAGCTGATGTCAATGCCGTTACAAAAGACGGCTGGACGGCTCTTATGGTTTCTTCAAGATACGGTAAAAACCGCGCGGATTTTATAGATGCCCTTATAGAGCGCGGCGCTGACGTAAACCTGAAAAATAAGAAAGGCTGGACGGCTTTGATGCTGGCGGTTTATGAAGGGAATGCCGCGGCCGTTTCTTCTTTAGCCGCCGCGGGCGCGGATGTGAATACGGCTAAAAAAGACGGAGACACGGCATTGATGATAGCCTGCGGGCAGGGAAATAACGATTTGGCCGGGCTCCTTTTAGACCGCGGGGCGAATATAGACGCTTCCGGCGGCTGCTGGGGAACGGCATTATCGGCCGCAGCCGCAAAAGATCAAAACCGGACGGTTCTTTTTCTGCTTAAGCGGGGCGCGGGAACCGAAATAGCCGGGAAAAACGGGATGAACCCTCTTATGACGGCGGCGCTCAGAGGCGGCGTAAATACTGCCGGCAGCCTTATACGCTTCGGGGCGGACGCAAACGCGGAAAATAAAAAGACGCGTTTTACTCCTCTTGATTATGCCTGCGGAAATGCGGAAACGGTGAATTTTCTTAAACAAAACGGAGCTTCGGTTTCCAATCTCCCGCAAGAGGAATACGGAAAAATAACCTCTCAACGATTCACTTTATTTGCCTTAAAGGCGGTTGAAGGAGCGGACGGAAGCTGCTGTGCTCCGGTAAGCGACAGCGGAATGTGGATGATACAATGGACGCCGAAAAGAATAAGCGATATGCTTGATCACGGGGTAAGAATCGCCGAAAATACCAAAGGTTTTATAGAGTTCGCTTCAAAAAGCGAAGCGCGGCAATGGCTTGAAGACATTTATAAAGATAATATCATGAATAAATCTTTTTATGCCGGAGCGTCTGAAATGGGGAGAATAGTTCCGGTAAAATAAATTAATGCCGCGCATATATGACTTTGTATGCCGCGCGTTTGTCCGTCCTGCGAGGCTTCGGGCGCGGATGCAAAAATGCGGGCGGTTAAAGGCGGTTTTTTTATAAACGGCGGATTGTCTATAAAACTTTTCCGGCGCAAAAGCGCCCGGATATTCAAAAATCTCCTTAAAATTTTTATAAAAGCCGGGTTTCTCTTTCTGCTTTTTAGTTGGGAACTCCCGTTGCGGCAAATATTTGTTTATTAAAAATCGGCTTTCGCGCCGTTTTGTTTTGGAAAATAATCGGTATGGAGCGTTTTATCGCATAAAATAAAATATGAACAAAGAACAATTGGATGAAATATTAAGGCTTGTGCAAAAGCCTTCAAGATACATAAACTGCGAGCTTAACTCCCATCCGGCGGATATGGAGGCCGGTTTTTCTTATTGTATCTGCTTTCCCGACGTTTATGAGATAGGTGCGTCGAATCTGGGGCATGAGATACTTTATCATATGGTAAACGAGAAAAAACTTGCCAGATGCGAAAGGTGTTATGCTCCCGACGCGGATTTGGAAATGATACTGCGGGAAAGGGGGCTGGATCTTTTTTCTCTCGAATCGAACAGCTGTTTGAAAAGTTTCGATATGGTGGGTTTTTCCATACAGTGCGAGCTTTCCGTGACGAACGCGCTTAATATGCTGGATTTGTCGGCGATAGCGGTTTTTTCAAAAGACAGAAAAGAAGAAGATCCTTTCATCCTTGCGGGAGGGCCGGCGCTTACGAATCCCGAGCCTTTCTGCGATTTTTTTGACGCTTTTATGCTGGGAGACGGGGAAGAAGTTACGGAAGAGATTATCAATCTTTGCAAAAAACTGAAAAAAGAAAAAACTCCCAGAAAAGAAATACTGAAAAAATTCGCTTCTCTGGAAGGCGTTTATGTGCCTTCTCTTTATGATGTCGCGTATAATGCGGACGGGACAGTTAAAGCGGTTGTAGCCAATGACGCGGCGGCGAAGTTTCCGGTAAAAAAAAGAATCGTCGATTTGGAAAAATCTTTTTTCCCTTTAAAAAAAATAGTTCCTTTTACGCAAACAGTTCATAACAGAATAAGCGTGGAGGTGGCGAGGGGCTGTCCGGGACTGTGCCGGTTCTGCCAGGCTTCTAGATATTACAGGCCTTGGAGACAGAGAACTCCCGAAACTCTTCTCAAGATAATAAAAAGCAATATAGAGGCGACGGGATATGAAGAAGTGTCTTTTCTCTCGCTTTCATGCAGCGATTACAAATATCTTGACCGGCTTCTGATTGAAACCGATAATCTTTACGGGCAGTCGAATCTTACTCTTTCGCTTCCGTCTTTAAGATGCAATGAGCATTCTTTGAAACTCGCTCGCTATATCAACAGAAGCAAAAGGCCCACTCTCACTTTTGCCCCGGAAGCCGGAACCGACAGACTGAGAAATGTTATAGGCAAATATCTTTCCGAAAAACAGATAGTCGAAACTCTCGTAACGGCCAATGCCATGGGCTGGAAAACCGTAAAACTTTATTTTATGATAGGTCTGCCGACTGAAACCGACGAAGATCTTGAAGGCATAAACGCGCTTATAAAGCTTGTCAAAAAAGAGTCGAGAGGACTCAATATTACCATAACCGCTTCCCCTTTCGTTCCAAAAGCGCAGACGGCTTTCCAGTGGGCGCCTATGGCGGACAATGAAAAAATAAAAGCAAAAATACTTTATCTCAAAAAAAATCTTTCAGCCAAAATAAGGGCCCATAATGACCGTTCCAGCTTTCTTGAAGCCTTTATAGCCAGAGGCGACAGACGGGTTTCGGCGGCTATATACGGGGCCTGGCGCAGAGGAGCGCGTTTCGACCAGTGGGCGGATAAATTCGGCAATGATTACTGGAGCGAGGCGATTGCCGAAAGCGGTCTTGATCCGGCTTTTTACGTCTACAGGGAAAGAAAAGGGGATGAGGTTTTTCCCTGGGATCATCTTGATTTCGGCACTTCAAAAGAATTTTTATATAAAGATTATATAAAAGGCATAAATGAGAAAGCGGATGTTAAAAAGGAGATGTTCAATAAGGCGAACTGCATTCTTCCGCAGGATTACAAAGAGCCTGAAATATCTGTGCTGCCTCCGAAAATGCGCTTAAGGCTGCGTTTTTCAAAAAAAGGCAAAGTAAAATATATTTCGCATCTTGAACAGATAGAAGTATTAAGAAGAGCAGCCAGGCGTTCCGGTCTTCCGGTAGCTTATACCGCGGGTTTCAGTCCGCAGGTAAAAGCTTCTTACGGGCCGCCTCTTTCCGTAGGATATGAAAGCATGTGCGAATATATGGAGCTTTATTTTACTCGAAAAACCGATCCCGGAGACGTTATTAAAGGATTTTTCGGAAATCTCCCTGAAGGCTTTTCCATTTTGGACGCAAAAAGAGTTCCGCTGACATTCCCTCCTATAGATATTTTGGCGGATATCGCTGAATTTTCAATTAAAAATATCTCTGTTGAAAAGCGCAGGGCGGAGCAGATCCTTCAGCAGAGTTCGCTGATGGTGGAAAAAGTTAAAAAGGGAAAAATTATTGAAATGGACGCCAGGCCTCTTATAAGAGATATTGAAGTAAAAAACGGCTTTCTTATAATGCGGCTCAGATTCGGCAGCGGCAAAAGCGTCAAACCCGAGATGATTTTAAAAAAACTGTTGGAAAATCAAGAAAATTATGGCAGAATATACGAAATTGAAAGAACGGGACTATACATTGAACTATCTGACGGGAATATTCATGAGCCGTAGTATGTTTAAAGTTTTAACGGCTTGTGCGGTTCTTGTTGTTTTTTTCTGCGCGGTTTACGGCGCGGCCAAAGAGAAAAGAATCGGTGTTTTCTGCGTGGGAGATTCCATCGTTCTCGGCAATAAAGGCGCGTATGCATATTCGGACGTTTTGCAGCTTTTATTTGACAAGGAATACGGTTCCGGCAAAGTTTCGGTGTATAATTATTCATTTTTCGATATGAATACATCGCAGTGTCTGAAGCTGGCCGGAGATCTTCTTTCCGCGCCCGACAACAAAACGGAGTTTATAGTTATTATGGCGGGAGAGGCCAATCACTACAATCTTAACGGATACACGGATTATCTGAGTTCGCAGGGGCTTTATGCGCCGCAAAACGCTTTTATCGAAGGAAGCGACATAGATTCGGTAAAAAAACTTAATACCGGGGTTGCAAGCATGTACAATTCTCCCGCGGCTTATTCCGACAAAGCTTCTTTCCAGTACGCTTTTTCCGCGGCATACCGTTCCATAGCGGGCTCCTCTCCTAAAAAAATCGGCGGATACGTGCCGAAAATTATTCCTTCTTTTATGATTCTTGCGCAGGGAAATGCCGAGAAACCGGTTCCGGCGGCTTCTTTTAGGGCGAAATATAAGCTTGTGTGGGATTTTGTCGGCTCCAGAAAATACAAAGAGGCGCAAGATCTTCTTGAAGAAATGCTGCGCGGCAGTCCGCTGGATTCAAGTCTTTATTATGCGCTGGGCGCCGTATATCTGGCGGACAAAAACAATTCCGGAGTAAATGAAGCCCTGAAAATGTTCGAAGAAGGAATTCTCGTAAATCCTTTTGACAAATCGAATAAATGTTATAAGGGGCTGTCCGTGATATATATGTCTTATGACGGAGCAATCATACCGGAAATTCTGTATTTTTCCGGAGTGATGAAAAGCTATCTCGGCGAGCTTATCCCGGAGATCAATTCAATAACCGCGTTAAATACCGCCGATTATGACTCCAAAGTGCGCATGATAAACGAATGGGTTTTAAACGATATCAAAAAAATGGACGAGCTATGCAAAAGCAAAGGAGTGCGTCTGCTTGTTGCGGATTATCCCCTGGACTCAAAAGTGAGCGCATTCCTCAGGAACGCGCTTTCTTTCGGCAATATCATTTTCATAGAAAGCAAAGCGGCGGAGGGCGGAGACGGTCCGCCGGCGGATTCGTCGTCAATATATGCCGAAACCGCGAAAAATGTTATGGAAGCGATAAATAAGCAAATAAAAAAGTAGGTATAAAGTGAAAAAAGAAATAGTGGTAAACAGAACGCTTGAAGAGACGAAAGTAGCTGTGCTTGAAGACGGAAAACTTTCGGATTTGTTTATTGAAAGGCGCGAATCCGAAAAGATACTGAACAATATTTATAAAGGCAAAGTGCAAAATATCGTTCCGGCGCTTAATTCCGCTTTTGTGGATATAGGCTTTGGGAAAAGCGCTTATCTGGGAATAGACGATATAGTCGCCCAGAAGAATGAAAAAAACATAGGCAATATGATTAAGCCCGGGCAGGATATAATGGTGCAGATCTACAAAGAGCCCATAAGCACAAAAGGCCCGAAAGTCACCATGGAAATTTCTCTGCCGGGAAGGCTTTTGGTGTATATGCCTTTCAGCAATAATATAGGGATATCTAAGAATATCGGCGCAAAGCAGGAATATGACAGGCTTAAAAGAATAGTGGCCGATCTTAAAGCCGGCATCCCCGGCGGAATAATAGTGCGCACCGAGGCCGAAGACGCCACGGAAGAAGAAATAAAAAGAGAGATCAAATATCTTACCCGCTTGTGGGCTTCCATAGTGCGCCGGTTCGAAGACGCAAAACCGATGAGCCTGATACACAAGGATCTGGGAGTGGTTTTCCAGACGGTAAGAGACTATTTTACCGAAGACGTTATGCTTATGCATATAGATTCTTCAAAAGAGCTCAAGGACGTCACCGAATTCGTCAAAGTCATCTCTCCGGAACTTTTGGACAGAATAGCGCTTTATGACGGGAGACAGGCGATTTTCAAGGCTTATGCCATAGAGCAGGAAATAAAGAGGCTGCGCTCGAACAAGGCCAGGCTTAAATCGGGCGGATATCTTATAATACAGGAAGCGGAATCTCTCTGCGCAATAGACGTTAACAGCGGCAAATTTACCGCTAAAAAATCACAGGAAGACACCGCTGTTTTGACCAATCTTGAAGCGGCGGAAGAGATAGCCAGGCAGTTAAGACTCAGAAACATAGGCGGCATAATAGTAATAGATTTCATAGACATGAAAAAAGCTTCCAACAGGCAGAAAGTTCTTGAAGCGCTGCGTTCGGCCGCCAAGGGCGATAAAGCGAAAATAAAAATCTGGCCCATTACAAGGCTTGGGCTTATAGAAATGACAAGGGAGCGCAAAAGGGAATCGCTTTTTTCTCTGCTGGGCGATATGTGCCCGACATGCCACGGCCTCGGGCTGGTGCTTTCAAAAGAGTCCATTTTCATAAACGTATGCGATGATATGGAGCAGATGAAAGTCGATATGCATCACGGCAAAGCAAAGATTAAAATTCATCCGGACGTAGCGGAATATTTTCAGGAAAGAAAAGGCAGGCTCAAAGAACTTTTTAAAATGGATTTTGACATTAAAGCCAGCGCGTCCGTGGACAGGGAAGATTATCAGATAATATTCGAATGAATCCCTCCTGACGAAGAGCTTTTATGACGGGCTTGTTTATGCTTTTTGCACGGCGGCGCCTTTTTGTTTGTATTTACGGATATATTTCCGCCGGCCGCCCAAAAAGCATATGCGCGCATGCCGGCGGAAACATTTCGGGATAAAAGAGAATATGGCGGAATTTCCGTACAAAAAACGGCGGAATCCGTAAACAATGCGGTATTTATAATCCTGTTTTTCGCATTGGACGGCTTGCCGAAAAAAGAGCAAGCGGGCGATAAAACCGAAATAAAACCGTCTTGGCCTCAAATATTATGATGACGAATAAAAAACAGATGCGGCGCGGGATATTGTTATTGCAAATTCAATATATTATGGATTATAATAGTGCAACAGGGAAAATCCGTGAAAACTTTTTTTAAACCGCTTGCTTTATTTTTATTGTTCATATTTTTTCTGGCGCATGCTTCGCATGCCGGGCCGCGGCCGGGCTATTCCGCGTATTCATCCGCGGGCAGAAGCACAATGTTAAGATCTTTCCCGGGAAATTTCACAAAACCCAATCCCGGCGGAGCTTCGGTTTTGCGCAATTATCCGTCGGTTATGCCGGCGGCAAGACTGGCGCCCTCTTTTGTTTCCTCAACGCCTTATCCCACGAATAAATGGCATACCTCTCTTTTAACCGACACGACAGGAAGCAATGCCACAACCCAAAGCAGATTCGGCAACAGAATAGCGGCGTCTCCGATGATTGCCGTTTATTCCACTAGATATCCTTACGTATGGGACGAGGGTGACGGAAGCGGATGGTCCGACGGCGGGGGATTCGGCTATTCTTTGGGCGGGCAAAGCATTAAATTCTCGGGCGGGAATAATGTTTATGTCAGCAATGCCCTTGCCATCGCCGTGCAAGGGGCTAAAGCCAACAATACTACCGACAGAGACGTTATAAAGGCTTCGAATATTCTGGTTAAAAATTATTCGGACTGGTCCGTCACCGCCGTTTTAAAAGATACGGCGGATCCCGCAAAAACAATGACCACTACTTTCGGAAAAGGATTTGTTTTCACTTATAATACTTTCAGCCCGGGAGTAAATCCCAGAATAAGAACAAGGTATGTGCGCAATGAAGGTGATGTTCTTTACTACTATGACAATAACGGCGTAATGACCAATGCAGGAAGCAATGTTACCGTAACGACCGACCATATTATGATGAGGGTCAGAATAAATAAAACCGATACTAATCCGAATTATGCGATAGGGACAGTGGTCAATGAATACCAGTATTTCGGAATATACGCTCCTGCGGGCACAATGTTTACCATAAGCCCTTATAACTGGGACGCTTGGCAGCACATGCAGTTTTTGAATATAACTTTTCCCGCCTCCGCGACGTCCGAATCGGACAGATATCTGTCCGTAGCTCTTTTAAAGTCTCCGTCGGCTTCTCCCGACGACGCCGGCGCTTTCAGTCTTTTCAGGGACTATTACTCTTATGCTTATAATTTTATTACGGATACGCAGGTAAGCTGGAACTATGACCGGAGCCGGTCCGCGCTTACTACGCATTATAATTTTACGCTTGAGACGAAAAGAACAGGCGGATCTTTCGCCGTAAACCAGACTTTGTTCGCTTTATATCCGCACCAATGGAAAAATTTAACGGGATCTCCGTTAAAAAACAATACTTATAATTCAATCAGAGGGCTGTTAAAAGTCAGCGCGGGCAACTCTTTTTCAACCAGGCATGAGTTCAACGGAATAATTCCTTTCTTGACTTATGAGCTTGACCGGGGAACGGCTTCCGACAGACTTCAGACATATATAGATTACGATAAGACATTCGAACCTTCCCAGGCGCGCATAGACGGAGGCTGGAAAGGCAATTCCAATACTTATTATCACGGAAAAGCCGTAGCCAGAGCGGCGAATCTTATTCCCGTTTTCCATCAGCACGGGGATATTCCCGCAAGAGACGCGATGATAAACAGGCTGAAAGCGGAGCTGGCCGCATGGTATTCCGGCTCCTCTCTGAAAAATTTCGGGTATGACTCGGCCTGGGGCGGTATTATAGGCTCAAATCCCGGAGCCCCTTCGGTCAATGATTTCGGAGCGAGCCAGTTTAACGATCATCATTTTCATTACAGTTATTTTATTTACGCTTCGGCTATTCTGGCAATTTACGATCCTTCTTTCGCTTCGGATTCGCAGTATAAAGGCATGGTGGATCTCCTTGTGAAAGAAATTTATAATCCGTCAAGAAACGACCCCAGTTTCCCTTTCTTAAGAAATTTCGACGTATACGAAGGGCATTCCTATGCCAACGGAAGAGGCGGCGGCGATTTTTATTTCGGCAATGACGAAGAATCCACTTCGGAAGCCATGAACTCCTGGGCGGCCGTATATTTATGGGGAATTGTCACGGGAAACGGCAGTTTGGTGGATCTTGCCGTATACGGTTACACCACCCAGTATGAAGCGACCAAAAATTATTACTATAATATCGACGGGGATATATGGTCGAGGAGCTATTTTAATCATGCTAGCGTAGGAATGCTTTTTGACAGCGCGTACAGATGGTCTTTGTGGTGGGATCCCAAAATTACCCAGACGGTAATGGGCATTCAGGTTTTGCCGCTGACTCCTTCTTTGCTCTATATGGGTTATGACACGGATTATGCCAGAATGTTTTATAATGAAATGTGGACGGGCAGGGATCAGACCAAGAACAATCTCTGGAGAGACATATGGTTAAGGTATGAATCTCTTTTCGACGCGCCGCGGGCCCTTGCGGACTGGGACAGCGCTAATCTGCCGGTAAATTTTCCCGATACTTTCAACACGGGCATAGGAGATGACGGAAGCAGTTTGAGCTTCTCCTATCATTTCATACATTTTTTCAATGCGATGGGCACGGTTGACACAAGTTATTATGCCGGCGACCCTTCTTTTCTTGTAACGAATAAAAACGGCGAAAGAACTTTTTTCGCCTATAATCCCGACAAAAACAATTATAAGACGGTCAATTTTTATAAAAGAGCGTCCGCTTCTGCGCCCGCCGTGCCAAACGGAGGCAGCATGACCATCCCTCCGGGCATGATGGCGCAGACAAAGGATTTTACGCAGTTTAAATATTCTGGCACCGATACCTCTTATTCGGCGAATGAAAGCACTAATACGAACCGGGATGTTTACAGCATATATTCCGACAATTTTATCGGAGCCGTAGTCGGCGGAAACGCTTATCAGGACAATCTTGCCCTGGACGCCTGGGAAGCGACCGTGACTTTTAATCCGGAAGAGTCTTTTTTAAACTCTTTTGAAGGGAAGAACTATCTGTCGGTAACAAGAAATAACGGGGACTGGGGCGGGTGGGGATTCAGATTCGCCGACGGCGCGGTAAATATGGCTTCATATTATAACGGAAGAATAGAGGTCAGCATTAAACTCGGCTCGCCTTCATCCGTAGCAGGGGATTTTGAGATAGGTTTTGAATCGATAGCCGGACAGATGTGGTTTAAACTGTCGGATCTGGGTTTTGACCAAACGCTTACTTCTTGGCAGACCGTTTCAATTCCGTTAAACGGCGCTTCAAATTCCATGATAAGCCAGACAAGCCTGAGTTATGTGACGCTTCCGTTTATAATGAGGCATAATGCCGGCAACGCGCAAAACCAGTGGGGCGTTCCTGTATATATCGATTCGGTTTTATGGAAAAAAGCCGATCCTTCGGCCTATTTTACCGCCGAACTTAAAAAACGCGGGCAGAATCTGCCCGACTCTTCGATAACCTGGCTTACTTCGGACTACAGACAGGAAAACGCCGTGGCTCAGCAGTACATACAGATCGGACTTAATTATGTCGACGGAAATTCCTGGGGACTTCAAATGTATACCGACAATAAATCTTCCGTGACGGTCGCCGCGCATGTCTTTACCGGAAATATTTCGACGGACACGGCTTCCGGACTTGTAAACTCGAGAAATACGTCTTTGCCTATGCTTCCTATGAGGTGGAGACCGGCGCCTTCCACGATAGAGGAAACCGAGATATTTCTTCCGCAGTGGCAGGATCCGTGGAAATTTTTCAGGGACGTGTCCGCTTTTGACGACAGCACGGGGCTTCACAGCGGCTGCGATGAAATAAAGTTTATGGACAGAAGAGGATTCAGATACAATGCCGCGGATTACGGTTCGCTTCCCGATGATAAGAAGATAAGGCTTTATTTTATCGCCGATTTTACCAATGCCAGACGGAACAGTCTGTACGGAGCCAATTTAGTAATAGAGTATTTTAACGAATAAACTCCGGCGGTTCTGCTCAAGCACAGAGGTTTTTGAAATGGAAAAATTTATCGTGTCTGCCGATAAAAAAATCGTTTTTATCATGGGCGCCGGGGCAAGCAAAGACGACGGCATCGCGGTGCAGAATGAAATTCTTGACAAAATAGTTAAAGGAAAATTTTCTTTTCCGCCCGAGAAATCGGATTCCGTGACTTTTAAAGAGTATACCAGAATTTCCTCCAATATAAACCGGCTTATCAATACGGTTTTCGCCAAAGACGCGCAAAAAAAACTGAGCCTTGAAAGTCTTTTCAATATACTTGAAACGGCTCTTGACAAAAGAGAAAATATCGGAAGTCTCGATCTCAAAAAAATCCGTCTTTACTATGTTGACCTTATAAGAGGGATAATGTATGCCACAAGAATAGATTCGAAGCTGGAAGAACATAAAGTTAAGAATTTTCTTGACGGCAGAAAACAGCCTAAAAGTCCTTATACGGAAATGGGCATAAAACTGTATAAGCATTATAAGCACGATAAAATAAACTTTTCTTTCGTCAATTTTAATTATGATATCTGCCTTGACAGGGTGCTGCTGTCTATGCATGAAGAAGATGAGAAGAAGTCTTTTGACCTTGACTACGGCATTGAACTGGGAAACTTCGCTCTTGATCCCGGAAAGAAACTGTGGTTTGGAAAACCGAGAAGCAGGAAAATGTATCTTCTGCGTCCGCACGGTTCGGTCAACTGGCTGTTCTGCCGTTCCTGCGGCAATGTGTTTTCAAAGCTTACAAGGCAAAATAAAGTGGCGGACATAATACAAAGCACCAAATGCTATAATTGCAGGCTCTCGAATCTCGAACCCTATATAATTTATCCCAGTTATAACAGAATATATGAAAATAAGCATCTTGTTCAGACATGGCTGCGTCTTGAAAAGCTTTTGATGGAAGCGCGTCAATGGTGTTTTATAGGATATTCTCTTCCCGAAGCCGACAGATATTTTACTTATGTGCTTACAAGGGCTTATAATTACAGAAGATGCATGGGGCGGGATACCGAAGTGTCTGTCGTCAATATAAACAAAACTCCCGGCAGAGACGTATTCGCCAAGTTTGCGACGTATTTTAATAAAGTTTTGAAATACGAGTGCAGCTTTAAAGAGTTTACCTGCAAATACTTCTCGGCGGTTTAAAAGGAGAAAACGGTGTTAAGAGCTTTATTAAGAAATGTTTTGAAAATATCCGCCATATCGCTGATGGGATATGCCGCTTTTATTATAATAAAATGGTATGTATACTGGCTCCAATA
The DNA here is from genome assembly GCA_938040055.1 of uncultured Endomicrobiia bacterium. Lineage (GTDB taxonomy): Bacteria > Elusimicrobiota > Endomicrobiia > Endomicrobiales > Endomicrobiaceae > Endomicrobium_B. The sequence goes on from CALHWY010000030.1 coordinate 33,924, forward strand.
CTATTTTATAGTAAACCTGAAAATCGCGCTTCTTGCGGGGCTTGCCACGTTTTTTATGGCTCCTATCGCCGCGATTGCGGATCTTTTCTGGCATTCGCTGCCCGATGCGACCGTTGAGACGTGTAAGTTTTTCCTGATTTATTTTACAGCCGGAAGGATACTTTTTGTTCTCGGGGAAAAATTTGACGACATCAGGTAAAAGAAAGATAAAATATAATGCAAAAATATAAAAAAGGCGGGCTTTGCGCCCGTTTTTTTCGCAGTTAAACAAAAATTGTTTTATTTCCTCCCCGTTTGCCGGTTCATGCCTTGAGAAAAGCCCGCGCGGTTTTATTTATGAAGACGTAAAAATAAATTTGCCGTAAATATTAGCCTGTCCGAAAAAGGGCGAAAGGCGCAAAGCGCATATTGTAATTTTTAAGCATTGCCCGCATATATCTGGGAGGAATTGCCTCTCTGCCGTTTTAGAGATATATTCGATTACGGCATTATAAAAGCGCGGTTTTCTTCCGCCGGATCCGGTCTGCCGCTTTTAAAAACCCGTGTTAAAACCCGGACATCTTTTAAAAATATTTAAGAATGTCCGCCGGATGTTATCCGTTTATAATGCGCCCTTGCCCGGACAATATAGGGAACCTGTCTTCTTTTGAAAGATAAGCAATAAAACCTTTCCCGCCGAGTCCGGCTTTGCGCCGTAAACGCAGAAGGCAGTCGTGAACGGGCGGGAAGATATTTTTCTAAAGGATTACGACTTCTTGCGGGGAAACTATTTTTTCAGCCTTTTATGGCTTCTTGAAGTCTGTTCATGCCTTCCTCTATCATCTCGACGGACGTAGCGTAAGAAAGCCTCATATAGCCTTCGGCTCCGAAACATAAGCCCGGAACAACGGCGATTTTTGCTTTTTCAAGGAGATAGTCCGCAAATTCCATATCATTGTTTATGCGTTTGCCTGCAAAAGTTTTCCCCATAAGCTTTGACACATTGGGAAAAACGTAAAAAGCGCCGTCCGGCTTTAAACATGAAATTCCTTCCATATTATTGAGCCTTTCAATTATATAATTTCTTCTTTTTTCAAATTCCGCTCTCATCATTTCAACTGCGTCCTGTTTGCCGTTCAATGCTTCGACGGCGGCTTTAAGTGAAATAGACGCCGGATTTGAAGTCGACTGGCTCTGTATTTTTGCCATAGCCGAAATAATGTCTTTATTGCCGGCGGCGTAGCCGATTCTCCAGCCCGTCATTGAAAAAGCTTTTGAAACTCCGTTAACTACTATGGTCAAAGCCTTTGCTTCGGGGGATACTGAAGCTATGGAGAGAAATTTTGCTCCGCAAAACACGAGTTTTTCATAAATTTCGTCTGAAATTATAAGAATATTATGTTTTAAGCATACTGCGGCGATAGCTTTAAGTTCGTCAAAGCCGTACATTGAGCCGGTCGGATTCGAAGGGGAATTGAGAATCACGGCTTTTGTCTTGGAAGTTATCGCTTTTTCAAGCGCGCCGGGAGTCATTTTAAAGCCGTTTTTGTCATCGGTATTTACTATAACGGGTTTGCCGCCGGCAAGAATGACCATATCCGTATAAGAAACCCAGTAAGGCGCGGCGATTATCACTTCATCCCCGTCGTCAATAATAGTCTGGAAAATATTATATAAAGAGTGTTTGGCCCCGCAGGAAACTATTATTTCCGCCGGTTCATAATCCAGCCCGTTGTCTCTTTTAAATTTGTCAATCACGGCTTTTTTAATTTCTGGGCTTCCTGAAACGGGGCAGTATTTCGTATATCCGGACTTAATTGCGGAAACGGCGGCTTCTTTAATATTGTCAGGGGTGTCAAAATCAGGCTCTCCCGTGCCGAAACTTATTATGTCTATTCCCTGCTGCCGCAAGGCTTTGGCTTTAGCGTCAATAGCCAATGTGGGCGAAGGTTTGATTGCCCGGACTCTTTTGGAAAGATACATTTTCCGCTCCCCTAATAAAAGACGCCCCTTTTTTAACGACCGGGCGTCCGCTTGGTTAATAATGTCTGACAGCGCGTATTTGACATTTTTTTTTAATTTTTGTAAATTATACAGATTACAAAGGAGTATGTCAAATGTATGCAATCATCAGAACAGGCGGGAAGCAGTACAGAGTTGAAGAAGGCAACAGTTTGGTAGTGGAGAAGCTTAAAGAAGCCGAGATCGGACAGGAAGTCATTCTTGACGAAGTCCTTATGCTTTCGGACGGCGGCAAAGCAACCGTGGGAAAACCTAAAGTCGAAGGCGCCAGCGTCGTGGCCAGGGTGATAGCTCAGAAAAGAGCTCCGAAGATTATAGTTTTTAAAAGAAAACCCAAAAAAGGCTACAAAAAAATGCAGGGACACCGTCAGTATGTAACCGAACTGGAAATTACCAAGATCAAAGCGAATTAAATTTAAGTTCTTTGATCAGTCAGGGGCTTGAAAAAGCGTCTGCTCGAATTAAGAGAAGGTTTTCAATCATTAAGTAATTTTATCAGGAGACAGTAAAATGGCACACGTAAAGGCTCAAGGATCTTCCAATAACGGCCGCGATTCGCACGGCCAGCGGCTGGGCGTAAAAATATACGGCGACCAGAAAGCTTCGGTCGGAGCTATAATAGTACGTCAGCGCGGAACAAAATTTTATCCGGGAGTCAATGCCGGTATGGGAAAGGATAATACTATTTTTGCAAAAGTCGCAGGGACCGTTAAGTTTATAAGAAAGTCCCAGAACAGATGTTATGTAAATATTCTTCCTTAATAAAAAGCTAATGTTTATAGACAAAGCGAATATTTTTCTTACAGCCGGGCGCGGTGGCGACGGCTGTATTTCTTTTAGAAGGGAAAAATACGTCCCTCTCGGCGGGCCTAACGGCGGAAACGGCGGGAAGGGCGGCGATATTTATTTTGAGGCGGATTCGCATAAAAACACGCTTCTGGATCTTTCCTACAGAGCCGAGTTTAAAGCCGAAGACGGGCATAAAGGTCAGCCCGGAGACAAATACGGAAAATACGGAAAAGACCTTATAATAAAAGTTCCGGCAGGCACGATGATTTACAAAAACGGGGAACTTTTTGCGGATCTTAAAATTTCCGGAGAAAAAATTCTTATAGCAAAAGGCGGCAGGGGAGGCAGGGGGAACGCTTCTTTTAAGACGGCCAGAAACTCCGCTCCCAGAATAGCGGAAAAAGGAGAGCCGGGAGAAAAGGCTGAAATAAATCTTGAACTGCGCCTTATAGCCGATGTGGGTTTTGTGGGTCTTCCTAATGCAGGAAAGTCCGCTCTGCTTTCGCGCATTTCCGCTGCAAAACCCAAAATAGCGGATTATCCTTTTACCACTCTTTCGCCTAATCTGGGAGTGGTTGACTATAAGGGGAAACATTTCGTAGCCGCCGACATTCCGGGCATTATTGAAGGTGCTCATCAGGGAAAGGGGCTGGGACTTGAATTTTTAAGACATATAAGGCGCACTAAAGTTCTTGTGCATATAATAGATATAAGCGGCTTTGACGGCTGCGACCCGTATAAAAATTATAAAATAATCAATAATGAATTAAAGAAGTACTCAAAATATCTTACGAAAAAACATATGATAATAGCATTGAACAAAACGGATTTGACGGATTGCGCAGAAAATATAAAAACATTCAAAAAGCATTTAAAAAACAAGGATTTTTTAATGATTTCGGCCGCGACGGGCGACGGGATTTCGAATCTTCTTGCAAAAATCGTCAAAACGCTTGAAAAACCTGTTGAATTCAATGCCGAAGAAGAAATAGAAACCGTTCCCGTAAAAAAATATATTTACGAACCTGAATTTAAGATCCGCAAAGAAGACGGCGTTTTTGTAGTCAGCGGGCAAAAAGTCGAAACTCTTACGGAAATGACCAAATTTTCCGAAGAGGAAGCTTTAAGGCGTTATCAGAATATACTTAAAAAAATGGGTCTTGAGGACGAACTTGAAAGAATGGGATGCAGGCCGGGAGATCCGGTAAGAATAGGCGGTCTTGAATTTATATTTGAAAAATAAATGTAAATTTCCGAAAAACGGATTGAAGTTGAAAGCATAAGTGCTATAATTATGATGTAAGTAATTTCGGGGGATTAAAGGGGTTTTGTGCAGACAAATCGCTTATTTCTTTATTGCTCGCGGTCCGTATTTTTTAAAAAGACGATGTCTTTGTTAATATCGTTTTTTTTATTGTTTAATTTTCTTTTCTCTCCTTACGCGCAATCCGTAAATTTAAACGCTGAAACAAGAATCCAGAAAGACGTTTTTTCCGCTGTTTTATTCGTATCCGAAACCATAAGCAAAATAAGCATGGCAGTTTCTAATAAATTTGCTTTAAAGTCAGGCGTTTCCTCTTCGGACAGTCAGCCGGAGCCCGATGAAAGAGATAATTCCCCGGCAGACGGCATTGTTTTTTTTAATCCTGTCCAGAGCAAAAATGCGGATTGCGCCAATATGCAGCTTTGCCGGACGCTTCCGAAAAAAACTTTTATTTATCCTTTACTGCAGCAATGGAGGCAACGAAAGCGAATTGACAAAAGCATTGCCTCCGATTTTCTTAAATGCATGCTTTTTTATATACTTTCAAAAAGCGCATATGACGGCATTGCTTTTAAAAACGGAATAAATTGTTTGTTTTTTAAATCCTCCCGGATCGGACCGCAAGACCGGGAGGGTTTAATTTTTTGCGCCAGTGAAAAAAGAATTTCATAAAAGGCATAGAAAAAGAGGAACTCTATAAACGGAAATCTTAAACTGCTGAGCGATATAATAAGCTTTGAAAAGAAAGTAACGGCTGTCTGCGGCGAGCTTGTCGGTGACATGGCGGTTGTGAAAAAGAATTATGCCGGCGGGGAAGTGAATGTTTTGTCTTATGAAGAAAGATTTAAAATCGAAGGCCTCAATGACGCAAGGATACGCGCAACAGTTCCCTTATCCGGACTTTTGTCTTGCGGCATAAGAAAAAATCGGAGCGCGGGATTTTAAATTCATTATTGTTGAAGGAGATAAGCGGTGTTAAAAAACAAAAGGCCGGTCTTAAATAAAATAACCGCCGCGTTTACGGCGGCGTCCATGCTTGCGAGCATGGCGGTTTTTCCGGTAGATTCCGCGGCGCAAAAACTTGATAATGCCGGCATTTTTATTATTCCTGCTTCTTACGGAAAGGTTACGTCGGCGGGATATTTCGGAAAAGGAGACATAATAATAAACATACAGGATCTGCACTGTCACGGAGAAGTGCAGAGAAATATTGCGGGAATACTCGGATATATTGATTCGCTGCGAGGGCTTGACGGCGTCTATCTTGAAGGCGCGTCGGGCGGAGCGGATACCGGCCTTATTTCCGTCTTAAGAAAAAGCGAACTCGGGGCCGCCGCCGTTGAAAAACTTGTTGACGGCGGATATCTTGACGGTACCGAATATTATGCGGCCGTCAGCGGCAAAACCGGATTCATAAAAGGTCTTGAAGACGGGAAAATTTATAAAAGAAACATAGAACTTTTAAACGAAATAATCAATCTCGGCGCCGAAATAGAGTCCGTTACCGCGCGGCTTATGCATGAGATAAAGCCTGTAAGGCGGGCATATGCGAACGGCGATGTAAAGAAGCTGAGCAGACTTGTCAAAAAATTCGAAAAGAAAACCATCGGCGCCGGCGAATTTTATTCAAGACTTGCAAAGATGGGAAAAGAAGCGGGAATAGACGTCGAAAGCAAATACAAAAACATAAACGCCTATGCCTCTTTGCCGCAATCGGCGAAGATAAACGTTTCCGGGGCGGCGCGCCAGTTTTCGGTTTTTATAAGCAAGGCTAAAGATCTGATCGCCTACGCCAAATATTCGGAGCTTGCCGAAAGAAGCGGCGGCTTTTCCAGACTTGAGGACATAAGCGGCGAGCTTGCCGAAATCGACAGGCGGTACAATATAACGGGCTCCAACGGGCTGCATTATCTGTCCGGTTTTTTCAAATATCTCGAATTTAACAGGCAGGTTAATCCCATGGAGTTCGCCAAGGAGGAAAAAGCTTTAAAAGATGAGCTTTTTTCGGCCTGCGCAAGAAGCGTTTATGAGCGCGAGGTGCTTTTCTTAAACGGGTTTATTCCCACGATAAAAGGATATTTCAGCGCTAATATCACGGCGGAAGAGCTTGAAACTTTTAATGCGGATTTTAAAAAATTCAGAAAGCTCTGGTGCTCTTATTTTCCGGAAAATACGGCGAAAAAGCTTGATAAATACGCGCGGATGCTTAATGAGTATCATGAAAACAATCTGAAAAGAGACCGGATCTTTTACGGGGCAGTTGGCGGTTCTCCCGCTTCGGGAAAAGAGGCGTATACGGGAAAAGAGGCGTTAAGGAAAATAGAGAGCGAAATCGGCAATGCCGATATGAAAGTCATTATAACCGGAGGATTTCACAGCAAAGGTCTTGAAAAGCTGTTTGCCGAAGAGAAAATAAATTATATTATCGTCACCCCGAATATTACCGCGGACGCGAAAGAGGCTTATGACATTTATATCAATACCGTAAAAGGTTACAGGAACATAATAAAAAATACCATAAACACAAAACCGTTTATGTCTGAAGCTTTAAACGAGTCTATGCCGAAACTTGTTGCGGCCGCATACGGATGCATAAAGTCCGACTCCTCTCTTTTTTACGGGTTGTCGGAAAAAGAGAAGATTTCCGGGCTCGTTGATTTTATTGAAAAATTCGCGGCGGAACATAAGAAAACCGCGGTGGGGGAGGTAGATCTCGGCAGGCTGAGCATTGATAAATTCAGCGGACGGGAAATGTCTTTCAGCGCGGAATACAAAAATAAAAAAACTGGAGAGACGTCCGCGGTAAAAACATACCGTGTCAGAGACGGAAAAATTATTGACGCGGATATTAATGACGAGGCAAGGCGAAAGACCGGCGTCGCGGCGCGCAAAGTCGAACCTTTTTCGGTGCTGAATGCTATGTTTAAAGACGCTTCTTCAAGGGGGTATAAGATCTTTACCGCTTTTGTCGCTCCCGTGGCGGAAGAAATATTATTCAGATATCTCCCTTTTGAGCTTATCGCGGCTTACGCGGAAGGCACTCCGTCATTTGTTTTTTTTGCGGCGGCGGCTCTTTTTGTGACCGGAGCCGCTTTTTTTACCGTTCTTCACGACCGCATTGATAAAATTTCCGCAAAGGCCGGAAGGCATATCGTAAAAAGGGATATGAAAAGAATTTTCGTTTCTTCGGGCTTTCTTACGGCGGCGTATCTTCTTATATCGTTCGCTTTTCCCGGCATGCCGTTTCTCGCCCTCGGCTCGACCGTTTTAATGCATGCCGCAAATAATATCTTGAGCCTGAAAAATAAAACGGACAATCCGGTTTTGAGTCTGTTTTATTCAGGAAGCACCGCAAAAAGAAAAAAAGCGGAAGAGTTCTTTGATGAAAAGGCGGATGCTTTTATTGAAGAAGTAAAATCAATGCAAGACCTGCAAATTTCACATTACGGAGGCGCTCCATGGAGCCTTCGCGGAGAAATGAAAAACGAATTCGGCGCGCTTGTAGAAAAATTCGAACGGGTGCTGAAAATGCGGACAGACGAAAAATACGAAAAGGCCGCCCAAACGCTCAATGAGTTTTACAATTTTTCTTCCAGGCTTGCGGATGATGTTAAGGCTTTTGAAAATTTTTACAAATTTAAAATAGATTTGTTAAAAGCTATGCTGCCTTTAAGCGCTCTTGTATACCGCAGCGGCACCTCAGAGCCGCTCGCGAGAACCGTTTTCAAAGACGCCGTTGAATGTTTCAGCGGTATATACCTGAGTTTTTCAGTGCTTGTTTTTCCCGTTGCGGAAATATATGAATTCGATAAAGATCTGAGTTTTGAATTTGCCGGGATGCTTTATGAAGAGAAACCTTTCGGAAACTACAGTTCGAGAAAGCTGTCCAGACCTTCTGTGCGCTCTTTTGAAGAAGCCAGAGAGCAAATGCCTTATCCTTTGAAAATAATGGTCAGGGATGAGGACATAGAAGAGTATTATGCGAATATAGGCATCGATATTTTCAAAAAATCAGTTTCTTTGCCTTATTTGCCTCCTCTTTACCGCATTCTCGCCAAGCTGCCTCCGTCTTTGCGCCGGGGGGAAAATTACGCCGGAAAAGAAGTAATTTTTAAAATGACAAAAAGAAATCCTAAGGCTGCCGACAGATCCTTAGGAGAGAAATTCGATTATTACAGGCAATTGCTTGAGAATAATGCGCTGGCTTTATCCGAGCTTAACGGCAGCGGCGATTCGGCGGTGGAAGATTCTATCGTTTTTGTCGAAAAAATGACGGAAAATTTTAAGAAAATAGACTTGGCGTTCGGGAGCGCGGCGGAAAAGTCTTTAAACCGCATTAAAAAGACGATCGCCGGCGGCATAACCCCCGAAATGTCCGCGCGGCACAAAACCCTCGGCGGCGGCTGGAGCATATACGAAATGAAATCGATAGAAGATATAAACCGGCTGCATACTTTAATCAACGCGATTCATCAAACCGCCGTAGCAAGATTTATGAAACTCAGGAATGTTACGGACGATAAGGATGACGCCCAGATATATTTGGAAGACCCGGAAAAAAAGCTTAGCGTGACGGTAAACGATTTTTCACAAAAAGAACCGAGCCGCGAAGTTCTGGATTTTCTTGCCAAGATTGCGCAGCTCGGGGATAAATATGACAGATTTTCTTTTCTGGGCAAGGACGGCGTTCTTATATGGAGTAAAAAAATCGGAGCGCACAGCGTTGACGTTATGTTCGATTTTAATAATTTGGAAGACGGCGTCAGGGTAAGATATACCGAGTCGGAACCTAATTCGGGAAACGCTCTGAGGGCGATAAAGCTTGCTTCACAGCTGGCCGCTTTAGGGTTTGATATTACGGAATTCAATCAGGGGACAATATACAACTTTTCGGCGGTTGGAATGTTAGGCGAAGATGAAAAACTTAATGCGGGAGAAAAATACGCAGAATTTTTTACCGGCATAAACAGAATATTCGACAACACAAAAGACGAGGACAAAGGTTTTGGCGGAGTAAGCGGCGGGTCGATTCCTCGTCTGTCTCCCGATGATTTTAAAGCGGCTTCTTCGGATTTGGAATACTTTATAGGCAGGCTTTCGGGACTTCCGGAAGTGATAACCGGCCTTATAAAATATTTTGTAAAAACGGATATATCCGAAATACGCCGGAACGCGGGATATGAAGGCATGGATGAGGTGTACGATTATCTCGCTATAGAAAAAGCGGACAGAAGCCCGCATGAAATAGTGAGGCGTTTTGCCGACGGCAGGCTTATAGTCGACAAAAAGACGGGGGAACTTAAGCCGGCGGCCGGATATGATCCGATGCAAAAAATAATACGGGCGCTGAAAAAGAATGCGGATCCGTCTTTTGAACAGGCAGGGCTTTTGAATTTTATCGATTATGAAAAATTGAATTTTTCTCCTGCGGGATATATAGGAAATATGCTCGCGCTAAACGGAGCGTTGAAAGTAAAAGACGGATTTATTTCCGTCAGCGCGGTAACCGACAGGCAAAGGACGGGTTTGAAATGCGCAGATACGGAGTTTGTGTCTTTTGACGGAACCCGCCGCGCGCTTTCTTATGCGGAACTTTTGTCAAAACTGCAAGAGGAAGGCTACAATGTATCCGGAGAGACGGAAATAAGCCTTTATGAGAAAGAAATGATCATAAAAGAGCTTAAAAAAACAGCCGTCATGCTCAAAAATTCAAGGGAAATCGCCGGCTTCGGAGTTTCATCAGGCCCGGGAGGATACGTTTCGGGAAGAATCGTTTATAAGAAAGAAAACATCCGGCAAGACGGCATATGGATAGCAAATTTTATGACTCCCGACGACATAGGCGATATCGATAAAGCTAGAGGAATTATAACGACGGGCGGAGGACGGCTGAGCCATGCCAATATAACCGCCAGAGAGAAGAAAAAACCTGCTGTTGTTATAAAAGAGAAATGGAGAGATAATAAAATAGAAGCCCGTTTTTACGGCGCGTCGCGGGACGTGAAAAAGAAAGACGGCGAGGCGCTTTACGAAACGCTCGGGCTTAAAGAAAATATAATGGTTCTTGAAGAAGGCAGCCGTGTTCTTATTAACGGAGAGACGGGCAGCGTGCTGGTGTTTAATGATATCGACGGCGCGGTTGTTGACGAATTGCAAAGCGCTGTCGACGCGCGGGACGCGCGGAAGATACGTTCTCTGCTTGAAGCGCATGCGGGAGATCAAAACATATCGGCGATGATTGAATTTATATATTTCCAAAGCCTCGGCAAAAAAGAGCTTGAGCCTGTTATAAAAACGCTTTTTGATATTGACGCGGGAGGCTTTTTGCAGGAAAAAATATCCGAACTCAACGGCGCTTATGCAGCGGAAATACTTGAGAGGGCAAACTCGGTTTTAGCTAATATAAAAGAGACAGGAAACGCCGGCACGGCTTTAAAGCTTATAGCCGAAGCCGAAAAAGAACTGAGGCGCATTTCCGGACCGGATACGCTCGGAATTGCCGGAGCTGTAAAAAAAGAACTCTCTGCGCTGAAAAAACAGAAACAGAAAACGTATTTCAGGTTTGTCAGAGAGTTTTCTCTGAGAGTAAAAAAACTCGCCGGAAAAAAAGAACTGTCCCGAAAAGAGCTGAACGAATCCGCGAAACTTATTGACATAGCCGCCGTCTGGAGAAATTTTGAGAATCCCGCCATAGAAGCGAACATAAACGAACTCAGGCGGAAAACGGACGCTTACGCCGCGCGCGGGCTTTCGGGGGAAAACGCCGGAGAGATAATGGAACGGGGCGTTAAAAGTTTAAGGGAAATCGGTTTTTATGAAATAAATTCGTTCGGTTCCAAAGCTGCGCATTTGGCAAAGCTGCATTCTTTCGCAAAAGACAATGCTTTTGCAGACGCCGGGATCGGCGTTCCGGAGGGTTTTGCGGTAGGGACGGATGTTTTTGAAAAAGCGTTTTTTGAAGATTCGAACATAGCGCAAATTTATCAAAAAACCAAAAACGAATTTCATTCGGCGGTTCTTGAGGGAAATGAAGAACTGGCAAATAAAAAAGCGGAAATTATAAATAAACTGATTGACTCCTATGACAATCCTGCGCTGAAAGACAAGGTTGAAAGCATGGCCGGGAAAGATAAACTCCAGGCCGTAAGAAGTTCTGCCGTAGGAGAAGACAATGTTTTTTTTGCCGCCGCCGGAATCGGAGAATCTTTCTTGGAAGTGCCGTATGATCAGATTTACTACAGAGTGAAAGACGTATGGAAATCATTTTTCGGAGTAAGAAGCATTAAGTATATGATCGCAAGCGGACAGATATTGAATCCCGCCGTTTTAAGCCAGGATATGGCGGAAAACGTCCAAAAGGCCGGAGTTGTTTTTTCCAAAGACGGAGCGGGCGACTGCGCTATTGAGGCGGTGTGGGGCATAGGAGAGGGGCTTGTATCGGGAAAAATCGAACCCGACCATGTCTGCGTTCATCCTGGAGTTGAAGGCGCGGTAATTTATAAGAAAGCTTCGGGAAATATTAAAAAAATCGCGGCTGACGCTGAAAAAGGCGGAGTCAGGACAGAAAGACTTGCGGATGCTGAACTTAACAAAAGAGTTCTCGGAAAGAAAGAAATAGAAAAACTCGACGAATTGCAGCGTAAGCTTGAAGAGGACGCCGGATATCCGGTAGATGTGGAATTTGCAATCGGCAAAGACGGCAGGATATATATCTTGCAAAGGCGGGCCGTGACGACTTTTAACAATTCTTTCGCCGCGGCGGAACCCGGACAGTCCGTAACTTTTACTTTAAAAGACGTTTCCGGGATGAAAGATCATTTTGCCGTAGTCGCCCATCCCGTTTTTGACGAAACTCCCGTGCCCGTATACAGAGGCGGTATCAAGAAAGGAGTGAGCGAATTCTATATAGACGTCAAATACGCGGCTTATGCAGAAGCTATCCTGGAAGCTTTTGCCGAAAAACTGAATAATGACGGAGTTTTGAGAGAACGCTTCAATGCTCCTCTGGCTGCCGCTCAAAGGGCGGCGGAAGGCGAAATCGGAATTTTGCCGGTAAATTATTTCGATCCTTTAGAAAACGAAATCCGCGGCGGCGGTCCCGTGTCCGTAAAAACGAACAGGGATCTTTTGGCCGCGGCATAATAATGGGGAACATTATGGAAAAATTTTTATTCAAACTTTGTCTGCGCTTAAAAGATTTTAAAAAAGCGGTTTCGGTTTTTATCTGTCTGAGCCTTTTGATTTCTTCCGTTTTTGTTCCCGAACCGGCGCATGCTTCGGCGGAGGAAAATTTTGCCGCGGACTTCAGAATTCCCGCGTCCATGGGCAGAATCGTCGCTGAAAAATATTTCGGCGGCGATGAGATAATAGTCAATATTCAGGATTTGCACTGTCATGGGGAAACGCAGAAAAATATATGCAAAATTCTGGGTTTCCTGGACGAAAAATACGGGCTTGACGGCGTTTTTCTCGAAGGCGCGGCCGGAGAAATCGATACGGGCCTTTTGTCGGAGCTCGCCTCTACGGAAATCGGAAAAAATACGGTTGAAAAACTTTGCGAGTCCGGTTATCTCGGCGGCGCGGAATATTATGCAGCTTTAAATAAAAAAGACAAATTTATAAAAGGCATAGAAGATAAAACCCTTTATGACAGGAATATAGCCCTTTTAAATAAAATTATGGCGGTAAAACCTGAAGTCAGCGAAATTTGCGATTCTCTTATCGGCGAAATGCTGACCGTCAAAAGAGATTACGGCAATAAAGATACCAGAAGATTGGACAGTCTTATATCAAAGTTCAATAAAAACAAAATAAAGTCCGAAAAATATTATCCCGCTCTTATAAAAACGGCCTCTTCTTTGGGGTTTGACACAGACGATTATCCGGCTATCAAGGCATATTCCGAGTCTTTGAAAAAATCAAAAAGCATAAACAGCGAAAAAACGCGTTTCCAGTTCGGCGTTTTCTTTTCCGAACTTAAAAATAAAATTCCTTACAAAGAATATACCCGGCTTTCTCAAAAAAGCGCTTCATTCGCCAATATTGAAGACATATCCAGCGAACTGGCGGACTACGACGCGAAATATTCCATTTGCGAGAAAGCGGGGCTTTCGCATTTGAAAAACTTTTTAAATTATCTGCAATTCAGCGATAAAGTAAATCCCGTGGAGCTTATACGGGAGGAAAAAAATATCAAAGAGGACCTTTACTCGGCTCTCGGGAAAACCAAATATGAAAGAGAAGTGTTTTTTCTTTTTGATTTTATTCCTTCCGTACAGGGATATTTTACGGCCGATATTACCGCCGAAGAACTGGAATTTTTTAGAAGTAATTTTGCCAGATTTGAAAGGATATGGTGTTCGTATTTCGCGCAAAATACGGCTGAAAAACTTTCCCCTTATGCCGATATGCTTTCCGAATATCATGACAATAACGTCAAAAGAGATGCGGTCTTTGCGGATTTCCTGCTTAAAAACAGCCGGCGTCCCGATTTTGCGAAAACCGCCGCGAAAAAGAATATAAAAGCAGTCATAACCGGCGGTTTCCACAGCGGCGGTCTTGAAAAAATATTTAGCGACAATAAAATATCCTATGTCACGATAATGCCAAAAGTTACGTCCGGCATTGAGGAAGCCCGCGGCATATATGCAGACACGATAAAAAGTTATTCGTCCATAGCCGCAAGCGCTATCAACATAAAGCCTTTTATGTCGGAACGGATAAACGAAAGTCTTCCTAAAGTCATAAGCGGGGCGTTTTCCGCTCTTTCAAACATCTCTTTTGCGGATAATGACGCAAAAAAGACGCAATTGTATGAATTCGTGCAGAAAGAGTTTATAAATAAACGTTCCGGAGACGACATTGTCGTTTCAAAATGGGAAATAGACGCTTTTAAAGACGGAAAGATGACGGTTTCCGTCGTATACAAAAATAAAACCGGCGGCAACGAAATTCCGGCAAGGTATGAATTTTCCGGAAATAAATTCAGGACGCTTTCCGGCGAAAGCGGCGGGGAAACTCGCTGGCGGGGAAAAAGGCTTTTGTCGATGCCCGACGGTTTTTTTAAGAATGCTAAAACCCCGTTCTATAAATTTTATACGGTAATAGCCGCGCCGGTTATTGAAGAAGCCGTATTCAGGTTTCTTCCTTTCGTTTTGGCGGGAGCGTTTTTTTCAAATCCCGTTTCATTTGTTCCGGCGGCGGTTACCGTGGCGACCGGAGTTTTTCTCTTCACTTTTTTGCACAATATCAAAAATAAATCCGCAAACGTAAATTTTTATTTTTCCGACCCGCGGATGAGATATATTTTCTTTTCTTCAATATTTCTGACGGCCGTTTTTCTGATAACCGCTGCGGCGGCGGCTCCTTTCGCGGCTTACGGCGTCAGCGTTTTGGCGCATGTTCTTAATAATGCTTTTGTCCTGTCGGGAAAACTCAGAGGATTTGTTTTAAACGCGGCTGAAAAAGCCCCGAAAGAGGCGGCTCTTGAAAATTATGACGATATGGTTGAGGAATTGGAATATCTGGTAAACGGGAAAACATACGGAAATTATTCCGGCTCATGGGAAGTGGCGGATGAACTCAAAGCGCGTTTTAACGCGGTCGTGGAAAAACTCAGGGAGGCCGGCGGCATGCCCGTCGATGAAAAATATGCGGCCGCCGCGCGGCAGATTAACGAATTATACAGGCTGCTTTTGACGGAAGAGCTCAAAGCCGGAAATGAATATTACGGCGTTTTTCTGGCGGATATGCGCAAAGCTTTGGAAAAAGCCGGAAAATATGTCAGATACGAGGAAACGGGCGAGACTGTTTATGATGAGATTTCCGCAACCGTGTTTGACGTTCTTAGCAAAGAACTTGGAAATGCCCTCCGCGGGTTGCAATACAGAGATGAAAAAAACAATGCGGTTCTCAGGGATGCGGAAAGCAAAATGGATTCTCTTACGGAAGATATGTCCGCCGCGCAAAAGAAAGCCGTAGTGCGCGGCGTCCTTGAACAACTGGCGCCTTTCATTGAAAAAGATAATAAAAATTCCGGCAAATATACCGGAGATGTAAACATTAAATTTATGCAGCTTTCTCTGTATTTTGAAGACGGCTCCGAAGCGGAAGATTCTTTGTTTTCGAGATTTTTGAAGTCTTTTGACGAAAGATGGGAATCTAACGAAAAGTATAAAAACGCTTCGCCGGAGCATCACAATGACAACAATATTTCAAACTGGGAATCGGACTTAAGAACGAAAATGGTTGCTTTTTTCTCCCTGATGTATCCTTTTTCCACAAAATACGCTTTTAAAATCATACGCTCGCTTTACCGCTATAAATATATCAATAATGAGAAAATCCCTTACGGGGCGAAAGAATTGGTTTTAAGCAGATACGGCGAAACAAAAAAATATTTTCTTTCCATAGCCAGGGACGGAGTCGACGCCGAGCTTGCGGACGGTTTGTCCGAGACAGTGAAAAAATTGAAAAAAATAAATTTTTCGGACACCGAAGACGAAAAACAGAGAAAAGAATCCGTGAAAGAGCTGGAGTTTTTAACGGACAAGATAAATGATACGACCATGATTCTTGCCGAACGCCAGGTTCTTATTCTGCTGACTCTCGCGCTGAAATTAGTCAGGGAAAATAACGCGCAGTGGGCGGTTTTGGCGGACGCGGTCGCGCCGGTTTTAAAGAGTTCGGTTCATAAAAGAAAGGAGATAATAACGGAAGATATCATAAAACGCCTGCAAGAGATCGGAGAAGCGGTAAATATTGAGGAAGACGAATTTATGAATTCTTTTGTTCCTTTAACTGCGCGCATAATAGCCGGTTCCCATCGCAAATCCGAAACAAATAAGCAGATCAGGAAAACTTTGTATGAAACCGCTAAAAAACTGTATGAAAAATCGGTTGAAAAAGAATCGGCCGAATTAAACGGAAAAGCTTTTAAAGTTTTGGAAACCGTCGCCGCCAATGCTCCCGGCAGCGCGGAAATAATGTCCGATATGTTCAGGGATTTCGGCGTCAATGCCGATACTCTTAATTTGTGCGTGGATTCCTGCCGCAAAGCTGAAATACGCGAATTTGTTTTTTTCTTTCCGGAAAATGATGAAAAAATCGTTTATTCCGAAAATACCGTGGAAATAATTATGCGGGCGGCGGATATCGCCGATCTTTCGGGAATAATAAAAAACGCCTGCGGCAGCGGCGCGCAAAACGGTACAAAGCTGGCCGGAGCGCTTATTGACGGACTTTACTCTTTGGCGCAGAACGATTCCGCGCATATGCCCGTGCGCATAAGGGCGGCCAGACTTTTGGGACGCACGGCGCAAAAGGCCCAGACGGAATTTGCCGAAAAACTTGATACGCTGAGAATAAACGGGCTTTTTCACTCTCTGGAAATGTTATCCGAGGTGGCCGCGCCTTACGTATATATCGGCAAACCGGACACTGGCCGCGGTCTGTTTGCCGAAAAGGATTATATGTCTGTTTTTAACTATACTCGGATTCTTAAACATATCCCCGAGGAGATGTTATCGGAGTGGAAGATTTTTTTCAAAAATCCCGTTTTCTTGGACGTAAAAGGCGTTACGGATAAAAACAATGAAAAAATCAAAGCGATAGCCGAGGAATTTGAGAAGCTTCAGGAAGTTCTGAAATTCAATTTTCTCGCTTTGGAGGCGGCGTCCAAGCTGACCGTAAAATCTCCCGTGAGAGATTTTGAGAATATAATGTTTAATATTTCAAAGATGGCGGAAAGCCTCACCAAAATAAATGAAGGACACGGACAAGCGGGTATGAGGGCGATAGAAAAGATTATGGACGAGATCCGCAGCGGGGACGGTTTGAACGAGCAGTTTATCAAACGGCAGAATACCATCGGAAAATGGGATGAAGACAAAATAGATCAGATTGACGGTATTAATACATTAATCAACGCCATACACCAGACAAGCATATCCGATTTTAAAAAACAGATAGCGAACTTGCAGAAAATGAACGATGAAGACGTGCGTACCGTGACAGCCTCCGGTTACAACAAGGACGAAGCGAGCAGAGAGAACGTGAAAATAGTCGGTTACGATCTGTCCGGAGAAAAGCATATTAACAGAGACGTAAAAAACTTTTTTATAAAACTTGCCGAAGGGAATGTTTCGATAGATAATTTTATTTTCAAAGAAGCTTTGGTAGTATGGAGCACGCGCCTTTTTGCTCACAGCGTGGACATATTTTTCAATTTCGGGGAAAACGACCGGGGTATGACCGTATATTACCATGAAGGCGGCAGAAGCACGGGAAACTCGGCAAGAGTCATATATTTCGAAAAAGTTTTGAAAAAGCTCGGATTTCAGGTGGAAGCCGACTCAAGAACGGACATAAATCTTCCCGGAACATGCGGGCTTAAGGCGGTTTTAAATAAAAATGCCGGGCTTAACGATTCGATGGATTTGGTTGGCATCGCCGGCAAAACGATAATGCTTTTTAAACATTCCACGAATCTTGATATGCAGCTTGAAGACGAGGTTTTTGACAGATACGCGCGCAATTTTTCAGAGGAAATTCTTGAACGGCTTGTCGAGAAATTTATGGCGGGAGAAATCTGGTACGGATACAATTACATTCCGAACGGGAGGACCGCTTTCACAAAAGACGTGCAAGACAGGGTTCCTGCGGAAAGTTTAGACTATGTAAATGGCACTTTTAACGGAATTCTGCAATATTTGGGGCTGCCGCTTATAAAAACGCACGGTTACAGAAGAGAAAAGCTTACTCAAAGCATGATAGACAAATATTTAAACCGGGAAATAGAAAGAGCGTATATTGAAGGCAGAATAATCGTCAATAAGGACGGCATGCTTGCGCCGGAGGAAAATTACGATATTATTAATTCTTTCGTGTCTTCCGTAATGAATTCGCAAGAGAATGAAAACGAGGCTGTCAGGCAAAGCAAAACCATAAATCTTGCGGGCAAGCGCAAATTCAATTACAGAACTCTGGGTTTTGTCGGCAGCTATATGTTTGTCAGCGGAGTATACCGGACGCCTTCCGGAAACATATTTATACAAGGTTTGATGAACCCCTCGACCGGCCGCGTCAAATACGCTTTTAGCGAATATGTAGGAGAAGACGGAAGAGTAAAACTTGATAACGCCGCTCTGGTAAACATTTTAAACGAAAACGGGCTTAATCTTCCGAGCGAACAGGAGTTTATCGGCAAAAGGGAAAAAGAAAATATACGCAAATCCATGACATCCGGGCTAAGAATAACCGAAAGCCCTGAAATCATATGTCTGCCGACTTCGGACGGAGACGGAACGTATGTCGCGGGCGATATTACTTTTGACAGAGCGTCCGTCCGGAAAAACAATATACTCGTGGTGCCGTATACTACGCCGGACGACGTGAAAGCCATTGAAACCGCTAAAGGCATCATCACTACCAGCGGCGGACTTTTAAGCCATGCGGCGATTACCACGAGAGAATACAGGAAACCTTCCGTTATCGTTCCCGGCGCCGCGCTGACCGCGGAATATATCGACGCCGTGTATTATGTTCAGTCCGGCGACATAGAAAAAATAGGAGACGCCAGCGTTAAAAAGGTTGCCGAGCAGAGAAAGAACATACCCGAAGGGGCGAGAGTGCTGCTTAACGGAGAAACCGGAAATATTCTGCTGTTTGACGATATCGACATAACGGTTCTTGACGAACTGCAGTCCGCGATAGACAATGCGGACGCCGACGGATTGTCGGTTTTTTTCGGAAAATACAAAGACGACGAAAAAATCGGAAAGCTTGTCGAATACGCGTATTTTCAGATAACCGGCAACGTCCGCCTCAAAAAGATGCTCGACGCTCTTTTCGGAGACGGGACGGTCAAAATGCCGGAAGTCGTCAAAAACAAAGTAAAAGAGCTTAATGAGGGATATTTCAATGAAAAAATGCGCATTATCGAAGAGGCTCTGGATACGCTTGAGAGAACGGAAAACATAAACATAGCTTACGGGATATACGATAAGCTGATAAGCAAACTGAGTTTTATAAAGACCGACAAAGAAAACGAGGCGGTAAAAAAACGCTTGCTGGCAAGAATTACGGAATTGGATTCGGAGAAAAAAATAAGAGACAAAGTTTATGAATATGTCAGCGAGGTCATAAGAATGGCGAAAAGATACGCAAACAAAAAAAATCTCAGTGAAGGCGATATAGGAGAAATGGTTAAAATACAGCTTCGGGCCGCCGTGTATAATTATTATGTCGCGGACGCCGAAACGAGAGAAGATCTCCGCAATATTAAAAAAGAGCTTATGGAAGTCATTTCCGAAATCGATAAAATACTGGGCGGCTATCAGTCCAGGCGCAAAACCGCCGATATAGACAATGAAATATCCTTTTTCGACGAAATATATTATGAGGATATTTTCAGATTCGGTTCAAAAACCACGGAGCTCGCTTCTATGTACAGACAGCTCAAAATAAAAAACAATTTTAATGTTTCGGTTCCTATGGGAATAGGAATAAGCGCAAACGTATTTGATATTTATTTTGAAAGTACCGGAAAGTCCGGGAAATATAAAGAGCTGTCCGAAAAATTCAGAGACGCCGTCAATAAAAAAGATATCGCCGCAGCGAAAGAGGCGGCTGCCGAAATAAAGAATCTCATAGGCGGGGAAAATCTTGAAGAAAAATACGCAAAAGCCAGGGAAGAGCTCGGCGGCAAAATCCGGGAACTGCTTAAAGACGGCGTCAAATATTGCGTGAGATCTTCGGGAGTGGGGGAAGACGGAGAAAACAGGGCTTATGCCGGAATGGGAGAAAGCATGCTTAACAAAGAGCGCGGCAAAATATTTTCACATATCGAAGAATGCTGGAAATCTTTCTATTCCGACCGGAGCATAGAATATATGGCCGAGAACGGGAAAGTCGTAAAACCGGCGGTCTTGATACAGGAAATGGTAAATTCCGCCAAATCGGGGGTTGTGTTCAGCAGAGATAAATACGGAAGAGCGACTATAGAAGTTGCATACGGGCTCGGGGAAGGGGTCGTGTCAAACACCGTGACGCCTGACACGATAATCGCGGATCTGGAAAAAGGAGAGGCGATCGATTATTCCGTAGCGGAAAAAAATCTGCGCATTGTGGCCGCCGACGACGGAACGGAACTCCGGCCTGTCGCCGAAGGCGTCAACAAGAGAGTTCTGGACGCTAAGGAAATCAAATATCTCTCGGAAATAGTAATGGCTTTGGAAAGCAACGCGGGCTATCCCGTAGATGTCGAGTTTGCGTTTGACGAAAAGGGGCATCTTTTCATTCTTCAGAGAAGAGCCATTACCACGCTGGAAAATGCTTCTCCGGCTTCTCCCGTTTATGTCGAGAGACAATATAATATAATTCTGACAGCGGAAGATTGGCCGGAAAATGATAAAAATTCCATAGTGGTAAATATCGTTCATCCTGACAAAAACGAGTCTGTCAGCGTGCGCTTTAAAGAAAGCAGAAATAGCAATATCGTACTTTCTTTGCCTTCCGAATACGGCGATATTATAGAAAAAGAAGCTTTTATCGCAGAACTTCTAGAGAGAATAAATAATGATGGCGTGGTTTTAAAGCGCCTCAAAAAACATATGCCCGGCGTTCCGGTTAAAAAAGGAAAAATCGGATTGCTGCCGCCTCTGTATTATGAAGGCGGCGCGGAACTGAAAGTTCCGGACGAGATGCGTCCGTCTCCGAAATTGATGCGTGAAATGCTTTCGGCCGCATAGGAGTAAACTTTATTATTTTTGCCTGCGGCGGACTTAATGCGTAAAAAATGCCGCCGCAGACTGTTTTTGTCCCGGGATATTACAATGTTTGAAAACGCGGAAAATATTATGAAAGTTTTCTGAACCCGTTTATGCGGTTTAAAAAAATGGCTTTGCATTGCGTGCGGGTTAACATAAACGCGGAAAAATCAAGCGCCGGCAAAAACCGCGCGCAAAAAGCGTCTTTTGCCGCTTTCGCGATTGTTTTTGCTTTCCGCCGATTTCTTTTGCCGCGCGGAAATTGTATAATAAACGCTTACAATAAACTTATACAGAGGATTATATGAAACTGGGCATAGTAGGTTTGCCGAATGTGGGAAAATCAACATTGTTTAATGCCATAACAAAAGCGGGCGCGGAAGTCGCGAACTACCCTTTCTGCACAATTGATCCCAATGTGGGAGTTGTCACGGTTCCGGACAAAAGACTGGATTTCCTTGAAAAAGTATACCGTTCGAAGAAAAAAATTCCCGCGGCCGTCGAATTTGTGGATATAGCCGGACTTGTTAAAGGCGCCTCGCGCGGGGAAGGTCTAGGCAATCAGTTCTTGGCGCATATAAGAGAAACCGCCGCCATAGTGCATGTGGTAAGATGTTTTGAAAGCGGCGGCATAACGCATGTCATGGGCGGGGTTGATCCTTTGAGGGATATTGAGATAATTGAGACGGAACTTATTCTGGCGGATATGGAAGCGGTGGACAAAAAACTTGAAAGGCTTGAAAAAGGCATAAGGCTTAATGACAAAAAAATTATCGCGCAAAGAGAGTTTGCGCTTAAGGCGAAAGCTCATCTTGAAGCGGGAAATCCCGCCAGAACTTTGCCGTTTAACGAAGACGAAAAACTTATTCTTAGAGATTTTTTTCTTATAACGGCAAAACCCGTTTTATATGTCTGCAATGTCGCCGAGGGGGAGCCCTCGCACATGGATAATGTACATACAGGGGCGGTCGCGGCGAAAGCGGCGAAAGAAGGCGCGCAGGCTATTTCGGTTTGCGCAAAGATTGAAGCCGAGCTTTCCGAATTGTCCGACGGCGACAGAGAAATATTTTTAAAAGATCTCGGCATTGAAGAAGCGGGGCTGAGCCGTCTTATAAAAGCCGGATACGAACTTCTGGGCCTTGCGACTTTTTTAACCGCCGGAGAAAGCGAGACGCGCGCATGGACGATAAAAAAAGGCTTTTTGGCTCCGCAGGCCGCCGGAGTTATACATTCCGACTTTGAAAGAGGCTTTATAAGAGCGGAGGTAATGAGTTTTAACGATCTTTACAGGCTCGGAAGCGAAAAGGCCGTCAGAGACGCCGGACTTTTAAGGAGCGAAGGCAAAGATTATATAGTTAAAGACGGCGACATAATTGAATTCAGGTTTAACGTCACAAAATAATTTTTTTAGGGATGCGCAAATGAAAACTCTTGACGAAATAATAAAAGGGCGGAAAAGCACAAGAAATTATAAGAGCGATCCCGTCGAAAAAGAGAAAATTATGCTGCTTCTTGAGGCCGCCCGCCTTGCGCCTTCGGCATGCAATGCCCAGCCGTGGAAATTCATCGTTGTGGAAAATCCGCGTCTTAAAGAAGATGTGGTCAAAGAAGGGCTCAATAATCTTGTCGTCGCAAACAGATGGGCCCAAGACGCTCCGGTTATTATAGCCGTTTGCAGCCTGACAAAATTTTTTGTGCACAAAGTGGCGGAAAAGATCCAGGACGTCGACTATCATCTTATCGATCTGGGAATAGCGTGCGAGCATCTGGTTTTAAAAGCCGAAGAACTGGGGCTGGGAACATGTTATATAGGCTGGTTCAGGGGAAAAGAAATAAAAAAAATACTGAAAATACCTTCTTCGCACAAAATCGAATGTCTTATAACTTTAGGATATCCGAAAGAAACGGAGCAAACTTCCGCGCGCGCGGCAAGAAAAAGCATTGAAGAGATAGCTGAATTTAAATAAAAAGAAAAGTTTGAAAACGAACGGGGTCCGTCTGCGCCGGGTTTTTTGCCGATGAAGCGGAAATTGCCGCCGCAAAAATTTATCCGCGACATTCGGGGCGCGCGCTGTTTCCGGAGTTTTTAGCGCGCATAAAACCGAAAGTCCTTATATTCCCGCATGAAGACGGAAGCTGGATTTTTTAAGATATTCCGCGGCCGGCGGGAAAGGAAAGATATCATTTTAGGGTAAAACCGGAAGTTCGGTAATACGGATGAAAAAAAGCGATGGCGGAAAGAGAGAGCTGATTTACGGCAGATTTTTTAAGGGCGGGTTTTCTGGAATGTTTTTATGCCGTCAGCAATAACCGCGCTTTTGCGGACGCGCGAAAGATGAATTTTGAAATTACAGTCAAATTAAAATACCGCCTTTGAAGGTTTTGGGCGGTGTTTTTAAATATCATATTTCAAGAGGCCGGATAAATAATGAATCATCATTTGATTATGTGGATCGCTTTCTGGGCAGTTGTAGCGGCCGCTTTGTTTATAGATCTTGTCATATTAAACAAACATCAGGGCAATGTCAGTATGAAAGAAGCGGCGGTTATGGTCTGCGCATGGGCCGCTTTGGCGCTGTCTTTCGGGGCCGCTATATATTTTGTCTTTACTCCCGCAATGGCTTTGGAATATGTTACGGGCTATTTAGTCGAATATTCTTTATCCGTAGACAATATGTTCGTTTTTCTTATGATATTTTCTTATTTCGCCGTTCCGAAACGCCGTCAGCCGAAAGTGCTTATGTACGGCATTATAGGAGCCGTATTGCTGAGATTTTTGTTTGTTTTCATAGGCGTGCAGCTTATAAACGCGTTTACGTGGATAATATATGTTTTCGGAATAATCCTTATTCTGACGGCTGTTAAAATGATGGCGAAAAAAGACGAAAAAATTGATCCTTCCGGAAATATCGCTTACAGGGCTTTAAAAAAGATTTATCCTTTCAAAGCCGAACACGGCACTGACAAATTTTTTATAAGAGAGGGAGGAATTTTGTACGCCACTCCGATGCTGGCGTCGGTTGTCGTCGTGGAAATGAGCGATATAATCTTCGCCGTAGATTCCATCCCGGCGGTGTTATCGATTTCAAGAGACACGTTTATAGTTTACACGTCCAATATTTTTGCCGTTATAGGATTAAGATCTTTGTATTTTCTTCTTTCCAGTCTTGCGGCGCGGTTCCGGCTTTTGCATTACGGCGTTGCTTTTATACTGATCTTCGTCGGAGTTAAAATGATAATATCTCCTTTTTACCATATACCCACCCCCGCCTCTTTGGCGGTCATCGTTTCGGTTTTGGCAGCGTCTGTAATCATTTCCGAGTTCCGTGACAAAAGGCGTTCTTAAATCTTAACCGCCCCGCCCGCTCCGGCGGATTGCGGCATAATGTTTTAAGGCGGTATCCGGCGGGGATTTGCATATGTGCGGTCCGAATATGCGTCCGGCGCGATTTTTTTAAAGGCTGGAATTTAAGCCGGATGAAACTTATGTCGGCGCGCCGTTCCGGCGAAATTTTTGCGGACTGCGGTTAAAACGGCTTTCCCGTCGTACGGTTTTTGCGGCAAACGGCTTTTACGGATCTCGAATCCAAGCTTAAGGTTGAAAAGATTCAGCACAATTATATTATTTCCCGCATAAATATATGCCCTTTCGTGCTTATGTTTTCGCGGAAAATTTTGCCGCATTCTTTTCGTATTCGGTAAAATAACCGCCGTCCGCCCGCTTTTTTGCGCTTTTATTGCCGGAAGTTCTAATCCGGCTGCGCGAAAAATAAAAAAGCCTCCGGTTTTTGCCGAAAGCTTTTTTGTCGGGTTTTATAATGCATT
Source organism: uncultured Endomicrobiia bacterium (assembly GCA_938040055.1). Lineage (GTDB taxonomy): Bacteria > Elusimicrobiota > Endomicrobiia > Endomicrobiales > Endomicrobiaceae > Endomicrobium_B. Next base: position 58,569 of record CALHWY010000030.1, read on the forward strand.
CCGAAACTTTAAAATTTCGAAAGCCCGGAATTTTTTATGCCGTTGTCCCGGTCTTTTCAGTTTTCTTTTGAAAAGTGCCCCAGAACTTTTCCTATTATTTCAAGTTTGTTGGTTTTGATTTCTTTTTCTTTTGAATTTATATGCGATGCCGTTATTCTGCCTTTCTGCACGGAGATTTTTGCGATGGTGTAGCCCATATCGGTTTTGATAAGCATATTTTTATCGTTTAACGGGCTTATCATTTTTTTTATTACGCAAAAAGAATTTTCCGGTATTTCGGGAAGCATATTGCCGCTTTTGCAGCATACGACGAAATTCGCGTCCGAAAAAAGGCTTATGGGAAGCTCAATAAAATCTTCGTATTCATTGTCCGAATATTTAAAAAATCCTTCCTTTCTTCCTTCCGTCGTATTCATAAGCGGAATATTGACTATTTTCGTGGGTATGGGCATGCTGTAAGTAGCTTCAAAACTTTCGATTATATTTATTCCGGCCTCTTTGAGGATGGTTATAATCCTGTCTATCTGAAGTCTGCTTAAAGGATGCCTTCCTCCAAGCCAGTTTTCAACAGAATTCGCCGGCAGTTTCAGCTTTTCCGCAAGCCATTTAGGGTTTTTTTCAAGATCTTTCAAAGCCAGAAGAGCGTTTTTTCTGACGACGGCTTCATTGCTTTTGGAATCGTAAATAAGCTGTTCTTCGCTTATATTAAAAAACTTCGCGAGCTTTGAAACTTCATAGACATTGGGAGTTCTTTTTTCATTTTCCCAGTAGTTTACGGTGACTCTTGAAATGTTAAGCTCTTTAGCCAGCTCGTCCTGGGTAAGATGTCTTTCTCTTCTCATCAATTCAAGCTTCTTTGAATTAAATTTTTTCATAAGCGGCTCCGTTGCGGTTCGCGGCGCTTTTGACGGTTTATTATGCAGTCCGCGGTCCGTTAAAATATTTGCAAAATTGTTTCCTTTGACAAGCTCTGATAAAATTTCAAACAGCAAAAAGCATGCACGCTGTTTCACCATCGCATGTTACATATGTTAGCACAAGTTAAAACTATTTTCAACAATAATATTGAAAGCCGAACTCCGTTTGGGTTATAATTAAAAAATGGAAAGAACGGTCAAAATTTTATGCGCCGTTTTGCTGCTGCTATACGGTTTGCCGGTTTTTGCCGGCCGCAATTTAAAAATAACCGCTTTGCAGGAAAGCAAAGACGGCGGCGGCAAATACGATATTGTGCTTAACAATGCCGTCGCCGTTAAAAATATCGCTTTGAAAATCAAAAACGGTGCGAAAGAGGCGGAGTTTCCGATTTATTGTTCGAAAGGAAAAATCTACAGGCAGTTTTCCGTGTTAAAGAGAGATTACGGAAATTATATAGCGGATTCGCTTTTCTTAAAAAAAGCCGAAGCGTTTGAAGGCGGCACAAATTTCCGGATAAATAAATTTTCTTTAAATAAAAAAGAGGGAAGCATAAAAGCTTTTGCCTCGGTTATTTTTGAAGAGCTTCTGGAGGTGGAATGCAGGATTATGGAGGGAAAAAGAGGTTTGTGGACGGCATGGCCTGCTAATAACACTTCCGGAGGTTGGAAAGCCGAATTTGTATTTGAAGACAAAAAACTGAAAAAAAAGGTTGAGGAAAGTCTGGCGGAGAAATATAAAAATTTTAAAAATGAAAGAAAATAAGGTCGGCAAAAATCTTCTTTACATATTGTCGTCAATAGGCATGCCTGTGATAGCGGGAATACTTTTTGTCGTCTGGGCGGTGTTTTTCTTCAAAAATCCCGTGCCGGTTTTTCCTTTGGTGGCGATACTTGTTGCGGCTTTGTATTATTTTTCCGGATATATTCACAGCGGGGTGCTTGCGGCTTTTGCGGCGGCTGCGGCTTTTCTGGGGATAATGTTCGTGCACAATGCCGTGTCAATGCTTCTTGTCATGCTTGAAATCGTCTGGCTTGCGGCGTTTTATTTTGTTCTTGAGCTTTACAGGCTCAAATATGTTTCAATGCAGAATAAAATGCAGGAAGAATTCGATATTCTTGACAGAGAGATAACCCTTAAAGATTCGGAGATTGCCGAAAACAATAAAAGAACGTCCGCAATAATACAGCAGATAGAAAATTTTCAGACGATGGGAAGGATGATCCAAAGCTTCGAAGCTTCGCTTAACGAGCAGGAAATAATAGAAAAATCGGGCGATCTGGCGGAAAGATTTATAGGCAAGGGAAACTGGAAACTTAAAAAAAACGTTTACGGAGACATATTTGCCAAATATATAAAAACTACGGGAATGCCATTGATAGTCACGGATTTGTCATCCGACAGACGTTTTCCAACTATGCAAAACAGGTATTTCTCCATAATAGCGGTCCCGGTGGAAGTCAACGGCGTTTTCTGGGGAATACTCAGGGGAACCGCCTCGAAAAAGAACGCTTTCAAAGACGCAGATTTGCGCCTTCTTTCGATTTTATCCGGAATAGTCAGCACCGTTTTAAACAATGCTTATCTTTACCTTAAGATACAGGATCTTGCCATTACCGACGGGCTTACGGGATTATATACGCAAAGCTATTTCAAAGAAAGACTGAAAGAAGAGATGAAGCGTTCAAAGAGCAACAGGGTGCCCCTTTCGGTCGCCATACTCGATATAGATTTCTTTAAAAAAATAAACGACGCTTACGGGCATCAGGCCGGAGACGTCATATTGCGGCAGGTCGCGGCTCTTTTGAGAGGAAGGTTCAGGGAGACCGATCTTCTTTCAAGATACGGCGGGGAAGAGTTCGGCGTGATAATGCTGCATACCGACGAAAAAGAAGCGGAAAAAGTTCTTGAAGAAATAAGGTCCAGCATTGAAAAAGAGAGGTTTTTTCTTCCAATAGAAAGTTATCATCCGGTACAGGTGCGAATAACCGTGAGCATAGGTTTTGCGGAACTCAATAAAAAAACGGCCGCGGTTGAAGATGAAATAATTAAAAAAGCCGACAGGGCGCTTTATGAAGCGAAAAAGGCGGGCAGAAACTGCGTCGCGGGGTTTCAAAATGGACAATAAATATACGCGGCTTTTAATTACCGTTTTTGTTTTATTTCTTTTATACTCTTTGATCCCCGGAGAAACGGGGATGATAGTCTGGGCTTATTCCGTCATGCTTGCGGGATTATGCTACGCAAGATGGATTAAAGAAGCCGTGATCGTGGGCAGTCTTCTGGCTTCTTTTTTTATGATCAAATACGCGGACGGACATCTGCTGGTGTATGTTTTTTCCGTGGTTCTTTTTCTGTCGGTAATACCCATTCCTTTTTATTTCGCGGACAAAACCGCGAAAGAAAGAAACAAACTGTCGGCGAAAAATGCCGGGCTTAAAGAAAAATATACGGAAATTCTTATAGAGCATTCATATTCTTGCGAAGAAAGGCAGAAGTATGAAAAAAACATAGAGCGCATAATGCAGCTTTATATCACGGGCAGGGATCTGTTGAAAAGCATATACGAGCAGGATTTCCTGGAGAAAGTGATGAGAGCCGTTTGCGGCCGCGCGGGAGTGATAAGCGTGAATATATTTTTAAGAAATAAAGGGGGATGGGTTCCGGCGGCTTTTTCAAAAGCTTATCACAAAAACGAATGGATAAAATATATTGAAAACAATAAACATCTGGAACTGGAACAAAGGTATATAGCTGCGGAAGTTCCCGCTTTCTGCGGCCGCGGCGAAAGCGTGGTTTTCTGGCCTTTGAAAATAGAGAACAAGCTTTTAGGCTGCATTCTGCTTGTCGTGGAGAAGGCTTATGTTTCGCGTTATACGCAGGAAGGCGCCATTATGTGCCCGCAAATATCGCTGGGAGCAAAAAGGGTAAGTCTTTTTGCCGAGGTCAGCGAGCGTTCCAGAAATGACGGTTTAACCGGGCTTTACCTTAAAAGATATTTTATGGAAAGGCTTCGTTCGGAAATCAGGAGAGAAAAGCGCTATGCGGGAGGCTTCTGCATACTTATGATGGATATAGACCATTTTAAGAAAGTAAACGACAAATACGGGCATCTTGCGGGCGACAAAGTTCTTTGTTCGATAGCCAAAATACTTGTGGACTGCGTTCGTCCCGGAGACCTTGTCGGGAGATACGGAGGGGAGGAGTTTATAGCTTTTATGCCTATGGCCACGCAGTATGAGGCGCGTTCGGTGGCTTATGAAATCAATGCCGCCGCGGCCGGCAAAAAATTCCGCGAGAAAGGCGAACAGTTCAGTGTGACCATAAGCATAGGGATCAGCAGTTATCCCTACGGGGGAAAGACAATAGAGCAGATAATAGGGAATGCGGACAAAGCGCTTTATAAAGCCAAACAGGAAGGCAGGAATAAAGTCGTTTTATACGGCGGCTGACTTTCCCGCTTTCTTGACTTGAATACGCGAAAAGGATATAATAATCGCGCATTTTATTTAAAAATCAATAAATTTTTGTTGGGGGAAAGATGGCCAGTATTATCTTCAAAAATGTGTGGAAACGTTACGGAAATTTAGATATCGTTAAGGATTTTAATCTTGAAATTCCCGACAAATCTTTTTGCATACTGGTAGGGCCTTCGGGCTGCGGGAAAACTACTACTTTGCGTATGGTCGCCGGGCTTGAAGAAATTTCGGAAGGCGAAATATTTATAGACGACGTAAAAGTCAATGATATTCCCCCGAAAAACCGCGATATAGCCATGGTTTTTCAGAGTTATGCCCTCTATCCTCATATGACGGTATATGACAATATGGCTTTCGGCCTGAAGCTGAGAGGATACAGCAAAAAGGAGATACGCCAGAGAGTCAACGAAGCCGCGGAGATTCTGGGCATAGGGCATCTTCTTGAAAGGCGCCCTAAACAGCTTTCCGGAGGGCAGAGACAGAGAGTCGCCGTAGGAAGAGCGATAGTAAGAAAACCGAAAGTGTTTTTGTTTGACGAACCGCTTTCCAATCTTGACGCCAAACTCAGAGGACAGATGAGAGCCGAACTTAAAAAGCTTCACGAAAGGCTTCAAAGCACTATGATATACGTTACCCATGACCAGACGGAAGCCATGACCATGGGCGACAGAATCTGCGTTATGAAAGAAGGCATTATCCAGCAGATAGCCGGACCGATAGAGCTTTATGACGAACCCACCAATAAATTCGTAGCCGGGTTTATCGGAAGCCCTCCGATGAATTTTTTTGAAGTCGACATAGTCAATAAAAACGGCGAAATTTTCCTGAACGAAGGCACTTTTGAAATAGCCGTGCCCAAACAGCATAAAGACAAGGTTATGGCGCATGCCGGAGCGAAAGCCGTCATGGGAATAAGGCCGGAAGACATATACGACAAATTGTTCTATAATCTCGCCAACAAGGAAGTAAGCAGCTTCAGCGCGGCAGTAGAACTCGTCGAGCCTCTCGGAAGCGAGATATATCTTCATCTCAATACCGGGAAAAATACAATGGTCGCCAAGGTTGACGCGCACAATCAGGCAAAAACTAATCAGATAATAGAGCTTGTGTTCAATCTCAACAAGAGCCATTTGTATGAACTTAAAGACGGTACGAAAATTATCTGAGGGAAAATATGAAGAAGGCGGCAATTTTTTTGCAGGCGGCTTTTTCGGCATTGCTCTTAAGCGCCTGTTCGAATCCTGTTTCAAGCAAACCGGAGCCTCCCGCTCCGAAACCGGTTTCTTATGCGGACGTTATGGCGGTTGCGGCGAAAAAAGCCGATTTTTACGCGCGTCTCGCTTTTGATCTCGCGGACGGTTATCTTTCCGACGAGAGCGCGGTTAAAAAAAGATACGGCAAAGACGGCAAATACGTTGAAAGCCTTGAATTCGGGCTGGCCGAAACAACCGGAGAGATCTCTTCTTCCGATCTGAGCAAGCCGAAATTTAAATACTGGCATTATAACGAGCATCATGTTTCCACCGTTACCGTTTACAGCGAACTTTACCTTCTTCCCACTAGAGCTTTAAAAAGGGATAAAGTAACGGCGACAGCCGCCGGCGCGGGAAAACCTTCCCATCAGTTCGACATAGAATTCAGACAGACCGACACGACCGTAAGAACGGGCGAGAAATTCGATTTTACGGTCATTATAAGTTCTCCCGGATATCTTACGGCAAAAGGCGCTTCCATAAATAAACCGGCGCCGTTTCCTCTTTATGTGCAGGATTTTGCCGGCGTCGATCGCCGGGTCGACGTCGCCGTATACGGCATTAACGGAAAAATCAAAGTTACCGGAGCCGATTATACTCCCAAACCGGCCGACGAGTTTTCCATAAACGGCGGCAAAATTGAAATCACGGGAACCGATAATTCCGCAAATCCGCCGGTCAGCTATAAGATCGTGCTGGAATATTCTGACGATAAAGTCTGTAACAAACCGGGCAATTTTACGGGTTCGGACGGCTTTTCGGCCGATTATAATATAGATAATACGCAGGCTTATTACACCAAAGGCGCCGAACCGTCGAAAAAGTATTATGTCTACTGGGACTATCCTTTATAACGGGAAAGCCGTAATAGCGGAAAGCTTTACTTAAAGGTAGGGCTTTTCTTTTTGCGTGCGGCATAAACAATTTACTTGCGTATCAGGAGAATAAGATGAAGAAGAAACAGGACGTAAAAAAGCTTTTGAAAGCAGCACAGGAGCCCGCGGTTCTTGCAAGAAAAATGCACCCTTTTTATAAAGGGAAAATAGAAGTGGTGCCCAAATGCAGGATTAAAGATTTCAATGATTTTTCGGTATGGTACAGCCCTGGCGTGGCCGCTGTATGTTCCGATATAAATAAAAAGCCGGAACTCGCGTATGAATATACCAATAAATGGAACAGCGTAGCCGTTGTGAGCGACGGGACAAGAGTTTTGGGGCTGGGAGACATCGGTCCGGAAGCGGGAATGCCGGTAATGGAGGGGAAAGCTCTTCTTTACAAATATCTCGGCGGAGTCGACGCTTATCCGATTTGTCTTGCGACAAAGGACAAGGATAAAATAATCGAAACCGTAAAAATACTCCAGCCTTCTTTCGGCGGAGTCAATCTTGAAGACATATCCCAGCCGAAATGTTTTCCGATACTCCAAACCTTAAGAAAAGAATGTCGTATACCCGTATGGCATGACGACCAGCAGGGCACGGCTCTTGTAACTCTTGCGGGTTTTATCAATGCGCTTAAAGTGGTGGGCAAAAAGACCGCTAAGGTCAGAGTGGCTTTGATCGGGGCGGGTTCGGCCAATATCTGCATTGCCCGTCTCCTGATGCTTTACGGCGTAAAGCCCGGAAATATAATAATGACCGACTCGAAAGGGACGCTGCATAAAGGAAGAACGGAACTAAAAGAATCGCATCCCGAAAAATGGGCGATGGCCGTCGAAACCAATGCGGGCGGCGTTGAGGGATATATCAGGGAGGCTATGGAAAACGCGGATGCGGTTATCGCTCTTTCAACTCCCGGGCCGGATATAATTAAAAAAGAATGGATCGGGTCAATGGCAAAAAATCCTATAGTTTTTGCCTGCGCCAATCCCGTTCCGGAAATATGGCCGTGGGAAGCAAAAGAAGCGGGAGCGGCCGTAGTCGCCACCGGAAGAAGCGATTTTGCGAACCAGGTCAATAATTCTCTGGGTTTTCCGGGCGTTTTCCGCGGAGTTTTGGACGTAAGAGCTTCAACTATAACCGACACCATGGCTATTACGGCCGCCGTTGAGCTGGCGTCCTGCATTGCCGGAAATAAAATAAGACCCGACAAAATACTTCCCGCGATGGATGACTGGAAAATATTTCCGAAAGTCGCCGCCGCCGTAGGAATGAGAGCTATAAAAGAAAAAGTGGCTGCGAGAAAGATGACGAAAGACGCTTTGTTTGCGCAGGCTTGCGATATGATAAAAAGAAGCCGCGGCATTACCCAAACAATGATGCAAAAAGGTTATATCAAAAAGTTTAAATAGGATTTTATATGCGAACCGTAACCGCGGATACCCTATCGCGTGAAATGGAAAAACTTTGCGGCCGGGCTAATTTTGACTTGCCGCATGACGTAATTGAAAAGCTTAAAGAATTTGCCGGCAGGGAAGAAGGCGTTTCAAAAAGCATTCTCGGCGATATTATAGAAAACGCGGTTATAGCCGCGCGGGAAAAAATTCCTCTTTGCCAGGACACCGGAACGGCTAATGTTTTCGTAAAGCTCGGCAGGGAAGTCCTGATTGAGGGCGGCAATATATATGACGCGATAAACAAAGGCGTTGCCGCGGGATATAAAAACAATTATCTGAGAAAATCCGTGGTTTCCGATCCGCTTAGAAGAGAAAATACGGGCGACAATACTCCGGCCAATATCTACATTGATCTTGTTGACGGAGATAAAATCGAGATAGCTTTTCTTCCCAAAGGGGGCGGCAGCGAAAATGCCAGCGCTTTGAAAATGCTGGAACCTTCCGCGGGCTGGGACGGGGTTAAAGAATTCGTTTTAAACGCCGTCAAAGATAAAGGAAAAAATGCCTGTCCGCCGCTGGTTATAGGGGTCGGCATAGGCGGGGATTTCGCTTCAGTGGGAAAATTGGCGAAGACGGCTCTTTTAAGAGATTTAAGCTCGCATAATCCGGACTCTTTTTATAGCGAAAAAGAACGGGAACTGCTGTCTGCGGTAAATGCTTTGGGCATAGGGCCCATGGGAATGGGCGGCGAAACCACCGCGCTGGCGGTGCTTATAGAAACCGCTCCCGCTCATATAGCCTCTCTGCCAGCAGCGGTAAGCATTCAGTGCCATTGCGACAGAAGAAAAAAAATAATCATATAAAATTTTACGCCGCGAAAGATTATACGTCCGGAATCTTTAACGTAAAACCGGCGGCGGCGCGAAAACGGCGCATATAAACCAAACCGGCGGCGCAATATTGCGCGCCCGGGAAGAAAACGGCGATATGAAAATAAATATTAAAGAACTGGCTTCGGATACCGGCATTTTAAAAGCGGGACGGCAGATATATCTTTCAGGCACGGTTTACACCGCAAGAGACGCTGCCCATGCGAAACTTGTAGAAATGCTTGAGCGCGGCGAAAAGCCGCCTTTTAAACTGGCAGGCTGCGCCATATATTACTGCGGCCCTTCTCCCGCGGGGCCGGGACGCATCATAGGAGCCTGCGGTCCGACGACTTCGGCGAGAATGGACGCTTTTACGCCCAGAATGCTTGAAGAAGGTGTGAAGATACTTATAGGAAAAGGCGCGAGAAAAGATTTTGTCGCAGATTCGATAAAAAAACATAAAGCCGTTTATCTTGTCGCCACCGGAGGAATCGCCGCCCTGCTTTCAAAAACAGTCAAAAAAGCTTCCCTTATCGCTTTTAAAGAGCTTGGCCCGGAAGCGGTATATGAGCTGGAAGTCGAAAATATGCCTCTTATCGCAGCGGTTGACAGCGAAGGGAACAGTATTTTTAAAAAAGGCTGAACTGGCGTGTCCGGCGCCTTGCCGGGCCGGACGGCAATTGTACCGGGCCGGAGAATTGAAAATTACGCTATAGAGGTATATTGAAAAGCGTCCGGCGTTTTTCGCCGGTTTTGTAAAAATTTTTGCGTTTATATCCGGATTCGGGCTTTTGCCGGCGGCAATACGGAACTTGTCAGGCGCGGATTATTAATTTTTTAAACGGAGTATTTATGCTTTTGGCTTTGGATATCGGAAATACGAATATAACCGCAGGTCTTTTCAGGCGGGAAAAAGAAAAATACGCGAAATATCCCGTAAAAGTTTGGAGAATGTCCACTCATAAAGACCGTACTGAAGACGAATATGCCGCTTTGCTTATGGATCTGTTTTATTATTGCGGTTACAGCGCAAAAGATGTTTCCAATGTGGCCGCGGCAAGCGTTGTTCCGGCATTAAACAATGTTTTTGAGGCACTTGTAAAAAAATATTTTAATAAAAAAGCTTTTTTTGTCGATTACAAAAATAACGGCGGGCTGAAATTCGGTTACGGAAATGCGCAGGAGGCCGGCGCTGACAGGATCGCCGATGCCGTAGCGGCATATTCCCTTTACGGAGGAGGAACCGTAGTTATTGATTTCGGAACGGCCACGACTTTCGACTGCATAGATCTGAAAGGAAAGTATCTCGGCGGCTCCATAGCGCCGGGCCCGGCCGTTTCGGCGCGCTCTTTAAGCCTGAAGACCGCCAGGCTTCCGCAGGTCGAAATGAAAAAACCTTCGCATGCTATAGGCTCCGATACCGTCGAATGCATACAGTCGGGGCTTTATTTCGGTTATATAGGGCTTATAAAAGAAATACTTTCAAGAATAAAAAAGGAAATGAAAGTAAATCATATAATCGCGACCGGCGGACTGGCGGAGCTTATGTCAGGAGAAATAAAAGAAATAGAAGACATATGCCCTGAGCTGACCCTTGAAGGAATAAGGATAATCTGGGAGAAGTCTGCAAAAATAAAAAGAAGCGGGAAATGAAAATTTTCCCGTAAGCATTCGCGAATTTTTTCCGCGTCCGGGCAGGACGGATTAGCGAGTTTGCAGGTATTTTTATAATATTTTCCCATGCCGGCGGGGTCCGGCGTCGGATGTCTTAATGAATTTGAAAATATTTTTTTCCCCGGCGCTTGTAAAAACGGCTTTTTGTCGCAAAAAGAGACGGTTTTGATAAACTTTGCGGGCTTTCAAACTTTGCCCGGCCGAAAAGCGCCGGATTCCGGTGTTTTTTGGACGCTTCTTTATAAATCCGCCGCAATAAACCGCGTCGAAAAGAAAATGGGCTTAGCTGCTCTTGCCTTGTGCAAAAGTTTTTTTGACGGTAAAAGGCGGAATATGCGTTTTTTTTTAGCGCGGCATGTCTTTATCCGTTGCGGCCGGCGGAAACGGATGCGTTTTTCGGTTTTTGAAGCTGTCGCCGCATTTGCGGAGTTTTGCACCGGGGTTTGTGACAAAATAAACAGGCTGAAATTCATATTGATTCGCGTTTTCCCGGACGGCTTTTTAATAACGGCGCGGCGGACGAAAGTTAAAATATGTTTTACGGAGCAAATTAATGCTGAAAAAAGTTTTTTCGTTTTTTTTGACGGCTTTGCTTTGCGAAGGAGCGGCGCTTGCCGGCCCTTATGACGCTTTCGATTATGTTTTAAACAGCGCGGCCTCGGAAAAAACCGCCCGGAGATATCTTGAGGCTTTCACAAAAGATATCGGCCAGGCGATATCCGGAGGTTCTTACGGCATCGGGGGAAATCCGGGCATAAGCGGCAGTAATCTTAATCTCAGTCTTAAAATGTCTTATCAGGAAGTTTCCGGCTCAAATATAATAGTAAAAACTTCGGGAAATTCCGCGATATACTATCCCGTTGCCCAGGCGGAACTGGAATTTATCGAAAGATGTGAAGCGATCGCAAGATTTTCTTATTTTAACGGTTCCGCTCTTTTCGGCGGAGGTTTAAGATACAAAATTGTGGACAGCGCGGAGAAAATTTATATACCTTCGGTTTCCGTCCAGTCCGTGTATAACTATCTGGTCTGCGATGAAAATGAGTCCGGCAAGTTCAATATCTGGAATCTTAAAACGGGAACAACGGCATATTTCGGCTTGATTCCCCATATACAGCCTTATGTCTTTTTAACCTATGATATTACCGCTTTAAAGCCGCTGTCTTCCTCTTATTCATATCTTTCCTCAAGGGAAAACGGATTCGGCTGCGGCGCCGGAGCCGATATAAATATGCATCTTTTGAATATAACCGTTTCCCTGTCTGTCTACGATAAACAGTCCAATATCAGCTTCGGAGCCTATATCGGAATATAAGGTATTGACAGAACAAAAAATAATATTGTATAATCAGCAATCGAAATATGCTAGCGCTAATAATATATGAGCGCTATCATTAATGAGAAATATAAATATTGCAAGGAGGAGCAAGAGATGATCAGACCATTAGGTGACAAAATTTTAGTTAAGCCGGCGGAGGCGAAAGAAGTAAAAAAAGGCGGGATTATTATTCCCGACACCGCAAAAGAAAAGCCGCAGGAAGGCGAAGTTATAGCCGTCGGAAAAGGCAAAACTACAGATGACGGCAAAATAATAGCCTTAGACGTCAAAGCGGGCGACAAAGTTCTTTACGGAAAATATTCCGGAACAGAAGTAAAGATTGACGATGTGCAGTATCTTATAATGCCGCAGGACGATATTCTCGGAATAATAGAGTAAAGAATAAATAAAAGAAACCGTAATATATAAGGAGATAAAAATATGGCAAAACAGTTAATTTACAATGATGAAGCGCGCAAGGCTATGAAAAACGGCGTTGACAAACTCGCAAATGCCGTTAAAGTAACTCTCGGCCCCAAAGGCAGATATGTGGTGCTTGACAAGAAGTTCGGTTCCCCTACGGTGACAAATGACGGCGTGACAATAGCGAAAGAAATAGAACTGGAAGATCCTTTTGAAAATATGGGGGCGCAGCTTGTAAAAGAAGTCGCTTCCAAAACCAATGATATCGCCGGCGACGGCACAACGACGGCGACGGTTCTCGCCCAGGCTATGATAAACGAAGGACTTAAAAATATCACTGCGGGCGCCAATGCCAATCACATAAAAAAAGGCATTGAAAAAGCCACTTCCGCCGTTATCGACGAGGTCAAAAAAATAGCGAAACAGGTAAAAAATAAAGAAGAAATAGCGCAGATCGCCTCGATTTCGGCCAGCGACAAAGAAATCGGAAATCTTATCGCGGACGCTATGGAGAAAGTGGGCAAAGACGGAGTTATTACCGTTGAGGAAGGAAAATCTTCGGATACCACTCTTGATGTGGTGGAGGGCATGCAGTTTGACAGAGGCTACAGCTCCCCTTATTTCGTAACCGACACGGAAAGAATGCAGGGCATTCTTGAAGAACCCTATATAATAATTACCGATAAAAAAATAAGCTCTATGCAGGAAATTCTTCCGCTTCTTGAAAAAGTGGTGCAGACAGGAAGAGCTTTCATGCTGATAGCGGAAGACATAGAAGGCGAAGCCCTTGCGACTTTGGTCGTCAACAAAATCAGGGGAACCTTAAAAGTTATGGCGGTCAAGGCTCCGGGATTCGGCGACAGAAGAAAGGATATGCTTCAGGATATAGCCATTCTTACCGGCGGAACGGTAATTTCCGAAGAAACGGGACTCAAGCTTGACGGCGCGACGATTGAAATGCTCGGACAGGCGAAAAGAGTTGTAGTCGACAAAGAAAACACGACTATAGTTTCCGGCTTGGGCGATAAGAAAGAAATAGAAGCCAGGATAGGCACTATCCGCAAGCAGATTGAAGACACAAAATCCGATTATGATAAAGAAAAACTTCAGGAAAGGCTCGCTAAGCTTGTTGGCGGAGTGGCTGTAATCAATGTGGGCGCGGCGACGGAAGCCGAGATGAAAACGAAGAAATTTAAAGTCGAAGACGCTTTAAACGCCACAAGAGCCGGCGTTGAAGAAGGAATAGTCGCCGGAGGAGGCGTAGCTCTTTTAAAAGCGCAGTCGGTGCTTGAAAAAGTGAAAGCCGCTGATAATGACGAAGCTACCGGCATAGCCATTGTTCTTAAAGCTCTTGAAAGCCCTATCAGAATGATAGTGGAAAATGCCGGCATAGAAGCTTCAGTCGTCGTCGATAAAGTGAAAAGTTCCAAGGACGCGACTTACGGATATAACGCCGACAGCAATGAATATGTCGATATGATAAAAGCCGGCATAGTCGATCCTGCAAAAGTTACAAGAACCGCTCTTGAAAATGCGGCTTCAATAGCAGGACTTGTGCTTACGACTGAAACCTTGGTTACCGATATTCCTGAAAAAAACTCTAAGATGCCTATGGGCGGCGGAATGCCTCCTATGCCGGAATATTGATAAAAAAGAATATAAGCAAATTAAAGCCCCCGTATTAATACGGGGGCTTTTTTTGTTGTATATATAAAGGCATGAGGCTGCTTTTGCCGGAAATAAAAAGTATTATGCGGGGCTTTTTTTGTGCCGTATATAAAATAACTCTGAACATTTTTCATCTTTCCCGCACTTAGTATGCGTTTTTTTTTGTCGTATATAAAACCGCATGTGCGGCCCCGCCGGTCATGACTTATGGGCGCTTGCCGTTTAAAGCGGCTTGATAATGCGTTCTTTTTTTGCGCGGGACTTTTTTTGTCCGCAAAAATCCGTATTTTCTAAAATAAAAAACGGACTTGTGTAAAAAAACAAGAACTACAAAGAAGCTGTTAATTATATCTCTCGCCACGGAAATTTTGAAAATTAAAAACAAGCCGGTGAAGAATAAAATCATATGCAAAAAAATTAAAAAAGATATGAAAAATGAGATGATTATACGTTTTAGCGCCATTTCTCATATACCTATATATAATTTAATATCAGGATGTCGGATTCCTGAAAATCGGGAGCGGAATTTTGCCGCTCATTTTTGCCCGAAAAGAAAAATAAAATTTAAAACCATGTTGTTTTTGCATTGCAAAAATGTTTCTGAAAATGCCGAAAAACGCTTTCGGTATTATGAAATTTTCCGATACTCCGCACTTTCAGTTTATTTAAAACTTTTTTGTCGCGGCAGGAATTGATATTAAAACACGCTTTAATCTGCCGGACAGTGGAATTTTGTATTTGGCTTTGACGGTTTTTATTAAAATACCGACAAAAAAGTTCCGCCGTATAAAGAATAAGTCTTACATATATTCTCCCGCGAAGGGAGCGACAATTCCACCACATTTTTTTCACTCTCTCCGATTATTTCAACTCGCGCTCATTCTGTTGAGTAAAAGAGCCGCTTAAAGCGGTCTTTTAAACGAAATATTTTGAACCGCGGAAAATATCCGCCTGTTTTGCTTTCTGACAAAAGTTTTAAAAACAAAGAAAAAGGCATTTAGACGCCATAAAATACGAAAATGGCGGAAAAAATATTTTTTTTGCTGAAAAAATTTTATAAATAATGCCTCAAAATTCAAATATATTTTGCAAATTGTCTCCAGTTGTGCTATATTTTATATGAAATTTATAAAATGCGGAAGGATTGAAATGAAAAAAAAGTTGCCCGTATTGATTTTAATAGTTATTTTTATATTTTCCTCTGTTTTTTCCTTATATGCTCAGGAAAAGAAAGTAGTTTACAGAACTCAGAAAAATTCCAGAGTGAAGAAAAAGGTTGTGCTTTCGGACCAGGAACCGGTTGAAGAGATGGCCGGGAAAGAAGAAAAGAGCGCGCCGGAAGAAGCCGGAGCGGGCTCCGGCGAAGAACCTGTATCCGAAGATGAATTTGTTCGTGAGCAAAGAGAGCGCATTGAACAGGAAAAGAAAAGCCTTGAAGAAGAGAAGCGCAAAATAGAACAAGAGAGAGTAAAGCTTGAGCAGGAGAGAAAGAAATATGAGCGGGAAGAGAAAGAGCGTTTAGAGCAGGAGGCGAAAGCCGCCGAGCTCGCTATAAAAAAAGCCGAGGCCGAAAGGGAAGCGGAAGCCGAAAGAGAGAAAAGAGAAGCCTCGGAAGCAAAAAAAAGGGCTCGTGAGGAAGCAAAAACAGAGGCGGAACGCAAAAAGGCCGAGGAAATAAAAGCAAAAGAAA